>NZ_VIDQ01000036.1 GCF_009760915.1 Azohydromonas aeria
CACCCGGCAGCACGCGTGGCCGAGCTCACGCCACGGCTGTGGAAGCAGCACTTCGCCGCCAGCCCGCTGCGTTCGGCCTTGCACGGCGTGAGCGTTTAGGCAAGGACGCCGCGCAGCGGCCGCTTACCGTCGAGGCGCTCTAAAGCCTGGGTCAAATTGCTGTGCCCGAAGGGCGGTCCTGATACACGCTGCGGCATCTGGCCAAGTGGCCGCAGCTTCTGCACATCGTTGTCCTCGCCGCCGGCTGAAGCTCAAGTGCTCGCCCTGCACGAATGCTTCGGTACCTCACGATCAACGCATCGAGCGCTTCGTCGGACAGCAACTCCACCTTGTGCGGCCGTCTGTTCTTTGTCGTAGTGCTCTCCACCAGCACCCAAGCGGTCCTTGATACCGCCTCCCCGGTCTGGTCCGACAGTGCCGCCCGCTGGACGGAAAGCTCAATCACGTCGGTGGTGAAGGCAGCGTCCCAGGCCCGCGTCTTGAGCTCCACGAGAACGATCTGGCCACCATGACGATAAGCGCGGTCGACTCTGGCCACCAACCGGCGTCTCATTGACCGAAACGTCGTTTCCGCGAAGGCCAGCGTGGCGCCGTGCAATGCATGCGGCAGCCACTGTTCTTGGGCCGATCCCCTTCGTGGCCTGATCCGCAGCAAGGGGACAAGCAGTCCAAGGAGCGCTGCAGTTGCAGCGAGCAGTAGCCACATCAGCGTCTCCGGTTCATGTGCCTGTCTACGGCTTTTGCCGCGATCGAAGCCAGTTTCTTCAGCAGCGCACGGACAACTGCCAGCGCAAGTGGGCGGCGCTCCATCCAACGACACAACCACGGGGAGAAGCGGTAGTAGGCCGCTATCAGCCATCTGCCCTTCCGTGTTCTGCGAAGGCACAGATCTCGAAAGGCTCTCAGGGCTCGCGTTTCCTCACCATCACCGAACGCTGCGGTTGCGATGAAGCAGTAGCCCTTGCGTGCACTCGCGGCTATAACCTGCTTGCTTTCCTCAAAGAACTCCGCGTGCGAGGCCAGTCCGTGCTCCTTTGCCTTTCTTTGCTCCAGGGTGTCGCGAGGACCGAGCCTGGCATAAAACTCGATTCGGCGCTCGCAGTAGCTCATCTGCGCCAGTTCACTGGCGCTGATGAAATTGTTGTCCTCTCGCTCGATGCGCACCCTTTCTCCTCTTACGTTGCGTCGGCGTCCCATTCGAGCACGTCGCCCAGGAATTTCCTTCCAGCAACTGGCCCGGTCTCGGGTGTGGGAGGAACCTGCAATTCCGGATTCATGCCTGCAGTGGGCGGCGCTGCAAGGCCATGGCTTTCCAGCAGCAGCCCCTTCGCGGCAAGCTCGCGTAGTCGGCTCGCCCGGCGTCTGGGCTCGCGTATCGCTGACAGCGCGCTATGTAGGCCCGGGCACTCCTCCCTCGCGATGGTCAGCTTGATTTCGTAGCTCGACCGATCTTGCTCTGTGCGCATGCGCAGCCTCCCATCAGGATTGGCTGCCAGGGGCAGTGCCGGATACCACATCAGCGGCTGGAAGCTGCGACGACTTCTCTTCGGGTTCCTCTTGTGGCGCTGACGGGGCAGCAGAAGGCGAAGCTGGTAGTCCGTTTGTCGCGGCGTGGTTGCGTTGGTCCTTTCGCTCTCGTACCCATTCTTCGCCTATGAGCTGGAACCCGCGGACGTTCGCATATATCGGCTGTTCGATTTCGTGTAGTGGATGCCGCGGAAACCTTCTCTTGATTGCTTTGCGGTAAAGGTACGACCCGCCTCCAACGAGCACGATCTGGTCGACGTCGTGAGTGCCGCCCAACCGTTCTGCCAGTGAGTCGAGCGCTTGGTCAGTGACTTTCTGGATCAGTGAGTCGTATCGCTTGAGGTCATGCGCCTTGCCATAGATCTTGATGGGCTTGTTCGTGCGTAGCCCAGTGTCGATCGCTTCCAGGTCTCGGTAGTCTTCCTCGATGTCGTGACTAATGGCCTCGGCGATGGTGCGCAAGATGTCAGAGACACCGCGATTCACCGAGTCGCTGAGCTTCGGGATGACACGGGTGCCGCGCGTCACAAGCCAGTCGAACGTCTTCGCACCTGGGTCGATCACCAGCTTCTTGTTTTCCGAAGAGCCATCTCCGAGACCGCCCGCAGCCGTAAACGCAATAAGCGCTCCATGCGGCTGGGCAACCGCCAGGACTTTCTTGACAAGGACAGTCCGCTTTTTCCCTACCTGAAATTCGCCGGCGAGGCTCTTCTCCAATGCGGCACGCTTGGCCAGGAACTGTGCCACCGGCAGTCCCACAACGAGAAGGTCCACCTCATCCACTTTCATGTAGTGCAAGGCGCCGGCCGTGAGAGCTCGGTACTCGGGCGTTTCGAAATAGTGGTCGTGCAGCTGCCGCGTGCGGAACCGGTCGGTGGCGAGTTCCACGTCAGGTCCTACCTCGTAGTAGAGGCCATCCACCGGCACCAAAACCGTCCGACGCCGGCCGCCAATGTCGTTGGACTTGTCAGCGTGGCTGAAGAAGGCCAGCGACGGAAAGTGGTCACAGTCCACGCGCCCCGCGGTCGACTGCTTGGTGAACTTGGTATTGCCTCGGCCCACGTCGATGGCTCTGACGATTGCGCTCATGACTGGCTCCAGTCAGTTCGGAAGTCCAGAGCATGCGGAATGCGCCGTCTCCAATCAAAGAAAAATCCCGCCGTTTTTTGCAAAGTTGCGAGCCAACCGGTCTATTGGTGTCAGCTAAGTCACCGCTAGCGGTGACTTAGCCCTGATCCAAGCCTCGTCCGGCCGAATGCTTTTCACCGTTAGCGGTGAGCTAGGTCACCGCAGGCTTGTCGCTCCTTTGCAACCGCCTAATCGGCCGTAACTAGAGGCCGACTTTTTCTGCTGTAAAGCCCCGTGGCGGTTGGCCTACGAAAATTCCGGCAAATAACGGCGGCTAGACAGGAAATTACGTTTTTCAAGGCGCGCTTGACAGCCGTGCGGGGCGAGAGTCAACTTCGCATCGAGCCTTGTGCGCCTGCCGCAAGACATCGCGTCATCGCGTTGAAGCAGGCCGGGAGATGCCCCGCAAGCACCGTAGCGCTCGTTACGCGCCCTATAGTCCCCAGCCCTGTGCTGGCAAGCAGACCGCGTCAGTCGCGGTGAGTTGAAGTACTTCGAGCTCGAGGCCGCACTTGGCCCCGAGCACTGTCGCTGTTCTGTGCTTGACGCAGTTCGGTGGCACAGCCCTTGGCGCCCGGCGTTGTCTGGCGTGCCCCTTGGGCCGCGATCGCTCCTTGAGGGCGGATTGCGGCCGCGCGTGTCGTCCCTTGGAAGAGGCTCGCGCTCAAACCCTGTTGTCGTCACCTGTCCCCTGCGAGGGGGCCTTTGCATGGCGGGCCGTCCGAATGGAGACGGCACGTGCAGAGCCAGACGGCATCCCCGAGGCGGCCTGGTGGTAGGGCTGCACTTGCACCGGGAGAGTGGGTTTCAGATCAATCCCAATTCGAAGCGTCCTGTGGGCCTGGAGCCCTGGGCGTTGCGTCATCCACCCTTGAGGTGGTTGGCGCTGGCGCTGTCATGCGCCGTGGGGAGCGTCTCGCCGAAATGCGAGCCGTTCTTCGGGATGTGTTTTTTAAAGATTACCGCTGGGCCCGTGGAGGCCCGAAACCTTGCAAGCACCCGCCAGCTCGTCGAAGGCCGAGCAGCAGGCGGACCGGTCCTATCAGCCTTTGTGAAGCCGTGCGGCCTTGGGGCGCGTCGCAGGGCTCACCAGCTCGTTGGCGCTCCCTGTCGTTGTTCTGACTTTCGGTGGCCGCCGTGGCTCGGGCGGTCCGGTTGGAGATAGAGATGGCAGTGATTCCTTTCGATCCGTCGCGCCGGCGTACGACTCAGACCCCGGTGGGCGGCGGTAGCGCTGAAGTCGCCGCTGCGCCGCAAGGCGGCCGCGACCCGGATGAGGATCTGCGGCGGCTGCCGTTGGGCACGCCAGACTACGTGCGGGTGGTGGACGCGATCCTGCGCAAGAACAACTGGCGCCACAGTACGAAGGACAAGAACGTGTCACGCAAGACGATGCGCGACCGCAGTACCTTCCTGGTGGCGTTCTTCCGCGCGCTGCGCCACGAAACCGAGTTCAAGGACGCTGATCCCAGGGAGTTGGGCGGCAGGCACGTCGAGGCCATGGTCCGGCGTTGGGTGTCCCTAGGCCGATCCACGGCAACGATCCACAACTACCTCAGCTTCTTGCGCACCTACGCAGGCTGGATCGGTAAGCCGGGCATGGTGCTCGCGCCACAACATTACGTGGGCGAAGCGTCACCACATGCTCATCGCTACCAAGTCGCGGTGAAGGACAAGAGTTGGTCTGCGGCCGACGTCGATATCGACGGCCTGATCAAGCGCGTCGGAGAGTTCGACATGTGGGTGGGCGTGCAGTTGGAGCTCTGCGCCAAGCTGGGCCTGCGCCCCAAGGAAGCGCGGCATTTCCGGCCACACGGCGCAATTGTTCCCCGCGAGCAGGCCATGGAGCGTGATGCGCAGGCGTTCCCGCACGCTCAGTGGTTCGTTCGGGTCGTGCATGGCACAAAGGGCGGGAGGCCGCGCCATGTGCCTCTGGCTAACCCGGCGCAGCGCGAATTGATCGAGCGGCTGCAGGCGCTGGTGCCCAGCGGCCTGTTCGTCGGCCGTGCGGAGCACTCGGCCGCGCAAAGCCAGCGCCGCTTCTACTACGTGCTGCAGCAGTTCGGCATCACCAAGTCGGCGCTTGGTGTGGTGGCGCACGGCCTGCGGCACCAACACGCCAACGATCTGTATGAGGCTTTGGCAAGCAGCCCTTCCCCGGTGCGGGGCGGTCAGCTTCAACCGGCGCAGGACGTGGAGGCCAGGAGCGCCACCGCTCGCGTGCTCGGGCACAACCGCCCCAGGGTGACTGGCTGCTACTTGGGTTCGAGCTGCGCTTTCACCGACCGCCTCAACCGCAATAGTGTCGATGCCGCCGATGCAGACCAGGCGTTGCCTGACCTCGGTTCACGCACTTGAGCGGTGCCTCGCAGGTGCTGTCCAGCCCTGCAGCCTTGCGCTACCGCGTGGGGAACCAATCCCGGATGTCGGCCACCTGGTCGTCGAAGAGCAACTTGGCCAACACCACCTGGAAGTCGTGCGTGTCGTAGCGCGGCATGGGCACCAGGGCGTCGGGGATCAGCTGGCACAGCAGCTCGTCCACGTCGACGTTGAGCAGCAGCCGGCAGACCAAGGGACGGTGCTGGTGGATCGAGCATCGCCCGTCCGCGTCCAGAAACGTGCACGGCATGTGGTAGCCGTAGTTCGTCGGGCCGACCGTGGGCTTCTTCACTTTCCTGGGCTTTCGACGGATCTCCCAGCCGATGAGCTGTGCCTCCGCTTCCGTCACGGACACGTGCAGGTGGCAGCAGTGGCTGCAGCCCTTGGCGCAAGCCAGGTGCGGGGCAACGATGTCCGACACCTGCCCGGCCAGGGCCCGCAGCTGCGCCAGCGCCACGCGTGGCGGCTGGCGCCTGTGCTGGATGGCCTGGAATTCGCGCTCGATGCCAGCCAGGTGAGGCGCCGACGCGGCGCGTGCACGCTCGACGCCGGCTGTCGCGTTCACGGGGATGGCGGTGAGGCGCACACGCACCGGCTGCGGCAGGGCTGAAGCTTTGGCAGCCGTAGGCTGGTCCATCGGCGCCAGCGCTGCCTGCAGCATGGATTCGCCCAGCTTCACCGTTGGCGTCAGGCGTACAAGATTGCCTGTTGCATGCCGGCTGGAGCGCTCGGCAGCCTTGAAATCCGGATTCTGCGAACCTTTGCGATATCAGCGACCACCTGAGTAATATGGTGGGTGGTATTGAGCTGGCGCCAAATTGTCGCGTTACCCGCGCTCGGGGCATTATTGCGCGCTACATCAAAAATGTAGGCGTCTGCGGCCGAGAACGTCGGTCCAGCAAAGCTCCCGCTGGCGACTATCCGCTCGAACACATTCTTCATCACCTCGTGGGTAGAACCGGTGCTATCGCCCCGAACGACCAGCCAGCTTGATGCGGTGGTATATCTTGTGTGTGGGATAGGACGTCCCCCGTTGCCACCGAATGCCATCTTGGAGCAGTCGGCTGCAAAGTCCCCGAAGACCATGTGCTCCGCGGTTGAGGGATCAAATTTCACCGCGTCGCTCCAGGCATGCCATTCGTTGCGCGGCTGGGTAATGGTCTGGCCAGGTTCTGCTGGATTTTTCTCCGGGTAGTTTGTCCCAAGGAAGACGACAACGTACCATCGGCCGAGCATCTGCAACTGCTCCAGGGCCGCACGGATGATCGGAGAAACGAGCGCAGGGTCGGATAGATCCGCATCCGAAAAATCTGCAAAGACTGCGCATTTTTCTGCCGACACATCCATGTTCTTCAGAACCTTGCGGACCCGATCGTCAAGCGACGGATCCGTCAGATCGCCGGATTCAATACGGAGACCGAACTTCAAACCAGTAACTATCGCAACCGCACTTTTAAAGGCATCCACCCCCATTCGTTCAAGCTCACCGAGGCTCGCGACCGGAACGGCCAGAACACCTTGGCTACGAGCACGGCTGAAGAGCGAGGGCAGCCAAGAGATCGCCGTGTCCACGCCGCACTCCTTAAACAGCGCCCGCGGGTCAATAAAAACTTCGCGGTCGCGCCAGTATCTGGAGAGAACGCCGCCAACATCGGGGACATCTCGGTCTGCCGCAAAAAGTGACTCCTGACTACTGCTCTTGCGCTCCTTGGCCGGTGGCACGACGAGCATCGGTGCGATGCAATCGGCGATGTCGTTTTGCAGCGACCGCAGCCCGTCCAACTCCCCCATTTTCATTCGAAGAACCGGAACGTAGATCGTCTTCTTTCGACTAACCATTGGCTACCTCGGGTACGAAGAGTTTGCGGACACTGCCTTGGCCTATCTTATCTGCGAAGATTGAATAGTTCTTTCGCTCAAATCTGATGCGGCCAAAGAGAATAGCGGGTGCAATGCCTAACTGTTTAGCAAGGTTTTCAATTGGTTTTGCTACCTTGGCAATGCGAGCCGGCGAACGAGACCAGGTTTCTTCCGGAACAAGCAGGTCAGCTGCGAACTTGTTAGCTTCCTCTTCAAGTTCGTCCACCTCGACGTTCTCAACATCATCGAAGAAACCCGCTGCCAACCCCGTCCTGTAGTGCAAGATGACGTGGGCAACCTCGTGCATCAGCGTGAACCAGAAGTTGTCCAGCGCATCACGCCGCAGGGTCAACCCGATGACTGGAATGTCTTCGACCAAGAAGGCTGCACCGTCGACTTCCATACCTGGAATGTTTCTCTCGATGACGAGCAGTACGCCATGATCCTTCAATAGCGCTTGGGCGAGCAGTGGACCGTTCTCTCGTTCGCTGAGTTTGGCCAATTGCTTTAGCCAAGAAAGTTCCAAAGGGCGGTAGGCCGGCTTTTCTTCATGGATAATTCGCTCTGCTTTCCTTGTGATTTGCGCTTTCCACGAAAGCAAAGCCCAATCCTCCGGGTGGCCTTTTACATTGAGGCCGGTGCGCAAAAGGGAAGGTGTTCCGTACCTTGCAACATGCTCTGATACGTACCGAATCAGCCGCTTGGTTCCGTCCTTCTCGTCGGATTCCACCTCTTCCAGCCATCCATGAGCACGGGCGTGCTTGAGCACCTTCTGAACTTCACTTGGATTGACATCGATTGGTGTCATCCACTTTGATAACTCAGGAGAATGGAATGTGGCCGAAAAATCAACCGACAATGCTCTCGCAACTTTCATGAAGTTGGCGAGGTTGATGTTTCGGTATCGCTCGGATTCCCACCGCTGGACTGCTTGTTCCTGCAGCCCCAACTTCCTGGCCAAATCTTTTTGCTTCCAGTTCTGCGCCAGCCGCGCAACGATTAGGATGTCGCCTAAATCGTTGCCTGCCTGTTGCTTGATTGGTTCGGTGTTTCCTGCTTGCGCCTGCCGGAACGCCTCTAACTTCTTCGAGAGTTCGCGCCGGTCTGTGGTCAGCGATCGCCGGATGCCCTCGATCGCCAACTCCGGAAGTCCGCCGATGATGGACTTGAGCGTTTGTTCGGACGACAAGGCCTGCGAGATCTGAGTGATCTCAGCCTCAAGCTCGCGCGCTTGGCGCTCGTTATAGACAAGTTCTTTGAAAGCCACTCGCTCATTCTACACAACGAAAATGTTGTGTGATCGGATGTGCGTGGCAAGCTTGCGAGGTCGACATCCTGCGCGCGCTGCCGCAGCACCCGGGCCAAGAAGGACTCCCTTGCCATCTAGCAAGCCGCTGCTTGGTGTTCGTGGGCAACCCGATCGGCCGCAGTCCTGACAGCTCGGCGGTGCTGGTACTGGTGCAGCAGTTGTTGCGCATCTTGTCCCTTGTTGGGTAAGCGCTCCGGGCATTTGGCTTTGTTTGCGTGATGCAGCGCCTTCCCGGCCAGGTGCGCGAGCAGCCAAGGCCAGTCCGCAGGCGTTTTCCCGCCATTGGCGCTGGGCGCCGCAGTGCTCACAGGTGACGGGCTGCCTGCCCGGCATACCTGCCCATTGCGTCTTGGTCGGCCGCATTCAGGGTAGCGGCGAACGCCAAATTGCCCCCTTCCATCATGTTCTCCGCGAGGGGACGCCATCCAATGAGATCAGCCGCACAGCGGCCTGGAGGCAGGCCGTGCGCACTGGGTGGCGGGGATTCGTGGAGTGAGGGTTCGTGTTCTCAGAAGTAGGCATAGCCGTCAGCCCTTTGCACGGCGGTGAGGTACTTGGGATGCACGTCGAACGTGGTGTCCTTGGAGGTCAGGCGAAATGAGGGGCGGAACCGGATGGCAATGCGTCCTGTGTGCCGGCCGGCGTACTTGCCTGTAGGCACGCGGGCGTTGACCAGATCGCCCGTCTGGAATCCCAAGAAGAACTTGGCCCTCGGCGCAGCCGTCCTAGGAAACCCGTATTTGTCGGGGCGGCACCGCTGGCGCAGGCCATGGCCGCATGCCTTGATGCGCAACGGGCGCAGGGCGGGATCGAGCGCGACCAGGGCGCCGCTCTCACCCACGCATGCCGCGTCGATCCAGTGTGCCTTGGGGTAGCCCTGTCGCGTGCGGTTGAACTTCGTGCGCGCGCCCGATCCTGCCTCGACGGCCAGCTCCGTTGCGGCAAGCGCGCTGAACAACGCCCAACGTGTCGCGTTCACGGCGGTGGTGTCCTTGAGCGGCTGCTTGAGCTTCGCCTTGATGTGTGCCAGCACGTCCGGCTTCCTGCACAGGAACTGCTCCACCGGATCGGCGCCCTTGGCCCGGTTGCAAGGCCCGCAAGACAGGGTGAGGTTGCTCACCCGGTTGGTGCCGCCGCGCGAGCGCGCCACGACATGCTCGATCTGGAGCGGCACGCGGCTGGCATCGCAGTAGGCACAGCGGCGCTGCCACTTCTCAAGCAGGTACTCCCGCACTTCGTTGCCGGCCAACTCACCCTGCTGGTATTCGGCGCCGCTGACTTCAGGGTTCTGCATCGCCTGCGTGTCGAACTTGACGCGCTCAACCGACAGCTGCGCGACGTTGGAACTGCTCCAAATGCGCCGCACCCAGGTCATGGTCGTGTCCACGCGGTGTTGCAGGGATGGCGGCAGCCAACCGTTCGCGCGGCGCCGGTTGTCAAAGCGCGGGGCGCGGTAGCGGGTCTTGCGGCTGCGGCGGTTGCGCCGGTACATGCGCCGGTCGTCCAGCCCCTTCTTGATCGACTCGCCGCGATGCTCCAACTCGGCTGCGAACACCACGCGGCCCGCCTTGTCCAGCAGCGCCAGGCCGGTCGCCTTGGAGCCCGGGTCGATCTTGAACGCCAGCGGCTTCGGGTCAGCCTGCGGCTTTTCTTCGGTGAGGATGATGGTGAACGGGTAGCGGCGCAGCACTGCGGCCTTCCCGTCGCGCAGGAGTCGGCGAGCCTGCGCTGGGCGGCAAGGCGAAAGGGGCCGCCTTGCCGCATCCAGCACGAACACAGAGTTCTCGGAATACATGGTTTCAAAACTCCTTCACGGCCTTGCGGCCGGTAATGTTTGCCTCGGCAATGTCCCAACGGCTTGTTGAGGCGGGAACCTTCGCCAGCCTTCTCCCTGCTGGCACCATGATTCCTGCCGACAGAGCCTGGGACTGGCACGCATCCTAGGGTGTCATGACCGTCTGAACGTAGTTCATCAAGATCGCTCCTGAATCACTGAGCCTGGTCAACCGGGGAGCCTGCTTTCGCAAGCTCCATCCAATTCATCGAATCGGGTGGAGTGGTTGACTTGAGAGGCGGGACGCCGAGCTGGCGGCGCTGCGGTTGCCCGGCGGCTGCTGGACTGGCCGTTGTGTCGCTCGCCACTTCCCACGTCGCCAGGTTGTCGCTGGCGCCGCTGTCCGGTCGCGGCCTGGATGTGCCGGGAGCTTCCACTGCTGATTCTTCGAGGCTGGATGTCGGAAGGTCGTCACCGGCGTGGCCATCGCTCATGCCGTGGCTTCTTGTGCCGCTATTGTCTCCTCCAACCGCGGCAGGCCTGGGACGCCTTGCGGATCGTCGTCGCACGCGATCCGCGCGACTTCCCAAGCCCGGATGGGCCCTGCGAGCACGCGGCGCAGCCACGGCCGGTAGAGGCGCTCTGCGACGACGCTGGCCATGGCCTGGGGCATCCATGTCTCGTCCGGGTCCAGCGGAGCCAGTACTTCCCGCAGTCCCTGGCCGGCTGCCGCAGCGATGAAGCGGCTGCGCCAAGCCGAATCCCGGTAGCCCAGGTGGTGCGCCACGCACTCGACCTGTTCGTCCGACAGGAACCCCGGCGTGTACAGCACATCCGTCAGGTACGTCGACAAGTCCGGCAGCACGTCGCCGTAGTCGCCCTGCTCGGCGGCTGCCACCGCGCTCTCGAGCCGCGACTTGGCCCGATCCGTCAGCCGGCGGCCGCGGCCAGCGTGCGCTGTGAGTGCGCAGGCGTCGCAGCTCAGGCGTGTCGCCGGGCTGTGCTCACCGATGTCGCGCGCCAGCTGCTGCAGGACCGAGTCGCGTGCCAGTCCCAGCAGGTGCACGCGGTCCGGACGGGCGCGGCGCACGAAGTCAACCACCTGATGCGGCCGCCACGCCCTGGCGTTTGAAGGAATGCCCAGCGTGTGTGGCCGGTCGTCCAGCAGCGCCAGCAACCGCTCGTATGCGTGCAGCGGCGCCACATTGGCATCCTGGAGGGGAAAGACCGCTTCGGCCCCGGAGTCGATCCACCGGTGGATGCGCTCGATGTGCAACTGCTGCAGCTCCAGCGTGCGCCGCTGGTCGCCTACGCAGTCAGGCATGACCAGCAGCAGCCCTTGCCGCCTTCGGGCACGGCGACACAGTTCGTCGTAGACCGGGAACACCAGTTCCTCGAAGTCCATTTCCTTGCCCGCGCGGAACGCACCGAACGCGCCCGAATCGACGAAGACGCGACCGCCGCGGTCAACGTAGGAGACGATCTTCGCTCTCACCTTCACCGTGACCTCGGTGGCCGTCACGCCCACAGGCATGCCTACGAGCGCGTACCCCAGGAAATCCCAGAACGCCGAGGCGCCCGAGCCAAAGCGCTCGATGCGCACCGGGATGCCGGCGCTGAAGAGATACAGGTTGGGGGGAGTCGCGGTCTGCTGCTCAGCGTGCCACCAGGGGTAGCGGCCAGGGCCGCTTGGGCAGCGTCGGTCGCCGGCGGCGGCGTCATCGTCAGTCAGGCCGAACATGTCGATTTGCGCAGTTGCCATCTCGCGCTCCACCATGGATCCGAACGTGGTTGCGCAAAAAACGGGCAACGCAACCAAACTCTTTTGCTGACAGCCACTTGCGGTACGTTTGCCGGTCTTGCGCGGCAAGTTCTCCACAGCGGCAGGGGATAACTCGCGACTGGGCGGCCGGTCTCAACGCAGCCACTCGTGCTCACGAAGCACCTTGACCCACATGGCGAACCCGTCGCCGCTGGACGCGTTCAGGCAGCCATCGGGCATGCGGTCCCAGCCGGCACGTATGAGCTCGAACGGCACCACGTCGGCCCTCTTGCGCCACACGAGGCGGCGAAATCCGCATTCCAGCGCCGCGCGCGAGATGGCGGCCAGGAGCAGCGACGCGCCGCCCGGCACGTCGTCCGCCACGGCGATGCCGCGAAGCTCGGCCGTCAATGCATCGTCCAGGCATTCCAGCCGCGGCTTTGACGCCACGGCAGCGCCCGCGATCGTGCCGTCACAGGCACGTGCGACGCCGACGGCCACCTCGTGGCCATGCAGCTTTCCAAGGGACCGCTGGTGCTGGCGGAACACATCGTTGGCCTCGCGCAGCTCGATCCGCTCCATCGTCCAGGCCCGCCGTTGGGACAGGGCGTGCCGGACAGCGCCGGCGCGCACGCGACGGGCGCGGGAAGTGAGGTTGCCCGGGCAGTCGTGGCCAGCCGGCACGCAAAGGGCCGACGGCGCGGCGCCTGGTGCGTCCAGGTGCAGCGCGCCTTGGGCGGCGGGCGCGGCCGCAGCAGGCAACTGCTGCAGGCCCTGGCGGCGTACCGCAGTCTCCCCGTGGTGAGTGAAAGCCTGCCGCACGCCGGCCAGCAGGCCCTTGGCGGACAGGCGGAGTTGCAATGCAGAGGGCCGTTGCGGCTCGCCGACGGCGAGCCTCTGTACGAGGGCATTCATGGATACGCTCCTTGGTGCCTTGCACCTGGCGCTGATGGGCTGGTGCTGGCAGTCGGTGGGGGTGCCGGTTGCGGTGCGTCCGCATCGACACGCTGGAGACAGGCTATGAGCCCAAGGACCGGCCTCAAGGTGGCGCTGGCCGGCGGGGCGGTGCCGTAACTGCGTAGCGCTCTGTAACCATTGCCTGCGCAAGTCGCATGAACAGCTGCCGCGTTCGGTGCAAGTGAGCATGCGACGCGATGTGATGGCCTCTACCGTGCCAACAGTCTGGGTGGCAGACTGGTTGCGCTTTGCAGTTGGCGTTCGTGCCGACTTGGCCCTTGCTTCCGCGCTCTCACGGCGCTGGTCAAGGTCTGCGGTTGCTCATGGGCACCGCGGCGTAGCGGTCGTTACCCGCCCTTGAAGGGACGTCCCTGTGACGTCCACTCGGCTGCCTTCGCAGCCGACAAGCCTGCTGCCTGCACAAGGCACACGCTCTGTGCGTCCGTACTTCGGTCGGCTGCCAGAGTTGGGACGCAAGTCCTGCTCGCGCGACGGTCTCGCCGCAGCTTCGGCTGTGCCTGCTCGTTGCCTCTTCGGAGCGAACCACCCTTGGTGCGTGACGCTCTTCAACCCGGCATGGGGAACATCGTTTCCCGTGCGGGGACTGGTGTTCCCTTTTGCTCACGCGAAAGAGAACCGCCATGTCCTGCATCGTTCACAACAACGTGATCACGTGCCGCCTGCTGGGTGGCTCTGGCCGGCCTCAGCCTCGTGCTGCGGTCGCGGTGAAGGTACCGGTCCTGTTCAAGGCAGCCGCCTGTCCGACGAAGTCGGATGCGGTTGAAGTGCTCCAAGCGTGGCCGCTGGCTGCGTGAGTTGTCCCTTGGACAAGGACGAGTGGAAGAGCTTCCTGCGCTGGCTCGATGAGGCCAATCTGCAGGAGCTGCGCGCGCGCCAGCAGCGGATCGTCGACGTCCTGGTGGAAATCAGGGATCGCGACGTTCGCAGCGATGCGCGCCGCATGCTGCGTCTGATCGATGCGGAGATCCTGGCTCATGAGAGCCGGGGTCTTCGCCGGTCAACGCCACGCAGGCGTTCGAAGAGCGCTTGAGGCGGCGGGAAAGGTCAGCCCAGTCGGGACGGTCCAACGCGGCCGCCCACAGGGCTTTCCTTTCGAGAGCCGCACGACCTCCCTCGATGACTTCGAGGGCTACGCCGGATCGCTTCATTGGTCTGGCCTTTTCTGGGTTCCGCTTGACCGCGGCTCCCGACTTTGCAACCGGCGGGGATTCGCTGTCTCCCGCCGGGGGATGGTTCGTCCCCATTTTCCACCTGGAAAGGAGTGAACCATGAACCAGCCCAACGGCTTCCAGCAGAACCGACGCTGGCAGCAAGAGGAAGCAGCCTGGATGGATCTGTACAAGAACGTCGAGGACTTGACGGTCGCTGAACAGATCGTGGAGCTGCTCGAGTCGGACGCCACCGCCCGGCACGAGCATCTGGCCCTGTACCTGCAGGCCAAGGGAACGCTCAAGCGCTGCAACGCAGCACGTGCGCGTAACCAGCGTGTCGGCGCCGCCGTACGCGCAGCGTTCTCGTTCGTTTTCGTGAAGCCGTTCAAGCTTCTCGGGACGGCTCGAAGCGCTGTGGCGGACATGGCGGTGGAGATGCTGCCGCAGCTGACCAAGACCGCGGAGGTGCCGCTCGTGCCGGCCAAGCCGAAGCGCGCGACCACCCCCCGACGCAAGCCTGATGCTGCCAAGCAAGCAGAGCCTGCGCAGGTCCAGGTCGCGGCGCTGCAGCAAGACGGCGAGCTCGGCAAGAAGCTCACCGCTGCGCCTGCGGAGTTGGCACCCGCTGAGGTAACTGGCACCGCTCAGGCGGCTAACGGGGAAACGGTCCCCAACTTGACTTCCTCCCTAGGCCTGAAGGCCCAAGAATTCCTACCGCGTCGGGGCTAAATTAGCCTTGGTCGCTTCGGTGGGTTCCTGCTTCATCGCGGCTGCGCGCCTTGCCCTTACAGGCTTGGCGCGGCTGACTTCCGCTCCACAGGCAACGGGCCTTTCGGCCCAGACCGCGAGCCCCGCGGCCAGGATGTTTTTCGCAGCATTGAGATCTGCGTTGTCGGAGTGTTCGCAGGCAAGGCAGTTGAACCGTGCCTGCGAAAGCCGGTTGTCGGCGGTCACAAAGCCGCAGCGGTGGCAAGTTTGGCTGGTGTAAGCCGCCGGCACGGGGACCACGGCACCGCCCCGGGCGGCGCACTTGTACTCCAGCTGGCGCCGGAACTCGGCCCATCCCTGATCCAGGATCGCGCGGTTGAGTCCCGCCTTCTGTCGCACGCGCTTGCCCGGCGCGTCTATTGAGCCCGCGGCGCTGGCCGACATGGCGGTTACCTTCAGGTCCTCAATGGCGATGACCGGATGCATGTCGGCCAGCTCGGTGCTGAGCTTGTGTAGCCAATCATTGCGCTGCGCGGCGATGCGCGCGTGCAGCCGCCCCAGGCGGTCCACAGCCTTGAGCCGGTTGCGCGAACCCTTAGTGTGGCTAACAAAACCGGTTCCTTGCCGAATATCATGAGCACGCATGAAGCGAGCGCTGGTAAGCAAGAAGCTGTGGCAAGAGTTGGAGCCGCTGGTGCCCAAGGTGGCGCCTTCGGCCAAGGGCGGGCGACCGCGCGCAGACGATCGGGCAGCGTTCAACGGCATCTTGTTCGTACTCTTCACCGGCATCCCTTGGGAGGACTTGCCCCAGGAATTGGGCTGGGGCAGCGGCATGACGTGCTGGCGGCGACTGCGCCAGTGGCAAGCGGCTGGCGTGTGGGAGAAGTTGCATCACGCACTGCTGAACCGGCTGCGCGAGTACGACCAGATCGACTGGCACCGCGCCAGCGTCGATGCGGCCAGCGTGGCCAGCCCCCGGGGGGCCCGGAAACGGGCCCCAACCCCACCGACCGCGGAAAACTCGGCTCCAAGCGCCACTTGATCGTCGATGGCCGGGGCACGCCGCTGGCGGTGTGCGTGAGCGGGGCTAACCGCCACGACTCGATGCTGTTCGAGGACGTCATCGACGCGGTGCCGCCTGTGGCGGGCCGGCGTGGGCGCCCGCGTCGGCGTCCCGACAAGGTCCACGCCGACAAGGGCTACGACTACCCCAAGTGCCGCCGCGCACTCTCCCTGCGTGGCATCGCGGTACGGATCGCGCGCCGTGGCATCGAGAGCAGCGAGCGGCTCGGGCGCTATCGCTGGGTGGTGGAGCGCACACATGCCTGGTTTGCTGGTTTCGGCAAACTGCGCATTCGCTTCGAACGTCAACTCGGTACCCATATGGCGCTGCTGCAACTCGCGTGCGCGGTCATCTGTCTGCGAGCCGTCGATAGGTTTTGTTAGCCACACTTAACCTTGCGCGACACAGCTCGCTGCGCGTGGCGCAGCCGGCACTGCTGCTTGCGCAGGGCATCCAGCGGCAGCACGGTGCGGCCGTCCGACATGGCCGCGAACAACGCCACGCCCAAGTCCACGCCCAGCGTGGGCCGCGCGTCTGCGCTTGGCATCACGTCTGGCAGTTCCACCTGCAACGACACGAACCACTTGCCGCGCTCGCTGGTAACGCTGGCGTTTCTAAGCACCCCGGGCACGGGCTGCGACTGGCGTAAGCGCAGCCAGCCCAGCTTCGGGAGCTTCACGCGGGCGTTGTCCTGGTCCAACGCAAACTGCTTGGGATCCGGAAAATGAAGGCTCGGCTCCTGGCTGCGGCGTTTGAAGGCCGGATAGCCTCTGTGGCCGGCGAAAAAGCGCTGGTAGGCCTGCTCCAGCCGGCGCAGCGTCTGCTGCAGCGGGTGGATCGGTGTCAGGGCCAGCCAAGCCGTCCCCGGCGCGTGGCGCCACGCGGTAAGCCACTTGCACATGACCCCGTACCCGGCAAAGCTCTCGCCGGCCTCACGCCGGCGGCGCTGCTCGGCGATCGCGGCATTCCAGGCCCAGCGGCACGAGCCCGCGTAGCGGCGCAGCGTGCGCTCGATACTGGGCCCGGTGCGAAGCTGGAAGCGGATAGCTTTGATCGACATGGCTAACCCAGCGTAGCTGCCGAAGCCGCCAGTTCAACAGACGCGCGCGCATCGCATCCGCGTGGCACGTATCGCCTTGAGCTCAAAGGGCCGCGCCCTCGACCTCGTTCCGAAGGGCGAGGCTTGCCGTGCTACTGATCAAGAGCGCCTGACGCTCTTCGTCGATGAGCCAGTGCAAGAGGCGGGTCTCCCTGGAGGTGCCCCAGTAATGCCTTTTGCACCTGGCCACGTACTCGTCCAGGTCGTGGACCGACTTCACACCCACGGGAGCAATGCCCGTGATCTTGCGAAGCCGGTCCACTTCCCGGGGGGTCAACCTGATTTGGTTTCCAAGCCTCAGCATTTCTCGACTCCAGCAGCTGCATGGCCTCCATGTGGCAGCCAATGCGCGAGTTGTAGCGCAAGGGGCGAAAAACACCGAAACACCTTGCCACCACTTCGATCAAGACCAGCGCCAGCGCACGCCTGTCCGCGGCCACGCGCGCTCCACGAAGTGGGCTCCGAACAACTGGGCGGTTGGAAGCTGCATGCCGCAGCTGCCGCCTTCAGGGAGACACCCATGGAGGTGATCTTCTTCACCCGAGGCGCGGACACGCGCTTCGTCCTACCCGCAACGAGGACCTGTGTCTTCTTCTGCGGAGGGCGGTGGCGCACCGCGGTTCTTCGCTGCGCCGCCACGTACGCGGTCGCCCTCCTCGAGCACGGCTGGCAGCGCCAGCCCGTGGAAGTCGTCGAGCGGTAGCCGCGCGCCACACGGATCTGCCGCCAGGGATGGCCGCGGCTCCGCTACCCGGCCGGGCCACCAACTTGGCTCGGCTACCGAGCTCGCCGGCGCCTGCGCGCTGACACCCAAGACCGCCGCTGCGGCGCTGCGACAGCGTCGCCGGCGCTGCAGCGGGTTCGCCGCCCACATGGACGGCGCCGATTCAACCTTGCGAGGTACTCGAATGTCTCAACGTCTCGTGAAGACCCCGTGCGACGGCCAGGCTGTCGTTGTCCAACTGGGATGGGACCGGCCGCTCGCCGGCTTCTACTGTGTCGTCGAAGCGGCTGACAACCAGGGCGACGAATACGTCTACAGCAACCTGACCGACGTCGAGCTGCTGGACTGCCACGGCTTGTCGCCCGACCTGGCCTACTTCGAGGCCGTGCTGCAGCGCCTTGGCATCAGGGTGCCCGCAGCGATGTTCCAGGCCACCCGGGAAGACGCTGCCAACAACGTCGGCAACCGGGTCGTCTGGTACGACGAGGAGCCGCCGATGGGCGGCGTGCCCGGTGCCGTGGGCTTGATCAGCCGGCCGCAGAGGTGAACCATGCCTTCTGTTGAGCTGATCGAGAGCCTGGCTCGCGTGCAGGTGTACCTGAAGGAGATCTGCAAGGCCTTCTTCGATACCCCTCTCGTGGTCCACGTGCTGGGGCAGGTGATGTCCCACGGATAGTTGGAACTTGAGGCGGCGGTTTCCCCGGTGAGTTCGACAGAATCGAGCTTGCCAACCTGAAACCATCGAAGAGGAAACCGCCATGAAGGATCGTAAGGCAAAGCCTGCCGTGAAGGTGGCGCACCGCAATGACCGCACGCAGATCAAGCGCGTGCTGGGCGAGAGCGGGCAGGCGCTGCTGCCGATGCTGGAGCTGATCGAAGGCGCACAAGCCAGCATCGACGAGCTGATGCATGAGACCGCTGTTGCGCTTGTCGAGCAGCTGCTGGTGCTGTCGGCGCAGGAATTGGCCGGAACCAAGCTGCGCGGCCGAGAAGCAGGGGCAGTGCTGTGGCACGGCAGCCAGCGCGGTGTCGTGGCGTTGGCTGAGCGGCAGCTTCGCGTGCAGCGGCCGCGGCTGCGCGACAAGAGCGGTCGTGAGGTCAACGTGCCGGCCTACGACCGGCTGCGCGACGACGCCAACATTGGCAAGCGTGTACGGGACATCATGGTGGCCGGTGTGTCCACCCGGCGCTACGCCGAGGTGCTGCCGCAAGCCGCTGGCACCGTGGGGGTGTCCAAGAGCAGCGTGTCACGGCGCTTCGTCGAGGCCAGCGCGGCGCAGTTGGCACAGCTCAACGAGCGCAGCCTGGCACAGCTGCCGGTGCTGGTGATCTACATCGACGGCATCTGCGTGGACGGCCACCACGTGATCGCCGCCGTCGGCGTGGACGATGCCGGCGACAAGCACTTGCTGGGCCTGAGTCTTGGGGCTACCGAGAACGCGCAGGTGGTCAAGGACCTGCTGCGACGGCTGATCGAGCGCGGCCTCAAAGCCGACGTGTCGTACCTGTTCGTCATTGACGGCTCCAAGGCGCTGCGCAGCGCGATCGACGAGATGTTCGGCACTCGCGCCAAGGTCCAGCGTTGCCGTACCCACAAACTTCGCAATGTGTTGGAGCGGCTGCCCAAGGTCGAAGCCGCGCAGACCAAGGCCGTGATGATGGCCGCCTACAAGCTCGAAGCCAAGGATGGCATGGCCAAGTTGCGCAAGCAGGCCCAATGGCTGCAGCGTGAGCATGCCGATGCGGCCGCTTCGCTGCTGGAAGGTCTGGAGGAGACGTTCACCGTCAACGCCCTGGGCCTGCCGCCGTCGCTCAAGCGTTGCCTGTGCACGACCAACATCATCGAGAATCCCAATGGCATCGTGCGACGCACGAGCCGCCGCGTCACTCGCTATCGTGACGCCGACATGGTGCTGCGCTGGACAGCTGCGGGCTTCCTGGAAGCGCAGAAGTCATTCCGCAAGATTCAAGGGGTGAAGGACCTCTGGATCCTCAAAGCTGCACTGGATCGAGGTATCGAGCAAGCTCGCGTTGACGAGCCAATGAAGGCCGCGTAACGTGCCCCGCACCGTCGCCGGTTGCAACTACCGCTGGGACATCGCCCTGGGGCAGCCCGAGGTCGACAAGTTCAAGGCTCTCATCGAGCAACAAGACGGCTTCGCGGCGTTGGGCTTGGCGCTGTGCCAGGCCGTCAGCCTCAACCTCGAGTGCGAAGGCTTTGATCCGACGATCTACCTCAAGCTGCTCGACGCGATGGACGGCTATCTGACCGCGCGGCGCAGCTCGCCGTCGGCGACCACGGAACTGGAGCGGCTTGCGCTCTTGAGCCGTTCGCTCGACCTGCTCGTTGACGTCTCGGAAGTGCTGCTGTACAGCGAGAGGGCTCGCCAGCTCGTCTGCGGTCGAGCCGCGTAGTCCCCGACATCGCTAACCCACCATGCATGCCTCGGTCCTCACGGGCCGAGGCATGCCTTTTTGGAGGTTCAAAGCACGCCGCTCAGCCCGGCCCAGGTGGCGCTGTCGGGTTCGCCGGCTCCGCGTGGGCGTCCCTGGCCTGCGCGGCCGCTTCGATGGCCGCAACGACCGCATCCGCCATGTCCTGCGCTGCCTCGCTGCGCGGCTGTCGATAGGAGCCGAGGCCTTGCGCTGCGCACTGGATGCGATCGAGGGCTGCTTCAGCCCCGATGTCGGAGCCGTGGAGCAGCACCCGCGCACCCCAGACCGACAGCAGCGCCCCGGCCGCAGTCAGTCCGTGCACCAGCGCGTGATGGATCAAGCCGCCGTCCTCGTAGAACGCCGGCGCCACTGTCACCGACAGCGCAACGCAGCCTATGCCGGTGAGCAGCTTCACCATCGCGCGGTAGCGACTGGCCAGGCCAGTGGCGGTCGAAGGCCGTTCAAGGTAGTCGACGGTTTCAGCCATCCATGCGCTCCTGTAGGACGTGGTCCGGCTGCCTTCAAGCCGGCAGCAGCCTGCGGTGCTCCAACCAGCGGGCGAACTCCTCTGGCAACCGGACCGCGGCGCGTGCCCGCGTCAATCCGACATAGAGCAGGTGGACTTCCTCGGTCTCGACTTCCCCGAGCTCCAGCTCCCTGCCCTCCTCGAAGAACGGCATGTAGTCGTCTGCCAGCCAGACCTGCTCGAACTCCAGACCCTTCGTCTTGTGCGTCGTACCGATGAAGATGCCGTCGAACTGGCCCCAGGCGCTCTTGTGCATCTTCACGTGGCGCGCCGTGATCTCGTCGATGAGCACCGGGATACGGCCGCCATACCGTTCGACGGCGCGCACGAGCTGTTTGAGCTCTGCGTCCTCGGCATCCAGCGCCAGCTCGGACAGCTCTGCGAAGGTCGTGAAGCTCCTGAGATAAGGATCGCGGACCATTGCCCGCTCACCCATCCAGAGGTGGTAGGCGTCGAGGATATTCTCCAGCCTGTAGCCCTCGGTGCCACCGATGAAGTGGTAGCTGCAGTCGAGGTCGAGGAAGTTCACGGCCTCTTCGAATGCCATGGCGTTCGTGCGCGTGATGATGGCGAATGGCCTGGTGACGTCGACGTCGAGCCTGGTCTTGCGAGGCTCGCCGGCGCCCACGATAGGGTGCACGAACTCCGCCTTGAAATTGCTCAGTAGCGCGTTGGCCATGTGCGCGATGCCTTCCCCGAAGCGCCAGCTGCTCATCAACGGCAACCGCTCGTCGGCGTCGAGCAGGCGAAGTGCGTTGACGCTGCCGCGGTAGCCGTTGATGGACTGCGCCTCGTCGCCAACCATCACGATGGTGGCGTCCTGGCGCGTCACGACGTCGAACGTGCAATGGTTGAGGTCCTGCGCCTCGTCGACGAGCACCACACCGAACTCCCGCAGCAGCGGCTGCTGCAGCTGGTAGAGCTTGAGATACCCGTCATGAGGCAGCCGGATCTCTGGCTCGTGGGGATCCACCATGTGCTCCCAGAGCAGCTGCGCCAGCTGCAACAGCACGCGGGGCTCGCCCAGCCTGGCCACGATGTGATTGGGCAGGTGGTCCATTCCCAGCTGCTCGTCGAGCGATCCGCACCAGGCCTGGATGGCCGCCAGTGCCGCATTGGCTGCCAGAGGGCTGCAGCCCAGTACACGCGCTACCGTGGATGGATACGTCTTCCCCACTCGCTGCTCGACACGGCTGCCGAACAGCGCGCGCGCGACCTTGTAGGCCAAGGCATGCGAGGTCCGGCAGACGACGTTGGACGGCATCCTGGCCGCGGCCTCGAGCTGGATCGCCTTGTTGTACGCCAGGCACAGCATCCGCTGCCGCGGGCGAGCAAGCGCATAGGCCTGCAGCGTCGTGGATTTGCCGGTGCCGGCGCCGGCCTGCACTACCAGGCGGCGCGCCGTGGAGGAGACGATGCGCCGCGCGTGCGCACTCAGTTGAATCAGCGCTGGGTACGCAAGCATGCGCGGGCACGAGAGTAGGCGGCCATGCGCCGATGTTGCCGATGCCCCCGCCTAGGGCCAAGGCGAAATCACGCCGAAAGTGGCCGACTTGAGGCGAGGTCCAGAAGCCGGCGGCCTTCGCGGCCCTGCGTGCCCGGCTCGGCCGCGAGGGCCGCGGCAGGCACGCCCGCTTCAGGGCTGCGGCAGCCTGGCCTTGGGATCAAGTACCGCCATCACCGTTTCCAGGTTGCGGCCCACCAGGGGATCGACTGCGAACGGAGGCTTGTCGCCTTGGAGCACGGTTCGCACGGTGAACCGATGCCGCTGCCCGTCCAGAGCCACGGTCACGAAGCTGCCGGCCTCCTGCTCGCCACGCTCGTACCGATCCTTGCCGGCTGCGAACAGTCGGGTGGGCGCCTTGCCGTTGCCGAAGAGCGCCGGCGTGACACCGCTGCCCATCATGTAGGAGCCGAAGGTCGGTGAAATCCAGCCGTTCATGATGCCCACGGCCCCTGCGACGACCCGCAGCACGTCGACGCCCCGGTTCTCAGCGCGGCCGTCGGTCTGCTGCCCGCCTGGCTGCTGCGCGGCCGCGCTGATCTCGGCCAGCAATACCCGGCGCGCGTTGAATTTGGACGTGTAGACGTAGAAGCCGCTGTCGAGCTCGACCGTGATGGCGTTGGCCGGCGCCGCGCCGGCGTCCGCGACCTGCAACCCCTGCTTGCGCGCCAGCTCGGCCAGCGTGGCGTCCACGCGCGCGAAAGCCTCCTCCGGTGGCATCCCGCTGCCAAACACGCGGCGGGCCTTGAGCACCAGGGGCCGTCCAGGGTGCGCCGCCAATGCGGCGCGTGCGGCTTCCGAGCCCTCGATGAAGACTTCAATGTCCGATGCGGCCGGGGTCGAGGCGGACGGCGTCTGGGCTGGGACCGGCTCGGCGCCGGGGTTGGCTTGGGCGCCGGCGGCCAGCGCCAGCGCCAGGGCTGCAGTGAGGTGGCTGGTGCGCAGCATGGACATTCCTTTCAAGCATCGGCCGGCGTGGCGGCTGGTTGGTTCATGGGCTCGCATTGGGCGGCCTCACTGTCTGCTGCATCGGGGACAAAGCCATACCTTGCCCACACCGCCGCATCAACATCTACCGGCCCACACCGCTTGCTCTCAAGATTCATGACAACCCCGTGGTGGCGCAGGCGCCCTTGCGAGAAAAGCTCGTAGAGCAACTGCGCCCCCATCCTGACCACCACGTCGTTGATGAACAGCCCCTGGCTGGCCAGCGACATGCGAACGGAGCACGAAGGGGTGTTGTCGTCCGGGATGGAGGGGTCCAGCAGTTCCGGGAATAGCTCGGTGATGCACGGCAGCCGCAGGCCGCCCGCGCAGCGCTTCTTTGTGCGGGGTTCGCCCAGGAGCACTTGCGCCGTGGCCTCCTTGTTGCCAAGGTCCAGCCAGTAGGCCGGGGCGTTGTCCGCTCCGAGCAGGGCTTCATGGAGGGCACGGCGCGCGGCGCGCGTATCGACACACGACACCACCACGTCAGGGTCGATGCTCACGCCGGCCTCCTTGCGGTCCTCGTAGCGGGCAGGCACGGCCTCCCAATCGAATCCGTAGAACAGGTTGAGCCGGTGGACCGTGACGACGGACTTGTACTGCCCGAGGTCGGCGCGGCTGTAGAGCTGGCGCCCCACGTTCGCCTCGGACACGCGGCCAGCGTCGAATGCCATGACGTGCAGGCCGCCCGGGTGGCCCAGGGCGCGCATCGCAATGTCCAGACGCGCCAGGCACGCGGCCATCTGTGCGCCGTTGCCGCCCACCCCGACGAGGTGGACCATGACGCGCTTCTCAAGCAGGGCCGGGTCGATGCGGTGTTCCATGCGGACGCTCCAGTGCTCCTTGTGATGGGAACCGTTTCCTGCGGGCTGCCGCTGCCTCAAGTCCCGGGCAAGCTGCGCGCTGCAGCCCTACACGGCGGCTATCTGCTTTGCCAGGGTGGTGTTCAGCGTCTTCAGCACCGCTTGCGGGAACTTGCTGAATTTCCCGTCAAGCATGTCGCGCCAGAACGCATAGGTTCCGCCCGGGTACTTCAGCAGATTGCCCGCCGCGTTCGTGTGGGTGAAGAAGGAGCCGAAGAAGCAGCGGTTCCACGCCTCGATCTGCTCAACCGGATTGCCGCTCGGCACCGTGACGTTGCCGATGCAGATCTGCCCGCCCTGCCAGACGTTGAGGTACGGTGCCTGAAACAGGGCCGTCTGAGGCGTGGGCCGGTCGTCGCCGCGCACGGCCCACACGTACCATCCCTTGTTGCCGTTGACGCAGAACACCAGTCCCGGATGCGGGACGACCTCTCCCCGCTCCGGCGCGCCCACCGCTTCGTTTCGGATGGCGATGTGCCGCGCTGCCGGCGGCGCCCACCAGGCCACCACGTCGCCGGACCAGTAGAGCAGTTCGGGCGGCATGAACCCGCCTTTGCGCGGCTGGCGCGATAGCTCCCGCACCAGCTGGGTTGAGGCCTGCACCGACAGCGCATGTCCCGACAGGATGATCGGGCCATCTTCGCCCGACATGACCCGATGCACCGTGACATGGCACTGGCCCGTGTTGCCATAGCGGTCCTTGCGCTCGTAGACGAGAAGGGCCTTGCGCAACTGCACGGCGCCCTCTCGTTCCTCGTGGATGGTGAATGCCGGCTGGGCCATGGCTAATGCTTCAAGAGTTGTCTGCCTGCAGCCAGTCTCCGTCCGATAGAAGCCCGATCAACCTGTCGAGCAGCCGGATGCACTCGAAGTGATGCTTCATGGCGCTGCCCCACTGGTGCAGCGAGGCGCAGATGTCCAAGTCGAGCGGATGAAGCCCGATGGTGTCCCGGGATTCGCTCTCGGAGGCGTAGTTGCAATAGTCGTCGTAGAGCCGCATGCTGAGGTCGTCCTCGTTCCATGCCAGCAGCGCGGCGTGCCCTGTGAACCAGCCGTCCTCCTGCGCGTCGAAGTCGGCCGTTGCGCGCGCCGCCAGGAGCCGCGCCCGCGCGGTCTTGAGGGCCAACACGTTGTCGATCACGTCGCGCTCGCGTGGCGGCAGCGCGCCCCGCTTCAGCCGGCGCAACTGATGCACCTTCAGGTTCGGGCGCTTGGAAGCAAAGTCCGTGGCCCAATTGGGAAAGGCCGCGTCGAGCTTGGCCCGGGTGATCATTTCCTCGGCCAGGTCGCGCCGCTCCTCGTCGGTTTCGCAGTTCGCCATGGCTTCCGACTCGTCGTCCTCGCCGTGCCAGTAGAACTCCCGGCAGACCTCCAGCGCGTCCCTGGGCGTGAAGATGGGCATCACATCGCTGTTCTCGTCGAACGCCGTGAGCACCGTTGCACCCAGGCCCTCGTGGACATTCTCCAGCGCCTGCAGCGCGTGGCCGATAGGCCAAAGCCCGCAGGTGGCGAACCAGCGGATTTCCGCTTCCGGCGCCATCTCTTGCTCCGCGTACCCGAAAGACCTGTCCGTTTCCGTCAAGGACCGCAGCACGAGCACGAAGGACAAATCCAGGCAGTGCAGTTCGCCAAGATGCTCGTGGAGCCAAGCCTGCAAAGCGGCCTCGCAGACCTTGAGCATGCTGCGCCGCCCGGCCTTCACCGCAGCCGCATCGATGGCGCCACCGTCAAGCAGGCCGCGTGCAAGGCGCGCCTGGAGGCGGCGGCTGGCCAGCGGCTCGATGGTCTCCGGTATGGACGGGTCCAGGCGGGGCAGGCTCAAGGGCATGCCTACGGTAGTGGGGGGAGCGATTGCCATGGTGGAAGGTGCCTGTCATCACGCCGGGTGCGCGCGGCGCCCAGGAACAGCGCGTCGGTGCAAAGCTCGTTGTAGGCCGTGGCGTGGCGCCGCACTGCCCTGGACGACATTGCCTTGACCATCTGCGCGGCGGGCCCGTCCGTGCCCTCGGCCAGGGCCTGGTTAACCGCGTTGCTGAACGCCTCGACTTCTTCAGCCCTTTGTTTCGACTGCGCGGCGGAAGGTGATTTCCTGGACGCCATCACTGATCTCCCCGTACACGATCTCGGCACTTGCCAACTCAGAGATTTCCTCCGCGTGCATGTCTCTCACGCCCTTGGCGTCCAAGCCGGGAAAGTCGGCCAACTGGACCCCGTTGTAGAAGAACCGCCGCTGGATCGGCTTGACTTCGATAGCCATTGCGTTTCCCTTCAATTGAACAGGTCGAGGGTGGTGTCGCTGGTGGTGCCGCCGCCGCCGCTGCCAGCGCCATGCTGTGCGCCGCCTTCGGCGTCGGCGTCGGCGTCGGCGTCGGCGTCGTCGCCGTCGGGTTCGCCATCGGGTGCGCTGGCGCCGGCAGTGCCTGCGGGCTTCTGTGTTGCGCCTTTGCCGCCAGAACCCTTCGCCGCTCCGCTGATCGCCTGGGTGGCCTTGCGCTGCGAGGCCGTCTTGGCTGCCGCCAGCACTTCAGCCGTCGCGGCAGCCTGCTGCGCCAGGCTGGTGTGGGCTTGCGTGTAGTCGCGCAGGGCCTGAACGAAGCCCGCGTCGAATTCCTCGGGCGTGGCCGTGAGGCTCAATGCGGTTGCCAGTGCCGGCTCGGCTGTGTCCTTCTGGACTTTCGGCTTGACATTGATCGTCATGCGGCCCGTCTTTTCGTCCGCAACGATCTGCAGCGTCAGCGCGGTGTGCTGCGCGAGTGCGTACAACTCGGTGAAAAAGCTCATTTGCGAATCTCCTTTGGCCGTGGTGTGCCCGTGGATTGATCGTATGGGGCACCCCGGGCTTGTCCAGTCCGCGCAGCAGCGCGGACCTCACTGCTCAGGCCGCTTCGGCTGCGGCGGCTTCGACTTGATCGCCGGCACTGTCGGTTGCCGCCTCGGCGACTGCAGCGCCTGCTGCTGGACCGCGCGTGTCTTCCGGCTGCGGCGAAGGCGCGGACCCGGCTTCAGCAGCGGCGGTGTCCTTGGCGCGCTTGAGCGAGCGGCGGTTGTATTTCATCGCATTGGGCACCAAGCCTGTGTAGTCGAAGCCCTTGACCTTGAGCAGTGCAGCGATGAAGTCGGGCTTCTTGCCTGCGCTGGCCTTCTTGAACTCGCTGCCCATGGCCTTCTTGATCTTGAGTTCTTCCGCGAGGCTTTGCAGCTCCGACATGGTGAGCAGTTCAAGGTAGGTGGCGTCGAGCTTGAAATGCTGTGCTTCATCGACCTTGAGGTAGTTCAGCAGCAGTTCCAGTCCGCCCTCGTCCACCCCATAGGCCGCGCTGGCGGCTACGGCCTTGAGCACGCTGTGCATGTCGCTGTCGTTGAGCGCGTCGCACTGCTCCAACGTGGCCTTGAGCGTCGTGTTTCCGAGCTTCGCGCGTGTGATCTTGTTGACTGCTTCCGTGTAGCGGCCGGTGTTGACGGCGCCAGTGTTGGACGCCAGCACCAGCGCAGCCAGCACGCGCGCGTTCTCTCGATCTGCGGCCATCAGACGGTTGGCAACCCAGGCCCGCCACTTTTCCACCCGGAACTGCTGGATGCGGCCCGAGACCTGCGCGCTGGTGACCGGCGCTGGCGCTGGCGCCGTGCTGGCACGCGCCTGCGTGCTGGCAGGGTCGCCGCTGTCGGCGCTCGGTGCCGTTGAACCGGTTGCCGAGTCGTGGGCATCTTGCGCCGACTGTCGCGCGGGGTTCGCGCCCTTGCCATGCTTGCCAGCAGTGGGTTGCCCGCTTTGTGCACCGCCTGCGGCGCTGGCTTCGCTGGTCCGCGCCGCTTCGCGCAGCGCCTGCCGGTTCGCCGCCACCTTGCCGGTGTTGCAGCCGGCGTCGAAGCAAAGCGACTCGTGGACCTTGCCCAGGGAACCGGGGACTGCGGAGACGCTGCAGCCAAAGGAAGCGCAGCCTTTGCACGCGGCGTACTGCGCTTCTCCGACGCCCAGCGCGCCTTCGGCGGTCACTTCCAGCGGCTCGAAGCCGTCGCTGGCTTTCACGATCCGCACCACCGGATACTGTTCGCGCAGGACGCCCGCGCGCTTCTCCAGTTCGGCCAGCGTCAGTTCCTCGTAGTGAGTCGGATGCTGGCAGAAGCCGTCTCCGATGCTCTCGTCGAACAAGGCTGCTTGCCGGGCCGAGTTGTGCGGGCAGCCGCTGCATTGGGCCGTGTCGAAGATGGCGTCGGCCAGGCGGCGGGCGAACTGTCCGAGTTGCAACTTGAGCAGTTCGACGGACACCTTGTGCGCCAGGATGCCGGTGAGCACCTTTTCCTGGCGGTCGGGCGGCAGTCCGGCCAGCAGTTCGGCGTGTCCGAGCTTGATGCCGCGCTTGGTCAACGCCTGTCGCACCGAAGGGATGCAGTGCAGCAGCAGCAGCCGGCGCTCCAGCGTCTCAGGGCTCATCCCCATCTGCAGCGCCGTTTCCTGCTTGTCGCCCTTGTTGAAGCGCAGCAGCTTTTCCGCTGCTTGCGCGTGCTCGACTTCGCTGGGGTTGGCGCGGTGGTGGTTCTCGATGGTAGCCAAGGCGGCGACCTCCGCGTCGGATGCCTCGCGCAGCAGCACCAGCATTTCGTAGTCCGGGCCGTAGAGGTCGCCGCACGCGTGCCACCGGCGCTCGCCGAAGATGATCTGGTACATCCCTTCTTGCTCGGGATGGCTGCGGACCATCAACGGCTCCAGCGGCTCGCCGCCTGCGGCTTCGATGCCCTGCTTCAACTCCTGCATCTCTGCTTCGTCGAAGTGCTCGCGGGGATTCGGACCCGGCGTGATCTGCCGGTGCTTGAGCGTGATCGGTTTTGACAACATGACTGGCCTCCTGGGTGCTGCGCCTTCTTGCGCTGCGAAGCCATGTTCTCGCTGGTTACGCCTGCATCAAGGTGCGGTGGCTGGGTCTTGGACCTTCCTTCGATCCGGCGTCTTGGCGTGCCCGGAGGCGACCCTGTGGCAGTGCGGCAGTGCGGCAGTGCGGCAGTGCGGCAGTGCGGCAGCCAGCCGCGCGGATTCGGGCTTTCCTGGGCGTCCGCCCTGTCTAGGCGGCTGCCAGAATCAGGTGCCGTGCCGGCGGTAACGTTGGCCTTGGCAGTTTCCACAGGCGCCGGTGCAGGTCGCCTTGCAAGTCGCCGCCGTCGCGTCCACCGAGCGCGCGGGGAGCTCCATCCAGTGAGGTCGGGCGCGTAGCGCCCTGCAGGCAAAGCCTGCCCGCATTGGGTGGCAGGGATAGCGCGCCGTCCACAGGCCGGCATTCAGTTTCCGGACTTGACTTGAATGGCTGAGAACGGTTTGTATATTCGTCCAGACATGAGCACCGAGCACAACCTTCGCAAGAGCACCTTTCGGCTGTACCCGACGCCGAAGCAGGAATTGGCCTTGCAAGCGCTCCTGCGCTCGCATCAGCAGCTCTACAACGCCGCGCTGGAAGAGCGCATCGACTGCTATCGCAAGACCGGCCAAACGCTGACCTTCGCGGCGCAGTGCAAGTCGCTTACGCTGCTGCGCAAGGAGCTGCCCGAATGGGCGCAGGCCGCCAACTGCTCCAGCCAGCAGATGACGCTGCGCCGGCTGGACAAGGCGTTTGCCGCGTTCTTTCGCCGCGTCAAGGCGGGGCAGGCACCGGGCTTCCCGCGCTTCAAGTCGCTGGCGCGCTTCCCAGGCTTCAGCTTCAAGTCGCACGGCGACGGCTGGCGCTTCACGCCGGGCGAGGACTGGCGCCACGGCACGCTCAAGCTCTCGGGTGTCGGGCACCTGTGCGCACGCGGTCAGGCCCGCCAGGGGGGCGACATTCGCGCCAACGACGTATTGCACCGCGACGGCCGGTGGTACTTGTCGCTCACGCTGGACATCGGGCAGCCGCAGCGCCAGCGCACGGGCAACGCGGCCATGGCCTTCGACTGGGGCGTGGAGACCTTCCTTACGGGCGTGGACCACGCGGGCGAGGTGATCCGCCTGGACAACCCGCGCTGGTGGCAGGCCGAGAAGGCTCATGTCGCCGAGTTGTAGCAGGCTGTCTCGCGCAAAATGGACAAGCGCAGCAGCCGCCGTCGCAAGGCCGTGCAGCGCCTCTCGCGCGCCCGCGCCAAGACCGCTCGGCGCCGCCTTGACTGGGTGCACCAGCAAACGGCCAAGCTCGCAAGTGGCTTCGCGCTGGTTGCAACCGAACAGTTGCGCATCGCCAACATAACGCGCAGCGCTGCGGGAACTCTGGAGGTACCCGGCCAAAGAGTCGCACAGAAAGCGGGCTTGAACCGCGAAGTTCTGGATACAGCCCCTGCGCTGTTCACTTCCCTGTTTCGCCTCAAAGTGATGGAGACTGGCGGCGAATGGGTAGAGGCGCCGACCCGAAAACTCAAACCAAGTCAGCGATGCCCCGCGTGCTGGGCACTGGCCAAAAAGAGCCTGTCGGATCGGATACACGTATGCGCGGATTGCGGACACAACGAGCCGCGCGACCTGGCTTCTGCACGCGTCGTGCTGAAATGGGCGCTGGGCACACATCTCGGTCAGGAACTGGCCGGTACGGGGGTGCGTGAACGCCCCTGTGAAACTCCATCCCTTGCGCAGCAAAGGTTGGAGTAGTTCATTGCAGGGAGAAGCTTGTGCAATTGCGCATCACGATTCCGGCAGACGTCAAGTTCTGCGATCTTTCCCTGTCTCGCCGGCGGGAGGACGGAGCCGTCGTTTTCGCCATGGACCCCATCGAGGCGATCTGCGACGCCAGCGGACTTGAGCTGGAGGTGGTGGTCGGCGGGCCGCAGCCGCTCGTGGGCGCTCTCATCGCAGCGTGGTACGTCGCCCATCGCGAGAGCGGCGGTGATCCCGACCCGGTGCAGGAAGACCTCATCGAGGAGCGCCGCCTGGAAGCAGAGCGCGGGGGCGGCTTCTCCTACCGGGCGGGCCACGCCTGAAAGGCTGCCTCGGCCCTGCGCCGCCTGCCGGCCCATTCAATCGGCGAAAAGGTCGATGCTGAGTTGCTGCGGGTCGGGCGTGTCGTGTGGCGCCTTCTTCTGTGGCGGGTCGCCTACCTGAGTCGCGCCCGCGGCCGCTGCTCGGGGCGCCCTCTCCTTTCGCGGCGCGCTCGCCTGTGCCGCTCTCACGGCATCGGGCGTGGGGCCGGGTTGTGCCGTCCCGCCAAGCACCTGTTGTTGCGCAGTTCGCAGCGCCGCGATGCGCGCCGGGTGCAGCGCGGGCAGCACCAGGTCAGGGCTGAGATCCCGCATGGTGGCGTGCAGCAGCACGCTCAGGCCGCTTGCCGGCCCCAGGGCGTTACCCCGGTACACCAACAGCTCCCCGACCTCCAGGCGGTGTATGAACAGGTTAGCCATGAGCTGCGCGGCGCACATCTGCGCGCACAGCCCGTCGAGGTCGATGCACGTGATGGACCAGCGGCGCCGTTCCGCTGGGTCCAGGTGCTGCAGGAAGCCCAGGACCAGTGCGCCGCTGCCGCACGCGGGCTCGCACATGCGCCAGAGCTTGCCATCCGGCGGCTCGCCCTTCGGGTGGTCCGCAAGGGCGATCTGAGCCATGAACTCGGCCACCACCGAGGGAGTGAAGAACTGGCCAAGGCCCTTGCGGTGGCCGTGGCTTGACAGTTCCTCATAGACCCGCCCCAGGATGTTCTGCAGCGGATGCTCCATGACAGCCCGCGCGTACATCGCGGAGGTCTCGCGCAGCCAGGGCAACAGGTCGGCCGGTGGCGACTCGGGTTGCTTCACGCCCATGTCCATCAAGACATCGGTTGCCAGCCACCGCAGCAGCTCGCCGGGCGAGTGGCTGTGGTTGCGAATGCACGCTTCAAAAATTCCTGTTACATGCTTGTCGGTCTGCATACAACGCCCCTTTGTCAGTGGTGCCGTCCCATCGTCTCGCTCGGCATCGCTGCTTCAAGGGCACCCCAGATTGATGCAATCGGCATCTGTCGCACGATGACTTGCTGGCGTTCGCGCAAGTGAGCATGCGACACGGCGTTGACATGGCTTGCACCTCGATGGGCGGGTGCTCATACTTGGCCGGCTGATCGATCCGTCTGGGTCGAGCCTCCTCAAGAGGCGGCATCCGCGGTGTCGAAGCCGCGGCGTAGCGGTCGTTACCCGCCCTTAAGTCCGCAGGTGCCTCGCTGGCATCTGCATGTCCCACCGGGGAGCACTCTCCCCGGCCAGGGCATGGGTGTTCCTCCTTGTCATTGGAGGATTCCCATGTCCCACATGGACCTTTGCCGGCTCAGTGCCGAGCAATTGGAAGCGCTCGTGCTCGACCCTCCCGGACCGAGTTGCGAGTTGAAGGGCTCGGACCCGGGCCTGCTCACGCTGTTGCCCGGCGGCGACGCCGAGCACAGATGCCGGCTGCGGCACGTGCTTTGCGCGGCGCACGAACTGCTGGTGCGCGTGGCGCATCAAAGCGTTGTCGGACGCCAGCTTCTCGACGAGCCAGCGCGCGTCAGGGCGTTCCTGCGGGTGCACTTCACCGGAGCGGACCGGCAGACGCTGCTGGTCGTCTTCCTCGACTCGCGCATGCGAGTCATCGCGGCGGAAAACATGTTTGCCGGCTCGACCGATCAGCTGATCGTCCACGCGCGGGAGGTCGTAAAGCGTGGCTTGCAGCTGGGGTGTGCCGCGGTATTCACCGCGCACAACCGGCCTGGAAGCGACGACGCCACGCCTGCTGTCGGCGAGGTGCAGGGCATCCACCAAGTCAGGGCCGCCCTGGCGTGCGTGGACGTTCAGGTGCTGGAGCATTACGTGGTCGCCGGGATGGACGTGGTCTCGGCCATCGAGCCGGCACTGCGATGAGCACGGTGGTCAGCGCGTCGGACGACTGGGTGCCGGCTTGCGGCGGTACGGAAACGCCGTTCACGACGCGCACCGGACGCGTGCTTCTCTACATGTGGAATCGCACGACCGGGGAGCACGCATACTACGACGTCGCGCAGGACATCTTCCTCACCAGCGAGGAAGCCTGTGCGGCGCTCGACATGTGTTGAGAGGCGCCGGCTTCGGCCGCCGCATCGACCAAGGAGACACCAAATGCTCCGATACTTTGAGCATCTCGGCGTCGGCCCTGCGCCGGCCCTGGAAGAGTGTGCGCAGGTCGGCGAGCCCGGCTACCAGGTGCGGTCGGCGCTGGAGTGCCGCGTGTACCGGCGCATGCTACGGCGACTGCACCCCGTGCCCGATGGCGTGGCTGCGGTGTTCGTGCTGAGGAAGCTTTCTCACGAATTGGGCTGCTACCGCGAACTGGCGATCACGTATGCCTGCCCGGAGGCGCTCGACTTTGCGCTGGCGGTGGAGCGTGATGCGCCGCTGGAGTGGGACGGTGTCGCCCTGTATGAGCTTGCGTGGTTCCGACGGCGCCACGAGTTGCGCCGGGCGGTATGGGAAGGACGCCTTGAGCGTGAAGCAATGCCACGGCAGTACACGGGAATCAAACCGCCCGAGCTCGATGCCGCAGCGCTGGACGCGCTTCTGATGCCGCGTCTACCGTGACGGCAGATGCCTGCGTTTTGGCCATACCATCCCGGTGGTTGCGGCGCCATGACGACAGGCACCGTAGCGCGCAGACTTGTGCTTGTTGACTCCGGTGAGGCGGGCGCTGTCAAAACGACAGATGCCCGCCTCGCTCTCAGCGACGCGATTTTCAGGTACCCAGCCGGGGTCCGGACCGAATAACAGATATGTGCCCGTTGCAGTCTGTCGCAGTCAAGAAAAGCAGACGTTCAACGTTGTAGTTATCTTTCATCAGTGAGTGTGATGAGTCGTACCCTACAGTCGTTGCCTGACCGGTCACCCGCAACGCCGTCATTGCAGGAGGGTGGTCCCATTACTAGTCTCGTGCAAGCATCTCGCTGTACCACGCGTCCATGCCTTTTTCCATCCCGTCGTCGCCGCTGCCTCGCCAATAAAAACCGGAGTCTTCTCTGCCCGCGCGCTTCGCCCTGGCTGCTGCTGCTTTTTGTTCTACGGTGCGTCGATCTTTTTTGCCCACTGAAACAAAGAAGCGATCGTAGTTGCCTTCATTGCGCTCAAACGCCTCGGCAAACCGGATGGCTCCTTCGTACAAATTAAACGTTGTGTGGGCTAGAAAATGCTGCACAAATCTGCCTTCAGCTGTAGCAACTGACGCTTGGCTGAGGGCAGGAGGAAGGGCTTGCAAGTCGGGGAGCACCTGAAAGTCGACGCCATGTTTGCGGACTAATATTCGAGCGGTCTGAATCTCGTTGTTGAAAGCGAGGACCATGCGGTACGTCGTGACCAGCGAATGGTATGGCGTCCATCCGCGCTCGCGTAATCGCGCAATAAGCATCTCTCCTGAGACTATGCCGACAGAGCGCGGAGTCCCCGGAGCGAATTGAACTCCGCGACTTGTTATTTCGCCTTCGCCTACCTTGCAAACTACTCTGGCCTTGCAGTCCCAGTCTAGATACTTGACGGCTGAAACTCTACCTATTTCAAACCGGTCGCCGAACAATTCGACAATTACGGCATCTTCGGGCTTGATGTCTGTTCGGAAGCAACGAACCGGATATTCTTTGGACGTACCGGGAAGGCGGACAAAGGCGACGATATAGCTCATTTTGCGATGAATTTCGGATACCAATTAATTTCCGACGGAATCGCTAGCAAATCCGAAGCTTCGGCGTGCCTTGGTGCAAAGTCCTGCAAAGGCTCTCGTGCGTACGACTAGTTCCGGCGCAAGCTGTCTGTGGATAGAGTTGCCGGGAATGTCGGGAACCAGCCTTGACCAGGAGCTTACCGCATTCCGACCAAGGTCCGTTCCTGGCCGCTCTGCGTCGTTCATTGCGAAAAATGACGCGCCGTCCTTGGCGACCGGAGAACTGGAGCAACTGAAACCCGGCGGCGCGCCGCTGCTCGCCGAGTCCTTCAGCCGTCCGTGGCAGCGCCTGCTGCGCACGACGGGATAGGCAAAGCATGCAGGCGCGGCGCCATCACGGAGGTGTTCTCAGCTCGCTGGGACGCCGCGGCGTTGTACTCCGATCCAGCCGCCACTGAAGGCGCGCCAAGGTTCATCTACTGAGGAAGCCGCGTAGCGGCTTGGGAGTCAGGACACGCTGACAAACAAGACGCAGGCCGCTGATTCGCCGTGCACGCCAAAGGCGTTTTGGGTGCAAAATGAGTGCAAATAGTCTGCACAAGGTGATCCATCATGTCTGCCGCCGTGTTGCAACAGCCCTTTGTCGAGCGCTTCCGCGAGCCCAACACCCCGTACCTGTCTCCGGCGCGGGTGGGTGACTTCTTCGGTTTTCGCGTCCAGGAACTGGCTGAGCGGGCACACGTACACCGCAATACCCCGACCTCACGTCCCCAGGCGCCCCAGTTGCAGAAGTACCTGCAGGACATGATCCGCGCGCTGGCGGTGGCCACGGAGATGACGGGCGACGCCGAGCGGGCCGTTTTCCTGCTGCGCAACGAACCGCTGCGAGCCTTTGGCTACAAGACTGCCGACACGCTCGTGCAGGAAGGTCGGGTCGAGGACGTCATCGCGTACCTGGAATCGCTCGCGGGCGGTGCTGCCGGATGATCCTGGCACCGCTCAACCCCGATGAGCCGCTTGCCTGCTACCGCGTCATCTCGCCGGCCTATGCGGGCGTGCCGCTGTCCGGGATGGGGGCGGAACTGCGCGGTGGTCGGTTCAACCGGCCAAGCCAAGAGGCGCTGTACCTGTCGATGGACGAGGTGACCGCCCTGGCCGAGTACAAGCAGGACAACCCCTGGTTGCCGCCGGGCACGATCTGCACCTTCATTGTCCAGGGATTGCGCATGGCCGACCTGGGGGCTGGGTTCGACCCCGAGCGCTGGCCGCGACTTTGGGCAGACTTCGCCGTGGACTGGTGTGCCGAACGGTTCGGCAAGTCCATCGAGCCGCCCACTTGGTACATGGATGATGACGTGGTGGGAGCCGGACTGGACGGCATCGTGTTTCCCTCGCAAGCGCGGCCGGGTGGCACCAATCTCGTGGTCTACGGCAGCTCCATCCGGCCGGCATCGCAACTGCGCGTCTACTACCCGGCCGGCGTGCTGAGCCGGATCACCACCTCGCCAGGCGGCTGAGTTGAACAGCTGGCCAGAGAAGACGCACCCTGTCCGAGCCCAGCCAGCACGCCCAGCAGGTTGCTACCGCTGAATGTCACGCGGCACCCAGACGCGCTCCTGGGCCGGCCTGCGCACTGCGGGCCCGGCAACTGCGTGCGCCAGCCGCCGCTCTCGCCATGGCTGCAGTGTCTGAAGCGCCGGTCGGCGTAAGACGGCCGGGCCGATGAGGCTGAAAGTAGACGAAGAAGGACCAAGCGGGAAGGAGAGCTGGACGTCATGGCATTCCGCAGTGCATCGCATCAGACGCCCGGGCAACCTGGGCGGACTGTAGCCGGCGAGGGTGAAGCCCGCACCGTTACGGCCCGTGATGAAGCATGGTCGGCATTTGATTCCTTCCCGGCTTTCAGGCCGGGGAGGAATCAAATGCAAGCGCTACCTGCCGTACCGAGCTCCGATCCCGCGCTGGATAAGCGCTGGAAGGCGCTGGCCTTGGTCGCGCATCGGCTGTACGGCGCCGGCGCGACGCGGGTGTGGCTGTTCGGATCCCTCACGCGCGGCGAAGCCTGCGACACGCGTTCGGGCCTCAACGTCGCTATCGACGGCATCGACGAGGAGACGCTGGCCGGCCTGCGCAGCGAGCTGCAGGCCCAGATGCGCTGCAAGATCGACCTGGTGGCCATGAGCGACGCCATCCCCAAGCTGCGCAACGGTATCCTGGCCTGCCGCGTGTTCCTCGCGCGCGAGGCCTGCCAGCCCGCCGTGCTGGCGCGCCTGCTGCCGCAGGTGCGCCGCGACGACGTGCCGCGGTCCCTCACTGTCATGCGCGACGCCGCCGTGCTGGACGTCATCGCCTAGAAGCGGCCGCGCTCGGTGCTGGACCTCGGCTGTGGCAGCGGCCAGCTACTGGAGCGGCTCGCCGCCTGCGACACCGTGGAGCTGCTGACCGGCGTGGACATATCCGACGAGGAGCTGGCAGTGGCGCGGCAGCGCATGGCGCGCGTCGAGCGTGCCAGCCGGAACTTGCGCGTCGCACTGCACTGTGCCTCCTGCAGCAACCCGGACCCGCACTTCCTTGGCTGCGACGCGGTGGTCGCGACCGAGCTGATCGAGCACCTGAACGAGCGGCGCCTTTGGTTTTCGGGCGCACGCTCTTCGGCTTCCTGCGACCGCCGCTGGTCGTGCTCACCACGCCGAACGCCGAATACAACGCGCGCTGGGACCCGATGGAGCTGCGCCGTCCCGACCACCGCTTCGAATGGTCGCGCGCCGGATTCCGCGCCTGGATCGCCATGCAAGACAGCGCGCAGGCATGCCGCGCCGCGATCGTTGATGTCGGTGCGCCGGAACCGGGCTTGGGCGCGGCGACACAGATGGCTGTGCTGCGGCGCACCGCCTGACTCGCCGCTCGGCATCTGCGCGACGCCACCCCAGGAGCGGCATTCAGTTCAGGGCCGTTTGCAGCCGAAAGTGACTCCTGGGCTTGCCGAGCAGAAGTATGGACGCTGGCCGATCTGAGCGGGCTATGACTTCACGCAACCGCCAGGCCGTGTCGCGCCGCCGTGCGGACCGGTGCCAGCCTCGTCGGTTGCTTCCATGGCAGTGGTCTCAGCGCACGTCGTAGCTGCGTACGGGGACATCCGTGCTCAACTGGTGGCCGGCGACAAGGCTGGGCCGGATCCAGGTTTGCCTGCGCTCACGTCGCCCAGGACCAAAAGGCTGCATCCTGAAATGCCCCCTGCGCCAGTGCACCGCCATCTTGCGGCCCGGCGTTCCTGGGTGCCCCGCCGCCATGTCGGAAGGCTCGTCGTCAAAGTGCTCCGGCCCCACCCGGATGCGATGCAGCAGGCCGGGCTGCTCCTTGGACGTGTGCACCGCGCTCTTCGACCGCAGCACCGGGTTCTCGCCGCGACCGGCGTTGGCAGAGTAATGCTTGGCTTCCCGCGTCAGCCGTGCGTCCTTCAGGCCCATGTACAGCATGACCAGCACGATGTGCTTCAACGCTGCGGCCAATGCGGCCTGGTCGATATCGTCCATCCGCTCGCCAGTGTTCCGGCCCGATGTTTGCGGATGCGCATGGCGTCGGGCCATTTCAAGGAGCAGCGAGCCCAGTGACGCGTCAGGACTCAAGCCCTCCCACCGGTAGGCGATGAAGCCGCGCACGGACCGGTAGCCCACCGTGTCGGTCGTGCTGCTCCCTGCGCGGGTCGTCGGGTATCGCGTCGCGGTCTGGCGCAGCAGGTCAAGTCCGACAGCGACCTGCATGCCGGCCTCGGTCTCGCGGGTCCAAACGTAGGCCCCGGACAACCGAGCTCCCAACGTCTTGGTTCCAGGACTCGATGGGTCACCGGGTTGCTGTACGAGCGCGATGGGCGTTGCGTAGTGAAGGTAGCTCAAGGGCGCCGGCCCGCGCAGTGTCCAGGCCGGCACGTCGTCGCTGACGTCCGTCTGCAGCAAGCGATCCTGCAAGGCAGGCCGCACTTCGACGAGTGCGTGCTGGGCCGAATCCAGGGCAAACGCCACGCACCAGAGAAACTCGGGCTGCGTCAACGCTTGCGCCAGCGAAGACGAAAGCAGTTCGGCGAGCGCCATGGCGTCCTGCGGTGCCAATTGCGCCAGGGCCTGCCCGAGCGCATGGTCGTTGCTCAGGGTCACCGGTGAGGCAGATGACAGCAGTGTCGACAACAGCGCCCTGCCTCGTGACGAGAGAGCCTCCCGTGTCCAGGTCGCCATGCCGCGGCTCAGCGCGATGGCCGGTGTTGCTTCGCCGGCCGAACGTGCGCCCCCGTAGAAATGCTCTGGCTGAACCTTGTGCCAGGCGTCCACGTCTTCCACGAGCAACGCCCCTTGCGTCCCGAAATACGCCTGCGCGCGACTGCAGGGCACGGCTTGAGCGGGATCGGGGCCGGCTTCTGCACCCGCCAGGGCGTTGACGGCCGCGGCCTGTCCCGTCCTCACCATTGCAGCGAGGCTGGCAGGGGGAGCTGCCATGAGCTCGGGCTCGAGCTGTTGTGCACACACCCAAAGTCCGACAGTGCCAGGAAGCTCCTTCGCCCACTGCCGCAGCCAATCCAGCTCTTGTGCGCCAAGATCCAGCCCAAGCTCCCGTTCACCCAGGGCACGCGGCAGCGTCGGTGCAGCCAGGAATTGCGGCCGGGACGGCACCGGAAAAAGTGGCTCCTGCGATGCTTCGGCATCAGGCTGGTGCTGCGTGGCCATACCCCCCGTTGGCGCACGAAGGATCGGCTTTTCAAAGCTGGCGTGCCGCAAGGCCGACCGTGCCGGCATGTGGTCTGCAACCAACGGGTCTTCCAAGCGCCAGGCAACCAGCCGCGTTCGCTTGTGCGGTCGACGATCAGCCACGAACAGCAGCGGTGCATGGTGTCGAGATCTGCCGCGTGGCGGTCCCCACAGCTCATTGAGGGCACTGTGCAGTTGCTGCCGCCGCCAGGCTGCGTAGGGCTCGAGCGGGTTCGACAGCTCGATGCCTTGCAGCAGTTCGTCGCGCATGGCTGCCAGACGCAGCGGGTCTCCCGGCGCAAGGGATGCAGGCGCTGCAGCCATGAACCGTTCGACCTCCTGCTTCCACAAGGATTCCAGGTGAGTCTTGACCGACGCGCCGAAGTGCTCAACCACCTCGGGTTTCAGGCGTGCCTTGAAGACCTCGCCAGGGGCTGGCGCTATCACCCAAAGAGTTTGCACCGAGGCAACGCCGTGGTCGGCGCAAGCGCAGACCCGGGGGTCGGGATGGACGCCGTTGGCCTGCAGGACCTGCGCATAGCATTCGTCAAGCGTCACCAGCATCTGCAACCGGTCGTGCAGGAACATGGTCTGCAATTCCAGGCTCAGCAGCTGGTCGCCTCCTTGTGCCACCAGGCTGATGCCGTACCGCAGGGCCGTCATGCGCCAAGCCTGGAACAACTTGTTCCAATGACCGGCCTGCAGCCCGCTCACGGTCTGCAGCCGAAGCTGGAACCCGAACCCCAGGCCGAAACGGCTTTCGTCCCGCATGGGGCCTATGCACAGTTCTCTGAGCAAGGTGGGTTCGAGCTTGTCCGCACGACTGGAGTGCTGCACGAAGTGCCCTGCCTCTGCCAGGCGCTGGCACTTGATGAGGTCGAGCCATGCTTGGAAGGCCGCATTTTCCTTGCCTGCAAGCACAGCTGCGGCCCAGGTCTGGACGAGAGGGTTGCTCATGTAGATATCCCGCGGCGATACTTCGTGCGGCAGCGCGACATTTTCTCCGCGGCGCGCCGTTGATGCCCGTATTCCTCTATCGGGCAATCGGAACGCCTGTCCATGCTTCACTGGTTGTACAGTTGTGCGAGCGCGTTCCCGCGTCGTCTCCAGTGCCACTGATCGCGGCTCGTTGAGGCCGACCGTGGGGACCCCACCACAGCAGTCCACGGGGCACAGCCTGGCGACCTGGGCCTGCTGCACATCCTGTGTGGTCCGCCCCGCAGCCAGGCTCGCACTGGTCAGCGCGGCGAAGCGGCCGGCTCAAACCGCATGTCACGCAGCCATGAAATCGGTTGCCTTTGCATCGACGCTCGGGTTTTTCCCCGCGCTTGCTGTCACCGGACCACATCACAGGCGGCCTTGGAGAAGCGGTCCGTGATCGCACTGGAATGCTTTGACAGCTTGCGCGGCCGGGCGTTGTTTCTAGAGTCACGCTTGTACAGAGTTCGCAATGCGCGGGCTGTCATGGCGACCGATCAACGCGTCGCCGCCTGGGTTTCAGGGACTGCTTCACGGTGCTCCATGGTGTGCACAAGCCGGCTCCAGCGGCTCGCACAACACGCCACGGTGCGCGGCAGGCACGGGCTCCTCGGTTCGCGGTGCCTGGTGCGCGGCTTACACGGCAGCCTGTGCTGGGTGACCCGCCTGCATCAGGGCTTCGGTCAGCACGCCATGTCCCGGTGCTGCTGCGAGGCACTTGCTTGAAGCGGCCGGTTCGTGACCCGGCTATTCACGCACAACCTGGCGAGATCGCGGTGATGCCACCGCCCCAGTGCCAGGCGCCGCTGCACCAGGGCTCGGTACTGATCCAGCGTCAAGAGACGCTTGCGAGCATGTCGCCGCCGATTGCACAGCTCGCACGCGGCCACGATGTTGTCCGCGGTGTCCTGCCCGCCGTCCACGCGGGCCACCAGGTGTTCGGCGGTGCATCGCAGGGGCCCCGCGCGACGGCGGCCCAGTCCATGGACGTGGAGCTCGCCCGCCGTGTGCAGCCACATGGGGGCGCCGCAGTAGTAGCAGCGCCCGTCTTGAAGCCTGAACGCGGCCTCGCGCAGCCGCTGGATGGTGCTGGTGTTGGGCATGTCGGTACCCTCGCGCTGGATGTTGAAGCTGGTCGTTTCGTGCACCGGACGCGACACGGTTTGCACGGCGTGCGGCCGGTCGATGCGTTGGCGACCGGGTCAGGGTGCCCCGTCGGCTGCGGCGCTTTCCGCAGCGGCTTCTTCCGCCCGGTACTGGGCCAGCGTGCTGAGCCTGGAGGTGAGGCGTCCGCAGCGCGGGCAGCGCGGGGCAGCATGGAGGGGCGCCCAGAACGCGGTACCGCCCTCCCGCCTGCAGGGCCGGGAGCGGCAGGTCACGCGCTTGAGATGAGGCGGCGCAGGCAGCCGCTCCAGCCCGAGCGCCAGGCGCGCCTCTTCAGGGGCCTGCTCGCAGTCCAGCACCTCGGGGTGGGCCCGCAGCAGCGCCCGCACCGCCTCGGCGCTGACTTGCGTCGCGCGCCCTCCTCGCCGATCCCGCGGGCGCTCCTGGGCCTGCAGCCACCCGCGCCGGATGAAGTCGCGCCAGTCGCGGGGATCCACGCCGGTGAGCCTGCGCAGCGCACCCAGCGTGAACCACCGTTCATCCGCATCGGTGAGCGGCATCCGCAGCCGGCTGTAGTGCTGCCGGATCGCACCTGCTGGGCGCCCGAGTGCGACCGACAGCTCGGCATCCGACAGGCTGCGCCAGTGCTCCAGCAGCCAGGCGTTCTCGCTTTGAGTCCACCGGCGCCGGGGAATGGCCGGGCGGTAGCCGCCACGCTGGGCCGCGCGCGTGATGTGCCGCCGCTTCAGGCCCGGCTTGCGCTCGAGCCATTGCGCCAGCAGCGTGTCGATGCGCTGCGGCGAGCCATCGTATGCACGGGCGATCTGCTGGCATTCGTCTTTCGAGAAAACCGGGGAGAGCGCGGCGCGGGACGCGCGGCGTTTGCTGGCATTCATCGCGGCCTCCGGGCTGTGGGTTCCGCGACATGCTTGATCGGGTTACTTCATCGTCAAGGGCGAGGCATGGCTCCCTGCCCGGCTGCCTCATCGCAGGCTATCGGTCACGGCATCGCGCCGGTCATGATGGGCGGCTTCGCGGTGACGGGAGCGTGGCGAGCCGGTGGCAGTTCCGGCATCGCCTCCTGCGTGCGCCAGATCCACGCGGCATCGCCCCTGTCGCGGACCGCCCTTTCCTGCAGGGCGCGCGCCTTGGTGTCGGCAAAGGCGCTGAGCACGTACATCGGCATCGGCGCCTCGGCGCAGTCGAGCAGCAGTGCCGAGGGAATGCCGGCCGACGACCGGCTGTCATAGCGCAGCGGCTTGATGAACGAGCGCCCCTGCACGACGAGCGCCTCGAGCAGCGCCAACTCGTGGAGATCGTCCAGCGGAACCCACTGGTCCGTGACCATCATCATCGACAGGGCGTCGACCTGGTAAACGAACGCCTGCCTGGCATAGACGAGGGCGATCATGAGGATGCGCGGCTTGTGCTCCACGTCGGCTTCGCAGGCCCGCAGCAGGGCACCGTAGGCGCGCTCCGTCTTGGCCCAGGCTTTGTTCTCGATGAACAGGGGACTGTCGGGCATGTGCTTGATGACCAGGCGGCGGCCCTGGTGCGTGGGCTCCGAGCCGTTGTACTGGCCGATGAGCAGTCCCATCCTGAAGGAATGGGAGTCCTCGGGCGATGTCAGCGCCGCAAGCCGGCTTCGCCTGCGCTGCGCGATCTCGTCGCGCAGCTCCACCCGGAACGGCTCGGGCACGAACAGCCTCTCGTCGAGCGGCGCGCCCTTGAGCAGCACGCCGCGAGAGGACTCCTGCAGGTACTTGTGGATCGTGCCCCAGCTTCTCCTGCCGGCCATCGCGGGATACCAGCGGTTGAACCCGGCGCGTTCGTAGAGGAAATGCAGCAAGGCACGCAGGCTCATCGCCTGGCGCGTGGCCACGACCTGGCGGACGTCCTCGCCGGCGCCGGCGCGCGGCAGGCAGGTGCCAGCCCGCCGAGTGATCGCGAAATCGGTGCGGATCTCCACCTGGTCGGGCGCGTGCTCGATGATGGCCTCGCCCTGGAGCTCGCCCAGGCCGGACATCGCCGCCTCGGGCTCGAAGGACGGGCAGCCCGGGTGGTGGCTCCCGCCCGTCTCTGGCATGCGCTTGACGACGTAGAGGCCGTGGTGGGCGACGTACATCGGCACACCCCCGGGCACGCACAGGCACCGCGGCCTCTCCGACGAGCCGTGGAGGGCGGCCAGGGCCGCCTGCAGGGCGGGGTCGCCGGCGGCGTAGTGCCGGCCGCGGATGACGAATTCCTGCTGCTCCATGTCGGCTCCCATGCGGCCCCTGCCGCTTCAGGCCAGTGCTGCCACGGCCCGGCCGAGCTCCACCGCCTCGCGCGGTCCCACGAGGCGCCGGAGGCCAGCGGCGCTGGCCAGGCCCAGCAGCTGCGCGGCTTCGGCGGGCGACGTGCCCATGCCCACCAGGCGCCTGGCCACCATGCGACGGACTTCCTGTGTCGTCAGCCCCGGCCAGCCTGCGCGCTCGAAGATGGCGTGGAACGTGGCGCACATCAGCCGACAGGTGGTGCGTGCGTCGGCGCAGGCGCGGCGGCGCAGTTCGAAGCGGTGGCCGTCTTCCGTGAGGAACAACGGGCTCGACGGGTCGAGGCCGCGGTAGGCGCCCGCACTGCCTCCGAGACCATGGCGGCGCTGCAGGCGCTGGCGCAGGTAGTCGTCCAGGGCGTCGCAGGCCCGCTGCGAGACAAAGAGCAGCGGCCGGGGCCGCGCGTTGACGCTGGCCTCGGGACGCAGCGTCGAATGGCGGCGAATGCTGCCGTCGGCCTGCAGGTAGTCGCCGACTGCCAGGCGCGCCAGCTCCAGCGGTTTCAGGCCCGTGGTGAAGAGGACGTAGAGCAGCGCCACGTCCCGGGCGCCAGTCCTGCTCAGCTCCTTCAGCCGTTGCGCTCCCTCGGCGATCTGGTGCGCGTCGGGCTCCCAGCGTCGGCGCTGGTGCCGCGCAGCGGGCTCGAAGGTCGCGAGGGCCTGCAGGACCGGCTCGCGGCACTGGCGCAGTCCGTGCGGCGTGCCGACGGACTGCCGATCGACGCTGCCGGGTCCGCTTTGGGCGACGGCTTGCCGAACCAGGGCCCGGACCTGCCTGCCGGCCGTCGAGCGGCTCAGGCCGTGGAGCCTGCCCGCGGCGCTGAAGCTCGCGCCGTCGAGTACCGCCATGAGCATGTCCCGGGCTCGCTCAACCGTCTGCTGTTTCATCGCCACCGTGCGCTCGAAGCATTGCAGTGCCTGGAGTCTGGCGCGGCATGCGGGACGAAGCCAGGAGAAATCACGCCGTTTTGGGCCGACTTGGGGCCAGGTCCCGGGACGTGCGGTGCGAACCGGATCTGGCGTCTGGCTGGCAGGAGGTGTCGGCGCTGACTCGTCATCGGGGCGCCGTCCCGTTCGTGCTGCACGGCCTGCACCGATGGAAGGCCCGCGCTCGCGGCGGGCCTTCCTACGTCGGTTGCCTGGGCAACTTACTCAGCGGTTTTCGTGCGGAGTTCCAGGACAGCGCGTGGCAGCCGATGCGACAGCGCCACCAGTTCCCTGATGTCGCGCGCCTCGGCACGCAGGCGCTTGGCGGTTTCGAAGTTGTCCCAGCAGGCCTCCGTGCTGGCCAGGTCGTCCTTGTCGCAGGCCTGCTGCAGCAGCCTGGGCCACAGTTCCCTGGCCACCGGCTGCAGCCAGCCCCGGTCGGTCCATTTCTGCAGCACCTGTGCGTGCTGGTCCAGCAGCATCAGTCCGTCCGAGGTGAAGGTGCCGTCGCCGATGTGGTCCTTGGCGTTTTCCACGGCCTGCACTTCGGCAAGCAGCTTCTGGGCGCTTTGCATCGCCTCCGGCAGGGCGAGGCCTTTGTCGAGAGCCGCTTCGAGCGTGGCAGCCAGTCGCTCAAGCCGCTCGCTCCCCGAGTCATCCGCCCGCACCATGGCGTCGAAGGCGCGGTCGCGCGCCACCTCGACGGCGTCCCGGTCCTCGTCTGTCCAGTAGGTCGCCAGTCCCGGATGCTCGTCGTACTCGTTGCGGGCCACGCAGCCGCGGATGCGGATCTCCTTGACCAGCAGCGGCCCGGTGTCGTCGGGCGCGACTTGCGGCAGGTTCGTGCCCCACAGGCTCCGCTGCCCCCGGTGAAACGCGGCCTGCAGGTCTTCCTCGTCCTGGAAGAACGCGGGCAACGCCTCGAACGGATGGGTCTGCCCCAGTTCCTGGCTGCGCAGGCAGGCCTCCTGGGCCATCACCTCGGCCTGGGCGGCGAGCATGGGGCGCAGCACGCGCGCCATGGCTGCCAGGCAGCGGATCCGCAGCGCAGCCGCGGTCACGTCGAGGCCATCCACGCCAGCCCCCAGCGTCCTGTACACGTACGCCATGCACCGGTCTTCCTGATCGAAGCCCAGGGCCGTCAGTTCGAAGTTGGTCATGAGGGTTTCCTTTGGCGGGGTGGCAGCAGGAAACGGCGCGCCCCGGCATGGGAAGCGACGTTCCCGTGCCGGGTTGAAATGAAGGCAGCGCGCGAAGGAGCGCGCCGCACGAGCAAAGGCAACGAGGCCCCGAGCCGGAGCTGCAGGGCCGCGTCGCGCGCGTGGGACTTGCGTCCGCGTCTTGACAGCCGGATGGTCCGGTGTCGGCATGCCGCCTCGCAGGAAGCGGCGGTCTTGCCGGCTGCGAAGGCAACCGGCTGGACATCACGAGGATGTCCCTTCAAGGGCGGGTAACGACCGCTACGCCGCGATGCTGGTGAGGCACCGCAGACCTTGGGGCACGCCGTGAGAGCGGCACAGCCAAGGGCCTGAGTCGGCACGAATGCCAACGAGAAGCGGGATCAGTCTGCCACCATCGACCCGGCAGCGGCAAGCCCCCCAACTGGCAGCAGCCCGCGCTGCGCACGGCAGGGCAGGTGCTGCCGGAAGAACTGCTGGCACACCAAAAATCACAACATACGGGAACCAAAACACCCCCCCCTCCACCCTCCCGAGAGCCGCCCGTACATTCAAGGAAACATGAGAAGCGCAACAGGCAACGGGGATCGGGGATCGGGCCGGCATTTGGGGAGTGGCGCGGAGACGGGGTGCTTAGGGAGGCAGTCTACGCGTATGTTGTTCGATGGGTCGGTCGAATTGGACAGGCCCGCGCAAGGACCGCGAGTACCGCTGCGCCTTACCGGCCAACGGCCGAAAGTGTCTTGCAGAACTGCATGAGCACGTCCTGCTGGTTCAGCACCATCCCGCCCGTGGTCCCGAACGCCAGCGCCAGTGACACGCGCGAGCCCGCGCCTTCCTCGGCCACCACGATGTTGTAAGGAACGCGCGCCGTGGAGCCCGCAACGCCCTGCGTCGTCGAGATCACGCCGTTGGCGTTGTCTGCACTCGCGATGACGTAGCCGTCCTGCGCCACCGAGGCCTGGGCGCGCGCGAACGCCTCTTCACGCTCCACGCTCCACGCTCCACGCTCCACGCTCCACGCTCCACGCTCCACGCTCCACGCTCCACGCTCCAGAAATCCTGCCAGGTCCTGAAGGTCATGCCCGTGGCAGGCGTCCCTTCCGCCGTGTAGTTCTCAACGCAGGGTTGCGCCTGCGGCGTCATTGATGCGGCCAGCAGCACTGCCGCAGTCCAGGCCGTCCGTCCATGGGTTCCCACTTGCAATCTCCTTCTCTTTCAACAGCGCCGTCCTGACGTTGCGGTTCGCGCAGCGCGCCAGGACACGCTGCTCAGAGCAAGGAAGAGCCTTGGGCCTGCCGCCTCAGCGCTCCCGGGCCGATGACCCCGATGGGGATGAAGTCGGGATAGCGGCTTTGCCCCGGATGGCTTCGTCCTGCACAGGTGACCTGGTGTGTCGTCTGGGCGGGTGCCGTATCCACCGCCTGGTACCGCAGGCAGCATTGCCGGCTGGGACAACCGATGCCAAAACAGGTCCAGACACCTCCTGGGTCGATGACGTGCTCGGCGCTCGGGCCATGACTCCAGTCCAATCGAAGTGCGGCACCCATCTCGGCCTCGATACAGCTTGGCCCCACGATACGCTGCATTGCGCGCTCATGAGGAGGAAAACGCATCAGCCGCGGCACACCAGATTTGTCAAAACGAACCGGGTGTTCAGCGGCCACCATCCCTGCCCTTCCTCAGCGCACCATAGGTGCTGTTTGAACGACTTCAAGCTCGGCAGCGTATGAGCCGGAACGTGGGCCGTCCACGAAAAATCCTGCCCGAAATCGTCAAGTTCAGCGTTCATCCAGGTTCCAGCTCGACGCACGACGTCATGCTGTGACTTGAAGGACGCTGTTCAAGTGCATGCACCGGCTGGCCTGCCGTCACCGCCCTTCGAGCGACATTTCGCAAGGCGACTGCTGCTCCCTCTGCTGAAAAAGGGCCAGCGTGCAGCGCGGTCGCACGCGAGGCAGCAAGTGGCGCAGCAGCTGCATGCTTCGGGCCTGGCCCAAGCTGCCGTCAGTCGTGAGACGAGCGGCAGTCACACCGCGCGGCCAAGTTGCCTGCCGCCACTGCCCGTGTCGGCTTGGGACGCGATCCCGGCCAGACGTCCCGCACGAAGGGCCGCCATGCCCATGGCCAGAAAGCCAGCCAGCATCGAGCCCACAGTGCAAGGGCCGGCGCCATCTCGGCTGCGATGATCGGCGGCGAGCTCTCAGCTTCAGGCCCTGCCATGCCGGAGGCAGCCGTCAACGAGCCTTTCGACAGTGGCACGACATCTGCGTGCAGTTGCACCAGCGCCAGCCGCACTTTCAGGGTTCTCGGGTGTTGGTCCATCGGGCTTCTTCGTCTGCAGTCCACCCCTGGTGTGGACCAGGCAGGATGGCTATTGCGGGGGATGGGCCTGGCATTGTGATCGAAGCGCCGCGCTCATCCTGCGCAGCCATGGGTGACGCCTTACCGGGCTGTGCCAGCCATGGCAGCTGCCATCCGTCCAAAAGGCCGGGACACCCACACCGTCGTCGCGTCGTAGCGCTTCAGGCAAAAGGTGCCGCTGGACGCGATGAAAGCCGCCGTGGTCCTGCGACAATCAAGAACTCCCTCCACGGACGATGCACACATGAACCGCAACGACCTCGCTGCGCTGCTTGCTGAAAATCACGAGCTTTCCAAGGCCGCGGCCGGCCGGATGCTCGACACCGTATTCGACGCCTTGTGCGCTGAGCTCAAGAAGGGCAACCCGGTGTCCCTGGCAGGCTTCGGCAGCTTCAAGCTGACCCAGCGCGCCGCGCGCACGGGCCGCAACCCAGCCACCGGCGACAAGATCAAGATCGCAGCGCGCAAGCTGGTGAAGTTCACGCCGGCCTCCGCACTGGCCGGCCTGGTCGATCCCAAGTTCGCCAAGGCCCGTGCCGAGAAGGCAGCGGCCAAGCGGGCCTCGAAGGCGCCTGCCAAGAAGGCATCGGCAAAGGCCCCGGTCAAGAAGGCGGCTGCGAAGAAGGCCTGACGGCATCGAGACGGCACCGCGACAGGTTGCGCATACCGATACCGCGCTGCCGCCTCCTCAATGAAAAAGCCCTGCACTGCAGGGCATTTTCATTGTCGCGGGCTAGGCGTTTTCAGCCCGGTCCGCCAGTCGCTCCTCACCCGCATGCAGGAGCGCTGCCGTGCAGGACACTTCGGTCCGCAGGCTTGCCCACCAACCCCATCATCTCCAACGTCGATGGCTCCGGTGCACATGGACCGGTCCTGCCACTCATATACACGACACACAGGCTCACCATGTGATGCCGATCTTTGGATGTGACAGCGCCGCAACATGAAGTGCATGCTCGCGCCTTCGCATGGCAAAGTGCCGGCCATGTCGTTGATGCCCGATCAACAACCTCCATGGTTGCCTCGGAAGTTCCAGGCACGGCTGGTGTGCCGACATGGTGCACCGGGCGTTCAACTGCGTGACTTGCCGAGAAGATGGAAGGACTCTTGCACCGCCGGCCTGGTGGCTGGGGTCGAGCGAGCCGTCACTGACATCAAGGCTCCAGAGCCGGACATGGCCTGTACAGCCTGGAGAAATTCGAGTCCACGGCGAACCTGGCCATGGGCAAGGGCGATGACGCGACGCTGGGCGTCATCGGCCTGTCGCAGCAGACAGGGGTGAACCGTGACGGCATTGCGCCCATGCCGATGCCTGCCATCACGGCGTGGAGCCGGGCACAGGCCGTGAGCGTCGCGACCGGCATCGACCTGGACTTGGCAGGCATGCCGCGAAAGTTGAATGCACCCTTTGGACCCGTGCGATCGGGACATCGGGGAGCCTGCTGACAAGGCGCGCTGCGCTGGGCAGATTCGGAGCGGCGCACCTGCGCCGAAGTTGCTGAGCCGGCCATGCCACCCCGGGCGCATGCGCGCGGTTGCCCGCGGCGCGTGCGTGGAACTTGCTTGCCGCTGGTTCGGCGAGACGCCCGCCATGCGCGACCTTGCCGCAGTCCAGTGATTGGAGTGGGTGGCAACGTTTTGGGCGAAGGAGGCAGGCGCGACCTACCAGCCACCACAGGCTGGAAGCTGCAGGAGTACGGGTTCGTCTTTTTGGAGGACGGTCGATGCTGAAGAAGGGGCTGACATTGGTCACCGGCCTGGTGCGCGAGCGCCTTGGCACGCCACCAGGCTTGCGCCAATTTCTGGACAGGAACGCCGATAAGCTGCTGGTGGACATGCTTGATCCCCAGCCGGGCGACACCACGGCCGAAGGCGTGCCGCGATGGCATGAGTGGGGACAGCCCGCGCACAGCGACGGCATCATGTTCACGGCCGGCGAACTGCTGGGATGGAAGACACACCGGAACTTTGGCTATCGCAGCTACCGCGTCGTCCGACCTGAGCTTGCAGGGTTTGGCAGTTGCCTGCGGATCCCACTCCGGTGCAACGAGGCACAGGATACTGCTCCCATCCGGGGCGTCCGCACCCCCATGGAGCCGTTCAGTTCGCTCATGGAGCGGCCACGGCCTTCCCCGCCCCGGTTGGTGGACGGTGTAGGCCACACAGGGCAGGCCCGCTTGCCGCATCGACACCAAGTCCGGCCCCTTCACCGGCAGCGCTCCAACGAACACCTGGTGTGGTATCTATGGGATGGCCGTGCCTTCGTGATCGGCGACGATGCGTCGTGCGACTTGGCGGCCGTCCATCGTGCCGCGGAGCGTCCTGGTCGACGGGTCGAGCTGGACCCGGAGCTGCACGTGTTCTCCATCGAACCGCAGGCAGTGAGCAGCCTGCGCCGTGACTTCGAGCTTTTCGCCGTGTCTGCGCGCGACGTGTTCGCCAGCGTCGGCTTCCATGATGCCCTGCGCAAGTCGCGCACGCCCTACCTGAGCAAACGCATGCCACGACCCCACCGCGACATGGAAGTCATCTTCCTGCCCCGCGTCAACCGGCGCTCGATGGCGCTGGCGGCCGAGATGCGGGCAGCCGGCTATCCCGACGTGGGCAGGCATCTGTCCACGCTGATACTGCGCCAGCACATGAACGCCGCTCGCCAGGAGGCCCGGGCCGCGTAGGCCGCTGCCCGTCATGCGGGGGTGGCGCGATACGCGGGCTTGCATCAAGCGCCGCCATCCAGTTGGCGCCACCCCGGCCGTCCGACATCGAGGGCGCAACCTGACCTTGTGCGAGGTACATACGAAAAAGCCCCGCGCTGCAGGGCTTTTCGCTAGTCTGGTCCTTGAGAAGCTCGATGGATCCCGCTTCACGCCAGGTGCTTGCCCACCAACCCCGTCATCTCGAACATCGTCACCTCGTCCTTGCCCATGACGGCCTTCAGGGCGTCATCGCACAGGATGTTGCGCTTGTTGGCCGGGTTCTGCAGGTTGTGCTGCTTGATGTAGTCCCACAGGCGCTTGGTGACCTCGGTACGGGGCAGCGGCTCGGCGCCCACGACGGATGCCAGCTGGGGGCTGGGCTTCAACGTCTTCATGAATGCGCTGTTCTTCTGGGTCTGGGCTTCGGCCATGAAAATCCTTTTGCGATTGGAATGGCCCAGCATAACGCGTTCACGGCGCCCCACCTGTTGCGAAGCGGTCGATCGCGACTGGCATGGGCAGCATGTGCAGGAACGGGCATGGTGAGGCGCATCTGGTGTCACAGGCATTGCTGCCACTTCGGCTGCGCACGCAACTCGCCAGGTGCCATGCGGCACGCCAGCCGCTGCGTGCAGCGGCCTCAGGCTCACGGCCAGGCCAGCTCGACCAGGATGCCTTCCCGGTCGCTCAGGCGATGCCCATTAACGAGGCTGGGCACGGCTGCGAGCCGGCTGGCGAGCCCGTCCTCTTCGGTGACTGCCATATGGTCCATGCCGCTAAGCGGTCCCTGGGGTGCCAAAGACCCGCGCCGTTCATCGGTGGTCAGGCATTTCATGCCGGCATCGGCCAGTCCCTGCAGGATGCTGCGCCTCGGGTCCACCGAGCCATAGCGCGCTGATGCCTCCAGGCTGGCATTGAAGTCACCGGCCACGCACAGCAGGTGGTCACGGAACTCCTGGCGCAGTCGCAGCCATTCGGCACACTGCCGCTGCACGGCGGCCTGGTGCCGCTGCCAGGCCAATGCCTGGCGCTGCAGGGCACCGCCCTGTGCATGCGTCATCACGGTGCCGTACAGCAGCAGCGGCCTCTCCAGCCCAGGCGGCTGCAGTCGCACCGCAACCGTGGACGCAGCATCCTGCGTGGCCACGGCATCCAGCGCATGCCTGGACCAGACGATGACTCGGTGCTCGCCGAGTTGATGGAACTCGGCTCCGGGCGTGGACTTGCAAGCATGTCCGTCGGGCGGCAAGTTGGCGTCATGCGCTTCCGTCAGGACCCACAGGTCCGCATCGAGCTGCCGCAGGACTTCCAGTTGTCTGGGAATACGGGTGCGGTGGAATGCGCCGGAGCGCCCCAGGTTCCAGATGCCGATCCGCAATGACTTCAATGATGTTTCTCCCCTGAATCTTCGTAGGCCATGGTGATGCTTGAGCAGCACCCTTAGAGGCCGCTTCGGGCGGCATCACAGCAATCCCTGAACTCCACACGGACAACGTCGCGGCCCATTGGCGCTCGTGTTGCCGTGGCGTGCCGGGACATCGATGCCCGTACGCCAACGTTCGCGACATTGCTTCACGGAGTCCACAGCGGCCTGGCCTGTCATGACCTGGCGAACCGGCTACCGGAGAACCCGCCCGGGAACGCACCACACGGTGCGCCGAGCTTATCGCCACAGCACAACGGGATTTGTTCACCCTGATGGCCTTCCAGTGGAGTAGATCCACCATGACACGCAGGTCGTCGTTCAGGGTGCTTCTCCTCACAGGGGGGCAAATGCTAAAATATAATTTATCTACATCGCGCAATATTTTCAATTACAGCTTATGCCACGCGCTCCAAAGATGACCCGCGAACTGCCGCCCATCATCAGCAGCACGCTCGCTACCCTGGGCGCCAACCTGCGCCTGGCGCGCGAACGCCGTGGCATCACGATCCGGGAGCTCGCCGAGCAGCTCAATGCCTCGGTGCCCACGATCATCAACCTGGAGCGGGGCGAGGCCACGGTGTCCATGGCCATCTATGCCGCGGCATTGCATTTCTATGAGCGGCTGGAATGGCTGCCCGATCTCATGGATCCCCAGTTCGACCGGGAAGCGCTGCGCATCGAGCTCGCCGGCATCCGGCCCAGGAGCCGTCGGTAGGGTTTGCACGCTCGGACCACACGTCACGAGCGATGCCGCCGCGCAAGAGAATCGTTGATGGCTCTCGACATCGGCACGGCATGCGGTTGGGTTCTCACCTAGACGGGCATCCATCGGCACCGCCCGCTGTGCCCCGATCCGTTGCCTTCGGCTGCCGCTTGCAGTCATCTTTTGTCTGGGGCAGCGACGCGACGTCTGACCGCCGAGCGGCAGCGCGGTGCGCGAAAATTTGTCCAAGTGACGCCGCGTCTGCAAGGCCAAGGTCGATGAAGCGGCGCCGCGGGCAAGGACTTCGAGACATGAACACTTCAGCACCCAGGCCTCTCGAACGCGGCGGGCAACCGGTCCTGACGTGTCGAGGGAAAAGGCGGCAGCCCGATATTGATGTGGACTTGCGCACTTCTTGCTTGAAGGCTGTTGGAGAGAGCAGGCACGACAACCTGCATGCAACCGCTACCGAGGGAGAATCATTTGGCAAAGCCTGATGGGCAACTCAAGCGCCGCGACGGCGAACGCGGCCACAACCGGGCCCGTGACTACCGCGAGCCGATGCGGGATCACGTGGTACTGCATCTGGCGTCGGGCAAACGGCCTAGCGGCCCACGACAGGACAACTCCAAGCCGCAGGTAGTCAAGCAAGGCGTCAACGGCGCCTTGCGGGCGGCGAACCTGCGCCTGCTGCTGGAGCACGCGCCCGTGAGGGAAGCCCTGGCCCTGGTGGCCGAGGTGCCCCTGGAGCGTCTTGAAGCCATGTCGCAGGGCGCGCTCTGCCCCGACGAGACCGCCTTCCATATCGAGCGGACCCTGAAGCTGCCCGGCAAGTGGCTCGATGGGCTCAACAAGGCGGTCCCTGAACGCACCCTGGAGCTGCTGAAGCATCCCGACAAGGCCGCCTTGCATGACGAGGATTTCGATGAGGACGCCACGGCATCGACCGCGGCGGCGGCATCGGTCGCGCCGGTGCTCCCGGCTGGCATTGCGCCGGCATCAGGCCGGACGCAGGCCCCCCTTCATGACACCTCGGTCGAACGCGGCCCGGCGGCAGGCGTCGTGGCGGCGGCATCCATGGAGCGCGCGACCGTGCCAGCAGGCAGTGACGAGGCCGTGGCGGTCGCTGACGCACTGCAAGCCCCGGCAACTTCTGCGGCACAAACGCCAACAGCCGCGACGGCCCAGTCAACGTCTAGGTCCAGAGACACCCACCCCATGACCTCTGCCGAACTGCGCAAGCGCAGCCTGAGCCTGCTGCTTCAGGGCAAGGGCGCCAAGAGCGCGCTGGCCCGCCTCATCGGGATCAGCCAGCCCTACATGTCCACGATTGCCAACGGCGGCAAGGTGCTGGACCAGGAGTTCTGCAGCAAGGTGGCGAAGGCGCTGGGCTTGCCCGAGAACTGGTTCGAGGCACCGCGCACGGCAGCGGACATCCCCGATACCGTTCTCAAGCTGCTGGCACCCTTGTCGCGTGGTACGGCAGCCAGCGCCAGCGCTGCCCCGGACAGTGTCCAGGGTGAAGCTGAAGCCGATCCCGCCGCCACGGGCGCTGGAGCAAGGCCTGAGGTCGCTTCTGCGCCGGCCGAGCCGGGCGAATCGGCAAGGGCCGTGGCCGCCGCTGCAGGCGATGCCACGAGCACGAGCGCCGGCCGCAAGGACACCGCCAAGCCGCCCCGCGTCCGGCCTGTCCTTCAGCGCGAGGACGACCGGCCACGCACCGAGGCCACGGCGGCGGTGCGCTCCCCTGCCACGGTGCCGGTGCAGGCCGACCTGCTGGCACAGGTCGAGCATGAGGTGCAGCCCGCGGCACCAGCCACCGGGCCGGCACTGCATGCCGAAGTCACGGCCACGCCAGCCCTTGTCCTGACCCAGTCACCGGTCGTAGCGCCTGTTTTTGAGATCGCCAAGGCGCTCGCGCAGAGGACAAACGACTTCACGCCGATGGTGTCGCAGCCCCTGGTCATCGAAGGCGGTCTGGCGCCCATCACGGAAGCGCTCATCAAGATGCTGGTGCTCAAGGCCCGGCAAGGCGCGCTCTCGGAAGACAAGGCCTTCGAGCTGCTGGGAGCGGTGCGCCTGCTTTGACCGGAGGCTGGCGTTCTTCCTACAGCCCAGTGTACTGTGCGCCAGCCGATGGGCATCGAGGGCATGCCCAAGGTGCGCCACCACCGCCGAAACAACGCGGTCGGCGTTCAGACACGGGTACGCGCTTGCCAGGACCGGCTGTCAACCGGCGCTCATGCAGGCCGCTGAAGCCGCCTGGGCAGGAGGGTCACACGCACGACCTGCCACCAGCGGTGCGGCTCGGACAGTCCATCCGGATTCGGATCGCGGTCGCAGGCCTGCGCAGGCCGTGCGGGGAGACTCGGACAAAAGTCCAGGCTCAGCGTGAGCCGACGGCCCACTGCATCACGAGCGCGGGCTCGGCGCCGAACCGCTCGCGCAGCGCGAAGATCTCGTGCCGGACTTGCCGAAGGCTCAACTCGCCGCGAAAGGCACGCCGCTCCAGATCAGCCATGGCTGAAAGGTATTCGGCGGGCGGTGCTTCGGCAGGTCGGCGGGAAAGCGAGTTGTTGTCCATGATCAGCGTCTGGGTGGAGAGGGCTGCCGCCAAGGGCGCTCATCCAGCCAGGGGGCCGATGAGCACCTCAGCTATCGGTGTGCTGCATGGCGCCAATTGTCATTTCTCAAGCGCAGCCGTGCATCACGGAAATCACGTAAGCCCAAACCCTGGCCTGTTGCGCACCCGGTGTTGCTTCAAGGAGCAGTCGGAGGGCCTCATGACCTTGCGTCGAATTGAAGAAGGAGAGCATGAAGTGAGCACTCGAAACCAACCCACGAAGACACAGATCGCCGAAGACGGCCTGCGCTACACGTCCAAGGCAGCAGGATCAACCTTTGCCAAGCCCGCTCAGAGTGCCGTCACGGGTGCCACGATGTCGTGCTTTCGGTGCGGCCGGCACAAGCCCCTTGCCGAGCTGGTGAGCAAGCGGATCCTTGGACGCAACGAGAAGGTCTGCGCGGTGGACTGCAAGACCCGACCCTGAGGCAGCGGGTCATTTTGCCGCTGGGACGGGGGCGTTCGGCTGCAGGGGACCTTGCGTGACAGCGCAACGTCCGCAGGCCCCACAAGGCAAAGTCAGCCCGTTGCGCCTTCATCGATATTGGATTCCCAGCCATGGGCCTGTCGACTCGCCGCCCCTTTCCCCGGCACCGGCACCAGGCGCCATGGCCGCGCAACGACCAGGCAGCGGGCCGGCGAGTGCTGCGCCACCAGTCGCTGGCCGCTTCCCGGCGGTGCCCGGCCACGGCAGTCCCCATGCGCCTTGGAACGAATCCGGATGGAAAGGCGGCAACGTGCCCCAGAATGCGCGCGCACGACAGCAGGCGCTGCAACGGGCCGCTGCCTCCCGGCTGCTCCTGGGAGTGCCGGCAAGCCGCCATCCAGCACCGCGCGCGATTTCGGACTGTTCTCGAAAAACCGATCCACGTCTCTCGAAGCCATCCAGCAATCTCTCGACTCGCTGCAAAGCGGCACGCTCGACACGGCCGCCCTCTTGCGCCGCCTGCGCGCGGCTCCTCTGCCATCCGAGCTGCCCCCGAAATATGGCAAGGTCCTGAACAACCTGCTCGACCGGCTCGAGTCCAGCGCGGCATTCAGCGGCGAGAGCTGCTCCTTCAGCCAGGAGGACCTGATCGCCATCGTCCAGGCCTGGATCGACAAGGCGCGGGAAAGGCTTGCCAGCTGAATGCTCACCGCGCCAGGACAGATGGACGCAAGGATGCGCTCGGCGGCTCAATGCCTGGAAGAGCTCCGGGGTGCACCGACCATGGAGACCTGCCACGCTGCTGCCGTCCTGGCCGGCGTGAGCCTGGTCGACGCTGACGAGTGCGACGACGGTGCTTGTGGCTGTCCCCGGTGTCCCTGGAGGCAGACGGCGGGCAACTGGCGACCACGCCCGAGCAGCGCCAGCCACTCCAGCCCATAGCGCAAGGCCTGCGGCTGTGCCGGCCAAGGCCGCAAGCGATGGGCAAACGTGGCGTGCAGGGCACATCCGTGCGCCTGCCGACGGTGGTAGTTGATACGTACGCGGGAGAGCTGCCGGTGTCGCGGCCGCTGCAAGCCTGCGAGCTTACGAGGCGTGAGCGTCGCTTTGGTTGACATGGTTGACATCGCTGGGGCGTGGCCCGTACCATCGGACTGCCCCACCGGAGCATCCTCATGACCAGCAGTGCCACCCGACGCCCCCCTGCCCTGCCAGAAGCCCAGCCCGTGCAGGAGTTCTTGGCGTCGCTGGAGGACGTGGCGCGCCATGCGACGCGGGTGGAAAAGCTCTCGCGGCAGCGGCTGCTGGATCAGCTCGCGGCCGTGCACAGCCCGCGCAAGGAAAAGGCCGCGCTGCTGCTGCAGCACATCGATTCGCTCACGCGCCGTTTCGAGCACATCCGCCGCACGTTGCAGGAAGAACTGCAGGACGAAGAACTGGATCAGCTTGGCGTGGCGGCGCGTCGCAAGGGTGAGGAGACGTTCAGGAAGATGGCGCGCGAGGAAAGCCTGCTGGAGCCGGCGGCCTTCGCCGCACGGCTGGGCTGGACACGCCAGGCGTTGAGCAAGGCGCTGGCGGCTCACCGGGTCTTCTTCGTGGAGGCGGACGGGGTGCGGTACTACCCCGCCTTTTTCGCCGACAGCCGCTACGAGCGCCGCCACGTCGAGGCGCTGAGCAGGGCGCTGGGCGAGCTGCCGGGATCGACCAAGCTGCATTTCATGATGACGCCCAAGGCGTCGCTGTCGGGGCTGTCGCCGCTGCAGGCCCTGGCGCAGGGCCAGTTTGCCGCCGCCAAGGTGGCCGCCGAAGGTTTTGCGCAGAGGTGAGCCGGTCTTGTCGCTGAAACCTCCGCCACGCGCGCTCAACAGCCTCTCGCTCGCTACCCGAACCGTCCCGGCCTCTGCGCTCTACCGTGTCTCGCGCTTCGCCTCGGGTGAGCCCTTCTTCGGGCGCACGGCAAGCAACCGCTTCGACGACCGCTCGCTCCCCCGCAGTGGGCGCTTCGGCACCTGCTACTTCGGGCTGGATCTGCAGACCGCCATCGCCGAGACGGTGCTGCACGATGCGGTGGCTGTGCGGGGCAAGTTCTCCGTGCCCTGGGACGAGCTTGCGTCAAGGCAGCTGGTACGTCTCAAGGGTGGCACACCCTTGGTGCTGGCCGACCTCACCGGAGTGGCGCTCAAGACGCTGGGCGGCGAAGGATCCCTGTCCACCATCACGCCGTACCGCCTCGCGCAGTCGTGGGCCATGGCCGTGCAACACCACCCGCAACAGGTGGACGGCATCCTCTACATGTCGCGCCATCTCAACGACCGCCAGGCCGTGGTGGTGTTCAACCGTGCCAGCGCCAAGCTCGGCGCCGCCGCGTACACCCCGCTGCCCCGTGCCCGCGGCGTCATGGAGGCCGTGGCCGGGCTGCGTATCTCGTTCGACTACCCCTGACCGCGGCCGACTCTCAACGCACGCGTGCCTGCCCCCGGCACAAGACAGCTCACGGCCACGGCGAACAGCCGTGCGTAGCGTGCGGCGATGAGGACCGCTTCGCGCTCGATCTCAGCCGGCAGTTCGACCAGGCGGTGCTCCAGCGCATTGCAATCAAGGGCAGACCACTTTTCGTGCTCAATTCCATGGCCTGCATGGGCGTCATTCTCCGGGGCCACAGCCAGGAGGCACACACCCTCAAATTCCCGTTCAGGACAGAATTAGCCCACGGATAAGGCCCCTAATCCAAGGCAGCGTAATGCCTCCTCGGCACGGCGGCTCATTCCAGCGTCGGCGTCAACAGCCGACGTCAGGTGGGGGCGTCTATCCCATTGCTTACCGCGTGTACCTGCATGGAACGGCCAGATTGGCTGCTCCGGGTAGTTTGCAATGCGTGCACAGTTGATGCGCGGTGTTCTGCTGCAATCACGCTGACAACGGCCAGTGAGCCGAGTCGACAGCGCGGTATTCCCTCTCGCCGGCTGTCGTTCTTGTAAACAGCAAGCAGCGCGAACCACATGGCATCTCTGATCGACCAGCTGGCCGAGCTCACCGGTCACCGTGATCGCCAGCATGCTGACGCGCTGCTGCTGCAAACGCTGCACGAGCTGCTGCAGCCTGCCGTCGTAGCTCTTCACCGCTGCGCAGGCGAGGCGCCCGAGCAGCGCTGGCTGACGACCACCAACGGCAACAGCGTGGTTGGTCCGCGGACGTCGGACGCAGCGCCAAGCCGCAATTTCACGGCGCCGCTGGACACGTACCCCGAGCGGCTCACATGTCTGCGCCAGATGCGCACCGTCGTGCACGCTGGCGACCCCGAGATCACGCTGGTGCCGCTGATCGTTGGAGCACAGGGCACCGGGGTAGTGGAGCTGCAAAGTCCCGAACCGCTGCCGCAGTACAAGCGACACACCGCGAACGCCGTCGTGCGCCTGTATGGCAACTTCCTGGCGCTGTTGGACTACGGCGAGCGCGACGCCCTCACCGGGCTTTACAACCGCAAGACCTTCAACGACAGCTTCATGCGTGCGGTATTGGGCACCGCTGCAGATTCGCGATCTGCAGGAAAGGCCTCTGTGCCGTCGAGCCGGTACTACTTGGCTGCCCTGGATCTCGACCACTTCAAACAGGTCAACGACAGCTGCGGCCACCTTATTGGCGACGAGGTGCTGCTGATCACGGCTCGCCTCATGCGCACGGAGCTGCGTACTGACGACGGGGTCTTTCGCTTCGGTGGCGAGGAGTTCCTCATCCTGCTTGAAGCCCATCGGGAAGAAGACGCGCATGCGGCGCTGCAGCGGCTGCGCCAGCGAATCGCGCAGCATCACTACCCACAGGTGGGCCAGGTGACGGCGAGCATCGGCTTCACGGCCGTACAGCCGTCCGAACTACCCACAAGCGCCGTGGAGCGTGCCGACCGGGCGCTGTATCAAGCCAAGGCCAGTGGTCGAAATTGCGTAGTCGGCCCCGCTGCGATGGCCGAAGCCAGGATGGCAGAGAGCTCGACGCGCGGTGGCGACGTGGACCTGTTTTGAGGCAACCGCTGCGTCGCAGCGCCGCTCCACCAGCACGGCACGGCAGTGCGACACATGACGATGCTCAAGATCTGGCGCTGCACCGTCGTGAAGGAAGCCACGCGTGCGAGCCCGGCGTGGCTACAACACCTCAAGCTGTCATGCATCGACGCCGATCAACGATCACGCGCCGCCGACTCCATGGCGGCGTCCACCGCAACCGCAACATTGAGCGCCGGCGCAGCGCTCGACGACACGAATGAACAAGGCCGACATGTCCGGCATGCCATGCCAGGGTGCAGTCGCAGCCTGGTCTGAAATCTTGCCATTTCCTGCAATCCAGGATCCGTGTGCCCAGAGCACACTGCCGACCTCGGATATCGACCCCCACGTCGCGGAGCAATTGCGCCTGGCCGCCGCGGTATTCGCCAGTACCAGAGAAGGCATCGTCATTACCGACGCCCTGGGCCGCATCGTGGAGGTCAACGATGCGTTCGTTGCCATCACGGGCTACCCGCGCAGCGGGGTCCTTGGACGCAATGCCGCCATGCTCGTCAGCGGCGAGCATGGCCAGGGCTTCCTGCAGGCCTTGCGCAGCAGCCTGCATCTCACCGGCTCCTGGCAAGGCGAGGTCTGGAGCCGGCGCGCCGATGGGGAGCTGATGGTGGAGCTGCTGCGCGTGCGCGCCGTGCACTCACCTTGCGGTGAACTCACTCATTACGTGGGCGCCTTCAGCGACATCACGTCGCACAAGCGCCAGCAGGAGCACCACATGTGGCTGGTTCACCACGACGTGCTCACCGGGCTGCCCAACCGCACGCTGGCGCTGGACCGGCTCGGGATGCTGATCGACCAGGCCAAGTGCCAGTCGCGGCAACTCGCGGTGTGCTACCTGGACCTTGACGGTTTCATGGCTGTCAACGAGCGCATCGGCCATGCGCTCGGTGACGGCTTGCTCAAGGCTGCGGCAGAGCGGGCGCATCAGGCCGTTCGTGCGGGCGACACGGTGGCTCGGCTCGAAGGCGACGAGTTTGTGCTGCTGCTGGGCGATCTCTGCGACGCGCGTGCCGTGCAGCCAATCCTGGAGCGAGTGCTGCACGCGCTGGCACAGCCCTTCGTGATCGGTGATCAGCAAGTCGTCATTAGCGCCAGCATCGGCGTGGCGCTGTACCCGGGCGACGGCGACACGCCGGAGCGACTGCTGCGCGCCGCGGACCAGGCCATGTACCGTGCCAAGAGCCTGGGCAAGAACCGGGTGTGCATGGCCAGCCAGACTGGCGAGCACACGCTGGCGCCGAACCCACTGCAGCAGGAGATTCAGGCGGCACTGCAAAGGGATGAGCTGCGCCTGCACTACCAGCCCAAAGTCTGTGCCCGTACCGGGCGTTGCCTGGGGGCCGAGGCCCTGGTGCGCTGGCAGCACCCACAGCGTGGGCTGCTGGCCCCTGGCAGCTTCCTGCCCGCCATCACCGGCACGCCGCTGGAGATCGAGCTCGACCTGTGGGTGGTGAAGCACGCGGTGACCCAGCTGGCGCACTGGCGCGCTGGCGGACGCACGCTGCAGTTGAGCATCAATGTCTCGCCCGGCACGCTGCTGCTGCCCGACATGGCCAACATCATCGCCGCGACGATGCGCCACGCCGCCGTGGGGTCACGGGCCAGCGTCGACGGCATCGAGCTGGAGGTACTGGAAACTGCCGCGCTCGACGACCTCGATGCGGCCATTCGTGCCATCCGAGCGTGTGCGCAGCACGGGCTGACTTTTGCGCTGGACGACTTCGGCACCGGTTACTCGTCACTGTCGTACCTGCGGCGGCTTCCGGTGAGCACGCTCAAGATCGACCGCAGCTTCGTGAGCAACATGCTCGGCAGCCGCGGCGATCTGCACATCGTGCGTGCTGTCATCGGCCTGGCCGAGGCCTTCGGCGTGACGACCGTGGCCGAGGGCGTCGAGACTGCCGAGCAGGCGCAAGTCCTGGCCGACCTGGGCTGTGATCAGCTGCAGGGCTTTGGCATTGCGCGGCCCATGCCGGCGCAAGCGCTCGAGCGCTGGCTCGATGAACAAGCGGTGGCAACAGCTGTATCGGACAGCGCTTCGCGGGCCGTCGCACCCGAGGCCAGCACGGCGCAAGCGTGAACAATTTCTGCAAGGCCCCTGCGTCGGCTCTCACGAGGTGGCGGCTGCTTCCGAAATGGCCCTTACACCCCGCTTTCGTGGCGGCTTGAAAGTTCGCAATTGCCAATCTCAGACAGCGCTCTCTTGGCCCAGGCCCCGCTGCAGCGCCTGCTCCTCGTTGACGACGACGTGCAGGTGATCTTTCAGCTCAAGCACATCCTGGACGGCTGCGCCCAAATCTTCTTCGCCACCAGCGGCGAGGCGGCCCTGCGGCAGATGCGCCGCGAGCCGTTCGACCTCGTGCTGCTCGACGCCGAGATGCCGGGCATGAGCGGCCTCGAGGTGTGTGCTGCGATGTGCAGCGAAGCCGAGCTCCAGGAGATCCCGGTGATCTTCGTCACCGCACACCATGGGGCAGACGAGGAATCCCGGGCACTGGACGCCGGCGCCATGGATTTCATTCCGAAGCCGGTGAACCCGGCCGTGGCCCGCGCGCGGGTACGCACGCAACTGGCACTCAAGGCAAGAACCGACGCCCTGCGGCGCCTGAGCGAGGTGGACAGCCTCACCCGCATAGCCAATCGCCGCGCCTTCGACCGCGCGCTGGAGCAGGAATGGCGCCGCGCGATGCGCTCGCGCGCGCCGCTGTCGCTGCTGCTCATCGACGTGGACCACTTCAAGCGCTACAACGACGCCCATGGCCACTTCGCGGGTGACGCCTGCCTGGCCCAAGTTGCCAGTGCCCTGGCCAGCACCGTCCAGCGTACGGGCGACATGGCCGCGCGCTACGGTGGCGAGGAGTTTGCGCTGGTGTTGCCCTGTACGGATGCCATGGGCGCACGCCGGGTGGGCGAGATGGTGTGCGAGCGCATGCGCGAGCTGGCGATCCCGCACGGCGACTCGCCGGTCTCGCCGCTGGTGACCCTCAGCGTGGGCGCTGCGACGGTGCAGGTGGCTTGTGCCCAGCATCCCAGCAGCGGCAAGTCCTGTCTGCAGTGTGGTGCGTTCCAGCACTGCTGCGATGCGCCACAGTCCCTTGTCGAGCTGGCGGACCAGGCCCTGTATGCCGCCAAGGCCGCGGGGCGCTCGCAGGTGCGCCTGGCCGGCACGTTCGAAGGACGTGCGGACGTGACACCTGGCATGCCCAGGGCGGTGCGACATTGAAGGCCGGTGACGCCTTAGCAACGATGCCGCCCGACCTGGCTTTTTCGGGTCCATGTGCCGAAGCCGCGCCGCTGTCATCCTGGGCAGCCCGACTGCTCGTCGGCACCGCGCTGGCCACTGCGCTTGTCCTGGGTCTGGTAATCGAGCGCTTTGCCCGGCATCACGAGGTGGCGCAGGCACGCGCGGCACTGGGCCAGGTGGCCTGGCAGTTGCGCGACGAGCTCGACCGCGGCATGGCCGAGCGCTACAACGAGATCGCGGCCCTGGCGGCATCAACGACCCTGGGCACGCCCCGGGACCTGGACGCCCTGCGCGGCAACCTGCGGCTGCTCAAGGACAAGGCTCCGCTGTACGCCTGGATCGGCTTGGCCACGCCTGACGGCAAGGTGCTGGCGGCCACCGCAGGGATGCTCGAAGGCCAGAACGTGGCTACTCGGCCGTGGTTCCAGGGCGCGCGCAGTGGGCCGTACGTGGGAGAGGTACACCCGGCGGTGCTGCTGGAAAAGTTGCTTCCCGCGCGAGCCGAGCCCTGGCGCTTCGTGGACCTGGCCGCTCCTATCGTGGTGGACGGACAACTGCGCGCGGTCCTGGGCGGCCACTTGAGCTGGGAGTGGGCACGCGAGCTTGGCCGCAGTCTGCTGGCCCCCGAATCCAGGAACAGAGGAATCGAGGTCTTCATCACTCGCGCCGATGGCGAGGTGCTGCTGGGGCCCGCCGGTTCGCATGAGACACGGCTCGATCTGACAGCGCTGCGCAGCGTTGCTGCGGCCACACCGGCCTGGTTCGCCATGGGGACGCACCTGGCTGCGGTCGTGAGCACACGGGGCCACGGGCCGTACCCGGGCTTAGGCTGGACCGTTGTCGTGCGCCAGCCCACCGGGCAGGCTCTGGGCCCGTACCGTACACTGCAGGCGCAACTGGCGTTGGCCACCCTGGTGGTTGTCCTAGGCGTGGCGTTGCTGGTTCCCAGGCTTGCCGAGCGGCTGGCAAGTCCGCTGCTGCAGCTCATGCAATGGCTGGTGCTGGCTCGCCCCGGGCGGCTTCAATTGCAGGGGGCCGCCTACCGTGAGGCCCATGAGCTTGGGAACGCATTGCAGGCCATGCTCGGGCGCAACCAGCGGCATGCCGACGAACTGGTGCAGCTCAACGCCGGCCTGGAGGATCGCGTGGCGCAGCGCACGGCCGAGCTAGCCAGGGAACGCGAACGGCTGCAGGGTATCCTGCGCGCCACCGGTGTCGGTACCTGGGAGTGGGATGTGCAAAGCGGCGAGCTGCGCATCGACGAGGGCTGGGCCGCCATCCTGGGACTGGATCTGCAGCCGCTGCTGCCGGCGACCGCCAGCACCTGGCAAGCATTGACGCATCCGGACGACGTCCTGAACTCGTACCAGCTCTACGAGAAGCATGCCTGCGGGGAGCTGGACCATTTCGAGGCCGAGGCGCGCATGCGCCATCGCGACGGCCATTGGGTGTGGGTGCGCAGCACCGCCCGCATCGCCAGCCACACTTCGGATGGCCAGCCGCAGTGGGTACACGGCATCCACCAGGACATCAGCCGCGCACGCCAGGCCCAACAGCGCGTGGCTGACAGCCAGGCCTTCCTGGAGCGCGTCAGCAAGGTATCCGGCGTGGGCGGCTGGCAGCTGGACGTCGCCACGGGCGCCGTGCAATGGAGCGACGAACTGCGCCGTATTGTTGGCGTGGCGCCCGGCTACGTTCCCGACCTGGAGAAGGCTCTTGCCTGCTACCCCGGCGATGCCCGGGCCAGGATCGAGGCCGCCGTGAACGCCGCTATCGAGCAGGGACAGGCGTACGACCTGGAGCTTCCTTTCACGACGGCAGACGGGCGCTCGATCTGGGTCCGCACCGTTGGAGCGCCTGAGTACGACCCGAACGGCTCGCAGCAGCGCCCCATGCGGCTTGTGGGTACGTTCCAGGACATCACCGAGCGCCATGCGGCTGCCACGGCGATGCTGCAGGCCAAGCAAGCCGCCGAGGCCGCTAATGCGGTCAAGAGCGAGTTCCTGGCCACGATGAGCCACGAGATTCGCACGCCGATGAATGCCATCCTGGGTACGGTGCAGGTGCTCGATCGCGCCGTCCACGACGATGCTCAGCGCCAACTGGTAGCCACGATTCGCACGGCCGGGCGCACGTTGCTGTCCTTGGTCAACGACGTGCTCGACATCTCGCGCATCGAGGCGGGCCACATGGAGTTGGAGCACGAGCCCTTCGAGCTGCGCGGCGTGCTGCGCAACGTGGCCGACGTGTTTACGCAGATGGCCCAGGCCAAGGGCCTGTCGCTCGTACTACAGCCCGTCCCCGAGCTGCCACCGCTCGTTGGTGACGCGCGTCGGCTGGAGCAGGTGCTCTACAACCTGTTGGGCAATGCCATCAAGTTCACGAATACCGGTGGCGTCACTGTCGCCGTTCATGCGCAGCAGGCAACGACGGGGCACGTGATGCTGGACCTGGAGGTTCGCGATACCGGCATCGGGATCGCCGCGGATCAGGTCGAGCGCATCTTCGACGCCTTCGTGCAGGCGGACAGCTCCACCAACCGCCGCTATGGCGGCACGGGGCTGGGTCTGGCGATCTGCCGGCGGCTCGTCTCGCACATGGGTGGCGACATGGGCGTGCGCAGCCAGCCCGGTGCAGGCAGCGAGTTTTGGCTGCGGGTGCCGTTCGATGTGGCCACAGCCCTGGCCAAGCCAGCCGTCCTGCCCGCTGCATCGCCGGCTTGCCAGCGCCTTGCCGGCGTGCGCGTGCTGGTCGTGGACGATGCGCAGGTCAACTTGCAGGTCGCGCGTCAGCTGCTGGAGCTCGAGGGTGCCACTTGCACGACCGCGAGCGACGGCTGGCAGGCGCTGCAGCAGCTGCAGGAGGGAAGTTCCGGTTTGGACGTCGTGCTCATGGATGTGCAGATGCCCGGACTCGACGGCATCGAGACGACACGGCGGCTGCGAAGCCTTGCCGCCTCAGCCAATTTGCCGGTAATTGCCCTCACGGCAGGCACGCTCGCCAGCCACCGTGAGCAGGCGCGGCAGGCCGGCATGAACGACTTCCTGGGCAAGCCGTTCGAGCTCGACGCGCTTGTGACCGTGATCCTGCGCTGGACCGCCATCAAACCTCAGGTCCAGGGCGGAGCACGGCTGGACGACCGGATTGCCGTGCAAGTGGAGCATGATTTCCCGGCATTCGCTGGCATCGACCAGCAGCAGGCCAGGCGGCAGGTGATGGGCAGCCGGCAGTTGTTCCTGCGCATGCTGGGTATGTTTAGCAAGGAGTTCAGTGGCGAGGCGCACCGCATTGGCCGGTACCTGACGAGCGGAGACGTCGTGACCGCTGCCATGCGGGTCCACAAGCTCAAGGGCGCGGCCGGCAGTGTCGCGGCAAATGACGTGTTCCACCTGGCAGGAAAGCTCGAAACCGTGCTGCGGCTTCAGGACACGGGCGATGCGCAAGCACTGCTGCAGGAGCTTGACACTGCGCTGTCGGTGGTGCTGGCCGGACTGCCCGCAAGGCTCGATGAAGCGGCTCAGGCGTCGGGCGACACGATACCTTTCGAGGACGTGTTGCCGCTACAAAACGTGCTCGAACTCGTGTCTACGCTTATCGCCAGCGACACCGCAGCGCTGGATCGGTTCGAGAGGCTGCGTCCTGCCCTGCTCCGGCAACACGGCATCGAGGCAACAGCCCGCCTGGCCGATGCCGTGGGCAGCCTTCGCTTCGAGGAAGCGGCGGCCATGCTCCAGGCCTGGTATTCCAGCGAGCCGGGAACGACGTAGCAATGCGGGTTCTTCCAAGTTTCGTGTGACCACGCCTGGCGGGTGGCGCGGCAAAAGATGACGTTCCGCCGGGTGAGCGGGCTTGCAGGAGCGGACCATGATCGTCATTCCTGTCCTTTCGTCTCTGCAGGCCGCCGCAGTTAAGGAGGTCGCAAGCTGGAGCGACTGCGACGGTACGGCTTCGCGTGCAAGCCATCAGCATCATGAATTCGACGGCCTATCCGAGCTGCAGCACCCACAGCTCACGCCGACGCGGTTTGCTGTGGCGGACGCTGGCTGACTGCCCGTCATTTGGGCAGGCGTGACTTTGGAAGTGAAAGCACAGCATTTTTAAGTGTGCCAACCCGGCGTGCGCCCGGCGAAGCCTCAGTGAACAATGAGGCACTGGGAGAAACAAGAAAAATGGATGCGAAAGAATCTATGCAGGCAACAGCACGGTGCTGCGGTGCTGAAACCGAAGCGCGGGTGAAAGAGCAGGCTGCCCGGAACGCGGATGCTGCCCGCTGGGGTCGTGCGGATCAGTGCGCATGCCGGGATCAATTCGACGCAGCACTACAGCAGCGAGGCAGAACTGCCCTGGCTTTGGAACTGGTCACAATGCGGGCCCTCAACCCAGCAGATTTCTGATGAACTGAACCGCGCCGGGAATCTCGGAGGCTCGTTGGTGTGAGTCAGGCCGGGACGGCCGACTCGGCGAGTTGACGATGGTAGTTGGCCTCGGCTTCCGCGGGCGGGATGTTGCCGATGGGCTCCAGCAGCCGGTGGTGGTTGAACCAGGCCACCCAGGTCAGCGTTGCCAGCTCAACAGCCTCCCTTGCTCTTCCAGGAGGAGCGGCGATGGATCACCTCGGCCTTGTACAGCCCGTTGATCGTCTCGGCCAGCGCGTTGTCGTAGGAGTCGCCCACGCTGCCCACGGACGGCTCGATACCGGCTTCGGCCAGGCGCTCGGTGTAGCGGATGCTGACGTATTGCGACCCGCGGTCCGAGTGATGCACCAGCCGGTCATCCTCGGTGGGCCGGCGCTCGTACAGGGCCTGCTCCAGCGCGTCGAGCACGAAGTCCGTGCGCATGGACGACGACGCCCGCCAGCCCACGATGCGCCGGGCGAAGACGTCGATGACGAAGGCCACGTAGACGAACCCTTGCCAGGTTGGCACGTACGTGAAGTCCGAGAGCCACAGCTGGTTGGGCCGCTCGGCCCGGAACTGCCGATTGACCTTGTCCGACGGCAAGGGCACGGTCGTGTCAGCCACGGTGGTGCGTACCACGTTGCCACGCACCACGCCGCGCAGGCCCTGGCGCCGCATCAGCCGCTCGACCGTGCAGCGCGCCACCGTGATGCCTTCGCGCTGCAGCTGCCGCCAGACCTTGCGCGCGCCGTAGACCTGCATGTTGTCGCGCCACACGCGCTCGATGTGCTCGACCAGCACGTCGTCACGCTGGGCACGCGCCGGGCGCAGCGCCGGCTGTGCCCGGCGGGCCGCGTGCAGCCAGTACGTCGACGGGGCGACCTGCATGACGCGGCAGATCGGCTCGACCCCATGGACGTCGCGGTGCTCGTCGATGAACGCCTTCACCGCTTGAAGGGGCGGTCGAGCTCCGCCTGGGCGAAATACGCGCTGGCCTTGCGAAGGATCTCGTTGGCTTGGCGCAGCTCCCGTACCTCGCGTTCCAGGGCCTTGATGCGCTCTTGCTCGGCCGTGGTCGTGCCCGGGCGAGCCCCACTGTCGGTCTCGCTCTCCCGTACCCAGCGACGCAAGGTCTCGTGGGTGCAGCCTACCTTCGCAGCGATCGAGCAGATCGCCGCCCACTGCGATTCGTACTCCCCCTGGTGCTCCAACACCATGCGCACCGAGCGCTCACGCACCTCGGGCGAAAACTTCACAGACTTCTTCATGTGGCCCCAATTCTCTCAAGGGTTGGAGCCTCCGAGAAAACCGGGGCGGTTCAAACTGCTTCCATCGACTTGAATAAGGTTTGGTAGCCTCTTTGGTGTCGACGCTGTCCTCAAATTCACTGTCGTCAAAGGTTGAGCTTTCGTGTTTGCCCGGTGAATGGTCGTTTGCATGAATGCCCTGTACCCATCCCTCCAGCCAAGCCATCGCTTCCGGGGTGCCGTCGGAATAGGGGAGCTTGTTGTCCAGGGCTTGGCCGGCATGGAAGCCCTCCAGCCAGATCCTCTTCTTGTTGTTCAACACAACACCTTCAACTTCATACGATGCTGTCGGAAGCGGCACTTCACAAGGGCCGCTGAGCAGGCATCACGATCACGGGTTTGCGACGATGGCTGCGCTGGCCGCTGGACCTGGCTTTGCATCAGGTCTTGTCCATGGATCTCATCGGTCAGCCGTGCCTGGTGTTGAGAACCGGGGCTGCGACGCTTGTGAAATGTTTGTTTCCTGGTGTCGGCGTTGGTAGAGCGGTCAGCCGATGCTTTGACCCTTTCGACGCGGCGCTATCAGCTACCTTCCTCCAACGGCTGCACTGTGCAGTGCACTTTTGTTCTCAATGCGCAACCGCTTTGGGCGGCCAGGGGTTTACAGCAGTCGCAAGCAGAACGTCACGTTGAACGTGTTGTCTTTGCAGGTTGATCATCCGAGGCCGCGGCCGTCGCCGGCGTGAGACAACCCGACCATGTAGGAGGTACAGCGTCACGCCAGGGGACGCCCAGCCCTACCCCGGGGTTGTGCTCGTGGCAAACAGCTTCAAGCCACCCTGAAGCGCTGCACCGAGCGCGCCAGCGCCTGGGCCTGGTCGTTGAGGCTGGCCGCCGCGGCGGCCGACTCCTCCACCAGCGCCGCGTTCTGCTGCGTGGCGGTGTCCAGCTGCGACACGGCCGCGTTGATTTCGGCAATGCCCTGGGACTGCTCGTTGGCCGCCGTGGTGATGCGCGCCACGATGTCCGAGACCCGGTGCACGCTGCCCACCACGCCCTCGATGGTGCGTCCGGCCTCGCGCGCCTCGTGCGCGCCGGTCTCGACGCGCT
>NZ_VIDQ01000037.1 GCF_009760915.1 Azohydromonas aeria
CGAGGCGTCCAGGGCAGCGCGCCACGACGGGTCGTCGCTGCTGCCGGGATCGGGGCGTGCGGGTGAAGCGGCTGGAGGGGGAGTCATGGCGCGCACCAAGGACCGGGCCGCCGGCGCATGCCGGCGGCGTCAGGCCCGTGGGTACGCACAAGCACCCGCGGCGGATGCGGTGCCGGGCAACGAGAGTGCAACCCCGTGTATCACGGGCGGGCGCACGGGCGGGGCCGCGACGGGCCGCCCATGGCACGGGCATGTGTGGGACAAGAAAAAGCCCCGCCGAAGCGGGGCTGGCAGGCCCGGCGCGGCGTGGCGCCGGGAAAGGGAAGGCGGATCGCTCAGAACAGCACGATGCCGGCGTTGGTCAGCGCCGGGTGCGTCGTGGTGCCCAGCACGGCGAACTGGACGGCCTGGCTGTTCGAGCCGGAGCCGTCGGCGTCGAAATAGAGCGCACCGGACGTGGTGTCGTAGATGAAGCGCTGCGAGGCGTTCAGCGCCTGGGTCAAACCCGCGCCGGAGACGAAAGCCGAGGCGGCCAGCGTGCCGGTGACGCCGGAAAGGCTGCCCAGCCCGGCCTGGCTCACGTGAATGACGTCCTGCCCGGCGGTGAAGTCGGTGATCGTGTCCACGCCGTTGAGGCTGGCGCGGGAGGCCACTTCGTAGAACTGGAAGTAGTCGCTGCCCGTGCCGCCGGTGAGCTTGTCGTTGCCGAAGCCGCCCACCAGCGTGTCGTTGCCGCCGCCGCCGGAGAGCACGTTGCTGCCCGCATTGCCGACGATCAGGTTGTTCAGCGCGTTGCCGGTACCAGAGAAGTTCGCCGTCCCGACGAGCGTGAGGTTCTCGAAGTAGTTGCCCAGGGTCCAGCCGGACCGGGCGATGACCTGGTCGATGCCGCCCGCATCCGTGGCGTCGGTGCTGCTCACGGCCTCGCTGATCACGTCGCTGGAGATGTCGACGATGTAGACGTCGTTGCCCGCGCCGCCGAACATCGTGTCCCGCCCGGCGCCGCCATCGAGCGTGTTGGCGCCGGCGTTGCCGTTGATAAGGTTGTCCAGGGCATTGCCCGCACCGTAAGCGGCGCTGCCGGTGAGCGTGAGGCGTTCCACATAGGTGCCCAGCTTGAAGTTCACCGAGCTGGTCACTTGGTCGATGCCGCCCGCATCGCCCGTGTCCGTGTCGCTGCGCTGCTCGCTGACCACGTCATCCACGTTGTCCACGAAGTAGAGGTCGTCGCCGCTGCCGCCGAACATCGTGTCCACGCCGCCGCCGCCGTCGAGCGTGTCGTTGCCTGCGTTGCCCTGGAGCAGGTTGGCGCTGCCGTTGCCGATGAGTTCGTTGTTCAGCGCGTTGCCGGTGCCCACGATGGCGGAGCCGGTGAGCGTCAGGTTCTCGAAGCGGTCGCCCAGTGTCCAGGACACCGAGGACACGACCCGGTCGGTGCCGCCGGCGTCGCCGGCGTCGGTGCTGCTGATGTCCTCGCTGATCACGTCGCCGAGGCTGTCGACGGTGTAGGTGTCGTTGCCCGCGCCGCCGAACATCGTGTCGGCGCCGGCACCGCCGTTGAGCGCGTTGGCGCCCGCGTTGCCGATGAGCAGGTTGTTGAGCGCGTTGCCGGTGCCGTTGATGGCGGCGCTGCCGGTGAGCGTCAGGTTCTCGACGAAGCTGCCCAGGGTGTAGCTGACGGAGGCGAACACCCGGTCGGAGCCGCCGGCGTCGATGCTGCCGTTGAGGACGGTGGCCTCGCTGACCACGTCGAGGCTGCTGTCGACGGTGTAGCTGTCGTCGCCCGCGCCGCCGACCATGGTGTCGTTGCCCAGGCCGCCGTCGATCGTGTCGTTGCCCAGGCCGCCGCTGAGCGAGTTGTTGCCGGTGTTGCCGGTGAGCGAGTTGTTGAGCGCGTTGCCGGTGCCGTTGACGTTGCCGGCGCCGACGAGGATCAGGTTCTCGAGATAGTTGCCCAGCGTGTAGGCGACGGTAGCTCTGACCGTGTCGTTGCCGCCGGCATCGGCGGTGTTGACGGCGCTGACGGCCTCGCTGACCACGTCAGCCGTGCTGTCGACGATGTAGAGGTCGTTGCCCGCACCGCCGTACATCGTGTCGTTGCCGAGGCCGCCGTCGAGCGTGTTGTCGCCGTCGTTGCCGGTGAGCAGGTTGGCCACCGCGTTGCCGGTGGCGCTGAGGTTGGCGCTGCCGAGGAGCGTGAGGTTCTCGAAGAAGTTGCCCAGGGTCCAGGAGACGCTGGATTGCACCGTGTCGGTGCCACCGGCGTTGATCGTGCCGCCCAACACCGTGGCCTCGCTGACCACGTCCAGGGCGCTGTCAACGACGTAGGTGTCGTTGCCGGCGCCGCCCTCCATCGTGTCGTTGCCGGTGCCGCCATCGAGCGTGTTGGCGTTGCCGTTGCCGACGAGCGCGTTGTTCAGCGCGTTGCCGGTGGCGGTGAGGGCGGCGGCCGCGCTGGCAGCGAGCGTCAGGTTCTCGAAGTAGCTGCCCAGGGTCCAGTTGACGCTGGAAACCACCGTGTCGATGCCGCCGGCGTCGGCGGCGCCGGCGACGGTGCTGATGCCTTCGCTGGCCACGTCGCTGACGCTGTCAACGACGTACCGGTCGTCGCCCGCGCCGCCGTACATCGTGTCGTTGCCGGAGCCGCCGTCGAGCGTGTCGTTGCCCGCTTCGCCGTAGATGGTGTCGTTGCCCGCACCGCCGCTGAGCGAGTTGTTGCCCGCGTTGCCGGTGAGCACGTTGTTCAGCGCGTTGCCGGTGCCGCTGATGTTGGGGTTGGCGACGGGGACGCTGTTGAAGCTGTCGAGAAGCGTCAGGTTCTCGAGGTAGTTGCCCAGCGTCCAGCTGACGGTGGAGTACACCATGTCGGTGCCGCCGGCGTCGGCGCTGCCGGTGACGGTGGAGTTGCCTTCGCTGACCACGTCGAAGCCGCTGTCGACGTAGTACACGTCGTTGCCGGCGCCGCCGTACATCGTGTCGTTGCCCGCGCCGCCAATGAGCGTGTCGTTGCCGCCGCTGCCGTTGAGGCCGACGGTGCTGGCGCCGGAGACGGTGGCATCACCGAAGATCACGTCGTTGCCGTCGCCGCCCAGCATGCTGTCGTTGCCGGCATAGCCGCTGAGCGTGTCGGCGAAGGTCGAGCCCGTGACGGTGTCCGTGCCGCCCAGGGTGGTGACGTAGCTGGCCGTCAAGAACATGTTGACGCCGTTCGGACTGCCGTTGAAGTTCAGAATCGCCATGCCTCTTCCCTCGAACCGTAAGTTTGTTGTTGCTCTTGCGGAACGACCCGACTTCAGCAGTCACCGCTTGCCCAGACCCTAACTGCATGAGTCTGTAATAAAATGAATCATGCCTGATATGGCTATCGGCCACCTTGCAGTCATCGAAAAAATTTGCCGATCCGGCCTTAACGCGGCATCCCAGCAACAGTTGTAAGCGCGGCCAGCCGGACGAAGGCGGGGCGGGAGCCCGTGGCGGCGGTGCCGCGGCATGGCGCGCCCGCCGCGCGCCATCGCGCCGGGCCAGCCCGGGCACGGACGGCTGCAGGCGCCACTGCCGGCAGGATCTGCCCGGGGCGCATGCCACAATATTGCGTACGCTCCAGTATGACCTTGATTATTCGCTGAATATGGCGCACATGCCCGTCAAAAAATACCGAGAAGAGGGCGGCGCCGCCGAGAGGCTGAAGATCCTGGTGCAGCAAAACTTCGGCGGATTTCGCGGCCTGCGGCGCCTGCTGCTGACCTACACCGACCATCTGCTGGGCACCACCCTGAAATTCACCCGGCCGCAGCTCTCGGGCGTGGACCGGCTGGTATTCGTCTGCCTGGCCAATCTGCAGCGCAGCGCCTTCGCCCAGGCGGTGGCACGGCAGGCGGGCTTGCCCGCGGCCTCCTTCGGGCTGAATGCGGACGACGACGGCACCGTGCCGCCCCTGGCCGAGCGCATCGCCGCCGAGTTGGGCTGTCCGATCCAGGGACACCGGCCGACGCATCTCGCCGCCTTTGAGCCGCACGCCGGCGACCTCTACCTGGTGATGGAACTGCGCCACGCCCACCACCTGCTGGGCCAGGGCTTCCCGCCGCAGCGCATCGCCCTGCTGGGGCACTGGTCGCGCCCACGGCGGCTGCACCTGCACGACCCCTTCACCGCGCATGAGGATTACATGCGCACCTGTTTCACGCTCATCGGCTCGGCCGTGCTCAACGTCGCGCGCGAATTGCGGGAGCACAACCCGGGCCGGCCGGACGGGCGGCGCTAGGAGCCCGGACGGTCCAGCTCCCAACGCCAGCCCGGGCCGGCGGCGGGAACGATGCGCAGGTCGTGATAGCGCCCGCCGCCGAACTGCAGCACCGTCTCGCTGAAGCTCGATCCGCGCCCGGAAGCCGACCAGCCGTCCGGCGCCGCGGTCTGGCCGGCATGGCGCAGCCCCAGCACGTGCGGCCCGGGGGGCAGGCGCAGCAGCAGGTTCTCACCATCGCGGATCTCGGCCACCTCACGGCCGTCGAGCGTCAGCAGGGTCGGCATGGCCCGCCCCCGCGCCCGGGCCTCGCGAATGACGTGCAAGGTGGCCACCGGCTCGTTGGACGCCAGCGCCGGCATCCAGCGGATGCGCTCCACCGGCACGGGCCGGCTGCTCACCTCGACGGCGGCATGCCGGGTGGCGACCGACTGGAACAGCAGCACCGGAATGGCCACCGACAGCAACTGCATCAGCGTGGCGTGAAAGGCCTTCATTTCCGTGGGCAGACCTGAAAAGCTGGCAATTCATCGGCACAGGGCACTCCCGGAGAAACCGGGGCAATACCTTGCAAAAATCTTTCAAGCGGCTTGCGAATACCTTGCAGCATTCGAAATACCCTCAATCAAGATCGACGAATATTGTTGGCAGCTTTCGGGCCAAGCACGAGAAACCTCGGCCGAAATACGTGAGAATTTTCACGCCCGCATGTCCGGCCGCATGGGAACATGGTTTGGCTGGCGGGCCAAACGGTGTAAATCGTTGTTTCGAAAGTTTTACCGAAACTCGGCCGCCAGGGTGGCGACGCGCTGCGGATCGAGCGCCGAGCCGCGCCCGTCGGCGCACGCCGCGCCGCGAAAGCCCGCGATGTCCGGCGCGAGCTCGCGCACCAGGGGAATGTGCGCGAGGCGCAACGACCCGGCGACGCCGGCGAGCTTGCCGGCGCCGCGCACGCGGCCGATGAAATGGCGCAGCGCCACGGCGTCGAGCACGTCGGGCAGGCTGCCCGCGCGCTTGTCGGCGGTGTCGAGCATGAGCGCGGGAAACCGCAGCCAGCACGCCAGCGCCAGCAGCGCCTCGTCCAGCCCCTCGTCGGCGAAGAACACCGGCACCACGGCGGCCGGGCTGCCCGCCAGCGCCGCCAGCAGCGCCGTGGTGCCGTCACCGCGCGCGATGCCGACCTTGACCAGGTCCACGCCGCAGGCGGCCGTGGCGCGCACGCGCTCGAGCAGCGCCTCGCGCGCGGCACCGGCCGGAAAGTCGCCCACCGTGGCGCTGACCGGCTGCGCATGCCCGGCCGCGCGCAGTGCCTGCACCACCTCGTGCACCACGTGCAGCGGCACGGCGCCCAGCGCGCCCGCGTCGGGCTCCTTCAGGTCGATCAGGTCCGCGCCCGCGGCGGCCGCGGCCAGCGCCTCGCGCACGTCGCGCACGCTCACCAGCAGCCGCGCGCCACCCCGGGCGCCGGCATTTCGCGCCAGCCGTGCCGCCACGGCCTCGGCCCGCGGCGGTTGCGCGGGCGCGGCGCCGTCGCCGCCCCGCTCCAGGCCCACGCCCGTGTCCAGCGTCATGCCACCTCCCAGGCCCGGTGGTCGGCCACCGCCATGCGCAGCCAGTCCCAGGCCTCGTGCTCCTCGGGCCCGGCGGTCTTGTCGATGGCGATCTGCAAATAGCGCATCTCGCCCTCGACCTTCTCGCGCGGCAGCAGGTGCAACCGGCTCACCAGCACCGAGCCCTCGACCACCGCGGCCTGCGCGCGGTTGAAGCCCATGAACTCGCCGTGCGATTCCTCGTGCACGCGCACCATGCGCAGCGACGGGCGCTGCGGGTCGTCCTGGGTGTGCAGCAGGCGCAGCTCCAGGTGGCGCAGCGCGCACTCCAGCCGCACGCCGCGCACCACGCGCGCCGGCAGCACGGGCCAATTCCGCCGCCCGGTGACGCAGCCGGCGATCACGCGCGTGTCCACCACCACGTTGAGCACCGCGCAGCCCGTGCCCAGCAGGTTCATCAGCGTCGTGGACGGCTTGAAGGGCATCAGCACCACCTCGTTGCCGCGGTAGCGCACGCCCAGCGGCGCGTGGTGCGGCTGGCCGTCCGGCGACAGCGTGCTCACCACCACCTCGAAGATCTGGTCGTTGGTCATGACTTCCCGTCCTTTTTTCGCAGCGTGGTGCCCGGCGCGCACCACGTGTCGAGGTTGTCCCTGTTGCGCGCCACGGCGCAGCCCCAGTCCAGGGGCTGATCCTGCACGTAGCGCTTGCCCAGCTGCCAGGCGACTTCCGCCCGCGCCAGCTCCACGCCCATGTAGAAGGCATGCGCGCCATCGGCTTCGAGCTTCAATCCGGGCCACAGCGCGAAGGCGTCGCGCTCGACCCGGTGCCCGTCGCGGTTGTAGACGTGGATGCCGTCGCCGGCCACCTGCACCCGGAAGTTCGGGTCGCGCACCCCGGCGGCGTTCTGCGCGATTTCTTCCGGCGTATCGGGAAAGGGCCGGCGGGCGTGCACGGTCAGCAGCTCGTCGGTGAAGCCCTTGGCCAGGCTGCGCCCGGCGTGCGCGGCGTGCATCAGGCGCCGCGCCACGTCGGCCTCGCGCACCGCGCGCCGGGCGTGGGCACCGACCTGCGTGGTCAGGATCGCCGAGGCCTGCAGCTCCTCGCACAGTCCCAGCAGCAGCGCGTTCATGCCGGCGGTGTCGGCGTCGGTCAGCTCGGTGACGTTGCCCACGCCGACCAGGATCTCCACGTCCGGGAAGCGATCCCGCAGCCGCTGGTAGCGGCACAGCGACTTCAGCAATCCGAAGGGCAGCGGGTCGAGGATGGCGTCGGCCAGGAACGGCCGCCCCTTGGCCCGCATCGCCTCGATCGCCTCCGCCAGCGAGGCCTCGTCCTCGGGCGTCCTCGGGATCAGCACCGGCGTGCTCGGCACCTCGTCGGCGATCCACAGCGTGTCGGCATTGAGGCTGAGCAGGTAGTCGGCGCCGGCGCGCCCGCCGCGCAGCAGCTCGGCGGGGTCCAGCGAATCGACGCTGACCCTGAAGCCCTCGGCTTTCAGGGCCCGGACGCCGTCCTCAAGGTGCGGAAAGGGCGTGGCCGGCAGCCCGCCCAGGTCGATCACGTCGGCGCCGTCGGCGGCATAGGCGCGGGCACGCTCCACGATGCCGGCCACGTCCAGCCGCGGCGCGTCGACGATCTCCGCGAAGATCCTGACCCGGTACTTCGACAGGTCCACGGCCTTGGCCTGGCGGTTGAAGAAGGCGGGCAGGTCCTTGAGCTCCTCCGGGCCGCGCTGCACCGGGATGCCGTAGTGGGCTTCGAGCGCGGCGACGTCGCCGCGGCAGCGCCCGGGCAGCAGCAGCCGGTCGGCGCGCCGGGGCGCGCCGCCTTCGGCCTCGGGCTCGGACAGCACCGGCGCGGCGACGCGGCGGCGCACCATGTCGGCGGTCATGAGCCCGGCGACCTGCAGCCCGATGTCGCGCACTTCCCAGGTGAAGGGCGCGTCCGGCAGGGACGCCAGGACGCGCTGCAGCGCCGGCTGGGCCAGGTGGCCGGTCAGGAAGACGATGTGTTCCATTCCAGGGACAACTCGCGCAGCCGCCGCGAGAGCTCGGCCTCCAGCTCCGCGGGCGAGCACACCACGCGGCAGTGGTCGATGCCGCGCAGCCGCTGCACGTTCTCCAGCTCGATGCGGCGCGGATGCAGCGTGACCCACTCGTGCGGCGCCTTGGTGATGACGGTGGGCTCGGTGTCGCACGCGAACACGATGCCCGGGATGCCCAGCTTGCCGGCCTGCGCGAACATGTTGGTGGGCAGCGTGTCGGAGATGCCCAGGGCGCACTTGGCCACCGTGTTGCTGGTGGCGGGCGCAACGATCACGGTGTGGTAGACGTCCGAATAGAGCATCCCGACCGGCACCGAGCTGGCGCTCTTGTCGCGGAACACCTTGAACGTCTTCCTCAACGACTCCAATGTAAAGCCGTACTGCGGCAGCACTTCCTCGGCCGCGGCGGAGAGGAACAGGTCCGTCGCCGGCAGCCGCACCGCCAGCGCCATGGCCTCTTCGAGGTAGTGGCCCGAGCCGGTGACGGCGAAGGCGAAGCGCGAGCGCGGCGGGCCGTCGGGAGCGTCCAGGGCCTGCAGCTCGGCTTCTTCGTGCAGCACGTCCTCCTCAAGCCCGCTGGGAGACGGCAATCTGGAGCTTGTGGAGCTTTCGGTAGAGGGTGTTTCGGCTGACATCGAGCGCCTTGGCGACATTGCTCACGTTCCAGCGGTGCTGCTCCAGCAGTTGCAGCAGCACCTGTCGCTCATGCGACTGGATCAGGTTCAGGCCCTGCGGGGCCGCCGGCGCTTCCGCAGGAACCATGCCCGAGGCCAGCAAGGATACCGAGGCGGCGGCCGAGGCCGTGACGGGCGCCGCGCCGCCGGCGGGCACCGCACTCGGGACGGGCGTGGCGGGCGCGGCGTCCGCGCGCAGCGAGGGCAGGTGCTCCAGGCCGACGCTCGCGCCGTCGGCCAGCGCCACGGCCGCGCGCAGCACGTGGCGCAGCTGGCGCACGTTGCCGGGCCAGCGGTGGCTCATGAGCAGCTGCTCGGCCTCGGGGCGCAGCGCCAGCGGCGCGCCGTTCTCCTCCTGCAGGATGCGCTGGATCAGCTCGCGCCGGTCGCTGCGCTCGCGCAGTGGCGGAATGGCCAGCTCGATGCCGGCGAGCCGGTAGTACAGGTCCTCGCGGAAGGCGCCTTGCGCCACCAGCTCCAGCAGGTTGCGGTGGCTGGCGCTGATGAGCTGGAAGTCCACCGGCAGCGTCTCCTCGGTGCCCAGCGGCGTGACGCGGCGCTCGTCGAGCACGCGCAGCAGCCGTGCCTGCAGCTCCAGCGGCATGTCGCCGATCTCGTCGAGGAAGAGCGTGCCGCCGTCGGCCTGCAGGATCTTGCCGCGCCGCCCGTTGCGCTGCGCGCCGGTGAAGGCGCCGGCGCGGTAGCCGAAGAGCTCGGACTCGATCAGCGACTCCGGCAGGCTGGCGCAGTTCACCGCCACGAACGCGCCCGCGGCGCGCGGGCTGCGCTCGTGCAGCGCGCGCGCGAACACCTCCTTGCCCGCGCCGGTCTCGCCGCGCAGCAGCAGCGGCGTGCCGCGCGAGAGCACCCGGGAGCCGGTGTGCAGCTGCTGCGCCAGCCGCGCGTCGGACAGGCCCACGGCCGGCGCGGCCAGCGACCGGGCCCGCGCGGGCGCCGTGGCCGGGGCAGGGACGGCGGCGGGGCCGGGCCGCAGCGGCAGCGCCTCGGACGCGGGCGGGCGCGCCACGGCGAAGAAGCGGTGCGCGCCGTTGACGCGGTACACCGGCACCGGGTGGAACGAGGCGGCGCGGCTGCGCTCCAGCAGGTCGTCCAGCGTCGTCTGGAACACCTCCTCGACGCGGTGGCCGCACAGCGCCTGCGGCGACTCGGCGCCGAGCTGGAACAGCGCGCTGCGGTTGGCGGCGCGGATCACGCCCTCGCCGTCGAGCGCGAGGCGGCCCTCGTGCAGCGTGTGCACGAGCTCGGGCCGGGTGTGGAAGTGCAGCGGGTGCGCGTCGCGCCAGCGCTGGTCGATGAGGCGGTTCTCGATCATGCGCGCCGTCATGCCCAGCAGCACCAGCACGTGCTGCTGCTGCAGCGCCGAGCGGCTGGTCACGTCGAGCACGGCCACCATGCGGCCCTCCGGGTCGTGCACCGGCACGGCCGAGCAGGTCAGCGAGGTCAGCCGGGTGAAGAAGTGGTCCTCCTGGCGCACCGACACCGGCTCGGCCAGGGCCAGGCAGGTGCCCATGCCGTTGGTGCCGGCACAGGCCTCGTTCCAGAGCGCGCCCACGGTGAAGCCCACGGGCTCCAGCTCCTGGGCGAACTCCGGGGAGGAGACGAGGTGCAGGATCACGCCCTCGCCGTCGGTGAGCACCACGGCCGTCTCGGTGTCGGCGAGCTGCTGGTAGAGCGTGCTCATCTCCAGGCGCGCGGCCTCGATCACGTCCGCCAGCCGCCGGCAGCGCAGCGCCAGCGCCTGGCCGTCGAGCACGGGCGGGTGCGGCTCGCCGTCGGGGTCGAGCCGGTAGTCGTTGAGGCAGCGCGTCCACGACTGCGCCACCTGCTCGTGCAGGCCGCCGCGCATGCCGCGCAGCACGGCGCCGAGCACGCGTTGTCCATGTTCCGCAGATGCCAGCAGGCCCTGTGTCATGCAATGGTTCCTTGACTTCTCTGTCCGAAGCGGTGTCCCCCGGAAGGGGTGACCCGAACGGGGGACATTGTGTGTCGTGTCACAGGGGGGGTCCGTGTCGGGAATTGCCCGCGGTCGGGGCCGGATGTGCGTCATTCCGTGACAGGGCCCGGGCGTGCCGCTTGCCCGTGCGGCGGGCCTGCCGGGCCACTGGCGCGCTACTTGCGGAAAGCGCCGCTCCTGAAGATTGCCTGGAGGCTCCTGCCGTGCCGATGTCCGCCCTCATGCCCGTCCCGCCCCTGCCCCGCAGCGACACCACCGGCGCCGCGCTGGACCTGGTGTTCATCGAGGGCCTGACCGCCGGCACCGTCATCGGCATCCACCACGACGAGCTGCACGACCCGCAGCCGGTGCGGCTGGACCTGGCCGCCGGGCTGCCGCGCGCCGCGGCCTGCGACAGCGACCGCATCGCCGACACCATCGACTACTCGGTGCTGCGCCAGCGGCTGCTGCGCCTCTTTGCCGAGCACCGGCTGCAGCTGCTGGAGGCGCTGGCCGAGGAGATCGCGCGCATCACGGTGTGCGAGTTCGGCGCGCACTGGGTGCGCGTGGCGCTGGCCAAGCCGCGCAAGTTCGAGGACGTGCAGGCCGTGGGCGTGGCCATCGAGCGCCGCGCGGCCGACTTCGACTGCAGCGCCGCCAAGGCGCGGCCGGTGCTGGCGGTGATCGGGGAGGGGATGGTGCCGGGGAAGGGGTAAGGCAAAAGGGTCAGCCGATGGCTGACCCTGCGTACCAACTGCCTCGTCATGCCCGCTTTCGCGGGCATGACGAACTTGTTTCCTGCCTCAACCCTGCGCCTGGAACGGATGCGCGCTGGAGCCCTTCTTCGAGACCACGTCCTGCGCGCTGGGCTCGCCGCGCACGGCACGGGCGATGGACTCGCGCGTGGCCTGGTAGTTGTAGTCCTGGATCTTCTTGTCGTCCTCGGCCTGCCAGTGGATGAACACGCCGACGCAGATGAACAGGTTGTCGGCCTCGTCGGCCGGGATGGTGCCGTCCTCGACGCTGTCGGCCACCGCCATGGCCACGCCGCGCTGGGCCGGGCCGAACATCTGCACCGCCTGCTTGGCGCCCTTGATCGTGACCTTGTTGAACATGACGGTGGCGGGCTTGGCCATCAGGTTGGGCGCCACCACCGCCAGCAGCGCCGTGAACCCGTCCTTGTTGTTGGTCAGCGCGTTGGCGAAGGCGCTCTCGGCCGGGCTGCCGCGCGGGCCGATGATCAGGTCGATGTGGGCAACCTCGTTGCCGTCGCCGACCAGTGATTCGCCGACGAGCATGCGGTCGATCTTTGCCATGGGTCAGTCTCCGTGTGGGTTTCGCGAGCAACGCCGCGGACGCGGCGCCGGAGCCCCTTCAATCACGATCCGTGCCACGCGCAACCAATTGGCCCAGCAGCGCGCTGGCCACGGCCAGGTCGGCGCTGGTGCCGGGGTTCAGTCCCCGGGACTTCAGGGCTTCGTCCCAGTCGGCGAGCTCGTCGGCCGCCTTCGCCGCGCCCTCGCGCGCGAGCCGCGCCCCGAAGCCCGCTGCCGCCTTCAGGACAGTCTGTGCCACGGCCTCACCCTGCTTTCGCACAATGTGTGAATCGGGCCAGCGCGCGAGGAACGCCAGGAAGGCGCGCAGCATCCCGTCCGCTGGCGTGGCGCCGGACTGGAAGGCGGGCAGGCCGACCTCGAACAGGTCGCCGAAGCCGTCGGCGTACTGGCGCGCGATGCTGTCGCGGTGCGCGGCCAGCGCCATGGCCGAGCGCAGGTCCAGCGTCGGCGCCACGTGCACGTCCTGCGCCTCGGCGCGGCCCAGGCCGCCGGGATGCGCCGCGGCGATGGCGCGGAAGGCGCCGGCCGCGTCCTCCACGCTCAGGCCGCGCAGCACGGCCGCCACCGCGGCGCGCAACTCGCCGGCGCCGCGCGCCCGCGGGCAGCGCTCCAGCGCCGCGGCCACCGGCGCCGTGAGCAGCACGATGCCCAGGTTGGTGTTGCAGCCGGCCACGGCCAGCGTGGCGCGCACGGCGCCCTCGATGCGCTGGCCCACGGCGAGGCCCGGCGCGAACAGCGCCTCCTGCGCCGCCGCGGCACTGTCCAGGAATTGAGCCGCCTGCATGCCGTGCCCGGGCGAGTGCACGCTGACGTTGCCGGGCTTGCGCACTTCCACGTCGAGGCGGCAGGCAGCGAGGAAGGCGGCGCGGCCGCGGGCGAGGGCGGCACGTGAGTCGTCCGGGGTGTCACGCACTGCGCCGCTCCCGGGACGCCGCCAGCTTGCGGTCGATGAGGTCGTCCACGATCGCCTGCGCGATGTCGAAGGGCGTGACCCGCTGCAGCCCCTGCCAGGCCGCCACGCCGTTGACCTCCAGCACCTGCGGCCCGTCGGGCGTGGGGATCAGGTCCACGCCGGCGTAATCCAGGCCCAGCGCCTGCGCGGCGCGCACGGCCGGGCGCGCCAGGTCATCCGTCACCGCGGCCGGCTCGCAGCGCGCGCCCTGCGCCACGTTGTGGATCCAGTGGCGGCTGACGCGCCGCATCGCGGCCACGGCGCGGCCGCCGATGACCAGCACGCGCCAGTCGAAGCCGGGGTTGTCCATGGGCGGCACGAAGCGCTGCAGGTAGGCCAAGCCGCCGCAGGGCGCCAGGTCGGGCAGCGGCACGAAGGCGCCGTCCACCTGGCCGACGAGTTGCAGCCCCTTGCCCTGCGAGCCGAACAGCGGCTTCAGCACCAGCGCATGGCCGGCCGCCGCCTCGCGCAGCACGATGCGCTGCGCCTGCGCCGGGCACTCAGTGGTCCAGGCCGGCGGCGAGGCGATGCCCGCGGCACGCAGCAGCAGGCTGGTCATGGCCTTGTCCACGCTGCGCTCGATGGCGCGCGCCTCGTTGTAGACCGGCACGCCCAGGGCGGAGAGGGCGTGCAGCACCGTCAGCCGCTTGGTGACCTGCTCGAAGCTGCCCGCGGCCACGCCGCGCACGATCACGGCGTCGGGCAGCTCGCGCCCGAAGCCCGGCAGCACCAGCCCGTGGCGCGAGGCATGGGTGGCGACGCCGCACTGCGCCAGGTCCAGGCAGCGCACCAGCGCCGCCCCGCGCGCGAGCAGCGCGCGGCGCAGCCGCCGCACGTGCCAGCCGGACTCGTCGCTCATGAGGGCGACGCGCAGGCCGGTGCCGGTGTTGGACGCCTGTCTCACGCCATCTCCAGCCACAGCCCGCGCAGCAGCGCCATGTCGGTGCCGCCGGCCTGGAAGGTGCGGCCGGACTCCAGGTGGCTGACCCAGGCCACGGCCGGGGCGAAGAGCGCGCCGTCGATCTTGTAGAAGTCGTAGCCGGCGTCCTTGAAGATGTCGGCGAAGCTGCGGCCGTGGTCGCGCGAGTTCTTCGACGGCAGCTGCTCGGCCAGGCGCCGCGCCTCCTCCAGCGTGCCGCGCACCTGCAGGTGCACGCAGCCGCCGTAGAGGATGGCGTCGTTGGTGCGGCCCATGGCCTGCAGACCGTCCGCGCCCGGCGCCGGCAGCGGCGCGCTGGCGCTGCCGGCGACGATGTTCGTCAAGTCGAACTTCAGCTCGTGCGCCTTGTGCAGCGCCACTTCCAGCACCCGCGCCACCACCTGCGTGGTGCCGGCCAGGCTGGCGGTGGGGGTGACGACGAGGGTCAGGCCCTGCGGCGGCAGCGCGCAGTCGCGCAGCACCTTCTCCACCACCACCGCGGGGGGCAGCCGGTCCACCTCCAGCACCAGGCAGCCGGCGTCGGCGCGGTCGCGGTAGCGCAGGTCCTCGAACAGCGGCTCGCGCCCGGCCAGCGCCCGCGCCGGGCCGGAGCCCAGCGCGAAGAACTTCTTGCCGCCCGTCTCCTCCTTGCTCGCCGCCAGGCTCCAGCCGGCGTACTGGCTGCCCAGGCAGGCCAGCACCGGCTGCGCGCTGTGCACCTGCACCCAGGTCGGCCAGCCCTCCTGCGGCGCGCTGCGCAGCGACACCTCGCCCAGCCCGCCCATGCAGATGCGCGCGATGGCGAGCCCCGCCTCCACGCTGCCCGGCGCCTCCAGCCCGGCATCGACGACCTGCACGCCGAACTCGTCGCGCTGCACGCGCACGCGCAGCGCCGCGGCCTCGTCGAGCAGGCGCTGCAGCAGCGGCTGCGCCAGGCGGTTGACGCTCAGGGTTTCCTCAGCAGGCGAGTTCATCGACGGTGTCCTCCAGCAGTTCGATCAGTTCGGCATGGCGCCGGCGCAGCAGGGCGTGCACGGCGTCGGCGCGCGGGGCCGTGGCGCCGAGGCTGCACACGGGCTCGCCGGCGCCGATGCCGGTGGGTGTCAGGGGCAGGTCGTGCACCCAGGCGCGGCGCGCCAGGCGCCGCAGCGTGTCGGCCGACAGGTGCAGGGCGCGCGGCGCATACAGCACCCGCAGGCCCATCACCGGCTGCGGCCGCGGCCGCGCCGGCAGCCCTCCCTCGCCGCGGCAGCCGCGCAGGTGCAGCGCCAGCGGCGACTGCGGCGCGTAGAGCTGCAGCGTGCCGCCGGGGCGCGGGTTCACTTCCAGCAGCGCGACGCCACCGCCGGGCCGCAGCATGAAGTCCAGGCTGGCCAGGCCGCGCAGGCCGCAGGCCGGCACGAGCCGCTGCAGCGCGGCATCGAGCCGTTCATGCAGCGCCCCGGCCACCGGCAGCGGCCCCACGGCGCCGGCCCAGGCGAAGGGCGCGTGCGGCGCCCCGGCCAGTTGCTCGTTGACGCCCAGCAGCAGCGCGCGGCGGCCGTCGGCGACGAAGGCGACCGACATCGGCGTACCGGCGACGCGGCGCTGCCAGAAGGCCGTCGGGCCGGGAGCAGCGCCGACACCGGCGGCAGGCCGGACGTGCACGCCGCCGCAGCCGGCGCCGTCCTTCACGAGCCAGTCCGACGAGTCGGCCGGCGGACCGTCCCAGCGGGTGTCGGGATGCGGCAGCCCGAGGTCGTCGAGCAGCGGAAAGAACCGGCGCGGGTCGCGCACGCGGCGCCAGCCGTCCGGGGCCGTGCCCAGCAGCGGCAGCCGCTCGGCCGCGGCGGCGAGCAGGCCGGGGTGCGCCTCGAAGCCGCTGCCGGCGATCCAGCCCGCCGCGCCGGCCCGTGCGGCCTCGTGCAGCGCGTCGAGCAGATTGCCGGCGTCGAAGCCGCGCCAGGCCTGCCAGCGCGCGGCCGCGCGCGTGTCGCGGTCGCCGAAGGCGTCGAGCGCCAGCGCCGGGATGCCCTCGGCCGCGGCCGCCTGCGCCAGCTGCCGCACCGACTGCCCGGCCAGCACCAGCGCCGGCGCGGCGGCGCCGACCGCTTCAGCCGGCACGCAGCTCGCAGGCGAGGCTGAAGGCGTCATCGAAGCTCAGGGCCAGGGGTTTGTCGGCGCCGCGCATGCGCTGCAGCAGCTGGTGCTGCACCTGGTACTTGACGTTGCCCACGGCCAGCGCGCCGATGCCCACGGCCCGCGTGCCGGCCAGCGGCTTGCCGTCGTCCATCACGCCCACGCCGGCGATGCCTTCGGGCGGCACGGCGTTCACGTCCGCGGCCACCAGCAGCTTTTCACCGGCAGCGGCCAGGTCGTCGGCGCCGAGCACCTGCACGCCGGCCGCGGCGGTGGCCAGCACCACGTCAGTCGTCTGCAGGGCCTCGCGCACGGCGCCGGCGTCGGCGCTGGAGGCGCCTTGCACGGCGGTCTTGAAGCGGTCGTTGACGGCACGGGCCGTGTCCTCGGCGGCCTGCAGTCCCTTGTGGCTGGCGATGCGCACCTGCGCGCCGGCGCGGGCCGCCAGCACGGCCACGACGCGGCCCACCGGGCCGGTGCCGCCCAGCACCAGCACCTGGCGCCCGGACAGCTCCGCGCCGTGCGCCTTGCGCAGCTGCTCGCGCACGCAGGCCAGCATCGCCGCGGCGGTGGTGAAGGCGCCGCTGGGGTCGGCCATCACCGAGACCACGAAGGGCGGCACCATGGCCTTGCGCGCGGCGTCGAGCATGTCCACGGCCTGCATCACGTCGCGCCCGCCGATGAACAGGCCCGTGCGTGCCACGCCCTTGGGGCCGCGCGAGAAGATTGCGTCCTGCGTCAGGTTGGGCGTGGCGGCCACGTCCACGCCGCAGTACGGGACGATCACCTGGTAGCCGGCGTCGGCGGCCATGTTGACGTCGAAGGGGCTCATCCAGGGCCCGGGCGTGAGCATGTGCAGGATGTAGGGTCGTTCCATGGCGTGGACTGCGGCGCGGGGCCGGTTGAGGGTGAAGCGAAACGGAAGGTGACGCCCGCTCAGGCGCAGGCGGCCGCCGCCGGGGCGGCCAGGATCTCGACGTCGGCGCCACGGTTGCGGGCCTGCACCAGCTGCAGCTGCAGCCCCGGCGCCACGGCGCCGGCGGCGCGCGCGGCCTGCAGCAGCGCCAGCGCGGCCTCCGCCGAGGGCACGACGGCAAAGCCCGCCGGCCCCCAGGAGCTCTGGCCCACGGCCGCGTCGCCATGGGCGGCGATCCAGGTCATCAGCCCATCGACCAGCGGGCTGGTGTAGGCGCGTCCGCCCTGCGCCGGCGCGAAATAGGCGCCCAGCAGCGCCTGCATGCGGTTGAGCCCCTCGGCAAACAGCTTGAAGTCGCCGGCCGCGGCGCCGGGCAGGATCTGCATCACCACGCGGTGGCACAGCTCGGCCGCGAGCCCGCGCGGGAAGGGCGGCAGGGTGGCCAGGGCCTGCTTCTCCTGCGCGCCGGAGAGGCCGCGGCGTGCCGGGTCGAGCGCCAGCAGCACGCGCCAGCGCGCGGGCAGCTCCAGCCGCGAGGTCACGGCCGCGGGGCGGCCGTCGCCCTGCGGGCCGCCGTCGAGCAGCAGCCCGCCGCGCTCGAAGCCGGCGATGCCCACGCCCGAGCGCAGGCCGCGATGGAGCATCTGCGCCACCTGCGCCGCCGGCAGCGCCAGCCCGTGCAGCCGCGCGAAGGCCGTGCCCACCGCCAGCGCCAGCTGCGTGCCCGAGCCCAGGCCGGCATGCGCGGGCAGCAGCCGGGAAAGCGCCAGGTGCAGCGGGCGCGCGAGGCCGGTGGCGGCCTGCAGCGCCGCGAGGTGGGCGGCGGCGCGGTCGATCTCGGCCGGGTCCAGCCCCGGCGCGCCCGTCACCGCCTGGCGCGCCGCCCGGGTGAGTTCCAGCCGGGTCTCCAGGCCCTCGACCACCAGGCCCAGGCTGCCGAAGCGCCGGCCCAGCGAGGCGCCCGGATCGAGGAAGCCCAGGTGCAGCCGGCCCGGGGCGCTGACGCGCACGCCCTCGCAGAACTCGGCAGCGGGTGCGGCGACGGCGGCGGCGGCAGGGGTCATGGCGGCGGGGGCGGCGGGACGCGGCTCGGAGTCGGGCTCCGGGAGGTTGCAAGCCCCGTTCCACGCGGCGGCCATGGCGTGCTTGTTGCAATACGGGTCGTCTGACAACCCTGTTGCTGCCCTGGAATCAGGACACAGTGTCACGGCAGGCGGCGGGCGTATGCTGCGCGCCGCCTGTACGAAAACCCAGAGGAGACGTCCGCCTTCGGGCGGATGGAAAGGATGCGAATGCTCACGACCCGTCCAGGAGATGTCACGACGGCCGGCCGCAAGCGCGATCTCGGCTTCGGGCATTCGGCCACCAGCGGCTTGCTGCCCAGCGACCCGGCGCATGTCGAGGCTATCGCCCGGTCGCACGAGCGCTGCGCGGCGCTCGGGCTCACGCGCATCGGGCATGGCGACTTCACGCCGCTGCCGCGCGCCGACCTGGCGCTGGCGCACGAGCGCAACCGGCGGCTGTTCGTGCACGCCGCGCCGGTGATGGAACTGCTGCTGGAGCAGATCCTGGTGAGCAAGAGCATGGTGGTGCTGGCCGACACGCAGGGCACGGTGCTGCACTCGGTGGGCCACTCCGACCTGCTGGAGCGCACGGCCAAGGTGGCGCTGGCGCCCGGCGTGAACTGGGCCGAGGCCAGCAAGGGTACCAACGGCATGGGCACGGCGCTCATCACCGAGGAGCCGGTGTTCGTGCATGCCGACGAGCACTTCATGTATGCCAACGACTTCCTGACCTGCTCGGCCGCGCCCATCTTCGACCCGCGCGGCAACCTGCTGGGCGTGCTCGACGTGACCGGCGACCACCGCTCCTACCACGCCCACACGCTGGGGCTGGTGAAGATGTCGGCGCGCATGATCGAGAACCACTGGCTCACCGACGACGCCGGCCACGTGCTGCGGCTGCACTTCCACAGCCGGGTGGAGTTCATCGACACGCTCATGGGCGGCATCGTGGCCGTGGGCGAGGACGGCCGCTGCGTGGGCGCCAACCGCAGCGCGCTGGACCTGCTGGGCCTGAGCGCGGCGGCGCTGCGCATGAACGGCGTGGAGAGCCTCTTCGGCCTGGACCTGCCGCACCTGCTCGACCGCTTCCGCACCGCGTCGGGCGCGCCGCTGGCGCTCACGCTGGGCAACGGGCTGCAGCTGCACGCGCGGCTGCAGATGAACTGGCCGCTGGGCCGTCCGGCCGTGAGCCTCGGGCAGCTGCCGGCGCCGGCTGCGGCCGACGTGGAGCACGTCGAGATGGAGCCCGCGCCGGTCCCGGCGGCGCGGCCGGTTGCGCCCGCAACGCCGGCGACGCCCGTGGCGCGCGAGCGCGCCCGCGCCGCCGCCGACGGTGAGGCGCCGCACGACCTGTCGTGGCTGCAGACCGGCGACGCGCAGATGGACACCGTGGTGGCCAGGCTGCGCCGCGTCATCGACCGCGACATCGCGGTGCTGATCGTGGGCGAGACCGGTACCGGCAAGGAGGTGCTGGCGCGCGCCATCCACCAGGAGTCCTCGCGCGCCGGCAAGCCGTTCGTGGCGGTGAACTGCGCCAGCATTCCCGAGGCGATGATCGAGGCCGAGCTCTTCGGCGGTGAGGACGGCGCCTTCGCCGGCGGGCGCCGGCACGGCGCGGTCGGGCGCATCCTGCAGGCGCATGGCGGCACGCTGTTCCTGGACGAGGTGGGCGACATGCCGCTGGCGCTGCAGGCGCGGCTGCTGCGCGTGCTGCAGGAGCGCGAGGCCGTGCCGGCGGCCGACGTGGCCGTGATCAGCGCCACGCACTGCGACCTGCGCGACCTGATCGAGCGCCAGGCCTTCCGCGAGGACCTGTACTACCGGCTCAACGGGCTGTCGCTGCGGCTGCCGCCGCTGCGCGAGCGCAGCGACCTGATGGCGCTGGCGCAGCGCATCCTGCGCGGCCGGTGTCCCTCGGCCCCGGCCTCGATGCGCGCGCCGGTGCTGGAGCCGGAGGTGGCGCAGATGCTGCTGTCGCACCACTGGCCGGGCAACGTGCGCCAGCTCGTCAACGTGCTGCGCGCCGCCGCGGCGATGGCCGGCGACGACGGCGTGATCACGCGCGCGCACTTGCCCGACGACTTCGTCGAGGACGTGCAGCGCGGCGCGGCGCGGCGTGGCGCGGCGCCGCCGGGATCGGCCGCGGCCGGCAGCGCCGCGGTCGCGGCCAACGACGCCGCGGCACCGATGCTGGCATCCCAGCCCGACCCGGCCGAGGCCGAGGTGACGCTGGAGGAACTGGAGATGCAGACCATCCTGCGCGTGGTGCAGGAACTCGACGGCAACATCTCGCTGGCTTCCAAGCGGCTGGGCATCAGCCGCAACACCATCTACCGCAAGCTGCGCCGGCGCTGACATGGAACGGCACACCCCCACCCATCCCGGAGCATTCACCGCGCGGCGCCGCCGCGCGCTGGCGCAGCTGGCGGGGCTGCTGGGCGGCGCGCTGGCCGCGGCTGCCGGCGCGGCCCGGGCCCAGGCGACGCCGCCGCCCAGCGCCGTGGTCATCGACTTCGACCTGGTGGACGACCATCCCAACCCCGACACCGCGCAGCAGGCCGCGCTGCAGCGCCGGCTGCGCCAGGCGCGCGACGACCTGGAGCGGCAGCTGCAGGACAAGGGCCTCTACCGCATCGTGGCGCTGCAGCCGGCGCGCGCGCTGATGGACAAGCTGCGCAACGAGCAGGAGTTCATGCACCGCTGCGAGGACTGCGCGCGCCAGGTCGGGCAGCAGCTCGACACCGACTACGCCATCACCGGCTGGGTGCAGAAGGTCAGCGAGCTGATCCTGAACGTCAACATCGAGGTCCACGACGTGCGCCGCAAGCGCGTGGTGCTGTCGAAGTCGGTGGACATGCGCGGCAACAACGACGACTCGTGGGCGCGCGCGGTGCGCTTCCTGGTCAACGACATGGCCGCGAAGCGGCAGGCGAATCCGAAGTACGGGACGTGAACCCCGCGCCGCGGCGGCTCAGCGCGCCGCCGCCGTCGGCTGGATGAAGCACCCCTCCCGCGCCGCCGACTGCAGCTTGCGGAACTCGCGGATCTGCTTTTGCAGCGGCTCGGTGTCGCGGATGGTGTTGCCGCGCTCGCCGCCGATGCTGTTGGCGTTGGTGGCGGTGCTCATGGCCACGAAGTCGTCGAAGGGCACCGTCGCGGCCAGTCGGTCCAGCGCGCAGGAGCACTTGTTGAGCATCTCGTAGTAGCTGCCCGGGTGCTCGCGCATGCAGGCCTGCACGTACTCCACGCGCGCGGCGGTGGGGTAGTCATGGGCCCAGGCCCCGGTGGTGGCGGCGGCGGCCAGCAGCGCCGCGGGCAAGTCGCGACGCAAGGCGCGGAAGCAGGGAAGGTGAAAGGTCATGGCTTGTTCGTGGCGGCGCCGACGACTTCGGCACCTTCGAGGGTAAGGGTCTCTTCCAGGCGGGGCGGAGCGCCGGGCGTGTCGCCGGGCAGCAGCGTGCGCAGCTGCACCACGCCGCCGGGCACGTCGCCGAGCACGAACTCGTAGCGCTTGGCCGCGTAGGCTTCGAAGCGGTTGCGCATCGGGTCGCCCAGGTAGGGGCTGACCTGCAGCCGCCGCGCCGGCAGCTCGCGGCCCTGCCAGCGCACGCGCGCGTCCTCGCTGCTCGCCTCCTCGGCCAGCGCCAAGCGGATGCGGCGGCGGAAGTGGTTCATCGTCCCGCGCGTGAGGCGCTGCATCTCGCGCAGGTCGTGCTCCAGGAAGTACAGGATCACGGGGTTGGCGCTGGCCCCTTCGACGCCGGGCAGGGCGCGCGCGCCGCCGGCCTCGGGAAAGCCGCCAGCGCTGGCCACGTCGCAGCAGCGTCCGCCCGCGCCGGCGCTGAGTTGCAACTCCACCGGCCCGCCGTAGCCGGCCTCCAGCGTGCCGCCGTGCACGAAGGCGTAGCGCAGCACGGTGCCCGGGCGCAGGCCCTGCAGGTGCGGCGCCAGGAAGACCTGCTGCTCGGCCGCGGAGATGGCGCCCGAGCCGGCGACGCGCGGCTCCTCCTGGGCAGCCGAGGCAGGCATGCCGCCCAGCAGTGCGGCGGCCAGTGCGGTCACGGCCGCGGCAACCCGGCGGCGGACGAAGTTGAATCTCATTGGCGTGTAGGTTGTTCCGGAGAGAGGGTCGGGTCGGCGGGGTCGGCACGCAGTCGGTCCGACACCTCGAGCGCTAGCCCGGGGTTGAGCGCGGTGAGCGCCTCGATGGCCTGCTGTGCCTGCACGGCCTGGCCGCTGCGATGGTAGAGCTGGGCCAGCGCGGCCCAGCTGCGGCTGTAGCCGGGATCGACGTCCAGGCTGCGCTGCCAGTCCTGCACCGCCGCGGCGTCGCGGCCCAGCCGCTCGGAGGCCAGTGCGCGCAGGTACAGCGGCTCGGCGTCGGCGCCGTCCTCGCGCACCCAGCGCTCGGCCAGCTGCAGCAGCGCGTCCCACTGGCCGGCGCGCTCCAGCGAGGCGGCCTGCAGGAACAGCGGCTGCGCCTGGGCCGGGCGCTGCCAGAAGCCCAGGCCCTCATGCGGCCGGACCTCGGCGAAGCGCAGCCGCCGCTCCAGCGTGTCGGCCAGCCATTCGGCCGGCACGGCGTAGTAGTGGGTGCGCCCGCCGGGCAGGCGGAAGGTGAGGATGCCCACGAGGCGGCCGTCGCGGTCGAACAGCCCGCCACCGCTGGCGCCGGAGGTGAAGCCGTTGCTGCACTGGATCACGAGGTTGCCGCCCCAGTGATGCAGCGCCACGACGCTGCCGCCGCTGATCGCCAGCGCAGGCCCGCCGGTGTAGCCCAGCGCGGCGAGTTCCTGGCCCTCGCGCAGCGTGGCGGCGCGGCCCAGCTCCACGGGCGCCATGGGCAGCCCCGGCACCTGCAGCACACACAGGTCGCGCTCGGCGTCCACCGACTGCGCCTGCACCGCCCAGCGCGCGCCGGCCTGCACCACCGAGAGGCTGCGGGCATTGCGCGTGACGTGGCAGTTGGTGACGACGCGCTCCTTGGCGATGACGACGGCCGAGCCCAGCTGCAGCCGCCCGCCCTCACCCTCGGCCTCGACGCGCAGCACGCTGCGGCCGAGCAGGATGAGCGAGCGGCGGTCGAACTCGGCATGCGCGCCGCTGGTGCTGAGCAGGCAGGCCGCGACCAGGGCCGAGCCCAGGAGGCTGCGCTGCCTCGGCGAGGGCCCGCGAGCCATGGCGTGCCTCAGTTGGCGGTGGCGGCCCGCCCGGCCGCGCCGCCGCCGGTATCGAGCAGCGGCACGCCGTAGTCACGCAGGATGGCCTGGATCTCCGGGCGCCGGCGCTCGATCAGCCCTTCGATCTGGCTCTTCCACTGCGGTTCGCCATAGCGCACGCCCATGGCCATGGCGTAGTCGAAGCGCACGCCGGGCTCGGAGGCCAGCGGCACCACCGCCAGGTCGGCGCCGCTCTGGCGCTTGGCGGCGTAGCCGGCCATGGGCCCCCACAGGATGGCGGCGTCGATGCGGCCGGCCACGAGGTCGGCCTCGACGGCCTGGCCGGGGTCGCGCTCGGTGTCCGGATTCATCATCGGATACACCACGGCGCGGTCCACCAGCTGGTGCAGCGCCAGCCACTTGCCCGCGGGCGAGCGGTCGTGCACGCCGATGCGCAGCTTGGCGAGCACGGCCGGGTCGAGCTTGAGGAAGTCCTGGCCCGTGCGCACGCCGTCGAGCCCCTTGCCGCGCGGGAATACCAGCGCGTAGGTGGAGCGGTAGTAGGGCTTGGTCACCGACACCTGGTCGAAGCCCTCGGGCACGCCCAGCACCACGTCGCAGCGCCAGTCCTCGCCGGGGAGCTTGTAGCGCAGCGTGTTGCGGATGAAGGCCAGGCGGTTGGGGAAGTCGTAGTACTGCAGCGGCAGGCCCAGGTCCTTGGCGAAGAGCTCGGCGATGCGGTTCTCGATGCCGGTACGCTGCGCGCTGGAGAAGGGCAGGTTGTTCGGGTCCTGGCAGACCTTGAAGGCCGTGCGCGGGGGCTGCTCGTCCTGGGCCTGCTGGGCCGCCGCCGGCAGGGCCACGCCCAGCGTGGCCAGCGCGCCCAGCAACGCCGCCGCGACCCGGGCGCGGGCGCGCGCACGCGTGGGGGTGGCGGCGCTCATCACGGCATCTCCTGCACCCGGGCGGAGGTGATGGCCCCGTCCGAGCGCCCCTTGAGGTAGGCGTAGAGCTGGTCGATGTTGTCCTTCACGGCCGGGTTGGTGCCGAAGGAGGGCATGCCCTTCTCCAGCCGGCCTTCGAGCACGACCTTCGTGAACTCGTCCTTGCTGAGGTTCTTGAGGCTCTCGATGAGCGAGGGGCCGACCATGCCCTCCTGGTTGGGACCATGGCAGCGGTCGCAGGCGGCGGAGCGCCAGGTGCGGAAGCCTTTCATGGTGTTCGGGTCAACCTTGTTGCCGTCCACCACGGTGTAGAGCTGGTTGCCCTGGGCCCCGCTGTGCGCGGCCAGGCCGAACAGGCCGATGCAGGCGAAGGCGGCCAGGGCCGCGTGGCGGTAATTCATGAAACCTTGTCTCCAACGATCGTCTGTTTGAGGAAAACGGGGCAACGGACGCGCCCGTGCCGGCATCGCGGGGCGGGTGCCTGCGATGGCTGTTGCGTGCCCGGCGCCGTGAGAAGCAGGAGGGGGCGCCGGGCCGGCGAAGCGGGCCGGCGGCCGCAGCCGACCGGCCCGGGCTCCGCGCTCAGTTGGGCAGCGCGAACACAGTGAGCGAGCCGCCGAGCTCGGTGTACTGGCTCAGCTCGCGGTAGCCGCCGACGGCGCCCAGGCCGTCGGTGTCCTTCTCCAGGCCCGCGGCCATGCCGATGCCGGCCCAGCCGCCGATGCCCGAGAACACGCCCATGTACTGCTTGCCCTTGTGCTCATAGGTGAACACGTTGCCGATGATCCCCGAGGGCGTCTTGAACTTGAACAGCTCCTTAGAGATGTCCTTGGCGTCCACGCACTTCAGGTAGCCCTCGAGCGTGCCGTAGCAGCTCAGCCCGCCCGCGGTGTTGAGCGAGCCGCTCCACACCGAGAACTTCTCGGGCTTGCTCTGCACGATCTTGCCGGTGCCCGCGTCCCAGGTGATGTAGTTGCCCATGCCACCATGGCTGCCCGGGGCGGGGTACATCGACAGCGTCGCGCCGACGTACGGCTGGCCGGCGGTGTACTCGACCTTGAACGGCTCGTAGTCCATGCACACGTGGTTGGTGGGCACGTAGAAGAGCTTGGTGTTGGGGTCGAAGGAGGCGGGCTGCTGGTCCTTGGTGCCCAGCGCCGCGGGGCAGATGCCCTTGGTGTTGACGTCAGGCCCGTTCTGCGCCGTGGAGTACTGCTTGACGACCTGCGGGCGGCCGGTGCGCATGTCCACGTGCGTGGCCCAGTTCACCTTCGGGTCGTACTTCTCGGCCACCAGCAGCGCGCCGGTGACGCGGTCCATGGTGTAGGCGAAGCCGTTGCGGTCGAAGTGCACCAGGGCCTTGGTCTGCTTGCCCTTGACGGGGATGTCGGCCAGGATCATCTCGTTGACCCCGTCGAAGTCCCACTCGTCGTACGGCGTCATCTGGTAGGCCCAGCGCGCCACGCCGGTGTCGAGGTCACGCGCGAAGATGGTCATGGACCACTTGTTGTCGCCGGGGCGCTGCGCCGGGTTCCAGGTGGACGGGTTGCCGGTCCCGTAATAGACCATGTTGGTACCCTTGTCGTAGCTGAACCAGCCCCAGGTGGTGCCGCCACCGGTCTTCCACTGGTCGCCCTGCCAGGTCTTGAGCGAGGAGTCCTTGCCCACGGGCTTCAGGCCGCCGTCGGCCCAGGTCATGGTCTTCTCCGGGTCCATCAGCATCTCGTTGTCCGGGCCGGTGGAGTAGGCCTTCCAGACCTGGCGCCCGGTGTTGATGTCATAGGCCGCGAGGAAGCCGCGCACGCCCCACTCGCCGCCGGAGATGCCGGTGATGACCTTGTCCTTGAAGACGTGCGGGGCGTTGGTGTTGACGGCGCCGAGCTTCGGGTCGCCGTTCTTGACGCTCCACACCACCTTGCCGTCGGCCGCATTGAGCGCCACCAGCGTGGAGTCGGCCTGCTGCAGGAAGACCTTGCCCTCGGCGAAGGCCAGGCCGCGGTTGACGGTGTCGCAGCACATCTGCGCGATCACGGACGTGTCCTGCTTGGGCTCGTATTTCCACTTGATCTTCTGCGTGTCGAGGTCGATGGCGAAGACCTTGTTGGGGAAGGGCGAGTGCAGGTACATCGTGCCGTCGATCACCAGCGGCGAGCCCTCGTGGCCGCGCAGCACGCCGGTGGAGAAGGTCCAGGCCACCTGCATCTTGCCGACGTTGCCGGTGTTGATCTGCTTGAGCTGGCTGTAGCGCTGGTTGAACATGTCGCCCGCCTGCATGGCCCAGTTGCGCGGGTTGGCGATGTTCTTCTCCACGTCGGCGTTGGCCAGCGCCAGGGTGGGCGCGGCAAGCAGCAGGCCGCCGAAGGCATGGGCCAGCACGGCGAGGGAAGGCTTCAGTCTCAAGCTCATTTGTCGTCTCCTGGTGATGTCAGGACTGTTTGCGGGCCCACCGTGGCGTCCTCGACGGGTTCCCAGAAGCGCTTTTTAGTGACCGTCTCGCCCCCCCACCACTAGGTGCAGACCCTTTGGGCAAAGCCAAAATTGAACAGTCGGGCGCGCGGCGCGCCCCATCGCGTTACAGCCGCGCTTCGGGTGTGTGGGCCGGCACACGCGGCTCCAGCTGCGCGCGCACCAGCGCCTGGCCGCGCTCGCACAGGAAACGCTCGAAGGCCGCGGCCACGTGCGGCAGCTGGCGCGCGGCCAGGTGCATGACGTGCCAGTCACGCTCGATGGGGTTGCCCGGCAGCGGCAACAGCGCCAGCAGCCCGGCGCGCATCTCCAGCGTGCAGGTGTGCAGCGACAGGAAGGCCACGCCCAGCCCCGCGGCGGCGAGCTGCTTGATGGCCTCGTTGCTCGACATTTCCGAGCCGATGCGCAGCGGCAGCCCGGCCTCCCGGAACAGCGTCTCCACCGTGGCGCGCGTGCCCGAGCCGCGCTCGCGCACGAGCAGCTCGGCGTCGAGCAGCTGTGCCAGATTGAGGCGCGGCTCGCGCATGAGCGCATGGCCCGGCGCGGCCAGGAAGGCCATCGGGTGCCGCGCGAAGGCGGCCGACACCGTCTTCAGCTCCGCGGGCGGGCGGCCCATGATCACCAGATCCACCTCCTGGCCGGCGAGCATGCGCACGATCTGGTCGCGGTTGCCGACCTGCAGCTTGACCTTTACGCGCGGGTGTTCGTTTGCAAATGCAACCAGCAGGGGCGGCAGCAGGTACTCGGCCGTGGTGACGGCGCCCACGCGCAGCGTCCCCGAGAAATCCCCGTGCTGCGCGGCCATCTCGTCGCCGGCCTCGCGCCAGAGTTCCAGGATGCGCCCGGCATAGCCGGCCAGCAGCTCGCCCGCCTCGGTCAGGCGCACGCCGCGCCCGGTGCGCTGCAGCAGCGGCGCGCCGGCCGCCTCCTCCAGCGCGCCGATCTGTATCGACACCGCCGGCTGCGTGAGGCTCAACTCGGCCGCGGCGGCCGAGACGCTGCCCAGCCGGGCCACCGCGTGCAGGGCGGCGAGCTGCTTGAAGGTGGCATGGCGCAAGGCTGACATGCCACGATATTAGTCAAACCTGATCTCAACTTAAAAACAATTAACTTTTCCTGATTTCACCCCCTCCCTAGAGTCGGTCCCAAGCCGATGCAAACCGGTGTCGGACAGCAACCGAAGCAGCCGCCAAGGAGCACAGGACCATGGGTGAAATGAACGAGCTCAAGCAGATCGTGGACGCCACCAGGCGCTACAGCGCCGGCGTGCTGAAGTACGCGCAGATGGGCTACTGGAACCCGGACTACGAGCCCAGGGACACCGACATCCTGGTGCTGTTCCGCATCACGCCGCAGGAGGGCGTGGACCCGGTCGAGGCCGCCGCGGCCGTGGCCGGCGAGTCCTCCACCGCGACCTGGACCGTGGTCTGGACCGATCGCCTCACCGCCTGCGACATGTACCGCGCCAAGGCCTACCGGGTCGAGCCGGTGCCCAATCAACCGGGCCAGTGGTTCTGCTGGGTGGCTTACGACCTGAGCCTGTTCGAGGAAGGCTCGATCACGAACGTGGCGGCGTCGATCATCGGCAACGTCTTCAGCTTCAAGCCCCTGAAGGCCGCGCGGCTGGAGGACATGCGCTTCCCGGTGGCCTACGTCAAGACCTTCAGCGGCCCGCCCACGGGGATCATCGTGGAGCGCGAGCGGCTGGACAAGTTCGGCCGGCCGCTGCTGGGCGCGACCACCAAGCCCAAGCTGGGCCTCTCCGGGCGCAACTACGGCCGCGTCGTCTATGAAGGGCTGAAGGGCGGGCTGGACTTCATGAAGGACGACGAGAACATCAACTCGCAGCCCTTCATGCACTGGCGCGACCGCTATCTCTTCGTGATGGACGCGGTCAACAAGGCCAGCGCCGCCACGGGCGAGGTCAAGGGCAGCTACCTCAACGTCACGGCCGGCACGATGGAGGAGGTTTACAGGCGCGCCGAATTCGCGAAGGAGCTTGGGTCCGTCATCATCATGATCGACCTGGTCGTCGGCTACACCGCCATCCAGAGCCTGAGCCACTGGTGCCGGCAGCACGACATGATCCTGCACCTGCACCGCGCGGGGCATGGCACCTACACCCGGCAGAAGAACCACGGCGTGAGCTTCCGCGTCATCGCCAAGTGGATGCGCATGGCGGGCGTGGACCACATCCACGCCGGCACGGCGGTGGGCAAGCTCGAGGGTGACCCGATGACGGTACAGGGCTATTACAACGTGTGCCGCGACGCGCACACCGTGCCCGACCTGCCGCGCGGCATCTTCTTCGAGCAGGACTGGGGCGCGCTGCGCAAGGTCATGCCCGTGGCCTCGGGCGGCATCCACGCCGGGCAGATGCACCAGCTCATCGACCTGTTCGGCGACGACGTGGTGCTGCAGTTCGGCGGCGGCACCATCGGCCACCCGCAGGGCATCCAGGCCGGCGCCACGGCCAACCGCGTCGCGCTCGAAGCCATGGTGCTGGCGCGCAACGAGGGCCGCGACATCAAGGCCGAAGGCCCCGACATCCTGCGCGCCGCGGCGAAGTGGTGCACGCCGCTGCAGGCCGCGCTCGATACCTGGGGCGAGGTCAGCTTCAACTACACCCCCACCGACACCTCCGATTTCGTGCCCACCGCGTCGGTGGCCTGATCGTTGCAACCTGGAGCCGCGCCATGCGAATCACCCAAGGCACCTTCTCGTTCCTGCCCGAGCTCACGGATGAGCAGATCCTGAAACAGGTGGAGTACGCCCTGGACAAGGGCTGGGCGGTGGGCATCGAGTACACCGACGACCCGCACCCGCGCAACACCTTCTGGGAGATGCACGGCAACCCGATGTTCGACCTGCAGGACCCGGCCGGCGTGCTCATGGAGATCAAGGACTGCCGCAAGGCCTTCCCCAATCACTACATCCGCGTCACGGCCTTCGACTCGACCCACGGCGTGGAGTCGGTGGTGCTGTCCTTCATCGTGAACCGGCCCCGGGACGAAGCGGGCTTCCGCCTGGTGCGCTCCGAGGGACCAGGACGCACGCAGCACTACCGCATGGAAAGCTACGCCGTGACGGCGCGCCCCGAGGGCGCGCGCTACGGCAGCTGAAGTCGGGAGCACCGCCATGAGCGCCGCCGTGCTCGACGCCCCGGACGCCACCGCCGCGGCCCCCGCCGACCTGCCGCAAAGCCCGCGCCAGCTCTTCGAGAGCAGCGGCGTCAAGGCGGTGCTGGCCCAGCTCGACGCCGAGCTGGTCGGCCTCGCGCCGGTCAAGGGCCGCATCCACGACATCGCCGCGCTGCTGCTGGTGGACAAGCTGCGCGCGCAACAGGGTTTCAATTCGCAGCCGCCCTCGCTGCACATGTGCTTCACGGGCAATCCCGGCACCGGCAAGACCACCGTGGCGCTGCGCATGGCAGAAGTCCTCAAGCAGCTGGGCTACGTGCGCAAGGGCCACCTCGTCGCCGTCACCCGCGACGACCTGGTGGGCCAGTTCATCGGCCACACCGCGCCCAAGACACGCGAGGTGCTCAAGAAGGCCATGGGCGGCGTGCTGTTCATCGACGAGGCCTACTACCTGTACCGGCCGGAGAACGAGCGCGACTACGGGCAGGAAGCGATCGAGATCCTGCTGCAGGTCATGGAGAACCAGCGCGAGGACCTCGTGGTGATCCTGGCCGGCTACAAGGACCGCATGCAGACCTTCTTCGGCTCGAACCCGGGGATGGCCTCGCGCATCGCGCACCACATCGACTTCCCCGACTACAGCGAGGCCGAGCTGCTGCGCATCGCGCAGCTGATGCTGCAGCAGCTGCACTACCGCTTCGACAGCGGCGCCGAGGACGCGTTCGCGCGCTACATCGCGCTGCGCCGCGCCCAGCCGCATTTCGCCAACGCGCGCTCGATCCGCAACGCGCTCGACCGCATCCGGCTGCGCCACGCCACGCGGCTGTTCGACAGCGACGCGCCGCTGCGGCCGGAGCAGCTCGTCACGCTGCAGCCGGCCGACGTGCTGGCCAGCCGCGTGTTCTCTTCCGACACATCGTCCAACACCGCCGGGAGCCGCCCGTGAGCATCCGAGCCCTGATCTTCGACGTGGACGGCACGCTGGCCGACACCGAGGAGCTGCACCGCCAGGCCTTCAACGCCGCCTTCGCCGACGCCGGGCTGCGCTGGGACTGGCACCGCGCGCTCTACCGCGAGCTGCTGCACGTGACCGGCGGCAAGGAGCGCATCGCGCACTACATCGGCACGCTGGGCCTGGACGAGCTCGACCGCCGCGCCGCGCTGGCGCGCGTGCCGGCGCTGCACGCGGCCAAGACGCGGCACTACGCCGCGCTCGTGGCCGGCGGCGCGCTGCGGCTGCGCCCGGGCGTGGCGCGGCTGCTGGCCGAGGCGCGCGCGGCCGGGCTGCACCTGGCCATCGCCAGCACCACCAGCCCGGCCAACGTCGAGGCGCTGCTGCTGGCCACGCTCGGCCCGGACGGTCCGGGACTCTTCGACCTCATCGCCAGCGGCGACCTGGTGGCGCGCAAGAAGCCCGCGCCCGACGTGTTCGAGCTGGCGCTGCGCACGCTGGGGCTGGACGCCGACGAGGCCGTCGCCTTCGAGGACTCGGCCCCGGGCCTGCGCGCCGCGCGCGCCGCCGGGCTGTGGACCGTGGTCACGCCCACGCCCTGGACCGGGGACGACGACCTGTCCCTCGCCCAGTTGCTGCTGCCGCACCTGGGCGACCCGGAGACGCCACTGCCCGGCGAGCCCGGCGTGCGGCTGCCCGATGCGCCGTGGCTGACGCTCTCCGCCCTGGAGCAGCTGCGCCACCCGCCCAGAGCCTGCACGGTGCGCCGCCTCTACGAAAGCGCCTGATGCGCGCCGACGCCCTGGCCCTGGACCTGGACGGCACGCTGGTGGACAGCGCGCCTGACATCGCCGCGGCGCTGGCGCATGCGCTGCGCGCCGAAGATTTGGACCATCGCTTCGAGCTGCGCACGGTGCGCGCCTGGATCGGCGACGGGCCCGACGTGCTGATCCAGCGCGCCCTGGCCGCGCGCGGCGTGCGCGAGCCGCACCCGGCGCTGGCGCAGCGGCTGCGCGCGCATTTCGACGCCGCGACGCTGGCCGCGCCGCTGGCGCATGGGCACGCCTTCGAAGGCGTGGCCGAGACGCTGCGGGCGCTTTCGCGCACGCTGCCGCTGGCCGTCGTCACCAACAAGCCCACGCCGCTGGCGCGCGCGGTGCTCGACGCCGCCGGGCTGCTGCCCTTCTGCAGCGCGGTGCTGGGCGCCGACACGCCCGGGCTGCGCAAGCCCGCGCCGACGTTGCTGCTGGCCGCCGCCGAGCGCTTCGGCGTGCGCCCGGCGCGGCTGCTGATGGTCGGCGACGGCCCGGCCGACCTGCAGGCCGCCGCGGCCGCCGGCTGCCCGGCGGCGCTGGTGGACTGGGGCTACGGTGGCATCGCCGACCCCGGAGCGGCGGTGTGGCGGCTGCAGTCGCCGCGGCAGCTGCTGGCGCTGCTGCCGCCGGGCGCGGCCGAGCGCGCCGCCATGGGCTGAGCGCTCCGGGAAGAAGCATCCAGAACACGCGACAACGGAGACCGCCACCATGCTGATCGAAGGCCGCAGCAATCTCACGCAGTTCCTGATCGAGGAGCGCAGGCGCCACCCGCGCGCCACGGGCGAGCTCAACGCGCTGGTGACGGACGTGTCGCTGGCCTGCAAGGCCATCGCGGCGCGGGTGGCGCGCGGCGCGCTGGGGCAGGACGCCGGGAAGGAGCCCACGCCGCAGTTCGCGCGCGATGCATTCACGCGCGCCTGCGAGTGGGGCGGCAACCTGGCGGGCTGGAGTGCCTGCGGCGACGCGGCCCCCACGCCGATTCCCGAGGCCTATCCGCGGGGCAAATACCTGCTGCTGTTCCAGGCGCTGGACGGCGCGGGCAACCTGGACATCAACCATGGCGTGGGCAGCCTGTTCTCGGTGCTGCGCGCGCCCCGGGCCGGCGCGGAGCCCGGCAGCCACGACTGGCTGCAGCCTGGCAGCGGCCAGGTCTGCGCCGGCTACGCGCTGTACGGGCCGGCGACCATGCTGGTGCTGACCTTCGGCAACGGCACGCACGGCTTCACGCTCGACCCGCAGCTGGGCGAGTGGATGCTGAGCCACCCGAACCTGCAGGTGCCGCGGCGCACGCGCGAGTTCGCCATCAACGCCTCGCACAGCCGCTTCTGGGAGCCGGCCGTGAAGCGCTACGTCGATGAATGCCTGGCCGGCAGCGCCGGCGTGCGCGGCGCGGACTTTTCTATGCGCTGGATCGCCTCGCTGGTGGCGGAGACGCACCGCATCCTGATGCGCGGCGGCGTGTTCCTGTGCCCGCGCGACGGCACCGACCCGCAGCGGGCCGGTCGGCTGCAGCTGCTGCACGAGGCCAATCCGGTGGGCCTGCTCATCGAGCAGGCGGGCGGTTGCGCCAGCACCGGGCGGCACCGCGTGCTGACGCTGGAGCCCGAAGGCCTGCAGCAGCGCGTGGGCTTCATCTTCGGCTCGGCGGAAGAGGTCGAGCGCATCGAGGGCTACCACGAGGAACAGCTGCTCGACGGCGGCTACCGCTCGCCGCTGTTCGGGACACGCGGGTTGTTTGCGCCGGTTTGACCGAAACAGACCTGTCGCCGTGAGCCGGTAGGAGGCCCGCTTGCGGGCCGAATGACGCTGCCATGCGAGTCCGCTCTCGCCACCGGGTTCGGCCCGCAAGCGGGCCTCCTACCGGCTTCGTACAGCATGCGCGTCCGGCAAGGACCAGACCCACAAAATCGACCATTCCAGGAGCAGCCGCCATGTCCGTGAAACACCCCATCGTCGCCATCACCGGCTCCTCCGGCGCCGGCACCACCTCGGTGACGCGCACTTTTGAAGCCATCTTCAGGCGCGAGGGCGTGCGCGCCGCCGTCGTCGAGGGCGACAGTTTTCATCGCTACGACCGCGCGGAGATGAAGCAGAAGATGGCGGAGGCTGAAGCCGACGGCAAGCCGCACTTCAGCCACTTCGGCACCGACGCGAACCTCTTCGCCGAGCTGGAGAACCTGTTCCGCCACTACGCCGAAACCGGCACCGGCCAGGCGCGCAAGTACCTGCACGACGAGGCCGAGGCGGCGCCCTTCAAGCAGCCGCCGGGCACCTTCACGCCCTGGGCGCCGTTGCCCGAGTCCGAGCTGCTGTTCTACGAAGGGCTGCACGGCGGCGTGAAGACCGGGGAGTTCGACGTGGCGCGCTTCCCGGACCTGCTCATCGGCGTGGTGCCGGTGATCAACCTGGAGTGGATCCAGAAGATCCACCGCGACAAGGCCACGCGCGGCTACTCGACCGAGGCGGTGACGGACGTGATCCTGCGCCGCATGCACGAGTACGTGCACTACATCTGCCCGCAGTTCACGCGCACGCACATCAACTTCCAGCGCGTGCCGGTGGTGGACACCTCCGACCCCTTCATCGCCCGCACCATTCCCACGCCCGACGAGAGCCTGGTCGTGATCCGCTTCGCCAATCCCAAGGGCATCGACTTCCCGTACCTGCTGAGCATGCTGCACGACTCGTGGATGTCGCGCGCCAACACGCTGGTGGTGCCCGGCGGCAAGATGGACCTGGCCATGCAGCTCATCTTCACGCCCATGATCCTGCGCCTCATGGAGCGGCGGCGGCAGGCGATGGTGGCGTGAGCAACCTTCACGCACGCTAACCACAAGCCAAGGATCGTCATTCCGGCGAAAGCCGGAATCCACGATCGCTGCCATGCCTCGCTGGCAGGAGCAGGCACATGCCGACGCCGGCTGTTCCACCGCAGCAGTGCGCGTGGATTCCGGCTTTCGCCGGAATGACGGATCGGGGTGCAGGGCGCCGTCGCTCACGGGCTGACAGTCTTCATCTGTCCTTGTCTCGCCTCTCCCAGTTCCCTGACACCAGACCGCTCGTCTCATCGGAAGGAGAACCCATGCCCCCCACCGCCACCGCCGACCCCATCCGCCGCCGCTGCGCCAATGCCCTGCGCGTGCTGGCCATGGATGCCGTGCAGGCCGCCAACTCGGGCCATCCCGGCATGCCCATGGGCATGGCCGACATCGCCGAGGCGCTGTGGCGGCATCACCTGAAGCACGACCCCTGCGACTCGCAGTGGCCCGACCGCGACCGCTTCGTGCTCTCCAACGGCCACGGCTCGATGCTGCTGTATGGCCTGCTGCACCTGAGCGGCTACGCGCTGCCCATGGACGAGCTGAAACGCTTCCGCCAGAGCGGCTCGCGCACGCCCGGCCACCCGGAGTTCGGCCACACGCCCGGCGTCGAGACCACCACCGGCCCGCTCGGCCAGGGTTTTGCAAATGCCGTGGGCATGGCGCTGGCCGAGAAGCTGCTGGCGGCGGAGTTCAACCGGCCGGGACACGAGATCGTGGACCACCGCACCTGGGTCTTCCTCGGCGACGGCTGCCTGATGGAGGGCATCAGCCACGAGGCCGCGTCGCTGGCCGGCACCTGGGGGTTGAGAAAACTCGTTGCCTTCTACGACGACAACGGCATCTCCATCGACGGCAACGTGAAAGGCTGGTTTGCCGACGACACGCCGGCACGCTTCGAGGCCTGCGGCTGGAGCGTGCTGCGCGGCGTGGACGGTCATGATTTTGCCGCGCTGGACGCGGCCATCGCCCAGGCGCGGCAGTCGGACAAGCCCGTGCTGGTGTGCTGCCGCACGCGCATCGGGCAGGGCTCGCCGAACCGCGCCGGCAGCGCGGAGGTGCACGGTGCGCCGCTGGGCGCGGCCGAGATCGCGGCCACGCGCCAGGCGCTGGACTGGGATGCGCCGCCCTTCGAGGTGCCCGGCGACGTGCGCCAGGCCTGGGACGCCACCGAGCGCGGCGCCGCGCTGCAGCGCCAGTGGCAGCAGCGATTCGGGGCCTACGCGCAGGCCCACCCGGAGCTGGCCGCGGAGTTCCTGCGCCGGCGCCGCGGCGCGCCGCTGGGCCAGGCGGCGCGACAGGCGCTGTCGCGCGCCGTGCTGGAGGCCGAGCAGCGCGCCGGCAAGCCGGCCACGCGCAAGGCCTCGCAGGACGTGCTCGACCTCGTCGGCCCCGCCGCGCCGGAGCTGCTGGGTGGCTCGGCCGACCTGACCGGCTCGAACCTCACCGACTGGAAGGGCAGCCGGTCGCTGACCGGCGCCGGCACGGGCAACCACGTGCACTACGGCGTGCGCGAGTTCGGCATGGCGGCGGTGATGAACGGCATCGCGCTGCACGGCGGCTTCCGGCCCTACGGCGGCACCTTCCTGGTGTTCAGCGACTACGCGCGCAACGCCATCCGCATGGCGGCGCTGATGGGGCTGCCGGTGGTGCACGTGTTCACGCACGACTCGATCGGCCTGGGCGAGGACGGGCCCACGCACCAGCCGGTGGAGCACGCGCACAGCCTGCGCCTGATCCCGAACCTGGACGTGTGGCGCCCGGCCGACGCCACCGAGACGGCCGTGGCCTGGCAGCAGGCGCTGCTGCGCACGGACGGGCCCAGCTGCCTGCTGCTGAGCCGCCAGGCGCTGCCGCATGCGGGCGATGGCAGCGAGCGCGCCGCATCGATCGCGCGCGGCGCCTACGTGCTGCGGCGCGCGCGCGACGAGCGCGTGGTGCTGCTGGCCACCGGCTCCGAGGTGCAGCTGGCGCTGGCGGCGGCGCGGCTGCTGGGCGACGAGGGCATCGGCGCGCGCGTGGTGTCCGTGCCTTGCCTGGAAGCCTTCGAGCGCCAGGACGACCCGTACCGGCGCAGCATGATCCCGCGCCACCTGCCGCGCCTGGCCATCGAGGCCGGGCGCAGCGGGCTGTGGTGGAAATACGTGGGTGAGCACGGCGACGTGGTGGCGCTGGAGCGCTTCGGCGAGTCGGCCCCGGCGCCGTGGCTGTTCGAGCACTTCGGCTTCACGCCGCAGGTGGTGGCGGCCCGGGCGAAGCGGCTGATCGGGCAGGGCGCGCGGCTGCAGTAGGCGTGTAGCCCGGTAGTCCTGTGGCCCTGTGGCCCTGTGGCCCTGTGGCCCTGTGGCCCTGTGGCCCTGTGGCCCTGTGGCCCTGTGGCCCTGTGGCCCTGTGGCCCTGTGGCCCTGTGGCCCTGTGGCCCTGTGGCCTCCACGCTGGCCGAAGCCGACGCGCCACGCACCCTACTTCGTCATTCCCGCGAAGGCGGGAATCCAGGCGGCCCCCAGGCCAGCCGCAAGCTGACGCGCTGCGCCTGTTGTGCCCTGAGCCTTGGTAAGCCAACCGACCAACTCCCGGCTGCAGCGTGGACTGGCGCCGGCAGCGTAGCCGCGCAGGCCGCGTGCGCCTTACTTGACCTTCTTCAGCGGCCCGGCCAGGTCGGGGAAGTTGCTGGTGTTGAGCACCTGGATGCCGGCGGTGTGCTCGCCGCTGAAGGGCGTGACGTTGCCGGGGCAACCAGCCTTGGCGGCGTCGGTGGCCTTGTTGAACCACATGCCCAGGTGATACTGGTGCAGCGGCGGCGTCAGCGGGTTGGTGGTGGCGTCGGGGAACGGGCTGTGGGGGTGCGTGCCCGGCGCCGGGGCCGGCGTGCCGATGGCCAGCGAGAAGGTCTCCTGGCTGAAGCGGCCCACGAACTTCTGCTGGCCCTTGCCCTGCCAGTTGGTGCGGATCTCGCCCTGGTACCAGCCCATGCCGAAGGGGAAGTTGGGCACCTGCAGCACGAAGAAGGCGAAGTCGGTGTTGGGCGGCAGGCCCTGCACCTGCACCGTCATCTCTTCGACGCCGCCGACCTTCTGGATGGCGACGCGGCCCCGCGCCCAGCGCACGCAGCTGGGCTGCGAGGCCAGCCCGGGCGAGCGCACCATGTTGAAGACGACCGGGTCGTTCCAGCCGGCGGCAGCGGCGGCCGTGGCCTCCTCCTCGGCAGCCAGCGCGGCCGTGGAAGACGCGGCCGCGGCAGCGATCAGGCTGGCGGCCAGGGCGACGCGGTGCAGCGGGAAGGCAGATCGGTTCATGCGGGGACTCCTTTGATGGGGACAGCCCAGGCGCTGATGGGGTGCTGAAGAGGGCCGGCGCCCGGTGCCTGGAAGTCCGGCGCCGGCCCACGAGGTCCTCGGCGCACGCCGCCCACGCCGGCTGCCCGTTGCACGGGCAACCGGATGAAGCGAAGCGCCTCGATCAACCCTGGCGGGCCGCTCGCGCTCAACGTGTTCCGATTGCCCGCTCAGTTGCCAGCCCCCGGCAGGCGGGTTCAGCGTCCCGATGGGGGATGCGGCGCATCCCTCCGCGGGGGGATGCAGCGGCGGCCTCAAGACCGTTCGCGAGACCCATGAAGAAGCTCGCGGCCGGCTGCCCGGCCTCTGAGCCGTGTTGCCACACGTCGGGTGAGCAACTCCTGCCGGGCGCTGGAGGTCAGGTCAGTCCGCCCGCCAGACCCGCATCGCCTCGTCCCTCAGCGCCTCGCTGCGGCCCTCGTAGCGCGGCGAGAAGTGGAAGGGAACCAGCTCGCGCGCACCCACCAGGCGCGCGATCTCGCCCGCGCGCCGGGCGGTCAGGTGGTGCTTGCGCTCGGCATGCGCGCGGTCCGCGTCCAGGAACACGCACTCGATGTGCAGCTGGTCCACGCCGCGCAGCAGCTCGGCAAGAACCCGCGCGTCCGCCTCGCTGCCGCACAGGTCCGTGACGTAGCCGATGCAGCGCCCGGGCCGCTCGTCGAGCACCAGCGGACGCAACTCATCGACCGTGCGCCGCCGCACATGCTCGCCGCCGCGGTCGGTCCAGCGCACCTCGATGGGCGTGGCGCCGGGCGCGCCGGCCAGCACCGCGCTTTTCAGCTCGCGCAGCCAGGCGCCGGTGGTGAAGCCCGCTGCCTGGAGCCGCGCCATGTTGACCGCCACGCGCGCCTTTTCCTCCAGCGCGAAGGCCAGCACCGGGATGCCGTGGTCCACGAAGCGGCCGCGCACGCGGAACTGGTCCTCGTCGTGCAGCAGGTCGCCGTCCCAGTCGGCCTCCTCGTCCTGGGTGCGCTCGAAACGGTCGCGGCTGGAAAAAAGGGCGCGGCGCCGGCGCCCTTCCGGGCGGAACTCGTGCGCCTCGATGTCGAGCGCCACCTCGTAGTTGTGGACCAGGTTCCACGTGTAGGCCGCGAGCTTGTGGCCGAGCCGATCGACGAAGCCGGGCCCGCCCATGAGCACCAGCCGCGGCTGCCGGCCCAGCACGACGCGCAGCAGGTGATCGAACCCCGCGAAATGGTCCATGTGGGTGTGGCTGACGAAGGCATGCGAGACGCGCAGCAGCTCGCGCGGCATCAGCGCCGTGACGTCGCCCAGGTCGAACAGCAGCCCGCGGCGCTGGCCCGTCATCTCGCAGTACAGGCCGGGATCGCCGGTGGCGCCGTTGACGAGGCGGGAGGTGAAGAGACAGGGCATGCGCGCAACTGCGGGACGGAGACGAGGGTGGGCGCCAGGCAGCGGCCCGGCCAGCCCTTGCGGCAAGCGCCGCGCCGCCCCCCGATGGCCCGTCACTGGCCCTTCAGTCGCCCCTCAATCCCCCCAGTTCCGCGCCCAGGCCAGCGAGTCCACGTACTGCTGGACGATGGCCGTGACCTCCAGCGGGGGGTCGATGAACTCCAGGCCCAGGATGAAGCCGTGCTCGCGCGCGCTGAGCACGCTGTGCGCCACGCGCGCGGGCAGGATGAAGATGTCGATGCCCAGCCCCAGGATCGGCGCGCGCACGCGCACTTCGCACAGGGTTTCAAGCTTGAGGTTCAGGGGCGAGACGATGCCGATGCCGCCGGGACAGATGTCGAAGCTGCGCGCCTCGACCAGCGATTCGTCGGCCAGCCGCAGGTGCGCCGGCGCCCGGAATCGCTTGCGGTCCTTGCGGCGGCGCCCGACATCCATGCTGGCCCAGGCCGCGATGTCTCGCGACTCCATCATGGTGGGCGTTTCCCGGAGAGACCTTGTTTTCGCACGGCTCGGGGCAAGTTCTCCGCCGCGGGGCGCGCGGCGGCTGGGGCCGATCCAGCCTTGCCGCAGCCGGACTCACCTGGCACAAAAACCGGGGTTATCGGGTTTTCAGTGGCGCACTGAAGGGCTCGCGCCCGGCTCAGGGGCCGTTTCGTGACGAACTCACGCTTCACGGCGCCGCGCGGACGCGGCCCGGCCCCGGCGCCTCAGCCCAGCCGCGGCTTCACCTTGCCCGCCGCCTCCTTGGCCCGCGCGCGCGCCGTGTCCACGTCCGGCGCATGCGCCAGCGCCACGCCCATGCGGCGCTTGGCAAAGCTTTCGGGCTTGCCGAACAGGCGCACGTCGCTGCCCGGCACGCGCAGCGCCTCGGCCACGCCCTCGAACACCACGCTCGTGCCCTCCACGCCGCCGTAGATCACGGCGCTGGCGCCGGGGCTCTTGAGCGAGGTGTCCACCGGCAGGCCCAGGATGGCGCGCGCGTGCAGCTCGAACTCGCTCTGCCACTGCGTGGCCATCGTCACCATGCCGGTGTCGTGCGGGCGCGGGCTGACCTCGCTGAACCAGACCTGGTCGCCCTTGACGAACAGCTCCACGCCGAAGAGGCCCTGGCCGCCCAGGTCCTGCGTCACGCTGCGCGCGATGTGCTGCGCCTTCTCCAGCGCAGCCGGCGACATCGGGTGCGGCTGCCAGCTCTCGACGTAGTCGCCGCTGACCTGCACGTGGCCGATGGGGTCGCAGAAGCTCGTCTCGACCTGCCCGTCGGCGCCCAGGCTGCGCACCGTCAGCAGCGTGATCTCGTAGTCGAAATCGATGAAACCCTCGACGATGACGCGGCCGTGGCTGACGCGGCCGCCGGCCATGGCGTAGTCCCAGGCTTTCTGCACGTCCTGCGGCCCGTCGAGCTTGCTCTGGCCCTTGCCGGAGCTGCTCATCACCGGCTTCACGATGCAGGGGTAGCCGATGCCCGCGTCGATCGCCGCCTGCAGCTCCTGCAGCGAGTCGCAGAAGGCATAGGGGCTGGTGGCCAGGCCCAGCGTCTCGGCGGCCAGGCGGCGGATGCCCTCGCGGTCCATGGTCAGCCGCGCGGCGCGCGCGGTGGGGATGACGCGCACGACACCCCGCGCTTCGAGCTCCTGCAGCACCGGCGTGGCGATGGCCTCGATCTCCGGCACCACCAGCGCCGGGCGCTCGGCCTCGATCAGCGCGCGCAGCGCCTCGGGGTCGCTCATGGCGAGGGTGCGCGCGTGGTGCGCCACCTGCTGCCCCGGCGCGTGCTCGTAGCGGTCCACGGCGATGGTCTCCACGCCCAGGCGCTGCAGCGCGATCAGCACTTCCTTGCCCAGCTCGCCCGAGCCCAGGAGCATCACGCGCGTGGCGCTGGGGGACAGGGGCGTGCCGAGGCGTATCGGTTCGGTCATGGCGGGACTCCGGTGAAAGGGTTCGTGCGAAGGAAAAAGCGGGGCGCCATCGTAGTGGCTGGCGCCGGCCGCGGACCTTGCGGCAACGCACGCGCCGGGCCGGGGCCGGGCCGGGACACGGCGGCGCGCCCGCTACGATGGCGCCCGCAGTGCGTACCCGGGTCCTGCGGGCACAAGAGCAGGACGTGCCGGCCCGGTCCTCTCCCACCTCCCGTCCTGACACCCATGTCCAAGCAACTCCTGCTGGCCCTGAGCTGCGCGCTGGCGCTGCCGCTGGCCAACGCCCGCGACAACGCCGCCACCGCCGCGCAGGCCAACTTCGCCGCCACGCGCAGCCACTATGCCCAGCTGCTGGCCGGCCCGGCGCCGAAGGTGGCCGAGCTCACGCTCTTCACCAACCTGCTGCCCAAGGGCGCCGACCTGCACCACCACTACTCCGGCGCGATCTACGCCGAGACCTACCTGGACTGGGCCAAGGCGCTGGGCTGGTGCATCTACCGCGCCAGCGACCCGGCGCTCCGGATCGAGCAGTTCAAGGTCGAGACGAAACCGCAGGCGCTGCAGGGCGCCGCGCGCGACGCGTGCCTGGACGTGGACGCCGTGCGCAAGGACAACGACCTCTACCGCGGGCTGCTCACGCGCTGGTCCGACAAGGACTACCACAACCACTTCCACCACCAGCCGCCGCCGGACAAGCAGTTCTTCGACACCTTCAACTACTTCGGCCCGGTCTCGGGCTACGACTACAACCTCGCGCTCAAGCACCTCAAGGCCCGCGCCCAGGCCGAGAACGTGGGCTACATCGAGACCATGCTCAAGGGCGGGCCCGGCCTGCGCGACGTCGCGGCCTACTCGCCGCTGCTGGACAGCCTCGGCGCCGCCGCCACGGCCGACCAGGTGGACGAGGCGCTGATCCGCGCCTACACGTACCTGCGCAACGACCCGGCCACGCAGCAGCTGATCAAGGAGCACGTCGAGGTCCACGAGGCCGCCGCCGCCGGCGTGGACGACGCCACGTTCCGGCTGCGCTTCCAGGGCTACGCCTCGCGCAACAGCGACCCGTCGGTGGTGTTCAGCAGCCTCTACACCTCCTTCGTGGCGGCCACGCTGCGGCCGCAGCTGATCGTGGGCGTGAACATCGTCGGCCCCGAGAACGGCATCGTCGCCATGCGCGACTACAGCCTGCACATGAAGATGCTGGGCTTCCTCAAGCGCCAGTTCCCGCAGGTGAAGCTGGCGCTGCACGCCGGCGAGCTGGCGCTGGGCATGGTGCCGCCGGAGGGGCTGCGCTTCCACATCCGCGAGGCGGTCACGGTCGCGGGGGCCGAGCGCATCGGCCACGGCATCGACATCGCGCACGAGGACGGCGCGGTGGAGCTGATGGCCGCCATGAGGCAGCGCCCCGTGGCGGTGGAGGTCAACCTCAGCAGCAACGACTTCATCCTCGGCGTCAAGGGCGAGGCGCACCCGGTGCTGCTGTACGCGCGCCACGGCGTGCCGTTCGTGCTGTCCACCGACGACGCGGGCGTCTCGCGCAACAACCTCAGCCACGAGTACATGCTCTACGCCACGCGCTACAAGCCCGACTACGCCGCGCTCAAGCGCCTGTCCTACGACAGCCTGCGCTACTCGTTCCTGCCCGAGGAAGTGAAGCGCGACGAGATCGCGCGGCTGGACGCGCGCTTCGCCGAGTTCGAGGCCCGCATCGCGCGGCTGCCGCGCGCGCCGCGCTGACCGCGCCCGTGAATTTTCCGCACCACGGCAGGGGAAATCCGGCATGCGCTTGCTGCAAGTCACGCCGACCGGATCGATTTAACAGTGCTGGGACAGTTTGAGCCGGCGCGCGGGCGCTGACGGCGGACGCTCTCGCTAACATCCCGGAAGCCCGTTCCACCGTCTCCCGGCGCGCCCGTGCCGGGCCCTTCGCGCCATGCCGTCCCGCCTGATCCACTGCATCTACGCCAGCGCCGCCACGCGGCACTTCACGACGCAAGAGCTCGACGCGCTGCTGCGCAACGCGCGCCAGAAGAACGCGCGGCTCGACATCACCGGCATGCTGCTGCATGCCGCGGGCAGCTTCTTCCAGGTGGTCGAGGGTCCGGCCGACGCCATCGACCGCCTCTACGCCAGCATCGAGAACGACCCGCGCCACGAGCAGGTGACGCTGATCATCCGCGAGCCGATCGCGCGGCGCATGTTCGGCGACTGGAGCATGGGCTTCCACGACGTCGCGCACGCGGCGCTGGAGGGCAGGGAAGGCGTCAACGACTTCTTCAGCGCCCGCGCCGTCACGGCCATCGATGCCGGGCGGGCCCGCAAGTTGCTCGCCGGCTTTCGCGACGGCCGCTGGCGCAAGCAGTGCGCGGCGCTGATGCCGCCGCGGCCGCCGGCCCTGCTGCCGCAGCAGGCCCTGGCCGCCTGACCGCCATCGAGCCCATGGACGCACCGCCGCTGCCCGCCTTCTCCTACGCCTTCCAGCCGATCGTCAATGTCGCCGCGCGCGAGGTGTACTCGGTCGAGGCGCTGGTGCGCGGCGCGGGCGGGGAGCCGGCCTGGCACGTGCTGCGCCAGGTTTCGGCGCAGGACAAGTACCGATTCGACCAGGACAGCCGCGCCGCGGCCATCGCGCTGGCCGCGCGCCTGGGACTGCCGCACCACCTCAACCTGAATTTCCTGCCCAAGGGGCTGTTCGCCTCGCCCACGGCCATCACCTCCACGCTGGAGGCGGCGCGGCGCCATGGCATCTCCATCGAATGCCTGGTGCTGGAGGTGACCGAGGACGAGGTCGTGGACGACCAGGCCCAGTTCGCCGAGCAGCTGCACGAGTACCGCAGCCAGGGGCTGAAGGTGGCCATCGACGACTTCGGCGCCGGCTACTCGGGGCTGAACCTGCTGGCCGAGTTCCAGCCCGACCAGGTCAAGATCGACATGAAGCTCGTGCGCGGCATCGAGCGCCACGGCCCGCGCCAGGCCATCGTGCGGGCCATCGCCCAGGTCTGCGCCGACCTGGGCATCGACGTCATCGTCGAGGGCATCGAGTCCCTGGGCGAGTACCAGTGGTTTGCCGACCAGGGCATCGCGCTGTTCCAGGGCTACCTCTTCGCCAAGCCGCGCTTCGAAGGCTTCCCGGAAGTCACCTACCCCGCGTAGCGGCGCGGCACGGCTCAGCGGGGCCTCGGGCCCATCTCGAACTCGAACGTGGCCACGCCCTCGACGCCGCCGCGCACGCGGTCGCCCGGCTGCAGCGCGCCCACGCCGGCGGGCGTGCCGGTGAAGATCAGGTCGCCCGGCTGCAGCGCCACGGCGCGCGAGACATGGGCGATGACGTCGGCTACCGGCCAGATCAGCTCCCGCAGGTCGCCGTCCTGGCGGACGTCACCGTTGACCTCCAGCCACACGCGCCCGGCCGACGGGTGGCCGCCCAGCGCACTCACCGGCCGCAGCGCGCTGCACGGTGCGGAGGCATCGAAGCCCTTGGCCCAGTCCCAGGGCCGGCCCATCTTCTTGGCCACGTCCTGCAGGTCGCGCCGCGTCAGGTCCACGCCGACGCCGTAGCCCCAGACCAGCGCCAGCGCATCGGCCGCCTCGACGTCGGTGCCGCCGCGGCCGATGGCCACGACCAGCTCCACCTCGTGGTGCAGGTTGTCGGTGAGGCTGGGGTAGGGCACCACGCTCGCGGCGGGCACCACCGCGTCGGCCGGCTTGGAGAAGAAGAACGGCGGCTCGCGCGTGGGGTCGTTGCCCATCTCGCGGGCATGCGCGGCGTAATTGCGCCCGACGCAGAAGACGCGGCGGATGGGGAAGCGCGCCACGCTGCCCTCGACGGCGACGCTGGGCTGCGCGGGGGCGGGGATGACGAAGTCGGTCATGGGGTGTCCTGTGGGTTCACTGGGCGAAGGGCTCGCATGGGGATGGATGCGGGCCACGTCCGGCGGCAAGGATAGGCCCGGCCGCGCCCTGATCGGGAAGCCCTGGCCGCCGCGCAACGGCTTGATGCACCTCAAGCCGCATCCCGCCGCTGCCGATACAGTCCCCTTGACATGGCGGCCGGCGGAATCGCTCCCGGCTGCCGGGCCGGTGCGGGGCCGCGGCGCCCCGCCATGCCGCCATCGCGCCGCCTGGCTGAGGCCGAGGCCGCGCCCCACCACGAAACACAGGAGATCCGGGCATGGCCCAGGAACACGCCGGCGTGCCCGACGCGCGCCGGCTTGGAACATTGCGCCTTGGGCGCTGGCGCCTGGGCTGGGCGACCGTGGGCGCGGTGGCGCTGACCGTGGTCGTCGCGCTGGTGGCGCTGGGCAGCATCCTCAAGCTGCGCGAGGACGCCCAACGCGTGGCCCACACCGAGGAGGTCATCGCCGCGCTGGGCCAGGCGCTGGTGCTGACGGTGGACGCCGAGACGGCCCAGCGCGGCTTCCTGCTCACGGGCAACGCGGACTACTTGCAGCCCTACCGGCACGCGACGCGCACGATCCTGCTGGAGCTGGACCGGCTGCGCCGGCTCGTGGCCGACAACCCGCTGCAGTCCGGCCGCGGCGCCACGCTGGCGACGCTGACGCAGCAGCGCATCGAGCAGGTGGACCGGGTGATCGAGCTGCAGATGGCGCAGGGCTTCGAGGCGGCGCGCACGGCCGTGGCCGGCGGCGAGGGCAAGCAGCTGCAGGACCGCATCCGCGAGCTCGTGGCGCAGATGCGCGCCGAGGAGGAACGGCTGCTCGGCGAGCGCGAGGCGCGCTCGGACGCCAGCGCGCGGCTGGCCGTGGCCAGCATCGCGCTGGGCGCGCTGCTGTCCATCGCCATCGCCATCACCGCGGCCGTGCGGCTCGAAGCGCGCAACGAGGAGCTGGCGCGGGCCAACGCGGCCAAGAGCGACTTCCTGGCCCGCATGAGCCACGAGATCCGCACGCCCATGAACGCCATCGTGGGCCTGACCCAGCTGCTGGCGCGCCAGCCGATGACGGCCGACCAGCTCGACATGGTGCAGCGCATCGGCACTGCCGGGCGCTCGCTCACGGCGCTCATCAACGACATCCTGGACCTCTCCAAGATCGAGGCCGGTCACCTGCGGCTGGAGCGGCGCGGCTTCGCGCTGGGCCCGCTGCTGATGCAGCTCGACAGCCTGCTCGGCCCCACGGCGCGCCAGAAGGGCATCGCGCTGCGCCTGGAGCTGCCCGCGGGCGACGTGCCCGGCGGCCTCGTGGGCGACGCGCAGCGGCTGGAGCAGGTGCTGGTGAACCTGATCGGCAACGCCGTGAAGTTCACCGAGCAGGGCGAGGTGGTGGTGCGCCTGCGCGTGGTGGCGCAGGACGCCGCCGGGCTGACGCTGCGCTTCGAGGTCGCCGACACCGGCATCGGCATCGCCCCCCACCTGCTCGACGGGCTGTTCCAGCCCTTCACGCAGGGCCATGTCGGCACGCAGCGGCGCTACGGCGGCACGGGCCTGGGCCTGTCCATCGCCAAGCAGCTGGTCGAGCTCATGGGCGGGCGCATCGGCGCGCACAGCACGCTGGGCCTGGGCAGCACCTTCTGGTTCGAGCTGCCGCTGGAGCGCGCCGCGGCCGGCGACGTGCAGCAGCCCGTGTACGCCGCCCAGCCGCCGACGGCCGCCCTGCAGCCGCGCCTGGCCGGGCTGCACGTGCTGACCGTGGACGACAACGACACCAACCTCGACCTCACCGAGCGCGCGCTGCGCCTGGAGGGCGCGCGCGCCACGCTGGCGCGCGACGGCCAGCAGGCCGTGCAGGCGCTGCGCGCGCAGCCCGAGGGCTTCGACGCGGTGCTGATGGACCTGCAGATGCCGGTGATGGACGGCCTGACCGCCACGCGCACGATCCGTCAGGAGCTGGGCATGGCGGCGCTGCCGATCATCGTGTTCTCGGCCTCGGTGCTGCCGCGCGAGCGCGACGAGGCGCTGGAGGCCGGCGCCACCGACTTCCTGGCCAAGCCGGTGGACATCGAGCAGCTGGTGGCCGTGCTGGTGCGCCACGGCCGGGTGCCGGCCGCCTTGGCCGGGGCGGCACCCGGGCCGGCGCCATGGCCGGCCATCGACGGCATCGACGCCACGCTGGTGCGCGCGGCGCTGCAGGGCGACTTCGATCGTTTCCTGCAGTTGTGCGCGCAGTTCATGGCCCAGGCCGTGAGCGCACCCGCGGAGGTGTCGGCGGCGCTGGACCGGCAGGATGCCCAAGCCGCGCTGGCCGCGCTGCACGCCGTGCGCGGCGCGGCGCTGACGCTGGGGGCGAAGCGCCTGGCCGCGGCGGTCGCCGCCCTGGAGGACGCCATCGACGCCGGCCAACCGGCGCGGGAGCCGCTGCGGGCCTACGCCGCCGAGCTGGCCGCGCTGCAGGGCGCGCTCGCGCCCTGGCAGGCTGCGCCGCGCCAGGCGCGCGGCCCGGCCTGACGCCCGCTCAGCGCGCCGCGCCGCGCAGCCGCATCGAGTTGGGCAACGGCGCCGAGCGGCGCAGCACGTCCTCGGCCAGCCACTGCGCGGCGCGCGCGCCGCGCCGGGCCACCAGCGCCGGCGGCAGCTGCAGGTTGTCGTCGTTGACGACGCTGAAACCCCAGTCGCCGCGGTAGCCCAGGCGGTCCAGGCGCAGCGCCAGCGCGGCCAGCCGGGACGCCAGCACGCCTTCGCCCGGGAACACGCTCAGGGCCGCCACGCCGCCGCCGGCCGCAGCCGCCGGCTCGCAAAGCAGGTCCGACAGTTGCACGAGGAACAGCTTTTCCGGGTCGATCTCGTCGAGGCTGTCCAGCGGCGTGCACGCGCCCAGCGCGTGGCAGGCGTCCAGCGCCAGGCCCAGGTTGGGGCAGTCGGCGCGGCTAACCGCGTCCCAGGCGACGATGAAGTCGTTGACGTGGCGCCCGGCCGCCACGGCCTTGTAGGCGATGCGGATGCCCAGCGGCACCGCCAGCAGCGCCAGCTTGCGCAGGTCGCGCGCGATGGCGTCGAGGTCGCCGCCGGGCTGCGCCGCGGCGGTGGAGGAGGTCACCACCAGCAGCCGGCAGCCCACGGCGCGGCAGGTCTCCAGCATCGCGCGCGCGATCTCGACCTTGTAGTCGTGCAGCGGGCCGGCCAGGCCCTCGAAGTCGCGCAGCGCCTCGAAGGCCGAGACGCGCAGCCCGCTGGCCTTGACGGCCGCCACCGCGGCGTCGAAGCCGCCGGCGTCCGCCGCCAGGTCGCGTGCCTGTAGCAGCACCTGCGCGAAGCCCGCCTCGCGCATCGCGCGCAGCCGCTCGCGCAGCGGCCCGGCCAGCGTGGCGGTGTCCAGGCCGAAGTCGGCGATGCCGGCACTCCCGGCGATGTCGGCGATGTCGTTGCCCGTCATGGCACGCGCCTCAGGCCGTGGCCGACACAGGGGCCGGCGTCGCGTGCTGCACCAGCTCGAAGCTCACGCCGCCCAGGTACGGCCTGGTCAGCGCGCCGCGCGCGTCGGTGTGCACGGCGCCGGCCTCGATGAACTCGATGCCGCGCGCGCGCAGCTCGCGCACGGCCGCGAGCACGTCGGGCGTGCCCAGGGCGACGCGGTGCAGCGTCTCGTCCTGGTCGATCTCCAGCGCGTCGAACTGCGGCTCGATGAGCTGGAGGTAGAAGCTGCCGTCCGGGCTGCGCAGCACGCGCCCGGTGGGCAGGATGCCGAAGCGCTCCTCGTCGGGCAGCGCCGCGAAGCCCAGCAGCTCGGCGTAGAACTCGGTCCAGTCCTCGGTGCGGCCCAGCCCGATGTACTGCACGAGGCCGAAGCCGTGCAGCCCGGCCACCGCCGGCGGGTGCGTCTCCGCGCCCGGGATGGGCGTGAAGTCCACGTCGTAGATCGAGAACTCCCTGTAGCGGTCCACGAAGTAGATGCGGCTGGAACCGACGCCGTGGATGGCCGGGATGTGCAGCTCCATCACCTCCACGCGCGGCGGCAGCCCCCAGGCGCCGCGTTCCAGCGCGCGGCGGTACGCGGCCGCCGCATCGCGCACGCGCAGCGCCAGCGCCGTGATCACCGGGGCCTCGGGCAGCGGCGCCGCGGCCACGCCGGCGCTGCCGTGGGCATTGACGATGAGGTTCATGCCGCCCTGGCGGTAGAGCAGCACCTCGCGCGAGCGGTGCCGCGCCACGGGGCGGAAGCCCATCATCTCCAGCACCTGCCCGAAGGCCTGCGGCCGCGAGGTGGCGAACTCGATGAACTCGATGCCGTCCAGGCCCAGCGGGTTCGGGGCGGCGCCGATGGCTTCGCGGTCGGTGGGGTCGGGCATGTGCAGGCTTTCCGGCAATGGGGTCAGGGCAGGGAAACGGGGATTCTGCCCCGTCGCCCCGGCTTACTTCGAAGCCGCGCGCACCTTCTCCACTTCCGCCATCACCTCCCTGACCAGCCCCTCACCCACCTGCGCGGTGAGCTTGTCGGCGGCGGGCCTGGCGCGCTCGCGCAGCTTGGCGACCTCGGCGGCGGGCAGCTCGTGCACCTGCATGCCGCGCTTCTTCAGGTCGTCGAGCGCCTTGGCGGCCTCGTCGCGCGCGACCTTGCGCTGGTACGCGGCGGTCTCGGTGGCGGCGTCCTGCAGGATCTTCTTCTCGTCGGCGGAGAGCTTGTCCCAGAACTTCCTGCTCACGATCACCGCCTGCGGCGTGTACATGTGGTTCGTCAGCGTGAGGTGCTTGCTGACCTCGTAGAACTTCTCGTTGACGATGTTGAGCAGCGGGTTGGTCATGCCGTCGATGGCCCCCTGCTCCAGCGCGGTGTAGGTCTCGGTGTAGGGCATGGGCGTGGCCACGGCGCCGGTGGCGTTCATGAAGTCCACGTACTGCGACGTGGGGATCACGCGCATCTTCATGCCCTTGAGGTCATCGGCCTTCTGGATCGGCTTCTTGACGGTGTGCATCTGGCGGAAGCCCAGGTCCCAGTAGGCCAGGCCCACCAGGCCGCGCTCCTGCAGCTTGTCGAGCAGCTTGCGCCCGACCGGGCCGTCGGCCACGGCATCCGCTTCCTTGACGTTGTTGAACAGGAACGGGTAGTCGAAGACCGCCATCTCCTTGACGTTGCCCGCGAGCAGGCTGGCGTTCATGACGTTCATCTCGACCGTGCCGCCCTGCATGGCCGACACCACCTGCGCATCCGGCCCCAGCGTGCCGCCCGGGAACGGCTTCACGGTCAGCTTGCCGCCGCTCTTCTGGGCGACCAGCTCGGCGAACTTCTCCACGCCCATCACCTGCGGATGGCCCTTGTTGCTGGCCGCGGGGAACTTGATGGTTCGGGCCTGGATGTCGGCGGCGGTTGCCGGCAGGCTGGCAAGCGTGGCGGCGGCCACGGCGGCGGCGAGCACGGTGCGGCGGATGGTCATGGAGGTCTCCTTGGTTGGTGTTGGAAGGTCGAGATTGTCTCAAGCGAATGGGGCCGCTCCCGCACCGGGCGCGCCCCGGCGGGGCCTCAGCCCTGGACGGCCGGTTGCGATTGCGCGCGCAACCGTTCGTACTCGTCGCGCGCCAGCGGCTCGGCGCGGGGGTTGCCCAGCTCGTGCATCGGCACGCGGTAGGTCTCGCGGGCGCTCCACGCCGCCAGCGCGGCCACGACCGTGATGCCGAAAGTGATGGCGCCCACCGTCATGGGGATGCCGGCCGCCCCGGGCGGGGCCACGGCCGTGAACACCGCCGGCAGCATCGCCGTCACCAGCGTGCCCAGGTTCTGCGAGATGGCCATGGCCGACACGCGCGTGCGGGTGGGGAACAGCTCGGGATAGAAGCTGGGGAACACGGCGTTGTAGCCCTGGTACACGATGCCCCACATCAGGATCGACATGGCGATGGCCAGCGGCACGTTGTGGATGCTGATGGCCCACAGGTAGCCGAAGGACAGCGCCCCGGAGGCCAGCGCGCCGACGATGATGGGCGGGCGCCGCCCGACGCGGTCGGAAAGCTTGCCGACGAAGGGGATCACCAGCACCGCCACGATGTTGCCCAGCACGGGGATCCACAGGTACACGTCCTTCTCGAAGCCGATGCCGTAGCCCGGCTGCACCGCGTAGGCCGCGCCGAAGATGGTCGTGACGACGGGGATGACGTTCATCAGCGCCATGCACACCACGCGCAGCATGTCGCGCCAGCTCTCGGTGATCGCCTGCACGAAGGGCGCCCTGGGCACGTGGCCCTCCTGCACTTCCTCGGCGAAGGCCGGCGTCTCGTCCACCTCGCGGCGGATGTAGTAGCCCACCACGATGACGATGAAGCTCAGCAGGAACGGGATGCGCCAGCCCCAGCTGTTGAAGTCCTCGCTGGGCATGTAGTGCGCCAGCGGCAGGAACACGGCCGCCGCCAGGATCTGCCCGGCCTGCACGCCCTGCAGCGTGAAGCTGGCGTAGAAGCCGCGCCGCCCGAAGGGCGCGTGCTCCAGGATCATGGAGCTGGCCCCGGAGATCTCGCCGGCCACGGCGAAGCCCTGGATCAGCCGCATCGCCACCAGCAGCGCCGGCGCCAGCAGCCCGACCTGCTCATAGGTGGGCAGCAGGCCCACGCCGATGGTGGAGAAGCCCATCAGGAACATGCACGTCACCAGCACGCGCTTGCGCCCCAGCGTGTCGCCCCAGTGGCCGAGCACGAAGGCGCCGACGGGCCGCGCCACGTAGCCCACGCCATAGGTGGCCAGCGACGCGATGATGGCCGTGGTCGGGTTGGTGCTCGGAAAGAAGAGCTGCGGAAAGATCAGCGACGCGGCGGTCGCGTAGATGAAGAAGTCGTAGTACTCCAGCGCCGAGCCGATCCAGCCGCTGGCCGTGGCCTTCTTGGTCTGGTGGGCGCCGTGGGGCTCGCGGTCCGCGATGCTGGCCATGCAGGGTCTCCATTGAGGGGTTCAGGGCGCGCCGCCCGCTCAAGGCCCGGGGGACGGCGGCGGCGCAACGGGACGCAATGTAGGCAGCGCATGAACCGGCTGGTACAAAGCGTGCCCGCGTCCTGACCGACAATCGGACAGTCTTGTCCGGTCACCGGTCCGTTTTCTGGTTATCCCTATGACTTCCCTCAAGCCGCCCGCCTCCGGCATGCCCGGTACGCCGCTCTTTCCGATCGACCCGGCCGACCTGATCGCCGGGCTTGGGCGCGGGCTGCAGGTGATCGAGAGCTTTGACGACGAGCACCCGCGCATGACCGCCTCGGAGGTGGCGCAGCGCACGGGCATACCCCGCACTGCCGCGCGGCGCCACCTGCTGAGCCTGTGCCACTTCGGCTACGCCGAGACGGATGGAAAGCGCTTCTGGCTGGCGCCGCGGGTATTGCGGCTTGGCCAGGCCTACCTGGACGCGGCGCGGCTGCCGCGGCTGGTGCAGCCCTTCATCCAGCGCCTGTCGATGGTCACGGGCGAGACCGTGAACGTGAGCGTGCTCGACGCTGGGGAGGTGGTGTACGTGGCGCGCAGCAACAGCCCGCGCGTGGTGAGCATCGGCTTCCATGCCGGCGCGCGCGTGCCGGCGCACGTGGTGGCGCCGGGCACGGTGCTGCTGGCGGCGCTGCCCGACGACGCGCTGCAGGCCTGGGTGGCGGCGCACGGGCTGCCGGGCTTCAGCGCCGGCACCGTGACCGACCCGGAAGTGTTCCTGGCGCAGGTACGCGCCGCGCGCGGGCAGGACGGCTGGATCTCGCGCGGCGCGCTCGACGCCGGGCTGGTGGGCGTGGCCGTGCCGCTCAAGGACCGCCGCGGCCAGACCCCGGCGGCCATCGGCATGACGCTGCAGGCGCAGTTCTGGGACGACGCGGCCATCACCGCCCGGCTGCTGCCGGCGCTGCTGGAGACGGCGCAGACGCTGCGGGGGTTGGTGTGAGACAGAATGTTGGCGACATGGCATCCCGCAAACCAAGCCCTCAAGGCATTCCGCGCATCGAGTCGCTGCACGTACAGAACTACCGCGCGTTGCGTGATGTGGAACTGGACAAGCTCACGCCACTGACCGTGCTGCTGGGACCCAACGGCAGCGGCAAGTCCACCATCTTCGACGTCTTCAATTTCCTCTCCGACTGCTTCCAGTCCGGACTGCGCCATGCCTGGGACCGGCGCGGGCGGGGCCGGGAGATCAAGACCCGCGGATCGTCCGGCCCGGTGGTGTTCGAGCTGCGCTACCGGGAGCGCAAGGACACGCCGCTGCTGACTTACCGGCTGGCCATCGACGAGGGTGGCAAGGGGCCCGAAGTCGTGGAGGAATGGCTGCAGTGGCGCCGCGGCACGGCGGGCAAGCCTTTCCGTTTCCTGGACTTCCGGCGGGGAGAAGGCAAGGCCGTGAGCGGCGAGCTGCCGGACGCGGAAGACCAGCGCAAGGACACCAGGCTGCGCTCGCCGGACCTGATTGCCGTGAACACGCTGGGCCAGCTGGCGGAGCATCCACGCGTTGCCGCGCTGCGCGAGTTCATCACCGACTGGTACGTGTCCTACCTCTCGATCGACCAGACGCGCAACCAGCCCGAGGCCGGGCCGCAGGAACGGTTGACCAAGAGCGGCGACAACCTGCCCAACGTCATCCAGTACCTGAAGGAACAGCATCCGCAGCGGCTGGAGCAGATCTTTCTGCTTCTGCGCCGCCGCATTCCCCGGCTGGAGCGCGTGGAAGCCGACCCGATGCCCGACGGCCGGCTGCTGCTGCAGATCAAGGACGCACCCTTCGAGCAGCCGGTGCTGAGCAAGTTCGCCTCCGACGGCACGCTGAAGATGCTGGCCTACCTGACGCTGCTCCACGACCCGGAGCCGCCGCGCTTCATCGGCATCGAGGAACCCGAGAACTTCCTGCACCCGCGGCTGCTGCCCGAGCTGGCGGAGGAATGCCAGTCGGCGGCGGCGCGCTCGCAATTGCTCATCACCAGCCACTCGCCCTTCCTGCTCAACGCCATGCAGCCGGAGGAGGTCAGGGTGCTCTACAGGGACGAGCAGGGCTTCACGCGCTCGCAGCGGGCCTGTGACATCCCTGGCATCCCTGAACAGATGCGTGCCGGCGCCTCGCTGGGGCATCTCTGGATGGAAGGCCATTTCGGCCTGGGCGATCCGCTGGTGAACCAGGGCGCACCGCGCCGCCGCGCCGGGGGACGCGGCTGATGCTGGAAAAGCTCATCGTCTTCGTCGAGGAGCCGTCCATGGAGGCGGCGCTGGAAGCGCTACTGCCCAAGCTGTTGGGCGAGGTGGAATTCCAGATCCTGCGCTTCCAGTGCAAGGACGAACTGCTGTTGAGGCTGCCCCAGCGGCTGGCCGGCTACGCGAGCTGGTTGACGCAAAGCATGGCCATCCTGGTGTTGGTGGACCGGGACGACGACGACTGCATGTTGCTCAAGCAACAGCTGGAAAACGTGACTGCGCAGGCGCGCCTCGTGAGCAAGACGACCGCAGGGCCCGGGCGACGTTTCCAGGTGGCGAACCGCATCGCCATCGAGGAGCTGGAAGCCTGGTTCTTCGGCGACTGGCAAGCAGTGCAGGCCGCCTATCCCCGCGTGCCGGGCACCGTGCCGCAGAAGGCCGGCTACCGCAATCCGGACGCCATTGCCGGCGGCACCTGGGAGGCGCTGGAGCGGGTGATGCAGCAGGCGGGTTACTTCAAGCCGCGCCTGCGCAAGATCGAATGTGCCCGCGCCGTGGCAGAACACATGGACCCGGCGCGCAACCGCTCGCCCAGCTTCCAGGCCTTCGTATCGGCCATCGAAGCGGTCCTGGCCCGGCCCTGACCGGACACTGCCCTCAGCGAACCGCCTCGGCTTCCGGCACGCCCGGCGCCTCGATCGGCGCGTAGTCCCCATGCCCGTCGGGCCAGGGCGTGAGCACCTCGAAGCCCGTCTCCGTGACCGCCACCATGTGCTCCCACTGGGCCGAGAGCGAGTGGTCGCGCGTGACCACCGTCCAGCCGTCGGGCAGCTCGCGCACCGGGGCCTTGCCGGCGTTGATCATGGGCTCGATGGTGAAGACCATCCCCGGCTCCAGCCGCAGCCCCTGGCCGCGCTGGCCGTAGTGCAGCACCTGCGGCTCGTCGTGGTAGACCTGCCCGATGCCGTGGCCGCAGTACTCGCGCACCACGCTGAAGCCTTCCCGGTGCGCCACCGACTGGATGGCATGGCCGACGTCGCCCAGCGTGGCGCCGGGGCGCACCTGCAGGATGCCCGCGCGCATCGCCTCGTAGGTGGTGCGCACCAGGCGCCGCGCCAGCGGCCCGGGCTCGCCGACGAAGTACATGCGGCTGCTGTCGCCGTACCAGCCGTCCTTGAGCACGGCCACGTCGATGTTGACGATGTCGCCGGCCTTGAGCACCTTGGCCGACGGGATACCGTGGCAGACCACGTGGTTGACCGAGGTGCACAGCGTCTTCGGGTAGCCGTGGTAGCCGATGTTGGCCGGCACCGCGCCCTGCACGTGCACGATGTGCTCGTGGCACAGCCGGTCCAGCGCCTCGGTGGTGACGCCCGGGCGCACATGCGCGCCGATCATGCGCAGCACGTCGGCCGCCAGGGCGCCGGCGCGGCGCGCCATCTCCAGGCCCTCGGCGCCATGGATCGGGATGCGCCCGGACTTCATGCGCTCTCCTTGCGGTCGAGCTCCAGCACCTGGGCATTGAGCTTGAGCTCGTCCTGCACCAGCAGCCGGCACAGGTCGCCGTAGCGCAGCTCCGGGTGCAGTTCGCACAGCATGCCGATGCGCATCCAGTGCTCGGCCTGCGCGTTGATGCTGCGGCTCAGCGCCCCGCTGGCCACGCGCAGGTTCTCGTGCATGGGCTCCGAAATCTTGACCAGACCCATCCAGGCCTCCCGATATACGAAACGTATATGGTACGTATATTGGAAGACCCTGGCGGCGGTGCAGGCCCGGGCGCCGGCCGCCCGTGCTCAGCCGCGTCCCGGGTCCTTCACCGCCTTGAAGGTCTCGATCTCCACGTTCCACAGCTCGCCGTCGCGGCGCTCGACGCGGCGGATGTAGATGTCGTGCACCACGTCGCGCGTGGCCGCGTCGATCGTCAGCGGCCCGCGCGGGCTCTCGAAGCTCTGGCCCTTCATGGCGTTGACGAGCGCCTCGCCGTCGGTCTGACCCCTGGTGGCTTCGAGCGCCTGGCGTATCACGCGCATGCCATCAAAGCCGCCCACGGCCATGAAGTTCGGGCGCAGGCCCTTGTTGGTGGCCTTGAAGGCCTGCACGAACTGACGGTTCATGGCCGAGTCGTGCGCCGCCGAGTAGTGGAAGGCGGTGATGGCGCCCAGGGCGCCGTCGCCCATGTCGTTGAGGATGTCGTCGTCGGTGACGCTGCCGTCGCCGATGAGCCTGATGCCGGCCTTGTCCAGGCCGCGCTCGGTGAACTGCTTCATCAGCGCCGCGCCCGGGCCGGCGGGCACGAACACGAAGAGCGCCTGCGGCGCCGCGTCGCGCACGCGCTGCAGGAAGGGCGCGAAGTCGGGGTTGCGCAGCGGCACGCGCAGCGACTCCAGCACCCGTCCGCCGTTGCGCTGGAAACGGTCGGTGAAGCTCTTCTCGGCGTCGATGCCGGGGCCGTAGTCGGTGACCAGCGTCACCACGCGCTGCAGTCCGTTCTTCGCCGCCCACTCGGCCATGGTCGAGGCCGTCTGCGGCAGCGTCACGCTGGTGCGCACGAAGAAGGGCGAGCTGGCCGTGATGGACGAGGTGGCCGCCGCCATCACCACCGCCGGCACCTTGGCCTGCGTGATGAGCGGGCCGACGGAAAGCGCCAGCGGCGTGAGGCCGAAGCCGGCGAGCACGGCGACCTTGTCGTTGGCGACGAGCTCCTGCGCGATGCGGCGGGTGTTGTCGGCCACGCCGCTGTCGTCGCGCAGCAGCACCTCCAGCCGCCGCCCGGCCACGCTCGTGCCGAACTGCGCCAGGTGGAGCCGCACCGCCGCGTCGATCTGGCGCCCGGTGGAGGCGAACGGGCCGGTCATGGGCAGCACCAGGCCGATCTTCACCGGCTCGGCAGCGGCCTGGGCCCAGGCCAGGGACGGCGCGGCGGCCAGGGGCAGGGCGGAGAGCAGCAGGGTGCGGCGGCGGGGGTCGGGGCGGTGGGGCATGAGGCAGTGCGGCAGGGAGTAATTCAGTGTGCGGAATGCTGGGGTGCCGCCCGGGTTCGGCAGCCTGGGAGATTCCCGCGGTTGCCGTGCCGGCCCAGTCCCGGCGCTTCAGCCGTTGCCGCTCTCAGTCGCTGCCGCTCTTGGCGCAACTCACCCGCGGCCCCCGCACCTCGCAGCCGAACAGGTCCGAAGCCCCCTGGGCGCCCGGCTGGCGGACGACCACCTCGACGTGGCTGGCGTGCGGCCTGAACACGGTGTAGCCGAACCCGTCGTGCGTCTTGCCGTAGGCCACCGTGGTGCCGTCGATGGCCTTGGCCGTCACCTTCTTCGCCTTGCCCGCGAGCATCGTGCCGCCGTTGCCCAGCACCAGCTGCGGCGCGCGGCCGTCGGCCAGCGACAGCACCTGCCAGAAGTGGATGTGCCCGGCCAGCGCCAGCGCGACGTTGCGCGGCAGCCCCGGCCCCTGCCGCAGCGCCTGCTGCAGCGACTGCGTCACGGGCAGGTCCTTCTTGCGCAGTGCCCACAGCGGCTTGTGCGTCACCAGCCAGGCGCCCGGCGCGATGTCAAGGCCGTCGAAGGCATGGACGTAAGCCGCGGCATTGCAGGGCGCCGGCTTCGAGGCGGGCTTCTTGCCGGCGCACAGGTCGTCGGCATTGCTGGTGTCGATGACCACGAAGCCGCGCCCGCCCACGCTGACGGCGTAGCCCGGCAGCACCTGGTCGGCCGGGTTGGCCGCATCGCAGCGCGGCGCCTGCTGCGTGGCGGGGCGCGGGTCCAGGAACAGCGCGTAGCCCAGGCCGTTGCGGCTGCAGATCTCGTGGTTGCCGCGCACGGCGATCCAGGGCGCCGCGGCCAGCAGCGGACGCGCCGGGTCGAAGAAGTCCGCCTTCCAGGTCACCCACCTGTCGCCATGCGGGCTGCCGGCGCAGCCCGACTGGCTGGCCGGGCACGCCGCCTCGCGATAGACGTAGTCGCCCACGTGCAGCACCAGGTCGGGCCGGCTGGCCGCGGCCTGCGCGGCGATCTGCGCGAACGGCCACTGGGCCGGGACGTCGCAGTCCTGGTACTTCCCAGGGTCGTCCTCGTCAGCGTCGTGTCCGCCCGCTGCGGCGCTGTCCGTGGAAGCCTTGCCCGCCTTCGGCGCCTTGCCGGCCTTGAGCCGGCAGCCGGTGTCGCCCAGGCCGACGATGGTGCCCAGCTGAGCGGGCGGCAGCGGCAGCGGCTGGCCGCCAAGGCTGGCGCCGGCGGCACCGGCAGGCAGCTGCAGCTCGCAGACGGTGACGGGAAAGTCCGCCGCCACCGCCGCCGGCACGGGCCGCGGCGCCATGGGCTGGGGGGCCGATCCGCCCAGCGTGAGCGCCGGACACGCCGCCTGCGGGTCCTCGATCACGACGCGCGCCATCGGCCCGGCGCCGTTCATCACGACGTAAGGGTGCCAGGCCGGCCCGGCGGCTCGGCCCAGGGGTGCGACGGCCAGCAGCGCCAGCGCAGCCGCCAAGCGGCCGCCATGACGGGACATGCGCAGTGGGTTCATGGAACATCCCTCCCGTTTTCTTCCCGGTTTCGCGCACGGGCACCAGCTTTCTGTCGCCGTGCCGGTCCAGTGTGTGGAAGACGCGCCACCCCGCCGCGGCACTATTTCACGCTTCGTGCCCAGGCCATGCCCGCCATGCCCGGCGGACCGTGCTTCACCCGAGAGGCCACGGGCGAAGTAGTTGTCCCGATCAATGAGTTGAGTGTCCGGGATGTTTTCCGGCAGCCGCGGCACCGGCAACCCAGCGCCGAGCGGCCTTTCCGATACCCCCTCAAAACCCCGCCTGCGCCTGCATCGACACGCTGCCGTCGGGCAGCGCGCTCCATACCGTGAAACCGTCGCCGGCCGCGGCGGCGTGCAGCGTGAGCGGCGCGCCCAGCAGCGCCGGGCGCAGCCCGCGGTAGCGGAAGCGCCGCAGCGGGCTGCCGGCCAGGCGCTGCGCCAGGCCGGCCAGCAGCGTGGCCTGCAGCGGGCCGTGCACCACCAGGCCGGCGTAGCCCTCCACGTCGCGGCAGTAGTCGGCGTCGTAGTGGATGCGGTGGCCGTTGAAGGTCAGTGCCGAGTAGCGGAAGAGCAGCGTGGCGTCGGGCTGCAGCGTCTCGCTGTGCTGCGGCGCGGGCAGGTCGGGGGCATCGGGCACGCGGGCGCCCGGCGGGCTGGGGTGCTTGTAGACGATGTCGTGCGTCTCGGTCAGCGCAACGTGCCCGCCGTCGATCAGCTCGTGGCGCACGGCGACGAAGACCAGCTCGCCGCTGCGCCCGCGCTTGTGCTCGATGGAGCGCACGGTGGAGCGCTTGCGCAGCGTGGCGCCCAGCGCCAGCGGGCGGTGGAACTCCAGCTCGCCGCCGGCCCACATGCGGTTGGGCAGCGGCACCGGCGGCAGGAAGCCGCCGCGCGCCGGGTGGCCGTCGCGGCCCAGCTCGGCCGGCGGCCGCGCCTCCAGGAAATAGATCCAGTGCCAAAGCGGCGGCAGCGGCGTGCCGACGTGGAGATCCTCCTGCGCCAGGCCCAGCGTCGCGGCCATGAGCCGGGCATGGCGCACCGAGAGCGTGTCCTCGTCCAGCGCCTCGCGGCCAATCCAGGGGCGCAGGGCGTCGAGGTCCACGGGGCCGGCGGGAGCGGCGGCGTCGGGTTCGGTCATGGCGGGGGCTTTCGTGTCCTGGTGGATGCGCCATGGTGCCCCAGCGGCCCGGGCCCGCGGCGCAGCGGCGCCGCTCAATCCGCCAGCCCGTGCTCCCGCGCATAACGCATCAGCTCCACCGCGTTGGCGACGCCCAGCTTCTGCCGCACCAACGTCTGGTAGTTCGCCACGGTCTTGGCGCTCAGGCGCAGCTGCCGGGAGATCTCCTCCACGCCGGCGCCGCGCAGCAGCGCCTGCAGCACGTCGAACTCGCGGGTGGAGAGCTTCAGATGCGGCGCGGGCTCGGCCAGCGCGGCGGCGGCATCGGCCACGTCCGCCGACAGCGCCCGCTCGCCGCGCCAGACGCGGTGCACGGCATCGACGAGCTCCTCCGGCGCGCTGCTCTTGGTGACGTAGCCGGCGGCGCCGGCACGCAGGCACTGCCGCACCATCGCCGCGCCGTCGTGCATGGTGAACACCAGCACCTTCAGCTCGGCCCGGCGCACCGACAGCCGCCGCAGCAGCTCCAGCCCGCTGCGCCCGGGCAGCGACAGGTCCAGGATCAGCAGGTCCACCGGGCAGTCGCCCGGCGCGGCCAGCGCGGCGTAGGCACCGTCGGCGTCGGCGAACTCGGCGGCGACTTCCAGCCCTTCCAGCTCCAGCAGCCGGCGGTAGCCGGCGCGCACCACGGCGTGGTCGTCCACCAGGCCGATGCGCAGGGTTGCGCTGCCGCTCATCGGGGCACCCTCGCGCTGCGCGCGGTCCCCCCAAGCGGGACGGAGCGCCACCTTCGGAGCGGCCGTGCGGCGGCGCTCACGGGTTGACCTCCGCCACGCCCGCCTCGACCGTGAAGCGTGCGCGCAGCGCCAGGCCGGGCCAGCCCGGATCGGCGCCGCTGCTCCAGTCCAGCTCGCCGCCCAGCGCCCAGGCGCGCTCCTTGATGCCGGCCAGCCCGCTGCCGCGGCGCAGCGCCGCCTCCAGGCCGTCGAGGCCGCGGCCGTCATCCCGCACCGACCAGTCCACGCGCAGCGGCCCCGCCGCGCCGCCGGCCACCCGCACCGCCAGCCGGGCCCGCGTGGCCTCGGCGTGGCGCGCCACGTTGGTCAGCGCCTCCTGGCTCATGCGGTAGAGGCCCAGCAGCAGTTCCTGCGGCAGCGCGGGCACGTCGCCGGATGCGGCCTCGAAAACCAGCTCGAAGCGCGTGCCCTCGCCGTGCGCCGGGGCGTTCCAGCCGGCCACGAGCTCGGCCAGCATCTGGCGCAGCCGCTCCGGCGTCGGCGGCGCGTCCCCTTCCACACCGGGCGCGTCGCCGGGGCGCAGGCGGGCCAGCAGCTTGCGCACGTCCTCCTGCACCCGCGCCACCTGCGTGCCCATGCCGGCGGCCACGTCGCGCAGCGCGGGCTGCTCCGCCAGCCGCCCCGTCAGCCAGGCCGCATCCACGCGCAGCGCCGTCAGGCGCTGGCCGAACTCGTCGTGCAGGTCGCGCGCCAGGCGCTGGCGCTCGTCCTCGCGCAGGCTCAGCAGGCGCAGGCCCAGCAGGCGGCGCTGCCCCTCGGTCTTCTCCTGCTCGGCCACCAGGTGCTTCAGCGCCCGCGCGATCGCCTCCAGCTCGCGGATGGGCATGGCGCCCAGGGCGCGCACCGGGCCGAAGCGCTGCCGCTCCACGTGCGCGATGGCGTCCAGCAGCGCGCGCAGCGGCCGGAAGGCGCGGCGCACGTTCCAGTGCATCACCGCCAGCATCAGCAGGCAGCAGCCGGCCAGCAAGGTGAAACTGCCGGCGAGGTTGGCCAGCGCCTCGTGCAGCTCGCTGTCGGGCGAGGCGGTCAGCTCCACGCGCCAGGCGCGGCCGTCCGGGCGCGGCACGCTCCAGCCCACGGCATGCGCCGGCCCGGCCAGGCCCAGCAGCCGCGCCACGCCGGAGGCCACGCCCGCGGGCGCGGACGGCGCGGACGGCGCCGCCGCGGCCGGGCCCGGCAGCGGCTGGCCATCGGCGTCGCTCAGCCGCAGCGCCAGGTGCCGCAGCCCCGACAGCTCGCGCAGCGCCGCCAGCGCCGCGGCGTCGTCCTGGTGCGCGATCTGCGCCAGCGCCGCGCCGGCGCGCGCCAGCGCCAGCGAGCCCTCCATCTCGCGCCGCGTGTCCTCGCGCGCGCGCAGCAGGCCCAGCACCAGCGACAGCGCCAGCGCGCCCAGGGCCACGGCCAGCGCACGGCGCATCACCAGCCGCGGCAGCTCCATGGGCAGCGGCGCGGGGCGCGGGTCGGCGGGACGGGCGGGAATGTCGGGAATTTCTCCCGGCGGGGGGGCGCCGGGGCCTGCATAGAGTGAGCGCATACAACAACGACTGAACGACTGATCGTGGGACGAGGAGACTTGGCAGTGAGAAGCAGGACCATCCGTGCCCGCCAGCCGCGACTATCGCCGCTGGCCGGGCTGTTGCAGCGCGCGGTGCTGCCCGCGCTGGCGCTGGCGGCGACGCAGGCCGGCGCCCAGGAGCCGCCGGCCCCGGCGCAGCCGCCGGCGGCCACCGTCGAGATCATCGGCACCTCGCCGCTGCCCGGGCAGGGGGTGGATCGCAACCTGCTGCCCTACGCCACGCAGAGCGTGCGCCGGGAGCGGCTCGACGAGGCGCAGGCCGACAACCTGATCGACTTCATGAACCGGCGCCTGCCCGGCGTGCAGGTCAACGACGTGCAGGGCAGCCCGTTCCAGGGCGACCTGACCTACCGGGGCTTCCGCGCCTCGCCGCTGCTGGGCGCGGCGCAGGGATTGTCGGTGTACGTGGACGGCGTGCGCGTCAACGAGCCCTTCGGCGACGTCGTCAACTGGGACCTGATCCCGGAGTTCTCCGTCAACAGCCTGACGCTGGTGCCCGGCGCCAACCCGGCCTTCGGCCTCAACACGCTGGGCGGCGCGCTGTCGCTGACCACGCACACCGGCCTGACCGCGCCGGGGCTGCGCGGCGAGCTCTCCTTCGGCAGCTTCGGCCGCAAGCGCGCCGACCTGAGCTACGGCACCAGCAGCGACGACGGCTGGCACAGCTACGTCGCGGGCTCGGTGTTCGACGAGAACGGCTGGCGCGACCACTCCGAGGGGCGCCTGGGCCACCTGCTGGCCAAGGTCGGGCACCGCGCCGGCGACACCGAGTGGGACCTGGCCCTGCAGCTCGGCCGCAGCCGCCTGGTGGGCAACGGCCTGGTGCCGGCCTACACGCTCGACGACGACGGCGCGCGCACGCCCGACCTCTACGTCGCGCGCCGCGGCGCCGTCTACACCCACCCCGACCGCACCACCAACCGGCTGGCGCAGCTCAACCTCAACGCGCGCCACCAGCTCGACGCCAGCACCGAGCTGGCCGCGCTGGCCTACGTGCGCCACTCGCGCCGCGACACCGTCAACGGCGACCAGGCCGACGACCCCGAGGACGACGCCAACGCCTCCTTCAACACCACGCGCACGCGCCAGAAGGGCATGGGCGCGGCGCTGAGCCTGTCGGGCAAGAGCGGCGCGCACCAGTGGCAGCTCGGCACCTCCATCGACGCCAGCCGCACGCGCTTCGGCGAGACCGAGCAGGAAGGCACCTTCACGCCCGACCGCGGCGTCGCGCCCGGCGACGAGGAGGCGGAGCCGGGTGCGCGCGTGACGGGCCGCTCGCTGGCCTTCGGCCTGTACGGCACCGACACCTGGCAGGTGGCGCCGCGCACCCACGTCACCGGCACGCTGCGCTGGAACCACGCCCGCGTGAGCAACCAGCTCACCAGCGTGGACGACGACACCGGCGAGGAGCGCGTGCGCCCCAATGAGAAGTTCCGCTACAACAGCCTCAACCCCGCGCTAGGCGTGGCGCACCGGCTGGAGGGGGGCCCGACGCTGTTCGCCAACCTCGCGCGCAACAACCGCGTGCCCACCGTGATCGAGCTGGGCTGCGCCGACCCCGAGGAGCCGTGCCGGCTGCCCGCGGGGCTGCAGGCCGACCCGTACCTGAAGCAGGTCGTCTCGCGCACCGCCGAGGTCGGGATGCGCTGGCCGCTGTCGCGCGCGCTGCAGGTCAACGTCGCCGCCTTCCGCACCGTCAACCGCGACGACATCCTGTTCCGCAGCGTCAGCGCCACCAGCCAGCAGGGCTACTTCGAGAACTTCGACAAGACCCGCCACCAGGGCGTGGACCTGGAGCTGCAGGGCCGCGCCGGCGCGCTGTCGTGGAGCGCGGGCTACAGCTTCCTGCAGGCCACCTACGAGGCCGCGGGGCTGCTGCGCCAGGGCGAGCGCAACATCGCCGTGACGCCGGGCACGCGCATCGCGGGGCTGCCGCGGCACACGCTCAAGCTGGGCGCGGACTGGCGCTTCGCGCCGGGCTGGAACCTGGGCGGCGACGTGCAGCTGCTGTCGAGGCGCGGCACCGCCGGCAACGAGGACGGCCGCATCGAGGACGGCGAGGACAAGCGCGTGGACCTGGGCCTGCCCGGCTACGCGGTGGTGAACCTGCGCGCGAGCTGGCGCCCACAGGCGACGCCGCAGCAGCGCGGCTGGGAGCTCTGGGCCAAGGTCAACAACGTCTTCGACCGCCGCTACGAGAACTTCGCGGCGCTGGCCGGCACGGTGTTCGATGCGAGCGGCAACTACACGGGCGTCGAGCGCGACGCCGTGTTCGTCGCCCCCGGCGCGCCGCGCAGCGTGTTCGTGGGCGCGCGCTACCGCTTCTGACCCACCGGGCTCGCGGCGGCGCCGGCCGGCGCCGCGTCGCGCGTGACCCAGCGGATGCCCTGGCACACCAGCAGGCGTGCCAGGGCATTCTTCCATTCCGGAATGCCGCCGTTCAGGAACAGCGCCGCCAGCGGCAGCAGGGCGCCCGTGTCGGTTGAGCGGGCAACGGATCTGCCGCGGCAAGCTGCCGGGCATCGGCTCTTGACGCGCCGGCGGCACGGTGCCGGCGCGGGTGCCAATAAGCGCACGCTTGCCTGCGGATTGGGTGGCGGCCTAACCTCGCTGGCCATGGATGAGTTCCTGCTTCCTCGCGTCGCTGCGGGCCTGCCGCCTGCTGGTGGCTCCCGCCTGCGCCGCCGCGGCCCGGGCCACCGGCGCCAGCCGGCCGCACCCGGTTGAGCCCGGCGGTCGGCCGCGCGCAAGCCTTGCGCGCCGCGCTGGCCGCCGGGCCGGCTGTCACGCATGCCCGGGGCGCCGCTGGGCCGAGCCTCGGGCCCGGCATCGAACAACGAGGACAACAACCATGAACATCCTGAATACCGACGAGCGCACGCTCACCGAGCTGGACCATGCCCGCATCGCGCGGCTGCTCGGCGCGCAGGCGAGCCCCGACCATCCCATGGCCGCCGTGCTGCACCAGGCCGAGCTGCTGCCCGGGCGCGAGGTGCCGGCCGACGTGGTGACGATGCACTCGCGCCTGCGCCTCACCGACCTGGACAGCGGCCAGGCCCTGACGCTCACGCTGTGCTATCCGAGCGATGCCGAGCCCACGCGCGGCTTCGTGTCGGTGCTCTCGCCGGTGGGCATGAGCGTGCTGGGCCTGCGCGTGGGCGAGGTCGCGCGCTGGCGGCTGCCCGGCGGCTGGGAAGGCGCGGCGCGGGTCGAGGCCATCGAGTTCCAGCCCGAGGCCAACGGGGTCTACACGCTGTAGGCGGCGGCGGGTGGGCCCGGGCGACAATGCTGGCCATGCCCGCCATCGACATCCGCCCCGCCCGCATCCCCGAGGACCTCGACACCGTGCGCGCGCTGTTCCTGGAATACGCGCGCAGCCTGGATTTCGACCTGTGCTTCCAGGACTTCGACGCGGAGCTGGCCGGGCTGCCGGGCAAGTACGCGGCGCCGGGCGGGCGGCTGCTGCTGGCCTGGGACGGCCCGGACCATGGCAGGGCACTGGGCTGCGTGGCCCTGCGGCCCATCGGCGAGCCGGGCCGCGGCGACTGCGAGATGAAGCGCCTCTTCCTGCGCCCGGCCGCGCGCGGCACCGGCCTGGGCCGGCGCCTGGCCGAGCGCATCTGCGACGAGGCGCGTGGAGCCGGTTACGCGCGCATCTGCCTGGACACGGTGCCGAGCATGGCGCCGGCTATCGGGCTCTATGCGGCGCTGGGCTTCAAGCCGATCGAGCCTTACGTCTTCAACCCGATTCCCGACACGCTGTACCTGGGCCTGGCGCTGTAGCGCGGCAGCCCGCCTACTGCTGCGCCTCCTGCGCCTGCGAGGCCATGCGCGCCGGCGCGTTGGCCGCGCCGTAGCCGTCGTAGCCGCCCAGGCGCTGCACCAGCTCGAAGAAGAAGCCGCTGCCCTCGTAGCCCTCGGTGTAGGCATGCAGGTAATCGCCCTGCGCGCCGCGGTCGAACAGCACGCCGTGCGCGCGCAGCCGCTCGACGAAGGCCGCGTCGAGCTCGAAGCGCGTGGGCAGGTCGTCGTAGTAGTTGTCGGAGATGGGCACGAAGCGCACGCCCTGTGCCTTCAGCCGCTCGACGCCGGCGAACAGGTCGGCGCTCGCGAAGGCGATGTGCTGCACGCCCACGCCGCCGCTGGCCTGCGCGGCCTGCGCCATGCGCGTGCGCTCGCTCATGCTCATGTTGAGCACCAGGCGCAGGCGCCGCGCCGCATCGGCCATGCCGGTGCTGCGGATGAGGCCGAAGGGGTCGGCGAACTTCACGGCGTCGGCGGCGTCCAGCCCAAGCACCGCGCGGCAGAACAGCACCCAGGTGTCGAGCCGGTCGGGCGTCAGGCCGATGGCCAGGTGGTCGATGGCCTGCAGCCCCGCGTCGCCTGCGCCGCCATCGGCTTCGAGGATGAAATCCTTCTCGAACAGCCCGTCCTCGCCCAGCGCCGCGTCCACGAAGTGCACGACGATGCCGCCGGGCGACACGATCGAGGGCAGCCGCTGCTCGCCCGTGCCGGTGGGCGCGTCGTAGCGCGCCGACTGCAGCGCCGTGGCGCGGTTCAGGGCGCCGACGGGGTCGTCGGTGCGCAGCCCCAGCGCGCACACCGAGGGGCCTTGCAAAGCGAAACGCTCGCGCGCGGCGGAGGTGGCCTGCTGGTTGAGCACGATGGCGATGCCGCCCTGGCGGAACAGCGTCACCGCCTTGGAGCGGTGCCGGCCCGCAAAGTGAAAGCCCAGCTGGCGCAGCAGCGCGCCCAGGTTTTCGGCATGCTCACCGTCCACCGCGAACTCGATGAAACTCAGGCCGCTGAACACCGGCACCGGCGGCGGGCTGAACAGCACCTGGCGCTGCAGCAGCCGCACCGCGTCGGCGTCGCCGGCCGGGGCCTGCTCCAGGCGCTGACGCACCTCGCCCTCCAGCCACAGCAGCGAGCGCATCGCGTCCACGGCAATGCGGCGGTTCGGCGTGGCGCGGAACACGTCGTTGAAGATCTCCAGCGACAGCGGCCCGCCGTAGCCGGCGCGCACGCACTGCTCGAAGAACGTCGCCACGTCGAACTGGCCCTGGCCGGGAAAGTTGCGGTGGTGGCGGGCCCAGTCGATCACGTCCAGGCCCATCAGCGGCGCGTCGGCCATCTGCACGAAGAAGAGCTTTTCGCCCACCTCGGCGATGCCCATCGGGCTGTCGCGCAGCGAGGCGGTATGGAAGCTGTCCACGATCAGGCCCAGGTGCGGGTGGTCCGCGTGCCGCACGATGTCCCAGGCCTGGCGCCACTTGTTGACGTGCCGGCCCCAGGCCAGCGCCTCGAAGCCGACGCGCAGGTTGCGCCGCGCGGCGCGCTCGGCCAGCTGATGCAGCTGCTCGGCGGCGAGCTGCGCGTCGGGCAGTGCCAGCGGCGAGGTGTTGGAGCACACCAGCATCAGCGGGCAGCCCAGCGCCTCCATCAGGTCGAACTTCGCTTCCGCCCGCCGCAGGCTGCGCTGGAAGGCTTCTTCAGGCATGCCCTCGAAGTCGCGGAAGGGCTGAAACAGCTCGACCCTCAGGCCCAGGTCGTCGCACCGGCGGCGCAGCTCGGCGGCGGACAGGCGCGCGTTGGTGAAGTCGGGCTCGAACAGCTCGATGCCGTCGAAGCGCGCGGCGGCGATGGCCTGCAGCTTGTCGCGCAGCGTGCCGGAGAGGGAAACGGTGGCGATGGAGCGGCGCATGGGTGTAGCACTCCCGGGCACGGGATCAGGATTGCCGCTCGGCCAGCAGGCGGCGGAAATGCGCGTCGATGCGCGCGGCATCGGGCTCGCGGCCGGTGAACAGCTTGAAGGCGCCCACGGCCTGGCCCACGGCCATGCCGCCGCCGTCCACGGTGCGGCAGCCCCTGGCGCGCGCGGCCCGCAGCAGCGCGGTGTCGATGGGGAAGTACACCACCTCGGACACCCACAGTTCCGGGCGCAACAGTTCTTCCGGCAGCGGCAGGCCGGGCATCTTGTCCATGCCCATCGGCGTGGCGTGGATCAGGCCCGTCGCGTCGGCGATGCCCTGCGCGATGCCGGCCACCGCCACGGCGCGGCCGTCGCCATAGAGGCGGTTGAGCTCGGCGGCCAGCCCCTCGGCGCGCGCCGGGTCCACGTCGTAGAGGCGCAGTTCGCGCACGCCCATGCGCAGCGCCGCATGCGCGATGGCCGAGCCGGCGCCGCCGGTCCCGAGCAGCAGGACCCGGGACAGGTCGGCATCGGGCAGCTGGCGTTGAAAATTCCAGGACCAGCCCGAGCCGTCGGTGTTGTGGCCGATGAGCTTGCCGTCGCGGTGCACGACGGTGTTGACGGCGCCCATGGCGCGGGCCTCGTCCGACAGCTCGTCGAGCAGCGGGATGACGGCCTGCTTGCACGGGAAGGTGACGTTCAGCCCCGCGAAGCCCATGGTGCGCACGGCGGCCAGCAGCGTGGGCAGCAGCTCGGCGCCGGACTGCGTGGTGTCCAGGTCGATGAGCTGGTAGTGCATGCGCAGGCCGTGATGGCGCGCTTCCTCCTCCTGCATCGCCGGCGTGAGCGAGCGCTGGATGCCCTTGCCGATCAGGCCCACGAGCAGCTTGTGGTTCGGAAAGTCGATGGAAGTGGAGGAGGACATGGGGGACTTCTGGATTCGTTGATGCAAAGAAAAGGGGCGGCCGAGGCCGCCCCCGAAGCGCACGCCTTACTTGCGGACCTTGGCGATCTCGGCGTAGAGCGCCTTGACGGTGTCGGCGCCGACCACCGCGGTCTGCTTCTCGATGACGGGTTTCACCTTCTCGCGCAGCTTGGCGACCTCGGCGGGCGGCAGCTCGGTGACCTGCATGCCCGACTTCTTCAGGTCGTCCAGCGCCACGTCGGCCTGGGTGCGCGAGACGCCGCGCTGGAACGTGGTGGCCGCGGAGGCGGCGTCGGTGATGATCTGCTTCTCCTCGGCGGAGAGCTTGTCCCAGAACTTCTTCGACACGACCACGGCCTGCGGGTTGTAGACGTGGCGCGTGAGCGTGAGGAACTTCTGCACCTCGTTGAGCTTGTTGGCGCGGATGACGGTGGCTGGGTTCTCCTGGCCGTCGATGGCCTTCTGCTCCAGCGCCGGGTAGACCTCGGGGAAGGGCATCGGCGTGGCATTGGCGCCCAGCGCGTTGAAGAGGTCGATGTAGATCGGCGACTGGATGACGCGGATCTTCAGCCCCGCGATGTCGTCGGCCTTGGCGATGGCGCGCTTGCTGTTGGTGAGGTTGCGGAAGCCCAGGTCCCAGTAGTTCAGGCCGACCAGGCCCTTGGGCTCCAGCTTGGTGAACAGCTTCTTGCCGAAGGCACCGTCGGTCACAGCGTCGGCTTCCTGGGCGCTGTTGAACAGGAAGGGGAAGTCGTAGACCGCGAACTCCTTGACCTGCGCCTGCAGGATGCCGGCGTTGAGCACCGTCATCTCGACGGTGCCGCCCTGCAGGGCCGAGACGGTCTGCACGTCGCCGCCCAGGGTGCCGCCCGGGAACAGCTTTACCTGCATCTTGCCGCCGGACTTCTGCGCCACCAGGTCGGCGAACTTCTGCGCGCCCTGGCCCTGCGGATGCTCCTTGGGGTTCTGGAACGCGAACTTGATGGTGTGCTGGTTGACCTGGGCCTGGGCCGACAGGGGCAGCAGGGCGACGACCGCGGCGGCGGCAGCCGAAGCGAAAAGGGTGCGCACGAGCTTCATGGGGACGGTCTCCGGGAGTTGTAGGAGTGGGACAGCGCCTTGGGGGCAGGGGGCCGGCCGCCAGGCCGGCATTCGGAATTCGGTCGGGAACTCAGTTGGCCAGCCAGCGCGCCGGCACGATGACGAGGGACGGGAAGAGCACCAGCAGGAACATCACGGCGAACTGCGCCGTCATGAACGGCAGCACGCCGCGCGTGACATCGTCCATCTTCATGCGGCCCACGCCGGCCACGACGT
>NZ_VIDQ01000038.1 GCF_009760915.1 Azohydromonas aeria
TCAGCTTGATCGGAACCGGCTGAGTAAGGGCACTTGGCGCCCATGAAACGCGCTTGGTCAAAGCCCTGGTGCCAGATGCGCTGGCGCTCTTTTCTGCTCAACATCCAGCTCGAAAGGCAGCATGCCTGCTTGTCAGGACAGGGTAGATGTGAGCAATTGTCTTGCCGCAGCAATCAACTGCTGATGCAAAACACTCTTTGGTGAGACTGCATGGTTGATAACTCTAGGCGATGAGGAGTTATCAGTAGCATCCTGGACCTGTCCAAGATCGCGAGGCCGGCAAGGTGATGCTCGAAGACGCTAAGCTCGCGCCGGGCAAGGTGCTGGGCCGCGTGCTGGAGCTGCAGCACGCTCTGGCGGCCGTCCGTTGCCCCCTGCATCACCGCTTTCCTCCAGCCACCATCGAAGCGGCTTTCCATGGCGCACGCTCCTTCGCCGCAGCCCTTCGGCTGTGCAGGAGCAGGTCATGCGAGCTGGGCCATCGATCGCGCCGCGCTGCGGCGCCCGAACCGTCCGGGCCGGGGCGGCACTTTTTGCCACATTGCTAATCGGCGCCCACGCCGGCGCCGCGCCGGCCGCGCCACCGCAGTACCGCGTCATCAACCTCGGGCTGCTGGAGTTCCACTCCCGAGCCGACGCGCTGGACATCAACAACCGCGGCGAAGTGGTGGGCCGCTCCATCGACGGCGTACCCGACGGTGAGACGCTGGGCTTCCTGTGGCGCCGCGGCATGATGCAGCCGCTGCGCGCGCCGGGCTTCGGCGACAGCAGCGCGCACAGCATCAACGAGCTCGGCCAAATTGGCCTGCAGGGCTTCGACCGCGACAACGCGGTGCCGCCCATTCCCTTCCTCTATGACAGCCGCGACGCCAGCGTGCGGCAGATCCCCACCCCGTCGGGCGCGGGCACCGTCACTGCAATCAACGCCTCGGGCCAGGCCACGGGCATTGACGACGACGGCGGCCCGGCCGACGCCTACTTCTGGGACGGCACGGCCAGCCGGCGCCTGGCGCCCGGCGCGTCATCAAGCATCGGCAATGATGTCAACGACGCCGGCGTGGTGGTGGGCTACGCGCCCGGCGTGGACGGCCTGCAACGCGCCGCCCGCTGGGAAGATGGCACGCTTACCTTTGTCGGCGAGCCCTTCTCCGAGGCGAGCGCAATCAACGAGGCCGGACAGATCGTGGGGCAGTTGTTTACCCGCGACGGCGACGAAATGCGCTTACGGGGATTCATCTACGACGACACGGGAGGCTTTCGGCTGCTCGACTCGGGCCGCGGGTTCGCCGGTGTCCAGGACATCAACGAACGCGGCTGGATCGTGGGCACGGTCGCGTTCGACGGTTCCAACCGACACGCGGCGTTGTGGCACGGCGAGACGCTGTACGACCTCAACACGCTACTCACGCCCGAATCCGACGCGGTCTGGACGCTGACCGAGGCGCGCGCCCTCAACGACCGCGGCTGGATCGTGGGCACCGGGGACACGCCAGGTACCGGCGGCCCCGCCGCCTTCCTGGCCGTGCCGGTGCCCGAACCCGGCGCATGGGCGTTGATGCTCGCAGGGGTGACAGTGGCCGGTGCGGTAGCGCGCCGGCGTGCTGTCCAGCACATGCTGCGATAGCGACAGTGCTGTTCTTCGCCTTGGAGTGATGGACAACGGGAGTATCGTGGCCCTGTTCATCCCCGGTCCGTGAGGGAGAGCATGTTGCGGGCTGCTGATCGCCATCTGGGCACTACCGTCTCGCTGACGCTCGTCAACTCCGGGCCGGTCGAGCTCCGACTGCGCATGTGGCTGGCCCGGCTCCCTTGGCGGCGCTGATTGCGTTGACCGCCGCCAGCTACCACACCTGCAACCAAGTCCCAAAAAAGCTCACGCGAAGACATGGCGGGCGCAGCTACCACGCCGATGGCCCTAGGACAAGCTGCACCCGCGCTGTACCGGGCGGCACCAGCCCCTGTCACTAACGACGAGTTGTTCCAGCCATGACGCTGTCCGTCTGACTCCCGGGCTGCGCTGGAGCGCCCGCCAGGATGCAGCGGCTCGGATAACTCCCGGGGCCAGGGCAGCGCTTGGCGGGGCTGCAATAGCCCAATCCTGGGCACATGCTCCGGCAACGCCAAGGCTGGAGTTGTCGTCCTTTTTGAGAAGAATGGTGCGCCGCCGACCGATTTCTCATTGTGTGACAAGCACTTACGGCAGGCGAATGCTCGACCTTACGTGGCTGTAGCTAACCCCTTGATTTTCTTGAAGTTTTTACGTCGAAGCGCACCGTTTTTCCCGAAAAGGACGATAACTCCGAGTTGGTCGACCTGGACCCCGGCGATGGCATCACGCCCACTGTGAAGTTCACTGGCCAGTCCATGGCCCGCGTCAAGTACGCAGGGTACTGCGGCAATTGCAAGGACTTTGGCAGCTTCACGGAGCCGGCCAGCGTCGGCTTCTTCCCCAACAGCTCAGCCGCGGTGTCGCAGGATGGCCTGTTCGCCTCCAGCGCCGACGGCAGTTTCGGCCTTGCGGCGGCGGACTTTCCTGATTTGAGCAACCAGCGCTACGTGACCAAAACCGTGGCGCGCTATGAGGGCGTGCCCGGCATGCCGCTGTTCCAACTGTCCGCCCACACCGGGTTGCGCATCACCGGTCAGTACACGCTGGATGTCAAGGTCGATCCCTTCCGCAACCCCTCACCCCTGCTGCGCGGCACGGAGTCCGGCACCGCCGGCGTGTTCTTCACTTCCCGCTTCCTTGACGGGGACAACCCCACACGCTCCGTCACGGCCCAGTCCGATTGACAGTCCCCGCCGGACGAGGTGCACGAGACCGGGGAAATCTCGGTGTTCATGCGCAACGACCTGAGCCACCAGGCCACGCTGTGGGGCAAGTGGGGCAAGTGGGGCGTGGTCGCTTTTTCCGCCGTGCCGGGCGTTCCCGAGCCCTCGACCTACGCGCTCATGCTGGCCGGGGTTGGCTTGGTGGGCTGGGTTGCCAGGCGGCGTTCAGCGCGGCAGCCATAGGGTTGAGTGAAGTGTCCCAGGGCTGGTCGCGCCAGCCCCATCTGCAAGGAGCCCGACCGTTAACAGGAAACAGCTTATTCAAAACGCCGCTGCGGCAGCGTTGGCTGCAGCAGCTACTGCCGTTGCGGCTCAAGGTAATGGCTCGCACTATCTCGTGTAGAGCATTGACGCGATGACGGGCCTGTTTGGCACCCAGAGCGTGTCGATCAACGCACGCGGTGACCTGATTGGCACAGACGGGCGGGGCATGGGCTTCATCTTCAGCAAGGGTCAGCAGGTGGACTTGGGTTTCTCTGTAGATCCCTTCGACCTCAACGACCGCGGGAAAGGGCAGTCGCGATGGGCCCGCCGGCACCTCGCCGCACCAGCGCATGTCCAGCGGGCTTGCGGTGGCAACGGCGTCGATCAGTTGCCCTCCACCGTCAACAGCACCCGCGCCAAACGCACAAACTGCTCGTGGGACTTTGGGTGCCAAGCCCAAACCGGCACCATCATTCAAGCGTCGCTGGCCCCGGCCAGGTATGCCCTCCACCCGGCGAGCTAGATCTCGTCGATGGACGTCGAGACGGGTGCAGGCCCGTTGGCCCGGTCGGCCAGGGAGAAGCGGTCGGTGGTGCGCGTGTAGAAGCTCGCACCGAAGCGGGCAACCGGGTGATAGTCGCGCAGGTTCACGCGCCAGGTCTGGGTATCGATCAGGCCGTCCCGCGCCGCAAGCCACTTGATGCGGCCGATGAAGACGTAGCGGCTGGGTGTCTCCAGCGTTTCATGCAGCACGCATTCGAAGGCGATGGGTGCCTCCAGGATGCGCGGCGAAGCGACGCAGCGTGACGGCACGGGTGTCAGCCCCACCGCAGCAAGTTCGCTCACGTTTGAGGGGAACGCTGCGCCGCAGGCGTGCATCTTCTGCGCCATCGGCTCGTCCGACATGTGGACCACGAACTCGCCGCTATGCAAGATGTTGGCCGCCGTGTCCTTAAGCCGCCCGTCCTGGAGACGGTTGATGCTGATCATCAGGATGGGCGGGTCCTCCCCGATCATGTTGAACATCGAGAAGGGCGCGGCATTGGCTACTCCAGCGGCGCTCAGTGTCGTCACCAGGGCGATGGGCCGCGGGACGATCAGGCTGGCCATCAGCTTGTAGCGCTGGTAGCTGGTGATGCTGTCGAAATCGACTTCGGTCATCGGTTCGTGGTCCTGGTGCGGACGGCGTTCCGCACCCATCAATGGAATAGAGCGGCGCCCCGACCCGGAAGGGCCGAGGCCGCCGCCTGTAGAAAGCAGAGCGCGACGGTCGCTCGACGGGTCAAGCGATCACTTCCACGCTGGCCCGCTTGGCCACTGCGCTCCAGTTGGTGATCTGCGACCGAATGAGCTGAGCGAACTCGTTGCCCAGCACGGGCGTCTTGCGCGGCAGCGTCTGCAGCTCTTCTAGGCGCACCATGACATCGGGCTTGGCTAGGATCTGGGGGATGAGTGTGGTCAGGCGCTGAGCAATGGGCGCAGGCAGGTTCTTGGGCCCTGACAGGCCCAGCCACTGCGAACCGGTGAGCGAAGGGAAGCCCTGCTCGGCAAAAGTGGGGATGTTGGGCAAGGCCGGCAGGCGGCTGGGCGTGGACACGGCAAGCGCGCGCAGGGTACCGCCCTTGAGCTGGTTGACGTTCGTGGTCACCGGGTCGAAGACAGTGTCGATCTGCCCGCCCAGCAGATCCTGCATCGCCGGAGCGCTGCCCTGGTAGGGAACGTGATCCTGCTGATCGGCCTGACTCTCGATCTTGAGCAACTCGCCATACAGGTGGTTGGCGGAGCCGACGCCCGAGGTGCCATAGCGAACCGGCTTGGTCTTGGCCGCGGCCAGGTATTGCGCCAGCGTCTGGTAGGGCGATTGCGCACGCACCAGCATCACCATGGGCGCTTCCACCAGCATGCCCATGTGCGTGAAGTCATTCACCGGATCGAAAGGCAGGGTGCGGCGCGTGGCGGCGGCGAAGACATGGACCGACGCATGGCTCACCAGCAGCGAATAGCCGTCGGCGGGCTGCCGGGAGGCATACTCGGTGCCGATCAGGCCCCCGGCACCCGGTCGGTTCTCGACCACGACGGTCTGCGACAACGCCTGCGACAGGTGAGGCGCCATCAGCCGCGCCACGGTGTCCACCAGACCGCCGGGCGGATATTGGCAGATCAGGCGGATGGTGCCCTTGGCGGGCCAGGTCGATGATTGGGCATTTGCCCAGGGGGCGATCAGGCCCGCGGCGCCGGCGGCCAGCAGATCACGACGTTTCATCAGTACTCCTCGCTTGTTTTGGGATGGGCTGGGTCACGACGATGCCCAAGACGCCTTTGACGGGGGTATCGTTAGCACCAGCTATGCCAGTGCAGCGCTGGCGAAATGCGCCAACGTGGGGCGGCCAGGTCGCTGGCCAGGCGTGGATTGCCCACTCATGCAGCGTTTTTGCACACTGCCGGTGCATACACTTTGGCACCATGGGCAAGCGCCGGTAGTGAGTCCCGCCAGGACACCAGCGCACCTGCCGTTACTCCGTCATCGGGATCAAATGCCTTCGCCCATCAGCAGCAGCGGCACAGCCCAGGCCTTCATCTCGCGGCTGCGTTCGCTGGGCGCGCGCTTCGCGCTGGACGACTTCGGCGCGGGGCTGTCGTCGTTCAGCTACCTGCGCACGCTGCAAGCCGACCTGCTCAAGATCGACGACAGCTTCGTCAGGAACCTGGACCAGGATGCCCAGCACTGAGCCATCGTGGAGTCCATCCACCGCGTGGCTTCCGCCTTCGACATGCGCACCGTGGCGGAATGGGTCGAGAACGAAGCGGTCCTGGACAAGCTGCGTGCCATCGGCATCGACTACGCGCAGGGCTGGCACACGGGCCGGCCGGTGGCGGCCGAGAGCTGGAGCGCATCCCGGCAGCACATGGCCTGATTGGCACATGTCCGTGTGGCGCAAGTCACGCATTGAAGCCAAGCATGCCGGGCGCTGCTTGCGCTGGCCGTTGAGACTGCAGCCATTCGCGCTGAATCAACGCTGCACCCGCCTCTACCACTTCATGCAGTCATACAGCGTCCGACCACTTGGTATCGCTTTGCTTCGGTGATCCTAAGCTTTGCAGCGCTGTTCAGCCACCGCACCTGGGCGCATACCCAGGAACTGCTCATGGGGGCGGTGCTGGCGCCGGGCATACGCACCGCGGCCGGCGTGCTGCGGGTGCTGGGGCGCGCAGGCAAAGCCAAGGTTAAGGACAATCAACGGCCTCGGTCGCCGAATCAACCGCGGTGCCGCCGGACGCTTACGCTGAGGTGGCCGCTGGCAGCGGCTAACCAATTGGCGGTGTGAGTTGACTCCGGACGCACGGCTGCGAAGAGCACGGCACGGGTATACACGCGTCGAGCTGCGACAGCTCGGTGGAGTCATTGTGCGGAAGCGGCAGGTGCGCGATGCCGAAGCCGGCCGAGCCGATCCTCATCTGAGCGTTGGTAGCTGGTGCTATGCCGCGACCCATGAAGCCAGGGTGGCCAGCGCTAGCAGTATCGCCAGCCACAGCAGCGTGGCGCTACAGGCCGCCACGTTGCCGGCGCCCAGGGCAATCCGAAAGGTCGCCCAGCCCCTGATGCACCACACGAGGCCCGCCAGCCAAGCCGCACTGCCAATGACGACGCCCGCCAGCGCCGGACCCCGCAACGCTTGCGCCAGCAGGGCGGACGCCGCGGGCAGCCCCACGGTGCCTTCCCGGCTTGCCTGCGCGATGAAGTGCTCCAGCACCAACGGCTGCACCAGTTCGACACCCAGGAGCATCACGAAGGCGCCGACGCAGAAGTACAGCCACGCGCCCGCGAAGAGGTACGCAAAAGGCGTGGCGACACGCCGCCAGCCCGGTGCGCGCCGCACCAGGCGCCAAGCTGCCGCCAGCGTTGCCGACAACGCCGCGGCCACGAGCAGCCCGAGCGTGATGCCCGGCGCCAGCCAGCGCAGCGGTGGCCCTTGCAGCGCCATGCCCAGCAGCAGGTTGCCCAGCGCCAGGCACAGCACCAGCATCGCCAGCGAACGCAGCAGCGCGCCGTCGGCGCCAGCAGCCACGCCGTTGCCCATCCGACGCGCAATAAGTGCGCGGGGATGGACCAGCAGTTCCATGAGATCGATCGCGAGCCCCACCGGATGGCGCCACCAAGTGCCCGCGATCTGGCCATGTAACGAGGCGGGAGCGATGCCGTACTGCGATGCCAGCACGCCAATGAGCGCCGTCGTGTCGGCGTCCCAGCGGTCGTTGGCCAGCGCCACAGCCTGGCAACTCGCAAACGCCTGGATCGAGGGCGGCAGCTCATGCGACTGCGGCATCCGGGCGCCCTCCAGCAACACCGGGATCACCGGCTTGCCATGGGCCAGCGCCAACTCGATCTCGCGCCGCACGAAGTCCTGCGGATCGTCGAGCCGGCGCCAGCCGTCTCTCGTTGCCGCCTGCAGCCAGTTTGGGCCTACCAGCGCCAGCACCACCGTGGCCCCACCCAGCGCGCGCTCCAGTGTCTGGACGAAGTCCGCGCCGGGCACGATATCGCCCACGTCGAGGAAGACTTGGTCGGCACCGAACTCGGCGTGCAATCGGTCGGCAAGCCGGCCAGCGGCAGCAGGGCAGTCCTGTCGGCGGTAGTTGATGAAGATTTCGGCCACGTGAGGGAGCTCGGCCATCAGCCGTGTGGTGCCGGGTTCCAGATCTTGCCGCATTGCCCTTGCAGATTGGCCGCTTCAGCACGTTGAGCGGCCACCCTGGCTTGCCATCGCGCTCCTTGGTCTGGCCTTTTTCTCGCCCACGGCCATCAACTGCTCCAGCTCCGCACGCTCGTGCCGGAGTTGGTCGCACAGGCCTTGCAGCGCAGCCCACTTGTCGGCCGTGCCGCGCAGGGTGCGGGCCAGCTCCGTGATCAGGTCCAGCTGCGCAGTGACTCGGCGCTCTGCCTCGATGACGCGCCGCCTCGCCCTTTCCACGGGCGTCTTGTACGGCTCCATCGGGCGCTCCCTGTTCGCCGGCTTCGTGGGCCAGCGCAGGATGATGCTTTTCAGGAGTCCACGGAGTATTGACGATCAAGATCAAACCGGCGCCGTAGCCCAGTGCGCGCGGTCCCGATCGGGGCAGCCTCATGCTCCCAGGCCGCCGCGGCCATGGCTGGGACTGACGGCCGCGTCACGGCACCCGCCTATCCTGCCGTCATGCAATACGAAGCGGGATGGGAACAGGCCATGCTGAAGATGGACGTCGAGCGCAGCGTGCTGGTGCTGGTTGATTACTGGGGACAGCTCATGCCGGCCATCAACGGTGCCGAGGCCGTGGTCGAGGCAGCGCTGGTGCTGTTCGAGTGGGTCCGCCCCTGCCGCCATCCGCAGTTCAAGACGGTGCTGGAGTTGGTCAAGCGCCGCACCAGTGCCAGCTTGCCTGGTTGACCTGCGCTTCGACTTCTCGAAAAGTGGCGCATCGGGTCGTGAAGCTGCAGCGTCGCGAGCGAGCCGGGGTTGCAACGGGATGTGATTCCTGTCGAGGCAGCCGGCAGCGTCACGCGGCCGTCATCAGCGCTTCCTAGGGTGGCCGGCGTGCAGGCGTTGCCGGCGCGACAGCGCGGTGCAGCTGTTTGCCCACTGAAGCCACTTTTCGGAGCCTCCTGAATGACCTCGTCCCGTCGCAGTTTCATCCGCATGCTGGGTGCCGGCACCTTGACCGCACCGCTGGCCGCACTTCAAAGCCGCGCGGCGCAAGGGGTGCCTGCCTTCGGCCCCGGTTTCGGACCGCTGCAACCGGCGCTGCCGCTCAACACTGCCGAGGTGATGCTGCCAGGCGCCTTCGACTACCGTGGCCAGCCGTTGATCTCGCTGCCCGAAGGCTTTCGCTACTGGGCTGTTTCCATCACCGGCCAGACCATGAGCGACGCCACCCTGGTGCCCGGCGACCACGACGGCATGGCGTGCTTCCGCGGCCACGACGGCACCACGATCCTGGTGCGCAACCACGAGCTCAGCAACCGCGAAACCAAGTTCGGCAACCAGCGCGGCGTGGACGTGCCCGAGGCGCTGAAGTTCGACCCCTGGGCCAACGGCGGCACCACCACGCTGGTGCTCGACAGCGACGGCCGGCTGCTGCGCCACTATGCGTCGCTGGGCGGCACCAACAACAACTGCGCCGGCGGCCCCACGCCCTGGGGTTCCTGGTTGAGCTGTGAGGAGTCGACCAGCCTGGCTAACGCGGGCACGTATCGGCAGCGCCACGGCTACGTCTTCGAGGTGCCGGCCATGGCCTCTGGGCCGACGCGTGCGCAACCGATCGTGGGCATGGGCCGCTTCAACCACGAGGCCACCGCCACCGACCCGCGCACCGGCATCATCTACGAGACCGAGGACACGGGCGACAGCCTGTTCTACCGCTACGTGCCCAAGGTGCCGGGCCAGCTGCTCGCCGGCGGCACGCTGCAGGCGCTCAAACTCAGGGAGTCCGCCGCCTCGATGGACACCAGCACGGGCTTCCTGGGCCGCCTCAATAAGCCGCTGCCTGTGGAATGGGTGACCATCGACAGCCCCGACCCTGCGGACAACGTTTTTGCCAACAGCACGCGCGCCCAGGGCCAGGCCAAGGGCGCGGCGCGGTTTCGCCGCGGCGAGGGCGCCTGGTGGGGCAACGGGCTGGTGTACTTCTGCTGCACCAGTGGCGGCGACATCGGCGCCGGCCAGGTGTGGGCCTACGACCCGGCGAGCGAGACGCTCACGCTGGTGGTCGAGTCCACCGACCGTGCGGTGCTGGAGGCACCGGACAACATCACGCTGGGCCCCGACGGGCGGCTATACATGTACGAGGACGGTGCCGGCGGCAACAACATCGTGGGCCTGAACTCGCAGGGTGAGCTGTTCCGCGTGGCGGAGAACCGGATCAACGACAGCGAGTTCTGCGGCGGCTGCTTCTCGCACAACGGCCGCTTCATGTTCGTGAACATCCAGTCACCGGGCATCACGCTGGTGATCGAGGGGCCCTGGCGCAAGGGTCAACGCTGAAAATCAGCCGCGCAGGTCGCCAGTGCGGTCGGTGCGGCCTACGCACTGCTGGACCGGGCAGTCGCGATTGGCCCGCGGTATCTCACGGCACCGGCGCATGTGCAGCGGCCCTGCGGCGGCACCGGCGTCGATCAGTGGCCCACCACCGTGGACAGCACCCGCGCAATCTCGGCGATCGCCGCGTTGCGGTCGTCGAAGGAAGCAACGGTTTGCGTGATGTAGACGCTGGCAATCACTGCTGAGCGGCCCGGCGGCCAGATGACTGCCACGTCGTTGGCGGTACCAAAGTCACCGCTGCCGGTCTTGTCGCCGATGCGCCAAGTGGCGGGCAGCCCGGCCTTCAGCCGCGCGTCGCCGGTGCGGTTGGCCAGCAGCCAGCGCACGAACTGCCCGCGGGACTCGGGCGCCAGACGCTGGTCCAGCACCAGGGCCTGCAGGCAGGTGCTCATGGCTGCGGGTGTCGTGGTGTCCCGCGGATCGCCGGGCCGCGCCTCGTTGAGAGCCGTCTCCCACCGATCCAGCCGTGTCGCCTCGTCTCCCAGGGAGCGCGCGAAGGCCGTCACCGCGGCTGGACCGCCCAGGCTGCGCAGGATGAGGTTGCCGGCCGTGTTGTCGCTGCGCGTCATGGCGGCCTCGCACAGTTCGCTCAGAAGCAAGCCTTCTCTACCAGCGTGCGGCTCCGTCACCGGCGAGTAGGTGACGAGGTCGCTGCCCTGAAAGCGGATGCGCCGCTTCAGGTTGTCGGCGCCCGCATCGACGCGCGCCAGCACGGCGGCGCAGGCCAGGACCTTGAAGGTGCTGCACATTGGGAAGCGCTCGCCGGCACGGTGTGTCCACTGGTGCCCGGTATGGGTGTCGAGGATGTGCACGCCCAGCCGTGCGCCCAGACGCTCCTCCATGACAGGCAGCGCTCGGGACAGCGCGTCCTGCGCAGGGTCGGTGCCAGCGAAGACAGCACGGGGCAGGGCGGTCAGCAGCGGCAAGCTGCCAAGCGCCAGCGAGGCGGCGCGTCGGGTCATGGACATGGGCATGGGCATGGACCAGGCTTCAGGCAAGAGTGCGATTTCACCGCGGCTGCATCTGTCGCCTTGCCGCGATATCAAGTGTCAGGCATGTGAACAGCCCTGACACCGACCTCTGCTGACACCGGTCCCAACCGCGCCAATGCACTGGGCCTGCGCCTTGCGGCTGCTGGGCAGGCATCGGTTCGAGGCGCTCAGTGCACGGCGCCGGCGTCTGCGCGCGTGCTGCCCGGCATCGGCACGCAGCGTCCTCGTTCCGCACGCCCTTGCGCATCGGCCTCTCGAATCCGGGCCCGGTCTGCCAAAGAGTTCACGATCCCGTGATGCCGCCAGCCGGCGCCTGTGGGCCAATGCCGGGCACAACATTCAACGACAAGCGGCAGTCGCGCCGGCCCCGGCGTGCGCAGAGTTTCGGCCCGTCAGGCCCGGCGGCGGTGGGTCGCGGCACGCTCGCGGCCAAGAAGATGTACGAATCCCTGCCTTCCGACACCGAGCTGGCGCGCCTGGCTCGCACCCCGCTGTGCCTGCTGCCGCGCAGCCTGCTGAGGCGCTACCTGGCCTACCAGTTCCGGCACCAGCGGCGCTTCCTGTTGCTGATCAACGTCCTGGGCCAGCTGGCGTTCCTGTCGTACTGGCTGGCTGACGCCTACGTGATACCGGACATGGCCCGCGAGTCGCTGTTCACGCGCAGCGGCCTGGTGCTGCTTGCGGTGGCGGCGTCGCAGTCGGCGCTGCGCTGGTGCCGCGACATGCGGGTGCTGGACCTGGTGCTGCCGCTGTCGATCCTGATGGTGGTGCCGTTCTGGTACGGGTTGCTCGAGCGCAGTGCCAGCCCCGCGGTGCAGACCTACCAGTACGCGGCTCTCATCTTCATCGTGCTGGCCAACCTGTGCGTGCGCGTGCGGTTCGTGCCGGCGCTGCTGGTGTCGCTGCTGATCTCGGCCGTGATCCTGGACGGCTCACGGCGGCTCAGCCACGGCCAGCACGAGCCGCAGATCGTCTTCCTGCTGGTGTATCTCCCGGTGCTGCTGTTCAGCCTCTTCATCAGCTGGAGCAACACGGTAGCGGGCCGGCGCACCTTCCTGCGCCACCACATGGCGCGGCATGCCAGCCATGCGCTAACGCGGGCCAATGCGCAATTGTCCGCGCTGGTCAGGACCGATGCGCTCACCGGCATCGCCAACCGGCGCCACCTTGACGGGCAGGCGCACCGGTACTGGGACGGGTACCGGCAGCATGGGCAGGGCTTCGGGCTGCTGATGGTGGACATCGACTACTTCAAAGCCTTCAACGACCACTACGGCCACCCCGCCGGCGATGCCTGCCTGGCGCAGGTGGCCCGGCTGCTGGAGTCCGAGCTGCGCAAGGCGGAGTGCCTCGTCGGCCGCTATGGCGGCGAGGAGTTCGCGGTGCTGGTGGGAACCGACGATGCGGGCGACTTGAGCCGGATCGCCCAGCGCATGGTGCAAGCCGTACGCGCGCACGGCATCCGCCATGCGCACCGTCCCGACGGCCTGGGCATCGTCACGATAAGCGTCGGCGGCCTGAAGTGCACGGCCGCGGGCGTCGGCTCGCTACAGTCGCTGCAGAGCCAAGCCGATGCGCTGCTGTACCAGGCCAAGCGAAGCGGCCGAAACCGCGCTTGCCTGGAGCCATGACGCTGCGGGTCCATATCCGCGCTCCCGGCAGGGACCGGGGTCGCGGAACGGGCCAGTCGGGGACTCGGGCCGGAATTGCTGTGTCTTCGGGGCAATGAGGATGTCAAGTACCCTTCAAAGCACACTGCAGAGGTTTTGCCGTGAGTCGTCTTTTCCCCTTCAACGAAGCGCTCTCCGTCAAGCACGCCGCCGTCCTGAAATTCATCGCGGCAGAACTGGGCTGCCCGCTGGGCGCCGTCTACATCGGTGAGGGAGTCAGTGGGCCTGCCGTGTTCTACGAGGACGCTCAAGGCAGCCACGGCACCCACTGCGCCTGGGCCCTGCGGAGCCCGTACTGGCAGGAGAGCCAGGCAAAGGCTGCTGTGAAGGCGCTGCTGGCGCGCCTGGACCCGGGCCAGGGGCCGGTGTGAGCAAGATCGTCCAGGCCAGCAAGTTCCTCAGCTTCGTGCTGCGCCACCAGCCCGAAGCCATCGGCTTGGTGCTCGACGCCGACGGCTGGGGCAACGTGGACGAACTCATTGCCGGCACTGCGCGGCAAGGGAAGCAGCTTTCCCGCGAGCTCATCGAACAGGTCGTGGCCACCAACGACAAGAAGCGCTTCGAGTTCTCGGCCGACGGCCAGCGCATCCGTGCGGTCCAGGGCCACTCGACGCGCAGCGTGCAGCGCCAGTTCGAGCCGCGGCAGCCGCCCGAGGTACTGTTCCACGGCACGGCTTCGCGCTTCGTCGCGGCGATAGATCGGGAAGGCCTCAAGCCCGGCTCGCGGCACCACGTGCACCTGTCGGCTGAGGAGCAGACGGCCCGCGCTGTCGGCATCCGCTACGGGCTGCCCGTGGTGCTCGTGGTGGACGCCGCACGCATGCATGCGCAGGGCTTCGTGTTCCACCAGGCCGAGAACGGGGTGTGGCTGACGGCCAGGGTGCCGCCGGCATTCCTGCGCCGCGCCGGCTGATGTGGCGGCGACGCCGGCGCCGGCATCAGGTTTTCAGTGCGAGGCGCCGCGGCGCAGGCCAGGCATCGTCCCGAGGCGCCTCGCCGACGGCGGCGGCCAGGTCCCACTGGCCGGTCGAGTCCTCGCACACCAGGATGTAGAAGCCCTTGTCAGTGGCGACCTTCCACCAGGTGCGATACCGGCCATGCCAGCGGTCGCACACCTCGTTGACCGCAACACGCCGGCTGCCGAAGTGGATGGCACGGGGCCGGGCCTCGCCAGCGGCGGTGTCCAGCTCTACCGACAGGCTCATGCTGATCGACCCGAGCCATGACTCATGCGCGGGGGTGCGGCAACACGCGCGCCTGCATTCATCGCGCGGCCCCCGGGGCCCGGCCACCCGGACGCCAGACCATCGCAGGGTTCCCAAGCGATGCCGGGCAACAGGCCAAGGCCGATCAGGAGCCTGGTTGCGTTGCGCATGACCTACGCCCGCCAATGCCGCCCCAGCCGCAGGCTGCCCCCGCTGACCGCTGCAACACCCAGCGCGACGCTGATCAGTCCTGCCGCCACCGCGAACGTCGTGCGCATGCCGCCGGCGACCGACTCGGGTGAGGCCGCAGCGAAGTCCACGCCTGCAGCGGCCCATGCGAACACGCTGCCCATGACGGCCGCCCCGGTGACCAGTCCAAGGTTACGCGAGAGGTTCAGCAGTCCGGACACCACGCCGCGCTGGTCCGCGGCCACGTCCGCCATGACTGCGGTGTTGTTGGCCGCCTGGAACAGCGCGTAGTGGCCCGTGAGGAGGGCCATGGGCAGCACGTAGCCGGCAACGCCCCAGGCGGTGGGCACCAGGCACAGCGCCAGGCAGCCCGCGGCCATCCCGGCGAGTGCGGCGACGGTCATGTACCGCGCCCCGAAGCGGTCCACCAGGCGCCCGGCGGGCACGCCGGCCAGCGCCGCCACCACCGGGCCGGCCGACAGGGCCAGGCCGACGTGCAGGGTCTGCAGGCCCAGCGCGCGCCCGAGGTGGAAGGGCCCCACCACCAGCGTCGCCATCATTACCGTCGAGACGAACACGCTCACCGCCAGGCCCGCGCCCAGCACGGGGTCGCGCAGCCGCGCCAGCCGGATCAGCGGCGCCGCCGCCCGAGTCTGCACCCACAGGAACAGTGCCAAGCCCGCCAGGGCGCCCAGCAGCAGCGCCAGGTCGAGCGCTCCGAAGCGGCTGCGGCCTGTGGTCATCGCCAGTGCATAGGCCGCCAGCGTCAGAGCCAGCAGCACGGTGCCCGCCCCGTCGAAGCCGGCCCGGGCCGCGTCTGGCACGCGGCGGTCGCGGGGCAGGTGGCGCCATGCCAGCCATAAGGCCAGCAGGCCCAGCGGCACGTTGACCAGGAAGACGGCCGGCCAGCCCAGGCCGGCGATGAGCAGCCCGCCCAGCGTCGGGCCCAGCGCCGTGCCGACGGCCGAGGCGGCCCCGAGCAGCCCCATGGCCCGCCCGGCCTGGGCCTTGGGCACGACCTCGCCCACCATGGCCACGGACAGCGCCATCAGCACGGCCGCTCCCATGCCCTGGACGGCCCGGGCGGCGATCAGCAGCCCGAGCGACGGTGCCACGCCACACAGCGCCGAGGCGGCCATGAAGACCAGCAGGCCGACCAGCAGCAGCCGGCGGCGCCCGACCAGGTCGCCCAGCCGCCCGGCGCCGACCACCAGCGTGGTGTTGGCCAGCAGGTAGGCCAGCACCACCCACTGCACCTGCTGGAACGAGGCACCGAAGGCCTCGGTGAAGGTCGGCAGCGCCACGTTGGCGATGCTGGTACCCAAGGCGGGCAACAGCGCGCACAGCGCCAGCGCCCACGGTGCCCCGCCGGCCGGCGCGATGACGCCCACCGCGGACGCGGCTTGGTGACTTGCTGAGGTTTCCGACATGTGCCTTCTCCTGATCAAGGGCTGCCAGTGCAGCCGTCACGGTCACAATAGGCACGGGCCGGTCACGGCGGAAGGCGCATCATTTGCACTTCATTCGTGCGTCTGACGCCATGCCAGCGCCGCTTACGCTGGCGCGCTTGCCATGTCACATCCCGATCTGAACCTGCTCGCCGTGCTTGACGTCCTGCTGGCCGAAGGCAGCGTCGCGGGCGCGGCCCGGCGGCTGCGCCTGAGCCCTTCGGCGATGAGCCGGTCCCTGGCGCGGCTGCGCAAGACGACGGGCGATCCGCTGCTGGTGCGCGCCGGGCGGGGCCTGGTGCCGTCACCGCGGGCGCTGGAGCTGCGCGAGCAGGTGCGCCGCATCGTGCAGGACGCCGAGGCTGCCCTGCGCCCCGTCACGGCGCCGGACCTCGCCAGGCTGGTGCGAACCTTCACGCTGCGTACCAGCGACGGTTTCGTGGAGACCTTCGGACCGAGGCTGATCCAGCGGGTCGGCGTCGAGGCGCCCGGCGTGCGCCTGCGCTTCATGCCCAAGCTCGACAAGGACAGCACGCTGCTGCGCGACGGCACCGCGGACCTGGAGACCGGCGTGGTCAGCAGCGCGATGGGCCCGGAGGTGCGGGCACAGGCACTGCTGCGGGACCGCTTCGTCGGCGTCGTGCGCGCCGGCCACCCGCTGGGCGAGGGCGAGGTCACGCCCGCACGCTACGCGCAGGGCAGGCACGTGCTCGTCTCGCGGCGGGCCCTGGCGCAGGGGCCGGTGGAGGATGCGCTGGCCGCCGTAGGCCTGCAGCGCGACGTCGCGGCGGTTGTGGGCGGGTTTTCCGCGGCGCTGGCGCTGGCGCGCGCGTCGGACCTCATCGCCAGCGTCCCCGAGCGCCACACCGCCGGATTGCGCGCAGGCATGCTGTGCTTTCCCCTGCCGGTGTGGGTACCGGAGATCACGGTGTCGCTGCTGTGGCATCCGCGGCTGGATGCCGATCCGGCTCACCGCTGGCTGCGCGGCTGCGTCCAGGACGCCTGCGCGGGACCAGCCACCTGGTAGCCGTCGAGCCTTGCTCAGCACCCGGCCTCAAGAGGCGTTGGGGTGGCTTGTGCAGTGGACGCTATGGACTGGCGCGCGTTGCCTGCAGGCCTGCGGCCAGTCTGTGGTAGTGCGCATGATCGCCCAGGCTTGCCAGCCGCGTGGCTTGATGCCTTAAACACAAGCGTTGTTGGGCTCCAACGAAGCCCAGGCCTGGACTGACCCGCCGCGGCGCGCCATCACGCGAGGCGACCTCCTGGCGTCAAGGCCGGTCGACTCAAGGCAAAACGCTCAAGACAAAGCCCGCGCGCGGCAGGCTTCGGTGTCTGCAGGGCTGAAAATCCTATTCCGTAACCAGCTTGGCCTGCCGGGCAGAGGCAGCACCTTGGCCGGCCTTACCAGTACGCGCGCGCACCACTCGGCTCTTGCCGCCACGGCCGGCCTTGCCGATCGTCACGTCGCCCTTGTAGGCAGCCAACTGCGTGAGCTGATCAGCGCGCACGCCGAACGCTGCAAGGGCGCCACGAGCACGCGCCAACGCCTCGTCACTGACGACGACGCTCTTGCCGGGGCGGATGGTGATGCGCTTCATGGTTCGATCCTTCGATACAGGTACTTTACCCTGCCGTCCGCAGGATGCCGAACCGGGGTCATCTCGAGCTTGCGCTCGTAGTAGCGCGCGAGCTTGTCGTTGATCGGGTCGTTGACGCGGACCTCGCAAAGGCCGAGCACGTTGGCGACGGCCAACGCGAACTGGTAGGCCGCCGCAAGCGCCACGCCCTTGACCCGTGCATAGGCACGACGCTCCAGGTACTCCAGGATGACATGGTCCTCACGGATCGCGATGGTGCCCAGGCACAGCACCATCGGCTGGCTGCCTCGGCGCAGGTCGAAGATCCAGGCGTCTCGATGACGCACCCGCTTGTAGAACTTGCGCTCCCAGTCCCAGTGCGAAACCTTGCGGCGCCGGGCGCCGCGCAGGAAGCGTTGCACCGTGTCCTTGATCGTCTGCGCATCGGCCAAGGCCAGTGTGACGCCGGCATGCTGCTGGGCCACCAGCCATTCGTTGACCACGTCCGTAGCGGCCGCCAGTGCCTCGGCGACATCGTTCCTCAATTCCCCACTCCCGCGCATTCGTCTGCCAAGCATCGAGCGTACCGTGCGCGGGTTCCTGAGAAACCCTGCCAACACAGACCGACCGGCCAGTACACGGGGCAAGTGCATCGTGCTATGCAGCCAAGCCCGGGCGCATCCAGTGCCGCACGTCGCCCTTGAGGCTGCCGAGGTTCGCCCTGGTGGATCCGAATTTGCCGTTTGACCGGCACGGCATCAACGCGGCATGGGGCTTGCGAACGACGTACGGTCCCCGACCACACCCAACGCTTCGGCCCTGGCCTGCCTGTTGCAACTGCAGCTCACAAGGCCCTGGCCCGCGAAATCAGGAGCCGTAGGAGTTCCATGGGCGCCAAGCACTTCGATGCCGCGCCGCCAGTGGAGCAGGGCACTTGAGCCGGCCGCCGCGGTGCAGTGGCTGCGTTGATGCCATCGGACTTGTCTTCACCGCGATGCTGCTGCGGCAATGCAGCCGAGCTGCTTGAGCATGGTTCAACAACGATCGCTGACGGTGTGACAAGATGCCTTCGTTCCCGGCAATCAGGACAGAACCATTTCGACCTGGGACGTGTCTTGCCCTTTTCTCGCGGCCTTCTTTCGAGCGTTGAGAACATGCTTGCCGAACGCGTGCCTCAGACGCTCGTTGGAGTGCAACGTTTCCTCTGAAAAGGATTTCTTGTCCAGTTGCAGCTGGCTGCACAGGACACGGAAGTGCGCCGTTCTGGCAAAGCTTGCCAGCTGCTCCCGGCGTTTCTCGGCATCGCTTGCCAAGTAAAGCTTGAAACCTTGCTCGCCATCGCGCACGAATTCCTGGCGCAAGGCCTCTGCGAGGGGGTTCGGTTCCTCGACCACGCTTGCGCTCGCAACCTGCGTTGCGACAGCAGGCTTGCGCCTGGCGGCTGCTGGCTGAGCGTCTTGCACTTCAGCCGTTGGTACGGTCCATCCTTCCTGCAGAGCCTTCATGAAGAGGCGTCCCGGAAACTGGACCTTCTTGCCGCGACCCGTGGTCATGCGGTGCCGTACGAAGTCGATGGCGGCCTGTATGCGCTCCGGCGTGAACTTCTCGGCATTCATCGTGATGGCTTGCAGGTCTATGGCCCCAACGCCGAACTCTCCCCGCAGGGTGTCGTAGATGGTCTTGCGAACCTCCGTCAAGCGCATCGACTGCGTCATCTCTCCTTCCTGGACACGGAAGACGAACCTGATGTGCGAGACCTTCTTCGAGCCGGGGACGTTCCTGGTTTCGTATTCGACATGAAGGTCGGACAGTTCGTTGATCTGTTCGATCGCCACGGAAAGCGCCCGCTGGCGGAACATCTTGAACTCGTCCATGAACTTGGAATCCTGTGCGCCTACCCAGACCCGTGCTGCCTCCACGGTGAGCCATTCCGTTGGTGACCCTCGATAGGCGACCGACTTCAGCTTCTCGTACAGGGAGTGCGCGAAGACCGACTTGAAGTTCGATGTCATGCGCAACGACAACAGCGTGTAGCCACGAGGATCCTTGTGCAGCTTCCGGATCGTGGGATCGAAGCGGAAGAAGACCCGGCCATTGGCAATACCGACCATGCCGACGAGCGGGATGGAGACGAACTCGGGGTTGCCTGGGGCATTCTCGGGCCTGTCGCGCTCGACGACGATGCTGGTCTTCTGAGCCTCGCGCAGCGCATCCTTGAGGTGCTTCTGGTTGCGGCTGGCGTAGTTGATGAGGAACTTGAACAGGTCGACGTCACAGTCGAAGTCCAACTGCTCGACCGGGGCGTCGCCGGCGAGGTAGTTCATCACGTTGAGGCCGCGCCGTGCCAGCAGGCCTATTCCCGACACGTCCACGAAGACGTTGTTCTTCGGGAATGTGAGATCGCTTTCAGCGTCCGCGATCGTTGCGGAACGGCCCTTGCGGCCGATGGTGTCCTCGAAGAGTTGCAGCGCGTACTGCTCGCTCAGGGAGTCCCGCGCTTGGGCAACCGCGGTCTTTGCCTGTCCCGGTTTGGTCTTGGCCATGAAGCCTCGTGCGGCTGCTGCGAATGTGAACGGCGCCGCAGGTTAACCGCATGGTGACTGCTGGTCAACGCAAGCAGTCACTTTTCCATCACAGCTTTGCGCCAACGGCACGAGCTATGCCTGCACAGACTCCGTCACCTTGCCTTGCGCCTTGGCGTGCGGCCGCATAGGTATGCCGTTGGGTTTCATCAGTACGTCGGCGCTGGCGTTGAGCTGCCGTCCCAGCATCAAACCGCTGGCCGAAGAAGTCTTGCTCTTCAAGGTCTGCACCACCAGCTAGCTTAATAAATTAGTAAGCCAGCAAGCATTTCAGAAGCAAAAAAATCTTTTCCGATCAACTACTTAGCAAAGTCAAAGTGACGGTATTTGTGCAGTTTCCAAGGCAAGGTGACGGTTTCTGTGGTGGACAACTACCCAAGGTGACGGAATCTGTGCAAAGCAAGGTGACGGTTTCTGTGCAGCAAGGTGACGGTTCTTGTGCAAGGCGACGGTTTCTGTGCAACCCGTGTTACGCGTCACCGTCAGACGGTGGAGGTGCCTCATGGTGACGGTTTCTGTGCAGGCGCTTGAGCACGGCAACTTGCTGCTTTGCGACTGATAGGTCCCGGTACAAGGTGACGGAATCTGTGCAACCCGGTGAAGTGGAGGCGCCATGCATCCTCATGACTGCGCAGAGGCTGCCCAAGGTGACGGTTTTTGTGCAGAGAACCGCAAGCGGTAGCGTCACGTGGCCCTTGAGCCGACCCTGCATGACATCCAAGGTGACGGTTTCTGTGCAGGCCATCATGGAGTCAACGCGTGCGACCAGATTCCAGCCATGCAAGGTGACGCTTTATGTGCGAAAGGACCTCGCCGACGTCTGGCGTCCCCAGGCCATCACGCTGGTCCGCCCCAAGGTGACGGTTTCTGTGCGGATGGGCACCGCAGCATGTGGCCTGTGCTGTCGTCCAATCGGGAGAAGCGCCCAGCGGCTCGGCACCAGGAGCATCGCTTCTGCACAGAATCCGTCACCTTGGGGTAGGTGATCTGGAAGCCCAGGGTTGGAGCGGCATCCATCTGGGATGTACATGACAGACGAGCCGGCCGGTTGAGTCAAGCCGGTAGCCAAACCCATCCGTGAATCTCTACAGGCTCGCATCGCGGAGCTGTGTGCCGAACTGGCCGAGGCCCAGGCACAGTTGAAGTCGCTGGAGGACGACGCCCGGCTGGAAGCGTTGGCGAGGATCAGAAACCCCATACGCGGTTTCGACCTGACGCCGGCGGATCTGGAGTTGCCGCCTGCGGTGAAACGCCGCGGCCGGCCGCGCAAGGTGCGGTCTTGACGCCATGCCTGGTGCCAAGTCGCGCGCCACAGCCCGGAGTGCGCGCTGTGGCGTTGCACCACCGCTTGGCCAGGCAAGACGTTGCAGCAGCATGATCCTGCTTCTGCCATCAAGACAACATACCTGAGAGTACTTCCCACCACCCCTGCCGAGCCCGTTTTCCCCACCCGCCCCGCCTGCTCCGGCCGCTTTGAAGAGGGGAGAAGGGGGAGGGAAGGGGAGCCGGCTGGTGGGTGGGTTGTGGGATTCGGGTATGTTGCAACTAAGCCCTCGTTGCTTGTTTGCTGGCTGCACTGTGTTCCTGATACCCAATAGCGCCTTCGGTGGCCTTTCTCTGAACGAGGCTGGACATGCACCACGCACGTTGTTTAGCAGCCAGCCTTGGCAAGCAGCAACGCTGCAGCGGCCCCATGGAAAACAACGAAAATTCCGCCATGATCTACTCACCGCCAGCCGCGGCTGGTCCTCGTCGGCGGCCCCAATGGCGCAGGCAAAACCACCTTTGCCCGGCTCTACACCCGCAGCGAAGGGCTGCCCTACCTGGGCGCTGACGACATTGCCCTGCAGTTGTCGCCTTCGGATCCAGCCCGTGTGCGCGTAGCTGCCGGGCGCGAGTTCAGCAAGAGGCTCGGCGTCGCGCTGCAGGCCAGCGAGTCACTGGTGATTGAGTCAACCCTCTCTGGCGCGAGCCTCGCTCGCAGCATCGCCAAGGCACGCGAGCGCGGCTACGAGGTCACGCTGGTGTTCGTTTTCCTTGACAGCGCCGAGCTGTGCCTGCGCCGCATCACCGAACGGGTTGCGCAGGGTGGTCACGACGTGCCGGAAGAAGACGTGCGCCGCCGTTTCCTGCGGGCTGCCCCGGTGTTCTGGCACCAGTACCGCCCGCTGGCCCACCAAAGCATGGTGGTGTTCAATGGCGGAGAATCCTTCCTCGTCGTTGCCGAGACGCTGGACGGCCAGTGGCAGGTCTACGACGAGCAGATGTGGACCGCTTTCCAGGCCCTCCTTCCTACTCCGAAACATGACCCCTCCGAAGAAGGCTGAACGCTGGTCCGCCAGCATCATGCGCATCGGCAACCAGGCTGTGCGCGAGGCACAGGCCCGCAACCGCGCGCTGGGCATTCCCAACTGGTATTCGCTCAACGGCCGCTTGGTCAGCGACGCCAGCGTGACGCCTGGCTCGTCCGCAGTGAGCACGCCACGGCAGGACAAGGGCAGCGAACACACCAGCTGACCGATCGTGGCGGCTGGACTGTCCCGGGCTCTATTTGCTGGGCTTGGTTCGGCCGCTGCCACGGCGGCTCTCCCCGACAAGCACCAGGTGATCCCCTGGTCCGCACCTTGTTGCGAGAGGGACTCGACCGTCAAGGCGCGTCAGGAACCGGCGAGCGCCGGCGCAGTTCGCGCGGCTACCCGCCACTACCCGCCTGCAGTGAGGCCGTCAACGCGGGGACTGCCGTGAAGACATCGGCTTCCAGGCTGTAGTCGGCCACGCTGAAGATCGGCGCCTCCGGGTCCTTGTTGATCGCCACGATCACCTTGGAGTCCTTCATCCCGGCCAGGTGCTGGATGGCGCCCGAGATGCCGCAGGCGATGTAGAGCGTCGGGGCCACGATCTTGCCGGTCTGGCCCACCTGCCAGTCGTTGGGGGCGTAGCCGGCGTCCACCGCGGCGCGGCTGGCGCCCAGCGCGGCACCGAGCTTGTCGGCCAGCGGCGTCAGCACTTCCGTGAACTTCTCGGCCGAGCCCAGCGCGCGTCCGCCCGAGACGATGATCTTGGCGGCGGTCAGCTCTGGCCGGTCGCTCTTGGTCAGCTCGCGGCCGACGAAGGCGCTCTTGCCGCTGTCGGCGACGGCCGGGATGGTCTCCACGGCCGCGCTGCCGCCGGTGGCCGGCGCCGCGTCGAAGCCGGTGGTGCGCACCGTGATGACCTTGACTGGGTCGGCGCTCTGCTGAACAGCGATGGCGTTGCCGGCGTAGATCGGGCGCTCGAAGGTGTCAGCGCTCAGCACCTTGGTGATGTCGCTGAGCTGCGCCACGTCCAGCTTCGCGGCCACGCGCGGCGCGGCGTTGCGCCCGGCGGCGGTGGACGGGAACAGGATGTGGCTGTAGGCGTCGGCCACGGCCAGCACCTGAGCCGCGACGTTCTCGGCCAGCTGCGCGCCGAGTGCCGGCGAGTCGGCATGCAGCACCTTGGCGACGCCGGCGATCTGGCTGGCGGCCTGCGCCACGGCGGCGGCGTTCTCGCCGGCCACCAGTACGTGCACCTCGCCGCCGCAAGCCAGCGCGGCGGTGACGGTGTTCAGGGTCGCGGCCTTCAGGCCCGCGTTGTCGTGTTCGGCGATGACGAGTGCGGTCATGTCAAATCACCTTGGCTTCGTTCCTGAGCTTGTCCACGAGGGTGGCCACGTCGGGCACCTTCACGCCGGCGCCGCGCCTGGGCGGCTCGCTGACCTTGAGCGTCTTTAGCCGCGGCGTCACGTCCACGCCCAGGTCCGCCGGCTTGACGTTCTCCAGCGGCTTCTTCTTGGCCTTCATGATGTTGGGCAGCGTCACGTAGCGCGGCTCGTTCAGGCGCAGGTCGGTGGTCACCACGGCCGGCAGCTTCACGCTCAGCGTCTCCAGCCCGCCATCGACCTCGCGCGTCACCCGCGCCTGGTTGTCGCCGACCTCGATCCGCGACGCGAAGGTGGCCTGCGGCAGGTCGGCCAGGGCTGCCAGCATCTGGCCGACCTGGTTGCAGTCGTCGTCGATGGCCTGCTTGCCCAGGATCACCAGGCCCGGCTGTTCCTTGTCGATGAGCGCCTTGAGGATCTTGGCCACAGCCAGCGGCTGCAGCTCGACGTCGGTCTCGACCAGGAGGGCGCGGTCGGCGCCGATGGCCAGCGCCGTGCGCAGCGTCTCCTGGCATGCGCTTGCGCCGCAGGACACGGCGATGATCTCCGTGGCCACGCCCTTCTCCTTGAGCCGGACCGCTTCCTCGACGGCGATTTCGTCGAAGGGGTTCATGCTCATCTTCACGCCGGCGAGGTCCATGCCCGAGCCGTCGGACTTCACCCGGACCTTCACGTTGTAGTCCACCACCCGCTTCACGGGCACGAGAATCTTCATGGCTGTTCCTGAGTTCGATGATTTGCAAAGTTGGAGACCTAGCCTCAGAGCAGACTGGTGCCTGCGCCGCCGTCCAGCCCCAGGTTCTGGCCGGTGATGAAGCCGGCATGCACGCTGCACAGGAAGGCGCAGGCGGCGCCGAGCTCCTCGGGACGGCCCAGGCGCCGGGCGGGCAGGGTGTCGGCAATGCGGCCGCGCGCCTCCTCGCGCGTGATGCCGTGCTCGCACACCAGGCGCTGCGCCATGGCTTCCTGGCGCGGCGTGTCGAAGCGCTCGGGCAGCAGGTTGTTGAGCGTCACGTTGTCAATCGCTGCTTCCCGCGACACCGCCTTGGCCAGTGCCGTCAGGGCCGATCGCGCCGCGGCGGACAGGCCCATCTCCGGCTGCGGCGACTTCACCATGGCCGAGGTGATGTTCACGATGCGGCCGAAACGCCGGCTTCGCATGCCGGGCACGACCGCGCGGATCAGCAGCGCCCCCGGCAGGAAGTTGGCTTCGAAGGCGTCCAGCCAGGCCGCATGGTCCCAGTCGGCCAGCCGGCCCGGCGGCGGACCGGCGTTGTTGTTGACCAGGATGTCGGGCTCGGGGCAGGCCGCCAGCAGCCGCGCCCGGCCTTCCTCGGTGCGCAGGTCGGCCGCCACGGGCGTCACGCGGGCGCCGCTGGCCGCTTGCAGGGCCTGCGCGGCGGCCTGCAGCTTGTCTTCGTGGCGGCCGTTGAGGAACACCGCGCAGCCTTCGGCGGCCAGTGCCTGGGCGCAGGCGTAGCCCAGCCCCTGCGAGGAAGCGCACACGATGGCTTGGCGGCCCTGGAGTCCGAGATCCATGCGTCGTCCCTTGCTCGTCGGAGGGTCAGACCCGGGCCTGCAGGTCGGCGAAACGGCCTCCCTCGCGCGCCAGCCGCTGCAGCAGCGGCGCGGGCTGCCACCAGTATCCGTGCTCCTCATGCAGGCGCTGGATGTCGGCGTACACCCGGTCCAGGCCGATGCGGTCGGCCATGAACATCGGGCCGCCCTGGTGCGCCGGGAAGCCGTAACCAGTGACGTAGACGACGTCGATGTCGCCGGGCCGCAGCGCGATGCCCTGCTCCAGGAGCCGCGCCCCCTCGTTGACCATGCCGTAGAGGCAGCGCTGCAGGATCTCCTCCTGCGACACCGGGCGCCGCCGGATGCCCATGCGCGCCGACTCCTCGACGATGAACTGCTCGACCACCACGTCACGCTGCGGCTCCCGGCTGCCCGTCTCGTAGCGGTACCAGCCGGCACCGCTCTTCTGGCCCAGGCGCCCTAGGTCCACCAGCTTCAGGATCAGGTCGTTCCAGCGCCGGTCCGTGGGCCGGGTTGCCATCTGCGCTTTGCGTGTCTGGTAGCCCACGTCGTTGCCGGCCATGTCGTGAACCGCGAAGATGCCCATGGCATAGCCGAAGCGCTTGAGCGCGGCGTCCACTTCGTGCGGCAGCGCGCCATCCTCCACCAGGAAATGCGCCTCGCGCGTGTAGTTGCGGAACAGCGCGTTGCCGATGAAGCCCGGGTAGATGCGCGCGAGCACCGCGACCTTGCCCATGCGCCGTCCCAGCGCCATCAGCGTGGCGATCACGTCCGGCGCCGTGTGCCGGGCCTGCACCACCTCCAGCAGCTTCATCACGTGCGCCGGGCTGAAGAAGTGCGCCCCCACGACGTCCTGCGGCCGCGACGTCACGGCAGCGATCTCGTCGATGTCCAGCCCGGAGGTATTGGTGGCCAGGATCGCGCCTGGCCGGGCGGCAGCGTCGAGTTCGCGAAACAGCCTCTGCTTGAGCGCCATGTCCTCAAACACGGCCTCGATTACGAGATCCGCGTCGCGCACGCCTTCGGCCAGCACCACGCTGGCCCCGATGAGTGCCAGACGCTGCTCCATCGCGGCGGTGTCGAGCCGGCCGCGCGCGACGCTGACGGCGTAGTTGTCGCGCACGCGGGCCAGGCCGCGGTCAAGAGCCTTCGCATCGGCGTCGATCAGCGTCACGGGGATGCCGGCATTGGCCAGGGCCATGGCGATGCCGCCACCCATGGTGCCGGCGCCGATCACGGCGACACGCTTGACAGGGCGTTCGCGCGTGCCCACGGCCAGGCCGACGTTGGCGGCTTGCGCGCGCGCCGCGGCCAGGTGGACGGCGGCCTGCTCGCGCTCGGCCGGGGTGGGGTTCATCAGGTCGGTGCTCATGCTTGTCTTTCGCTGCGGCATCACGCGTCCTGGCCCGGGGCCTGCAGCGGCGCCGCACGGCCCTCGACGAACTCGCGCAGCCGCTCGGCCGTCTCGGGCGAGCGCTGCAGGTTGGAGTTGAGGTACTCCATGAACAGGCCGTCGTCGTGCGAGAGGTCGTTGATGCGCGGCAGCACGCTGGTGATGCGCCAGTTGGTGTCGGGCGTGTTGCGGGCGATCTTGGCGGCCAGTTCCATCGCCTTGGCCAGCGCCTGGCCGGGCGGCACGACGTAGCGCACGATGTGCTCGCGCTCGCCTTCCGCGGCCGACAGCAGCCGCCCGGTGAGCATCATGTCGGCCATCACGGTGTAGCCCACCACGCGCTGGATGCGCACGGTGCCGCCGCCGCCCACGAAGATGCCGCGCTGCCCTTCGGGCAGCCCGAAGAAGGCGGTTTCGTCGCACACGCGCACGTGCGCTGCGGTCGCCAGCTCCAGCCCGCCGCCCACCACGGCGCCGTGCAGCGCGGCCACGTAGGGAATGGGGCCGCGCGCGATCAGGTCGAACACCTCATGCCAGCTGTGACGCTTGCGCTTGCGCGGCGCCTGGACTTGGCCCGTGGCTCGCGCCAGCGCCTCCGCCAGGTCCAGGCCCGCGCAGAAGTTGCTGCCGTGGCCGTGCAGCACCGCCACGTCGGCCTCGTCGGCCGCGCGGGCCACGGCTGTGCGCAGCTCGTCGATCACGGCCTCGTTGATCGCGTTGCGCTTGGCGGGACGGTTCAAGCCGATCAGGGCGATCGGCCCTTCAAGTTGGTAGGTGACGAGGGCTTCGTTCATCAAGGTCTCCTGGAGGGGCGTGTTCGGGCCCGCCGCGCTGCATTCGGCGCAGCGGCGAGGTGGTTGAAGAGGCAGGGGCCGGCCCGGAGCCGGCGCGCCGGCGTGCTAGAGGTCCAGCACCAGCTTGGCTCCGCGTGCGCCGGAGCAGCAGATCAGCATGCGGTCGTTGGCCGCCTTCTCGGCGGCGCTGAGCACGAGGTCGCGATGGTCGGGCGTGCCGTCGATGACCCGCACCTCGCAGGTGCCGCAGACGCCTTCGCGGCAGGAATAGGGCGGCTCCACGCCGATCTCCAGCAGGCTGTCCAGGATGGTGTGGCCAGGCTGGATCACGAGGCTGCGGCGGCTGCGTGCCAGTTCCACCGTGAAGCCGCCCTCGGTGGCGGCTGCCTCGCGTGCGGCGAAGTACTCCACGTGCACCTGCCCCGGCGGCAGGGCGGCCGTCGCACGCTCGAAGGCCTCCAGCATCGGCAGCGGGCCGCAGCAGTACACATGGGTTGCGGCCGGCAGCGCCGACACGATGGCGCCCAGGTCCAGCATGCGCCCGCCGTTCTCGCGGTCGAAGCAGAACTGCACGGCGGCGCCGGTGGCATCGCGCAGCCGCTGGAGCTCGTCCACGAAAGCTGCGCCCTGGCGCGTGCGGGCGGCATAGAACAGCTGCCACGACCGCCCCAGCGACTGCAGGCGGCGGATCATGCCCAGCAGCGGCGTGATGCCGATGCCCCCGGCGATGAAGACGCTGTGCGCGGCCTGCTCGTTGAGCGCGAAGTTGTTGCGCGGCGCGCCGATGGTCAGCACGTCGCCGGGGCGCAGCGTCTCGTGCAGGTAGCGCGAGCCGCCGCGGCTGGCCGCGTCACGGTTGACACCGATGACGTAGCGGTGCGTCTCGTCCTGCGAGTTCAGCAGCGAGTAGCTGCGGATCAGCCCGTTGGGCAGGTGCAGGTCGATGTGCGCGCCGGCCGTGAAGGGCGGCAGCGACTTGCGCGGGGGCAGGGGTACCAGCTCGAAGCCGAAGATGCCCTCGGCCTCCCAGGTGACGGCGCGCACGCGCACCTCGATGCTTTGCGGAAAGCTCATGCTTCGTTCTCGCTAGATGTCCACCACGTCCACGGCCCGGATCGCCACGCCGGTGGCTTCCTCGCAGGCACGCTGGACGGCCTCGGGCTGGCCGGCGTGGAAGATGAAGTGGTGCAGCAGCTTGCTCCACTTGGGATGGCGCTCATACTCGGCGCGCGGCAGCCCGTGCAGGAAGAACTCGCGCGAGTCGCTGGGCAGGAACACGCGCTGGTTGCGCTCGGGATCGCGGATCAGGCCCTTGGGGTCGAGGCCCTGCGCCACGGCGTCCATGTCGTCGAAAAGGCGCCGGCGCAACATGGCGATGCCGCGGTCGCTGGCGCCCAGCGTCTCTCGGCTGCGGTCCATCACCGGCCCCTGGCCGACCCAGGCCACGATGTCCTGGTTGATCACGTGGCTGGTGATCCAGCGCCCGGTCGCCGCCTCCCGGATCGGGCTGGTCCACGAGGGGATGGAGCGCTGCACGTAGGGCTCGGCCTCACGCGGCACGCGGATGAAGCTCCACGTGACGCTGAGCATGTGGGTGTCGTCCACCGGCACGCGCCACTCGAAATGGTCGCCCAGGAAGAAGCCGTTGGGCCACAGGCACACCCGCCCGATGGTCCACAGCGGGTGCTGCTCGTCGGTGTCCTCGCTGATGCGCCGGTACGTGAAGCCGAACTCGAACTCCTCGAAGCCCAGCCGCAGGTGCCTGGGCGCATGGCCGTCCGCGCCGCGCAGCCGCCGCCCCCAGTTGGCATGCATCCACTCGAAATGCACCGGGTCGATGGAGTTCTCCTGCGCCTGCAGCCAGTTGCAGGGCACCTCGGAAAACACCACCTGCACGAACCCGTTGGCCCAGCTGAAGGCTTCCCAGTCGGGCAGCAGCGGCGCGGGCTCGGGGCCCATGTAGGCCCACAGCATCCCGGCCAGGGGTTGCACGCGGTAGGCCTTGAGCCGCACCTTGCACTTCGCGCGCGCCTGCGGGTCGGCCGCCTCCTCGAAGGGCTGGTGCACGCAGCGGCCGGACACGTCGAACTGCCAGCCGTGGTAGTTGCAGCGCAGGCCGCCTGGCTCGACGAAGCCGTATGACAGGTCGGCGCGCCGGTGCGCGCAGTGCCGGTCCACCAGGCCGTAAGCCCCCTCGGCGTCCTTGAATAGCACCAGGTCCTCGCCCATCAGGCGCACGGCCTTGACCGGGTGGCGTTCGAGCTCGTCGATGCCCGCCACCGGATGCCAGTAGCGGCGCAGAAGCTCGCCCATCGGGGTACCGGGGCCGACCTCGGTGAGCCGGCGGTTCTTCTCGGTGCTCAGCATCTGGGCGTCCTCACTCCGGCTTGAAGCCCGAAGCCCTGATGACGGGCTCCCAGGCCGCGAGCTCGTCGCGCTGGCGCTGGGCCATCTGTGCGCCGTCGAGGTAGGCCGGCACCACCGCCAGCCGCATGGTGAGCAGCTCGCGAACCGCGGGCGTCTCCAGCACCTTGCGCAGCGCCTGCTGCATGCGCGCAATCTCGGCAGGCGGCGTCCTGGCCGGCGCCCACATCGCGGTCCAGCCCTCGCTGGCGAGCATCTTCACGCCCTGCTCGGCCATGGTCGGGATGTCGGGCATCAGCTCCGAGCGCTTGTCGCTGAAGATGCCGATGACGCGCGCCCGGCCACTGCGGTGGTGCTTGAGCATCTCGTCCATCAGCGTCACCGCCGCCGGCACGTGGCCGCCCACCAGATCGGTGATGAGCGGCGGCGTGCCCCTGTAAGGCGTGACCGGCAGATCGATGCCCATGGCCTTGGCGAACTGCGCACCCAGGAAGTGGTTCTGGCCGCCCAGCCCCGGCACGCCGAAGCTGGCCTCCTTCGGATGCGAGCGCACCCACTGCACGAACTCGCGCACGCCGGCAGCACCCGTGGCAGTGCTCACGGCCATGCCCAGCGGGTAGCTCACCAGGCCGGCCACCGGCGCGAAGTCCTGCCACAGGTCCCACTTGATCTGCGATCCGAACACCAGGGTCTGGAAGGTCGGCGTGGCATTGGGCGCGATCATCCAGGTCAGCCCGTCGGGTTTGGCCGCCTTGAGCGCATCGCAGGCCAGCCGCCCGCCCACGCCCACGCGGTTGTCGATCATCACCGGCTGGCCCAGGTGCTCGGGCAGCCGGTCGGCGATGGCGCGCGCGATGGCGTCGGTGCCGCCGCCCGGCGGCAGCCCGACCAGGATGCGCAGCACGGGCTTGTCCGGCTGCGCCCGCAGCAGGCTTGGCGCCAGGCCCGCGGCCACGCTCAGCAGCAGCAACCGGCGGCGGGCAGGGGAGGTCATGCGGTAGTTCACGCTGCAATGCCCTGCGTTCAGGCGGTTTCGGCCAGCACGCGCCAGTCGGTGCCCGCGGTGATCACGCCCCCGACCGAGACGGCCTTGGCGTAGTCGAGCTCCGGGCTGTCGGCGAGCTTGGGCGTTTGTCCTGCCATGTGCTCACGCACCGAGCGCAGCAGCTGCGAGCGCACGCGCAGCACCGCGCCGTCGGCCGAGCACAGCTGCTCGTCGGTCCGGTCCACGATGGGGCCCTGGCTGATGAACATGGCGAAGTCCTCGGTGCCCAGGTGCTGCGGGAAGCCCGTGGCGTGGCCGCGCCGCATCAGGTCGCGGTTCTGGCCCCAGTTGTCCTCGGGGCTGCCGGGGGGCAGCGGCGGGAAGTTCCACACGTCGGGCGAGGCCGACATCACCGTCATGCCCAGCGGCCGGTGCGGGTTGAAGTGCACGAACCAGGCGCGGTGCGTGACGTCGTCCACCGGCGTCGAGAAGAACACCGTGCTGGGGCCCCTGGCGTCGGGCGGGCAGATGATGCCGTACCAGGGCATCACGAAGTTGTTGACGCGCGCATACACCTTGTCGTCAGGCAACGCGCGTAGCGCGGCGTAGCGGTAGCCGTAGGGCCGCTCCTCGAACTCCAGCTTCGGCGCCAGCGCCTTGGTCATGTGCAGCCGCTCGTTGCCCGAGCCGGCGGTGATCTGCGTGGTGGACTCGTGCAACACGCCCACGTGCGAGCTGTCCATGGACGCCTCCACGCCCTGCACCCAGTTGGTGGGCACCTCCTGGCTGGTGACGGCGCGCTGGTCCTCGGGCAGGTCCACGAAGGGCAGGTTGGGGAACTTCGGCGGCTGCTCGCCCTGGCCGAGCCAGACCCAGACGATGCCGCCGCGCTCGGCCACCGTGTAGCGGTTGACGCGCACGTGGCTGCAGAACTGGCGCTGGTCGCCGGTGTGGTTGGGTGCTTCCACCACCTCGCCGCGCACGTTGAACTTCCAGCCGTGGAAGAGGCAGCGCAGGCCGTTGTCCTCGTTGCGGGCCAGCGCCAGCGAGGCCTTGCGGTGCGGGCACTGCTCGTCCACCACGCCCACGCTGCCGTCCGTCACGCGAAAGGCCACGTAGTTGCGGCCCAGCAGCCGCACACGCACCGGCGCGCCGTCGGCCACGAGCTTGGACGCCGGCACGGCCGGGATCCAGTAGTGCTGGCGGATCATCTCGCCCATGGGCGCGCCGTTCTCGACGCGGGTCAGCAGTTCGTTGTCTTCCCTGGTCATGGCCATGGCTGTCTCCTTCTGTGTGTGTGCGGCGTCGGGCAGGCTTACTCGCCGTCCTTGCGGAAGGCGCGGCTGTACACGCGCCGGCAGTTGCACTCGAAGATGTCGGTGCGCTGCTTCGACGTGAGCCACTCGATGCTCTCGATCACGGGCTTCATGTCGTCGTAGTCGCGGCCGCTCACCGGGTCGCGCGCGCTGCCGGTGCCCGGCTTTTCGGTGCCGAAGAGCACGTTGTCGGTGCCCGCCACCTTGATGAGGAGCTCGATGGCTTCCTTGGAGTAGTTGCAGGTGTCGAAATAGAGCTTGCGCAGTTGCTCGTCAAAGCTCAAGGCCTCGCCCTTGCGCGCGTTCCAGGAGCGAAAGCGCCCCATCTGGTAGGGGATCGCGCCGCCGCCGTGGGCCACCACGATCTTGAGCTCGGGGAACTTGTCGAAGACCTTGGCCCCCAGCAGCGAGACGATGGCGATGCTCTCCTCGTTGATGAACTTGAGCGTGTAGCTCTCTCGCGCGCTGCAGCTGCCCGCGGAGTGAATCAGGCCTGGCACGTCGAGCTCGACCATCGCCTGGTACAGCGGATGCCAGAATTCCTCGCCCAGCCCCGGCGGCGTGGGGCCGGCGCCTTCGGTGGGATCGGGATTGATCAGGCAGCCCACGAAGCCCAGCTGCTCGACGCAGCGGCGCAGCTCCGGAATGGCGCGCTGCTCCAGCGGCTCGTCCATGTACTGTGGCAGGCCCGCCACGCCACGGAAGCGGTCGGGGAACAGCTCGACGAAGCGCGCGATGAGGTCGTTGCAGTGGCGCGACCACAGCTCCGTGACCTTGCCCGGCTTGACCGAGTGCATCTGCAGGTACGGCCGCGGCGAGATGAACTGCACGTCGGTGCCCACGCTGTCCATGGTGCGCACCAGCTCCTCGGCCACCTTGCGCACCGAGGCTTCGGGAATCTTGGGCAGCGTGTGCGGATTGGCCCGGCCGCCGACGAGCTCCGCCATGAAGCGGAAGCTCTCGGGGGGCATGACGATGTGGGCGTGCGAATCGATGATCATGAAAAGTTCTCTCAGCGGTCGGAAGGTTGGACGAAAGCCAGGAATTCCAGCTGCAGCGCCATGCCGTGCTGCAGGTCGTGTTCGACGATGTGCCGCGCCGGGCGGTCGTGCGGGTCCGGGAAGCGCTGCAGCCACTGGGCGTTGACGGCGTCGCGCGCGGCCGGGTCCCTGAGGTAGACGGTGAGCTTGGCCACGTCGTCCAGGCGCGCTCCACCGGCCTCCAGCAGCCGGTCCATGTGGACGAAGGCGTTGGCCACCTGCGCCGCGGTGTCCGCCGGCAACTGGCCGGTGGCCGGGTCCTTGCCGGCAATGGCCGAAGAGCACAGCAGCGCTCCGACACGGGCGGCTTGCGGGATGGGGGCCTTGTGGGCCAGGCCCGGAAGGTCGATGGAGCGGGGGAAGCGTTTCATGAGGGGCCGGCGCGTCAGGCGCCGTCGTGGTCGAAGAAGCTCATCGGCACGGTGGCCAGGAACTCGGAAAAGCCGGTGGAGCCCATGGGCACGTGCAGCAACATGGCCTGCGCCGCGCCCGCCTCGTCGCCGGCCTGGATGGCGCGCGCGATCTTCAAGTGGTCCTGCAGCGACTTGCTGATCTGCGCCTTGCTCTGGAAGTCCTTGGCCCGATAGCGCTGGATGAGGCGGCGCGCCAGGCGGATCTGCTCGGCGACGTACTCGTTGCGGCTGCCGGCGTAGATGGTTTCGTGGAAGAAGGTATTGGCCAGCGCGTACTCAGCCGAGCCGCCGTTGATGGCGGCGTCCTGGCAGCGGGCCACGGCCTCGTCCAGGCGGTGGCGCAGCTCGTCGTCAATGCGGCGGGCAGCGAGCTTGGCGCACACCGCCTCCAGCTCGCCCAGCGCTTCCATCATCCCGCGCACCTTGCCGATGGACAGCCGCGCCACCGTGACGCCCTGGCGCGGCGCGATGCGCACCAGGTCCCGTGCGGCGAGCTGTTGCAGCGCTTCGCGCACCGGGGTGCGCGAGACGTCGAAGCGCGCGGCCAGCGCGCGCTCGTCCAGCACCGCGCCGGGCGGCAGCTTGCCGCTCTCGATCTCGTCCTGCAGCGCGGCCCGGATCTCGTTGGCCCGGCCGGCGCGCGGACGCAGCTCTTCGGTGCTGAGGGTGCTGTCCATGGGAGTAGGCGTGCTGGGTTCGTTGGTCGTGCTCATGGCGTGAGGCAAATATACGTTGAACTCTTTGTGGCATGCAAGCAATGGATTTCCCGAATGCCACAACCTTGCTCCACTGAGGTTTCCCATCCGTGGTGTCCGTAGCTTAGCGTTCCGCTGCCGCAATTCCACATCTGGCAGCAGCCCGTACCAGCAGCGCCGCATGTACCTAGGTGGCAAGGGTGATGAAGCGCCCAGCCAAAGGGGCCGGCGTCTTCGGGAAACGGCTTCGACGCGCATCACGTCTTCGGGAAAACCCCCAGATAAAAACACCGAAGAGCGTAGTCTGGTGTATTTACACAGCTGTTTTGTATGCCACAGAATCCAGTCCATCGACACAACGCCTGTTGCGAGAGGACTAGAGATGACGGATTCCGCCCCGCGTACCGACCTGCAGCCGGTCGGCCGCGTGCTCCAGCCGCGATCGATCGCCATCGTTGGCGCCTCGGCCGACCCCCGCTCCTTCGGCGGCTTCGTGCTGGGCAACCTGGAACGCTTCGGCTGGCAGGGCCAGCTGCATCTGGTCAGCCGCAGCAGCAGCGAGATCAACGGCCGCCCCTGCGTGAAGACGGTGGACGAGCTGCCCGAGGGCATCGATCTGGCGGTGCTGGCGATTCCCGAGGCAGGCGTGATGGACGCGGTGCGCAGCCTGGCCGCGCGCCGCACGCATGCCGCAGTGCTCTTCGCCTCGGGTTATGCCGAGACCGGTGACGAAGGCCGCCAGCGCCAGGAGCAGCTCGCCGCGATGGCGCGCGAGGCCGGCATGCTCCTGGTGGGCCCGAACTGCATGGGCTTCACGAACTTCGAGGCCGGCGTGCCGCTGACCTTCGAGCCCGTGTCGCCCTATCCGTGCAACGGCCGCCCCGGCATCGGCGTGGTGGCGCAAAGCGGCGCGATGGCCGCCTGCCTGCGTGACGCCTTCATCGGCCGCGGCCTGCCGCTCACGGCGGTGTTCTCCACCGGCAACGAGGCCGGCGTGGGCGTGGAAGACCTGCTGGCCCATTACATCGCCGACGCGCAGACGCGCGTCATCGCGGCCTACGTCGAGCAGGTGCGCCGTCCGCAACAGTTCCTGGCGCTGGCGCGCCAGGCGCGCGAGGCCGGCAAGCCGCTGGTGCTGCTGATGCCGGGCAAGAGCGAGCGCGCCCGCGAGGCCGCGGCCTCGCACACCGGTGCGCTGGCTGGCGACCACGCCACGGCCGCGGCGCTGCTGGCGCGCGAGGCGGTGCTGCAGGTGGACTCGCTCGACGAGCTGTTCGACACCACGGCCATCCTGCTGTGCCACCCCGCGCCGCAGGCGGGCGGAGTGGCGTTCATGACCGGCTCGGGCGCGATGAAGAACATTGCCCTGGACTTTGCCGACGACATCGGGCTGCCCATGCCCGCCCTGGCGCCGGCCACCGTCGAGGCGCTGCAGGCGAAGCTGCCGAGCTACGCCGTGGCCGAGAACCCGCTGGACTACACCACCATCGGCGTGCGCCAGCCGGGGCTGGTCGGCGAGATCGCCGACACGCTGCTGGCCGACCCGAACGTCGCCAGCCTGGTGCTGGCCATCCCCGTGGGTCCGGCGGTGGCACAGCGCGACAAGGCCGAGCACCTGTTGCCCGCACTGGCTCGCGCCAGAAAGCCCGCGGTGCTGGTGCTCAACGGTGACGGCGGCCCGATCGAACCCTTCTTCGTCGAGGCCATCCAGGCCAGCGGCGTGCCGATGTTCCGCTCCGGCGACCGCGCGCTGCGCGCGCTGCGCCGCGTGGCGATCTACGCCGAGAACGTGGCCCGCGCCGGCCGCGCCGCCGCCGCGGCCCGCAAGTTGAAGCTGCCCGGCGCCGTCCCGGCCAACGGCATCTTCGCCGAGTACCAGGGCAAGGTCTGGCTGGCCGAGGCCGGCATCGAGGCGCCCCGCGGCGCGCTGGCCCGCAGCCTCGACGAGGCGCTGCGCATCGCCGGCGAGATCGGCGGCCCGGTGGTGCTCAAGGCGCAGGCCAGCGCGCTGCCGCACAAGAGCGACGTCGGCGGCGTGATCGTCGGCGTGGCCGGCGAGGCCGCGCTGCGTCAGGCCTGGCAGCAGTTGCACGACAGCGTGAAGCGCCACCGCCCCGAGCTGGAGCTCGACGGCGTGCTGGTGGAGGCCATGGGCGCGCGCGGGCTGGAGCTGGTCGTCGGCGCCCGCCGCGACGCCGACTGGGGCCCGGTGGTGCTCGTGGGCCTGGGCGGCGTGTGGATCGAGGCGCTCAAGGACGTGCGCCTGATCCCGGCCGACATGGCCGAGGACGACATCGTCGAGGAGCTGTCGCGGCTGAAGGCGGCCTCGCTGCTGCGCGGCGTGCGCGGCGCCCCGGCGGTGGACGTGCGCGCGGTGGCGCGCGTGGTCGCCCGCGTGGGAGCACAGATGCGCGCCAACCCCGAGATCGCCGAGATCGACATCAACCCGCTGGTGGCCTACCCCGAGCGCGCGCTCGCGCTGGATGCGCTGCTGGTGTGCAAGGCCTGAAGGACCGAGAGCATGAAGCTGGAATTTTCCCGCGCGGATGAAGCCTTCCGTCAGGAAGTGCGCCGCTTCGTGCAGGAGCGGCTGCCCGCGCGCATCAAGCGCAAGGTGGAGCTGGGCCTGCGCCTGGAGCACGAGGACTACGTGACCTGGTTCCGCATCCTGGAGGAGCGCGGCTGGATCACGCCGGGATGGCCCGTGGAGCACGGCGGCCCGGGCTGGACGCCGCTGCAGCGCTACATCTTCGACGAGGAAACGCTGCTCGGCGGCGCGCCGCGCATCATTGCCAGTGGCATCCAGATGCTGGGCCCGGTGCTCATAGCCTTCGGCACCGCCGAGCAGAAGGCGAAGTACCTGCCCGACATCCGGCACAGCAACACCTGGTGGGCTCAAGGCTTCTCCGAGCCCGGCGCCGGCTCGGACCTTGCCGCGCTGCGCACCACCGCCGTGCTGGAGCCCGACGGCCGCCACTTCGTCGTCAACGGCCACAAGGTGTGGACCTCCTACGCGCAGTGGTGCTCGATGATGTTCGCGCTGGTGCGCACCGACCCGAACGCGGCCAAGCCGCAGGAAGGCATCAGTTTCCTGCTCATCGACATGGCCTCGCCCGGCGTGCAGGTGCGCCCGATCCGCATGCTCGAAGGCGGCGAGGACCTCAACGAGGTGTTCCTCGACAACGTGCGCGTGCCCGCCGAGAACCTGGTGGGCGAGCTGCACAAGGGCTGGACCTGCGGCAAGTACCTGCTGGGCCATGAGCGCACCGGCATCGCCGGCATCGGCTCGTGCAAGCAGCAGCTCGCCCGTGCCCGGCGCCTGGCTCAGCAGCAGGGGCTTGACGGCGACCCGCTGTTGCAGGCCCGGCTGGCGCAGTTCGAGATCGAGCTGCTGGCGCTGGAGTTCACGGCGCTGCGCCTGCTCAGCCCGAACCAGGGCAGCCGCGTGCCGGCGGTGGAAGCCTCGATGCTCAAGGTGCGCGGTACCGAGCTGCGCCAGGCGATCTACGAGCTGTTGGTGGACATCGCCGGACCGCACGCCGTGCCCTTCGACGCCGGGCACCAGCACCTGGAGATGCTGGAGGCGCTGGACGAGCCGCCGGCCCCGGCCGAGCTGGGCTCGCTGGCGGCGAACTGCCTCGACGCACGCAAGTTGTCCATCTACGGCGGCGCCAACGAAGTGCAACGCAACCTCATCGCCAAGGCCGTGCTGTCGGCCTGAGGAGACACATCATGGATTTCGCGCTCAACGACGATCACCTGGCGCTGCGCGAGGCGGTGCAGCGCTTTTGCGACGGCGAGTACCCCGCGCACGAGCGCGGCAACGTGCCGGCGCCGGAGACGGCCGCCCGGCGCCACGCGGCGATGGCGGAGATGGGCCTGCTGGGCCTGCCCTTCGATCCCGAGCTCGGCGGCAGCGGCCAGGGCCCGGTGGAGACGATGCTGGTGGCGCAGGAGCTGGGTCGCGCGCTCGGCGGCGGCGCCTGGTTCTCCAGCGTCGTGCTGGCCGGCGGGCTGCTGGCGCGCGCCGGCTCACCAGAGCAGTGCACGCACTGGCTGCCGCGCGTGGCCAGCGGCGAGCTGCGGCTGGCGCTGGCCTGCAGCGAGCCCCAGGCGCGCTACCACTTCGACGACGTGCAGACCCACGCCAGCCGTGACGGAGAAGGCTGGGTGCTCGATGGTCGCAAGAGCCTGGTGCTCGAAGGAGACAGTGCCGACCTCCTGCTGGTGGTGGCACGCACTGCGGGCGAGCGCCATGGCCCCGAAGGCCTGAGCCTGTTCGCGGTGGACGCCGACGCACCAGGGTTGCGCCTGCACGGCTTCGACACCCTGGACGGCCGCCGCGCTGCCCATGTCGAGCTGCGCGGCGTTCGGGTGGACGCCGGGCGGCTGGTGGGCACCGAAGGTGCAGCCCACGTGCTGCTGGACGAAACGCTGGACCGCGCCAACGCCGCACTGTGCGCCGAGGCCACCGGCGCCATCGAGGCCCTGATCGATCTCACGACGGAGCAGCTGCGCACCCGCAGGCAGTTCGGCGCGCCACTGGCGAAGTTCCAGGTGCTGCAGCACCGCCTGGCCGACATGGTGATCGCGCTGGAGCAGGCCAAGTCGATGGCCTGCGCGGCGGCCATGGCGCTGGCGGCGGACTCGGCGCCGCAGCGCCGGCGCCTGGTGTCCGCGGCCAAGGTAATGAGCGCGCAACTGGGCCGCCAGGTCAGCCTGGCTGCCATCCAGATGCACGGCGCCATGGGCATGACCGAGGAGTGCCGCGTCGGGCACTACGCCAAGCGGCTCATGGCCATCGCGCAGACCCTGGGCGACGCCCACCACCACCTGCGCCGCTTCACCGAGCAGACCCACTGAGGCGCAAGCGCCCGTGCACGACAACTTCAGGAGACACCCATGAACCAAGTCCGATTCGTCAAGACGCTGCTGGCCGCGGCCGTGCTGGCCCTGGGCGTCGGCGTCCAGGCGCAGGACAAGCCGCCGGTACGCATCATCGTCGGCTTCGCGCCCGGCGGCTCGACCGACACAGTGGCGCGGCTGCTGGCGGAAAAGCTGCGCCAGCCCCTGGGCCAGACCGTCATCGTCGAGAACAAGCCCGGCGCCGGCGGCCAGCTCGCGGCGCAGGCGCTCAAGAACGCGGCGCCCGACGGCCAGACCTACATGCTCGCGCCCAACGCGACGGCCGTGTTCCAGCACGTGCTCTACCCGGCCTCGGTGCTCAAGTACGACCTGCTGACCGACCTGGCGCCGGTGGCGATGGTGGTGTCGTACCCGCTGGCGCTGGCGGTCAACGCCCGCAGCGGCGTCAACAACGTCAAGGACTACGTCGCCTGGGTCAAGGCCAACCCCCGGCAGGGCAGCTTCGGCACGGCCGGCCTGGGCGGCCACACGCACTTCAACGGGCTGCAGCTGGCCAAGGCCGCCGGCGTGGATCTGGGCGTCGTGCCCTATCGCGGCAATGGCCCGCTGGTGACGGACCTCGTGGGCGGGCAGGTGGCCGCCGGGATCATGACGGCTGGCGACATCGCACCACACCAGCGCAGCGGGCAGGTGAAGCTCATCGGCGTCTTCGGCGGCAGGCGTTCGCCCCTGCTGCCCGAGGTGCCCACGCTCGTCGAGCAGGGCTTCAACGTGGACACCGGCGATGCCTGGACCGCGCTCTGGGCACCGGCCCGGACGCCCAGGGCCGAGATGGAGCGCATGCAGGCTGCCGTCAAGCAGGTGCTGGCCCAGCCCGAGGTGCGCGAGATCCTGATCACGAAGCAGACCATCACGCCCGATTTCCGGCCCGGCGCCGAGGTCGATGCGCTGGTGCGCAAGGAAATCGAGTACTGGGGCGGCGTGGTCAAGGCCACTGGCTTCCGGCCCGAGCAGTGAGCGCCGTGAACACCATGAGCCTCAACGGAAAAGCCTACATCGTCGGGGCCTACGAGCACCCGACCCGCCAGGCCGACGACCTCTCCGTCGTGCGGCTGCATGCCGACGTGGCGCGCGGCGCGCTGGAAGACGCCGGGCTGAGCAAGTCCGACATCGACGGCTACTTCTGCGCCGGCGACGCCCCGGGCCTGGGCACCACCACGGTGGCCGAGTACCTGGGACTCAAGCTGCGCCACGTGGACAGCACTGAGTGCGGCGGCTCCGCGCCCATCCTGCATGTGGCGCATGCGGCCGAAGCGATTGCCGCGGGCCGCTGCAACGTGGCGCTGATCACGCTGGCCGGGCGGCCGCGCGCAGCCTCGGCCGCGCTGGCCAAGGCCGGCAGGCCGCCGCAGCTCGCGCTCAAGGCGCCTGACCCGGATGCGCCGGAGCTGGCCTTCGAGCTGCCCTACGGCCCGGCCACGCAAAACCTCTACGCCATGGTGGCGCGGCGCCACATGCACGAGTTCGGCACCACGTCCGAACAGCTGGCCTGGATCAAGGTGGCCGCCTCACACCACGCCCAGCACAACCCTCATGCGCTGCTGCGCAAGGTGGTGACGGTGGAGGAGGTGCTGGCCTCGCCCCTGGTGGCCGACCCGCTGCACCGGCTGGACTGCTGCGTGATGACGGATGGCGGCGGCGCGCTGATCGTGGCGCGCCCGGAGATCGCGCGCGACATCGCGGCGCAGCAGAAGCGGGCGCTCGTGAAGGTGCGCGGCGCCGGGGAGGCGCCCAAGCACTCGATGGCCGGCCGCGTGGACCTGAGCTACTCGGCCGCCGCCTGGTCCGGGCCGATGGCATTCGCCGAGGCGGGCGTGACCCCGGCCGACATCAAGTACGCCTCGCTTTACGACAGTTTCACCATCACGGTGCTGATGCAGCTGGAGGACCTGGGCTTTTGCCGCAAGGGCGAGGGCGGGCGCTTCGTGCAGGACGGTGGGCTGATCTCCGGCGTGGGGCGCCTGCCGTTCAACACCGACGGCGGCGGGCTGTGCAACAACCACCCCGCCAACCGCGGCGGCGTCACCAAGGTCATCGAGGCCGTGCGCCAGCTGCGCGGCGAGGCGCACCCCGCCGTGCAGGTACCCAACTGCGACCTGGCGCTGGCCAGTGGCATCGGCGGCGCACTCGCCTCCCGCCACACCGCAGCCACGTTGATTCTGGAAAGGGTTTGAGATGAGCTCGCCACAAGACAAGGGCGCCGCGCAGCCACGGCGCATTCCCGCGCCGCGCGTGCTGCCGGAGTCGCAGCCCTACTGGAGTGCCGCCGACGAAGGCCGGCTGCTGCTCAAGCAGTGCGACGACTGCGGCGAGGTGCACCACTACCCGCGCGACGTCTGTCCGCACTGCCTGAGCGCCAGCACCCGCTGGGTGCAGGCCAGCGGTTTCGGGCGCATCTACAGCCACAGCACCATGGGCCGCGGCGAGGCCGCCTACACCCTGGCGCTGGTCACGCTCGACGAGGGCGTCACGCTGATGACGAATGTGGTCGATTGCGATCCCGCCGCGCTGGCCATAGCCCAGCGCGTGCGCGTCGTATTCAAGCCCAGCGACGGCGGCCACGCCGTGCCGATGTTCACGCCCGCCTGAGAGGAGCGCCCATGACCACCACCCCCCGCCAGGGCGCGCTCTCGCGCTTCACCATCCTGGACGCCACGCGCGTGCGCGCCGGCCCTACCGCCGTGCGGCTGTTCGCCGACATGGGCGCACGTGTCATCAAGCTGGAGATCCCGCCCGGGGCTCCCGGCGGCGACGACATGATCGGCGGGCGCGACCACAACCGCGCCGACTACGAGAACCTGCACCGCAACAAGGAAAGCCTCACGCTCAACATGAAGACGCCCGAGGGCGTGGCGATCCTGCACGAGCTGGTGCGCAAGGCGGACGTGTTCATCGAGAACTACCGCCCCGACGTCAAGGACCGCCTGGGCATTGGCCCTGAGCAGCTGCGCGCCATCAACCCGCGCCTGGTGTACGCCAGCATCTCGGGTTTCGGCCAGGACGGGCCCTATGCCCGGTGGCCCGGCTTCGACTCCATCGCGCAAGGCATGGGCGGGCTCATGAGCGTCACCGGTGAGCCCGGCCACGGCCCGATGCGCGTGGGCATCCCCATCGCCGACCTGTGTGCGGGCCACTTCTGCGCCCAGGGCGTGCTCGCGGCGCTGCTGGAACGCGAGGCCACGGGCGAGGGCCAGTGGGTGCAGACCTCGCTGCTGGAGTCGCAGATCGCGATGCTGGACTTCCAGGCCGTGCAGTGGCTCATCGACCGCAAGGTGCCGGGCCAGAACGGCAACGAGCACCCGCTGACCGTGCCCACCGGCGTGTTCCGCACGGCCGACGGCTTCCTCAACGTCGCCGCCATTGGCCAGACCATGTGGACGCGGCTGTGCGAGGCGCTGGAGGTGCCGCACCTGGTGGACGAGCCCGGCTTCGGCTCCGACCCCGAGCGCTGCGCCAACCGCGAGCGCGTCAACGCCGCCGTGGGCGAGGCCTTCCTGCGCCGCGGCACGGCCGAGTGGACCGAGCGGCTGCTCAAGGCCGGCGTGCCCTGCGGCCCCATCCACCGCATCGACCAGGTGTTCGAGGACCCGCAGGTGCGCCACCTGGGCATCACCTGGCCCATGTCACACCCGGAGCTGGGCGACGTGTCGCTCATCGGCCAGCCCATGCGGCTGTCGGCGCACCCGCGCACCGAGCCGCCGCGCCCGGCGCCGCAGCAGGGGCAGGACACCGACGCGATCCTGCAGGAGCTGGGCTACGGAGCGCAGCGCGTCGCCGAGCTGCGCGCCGCCTTCATCGTCTGAGACAGGACCCATTCCATGGCCCGAATCGTTGCCGCCTTCGGCTCCTCGCACAGCATCATGCTGGCCTCGCAGCGCGAGGACTGGCAGCACGGCTTCCGTGCAGTCGATCCGAAGAACCCTCACTACTACGACCGCGCCGGCGAGCGCACGAGCTACGAGGCGCTGCTGGCGCAGGCGCCCGCGCACGCCGAGTCGATGGTCACGCCCGAGCAGATGGGCGAGCGCTTCGACGCCGCCGAGGCCGCGATGGCCGAGCTGCGCCGCCGCATCCACGCGGCCCGGCTCGACGTGCTGCTGGTGGTCGGCGACGACCAGAACGAGCTGTTCCGCACCACCAACAACCCGGCCTTCGCCATCTACTACGGCGCCACCATCCGCAACGCCCGGGCCGAGCTCTCGCCCGGCGACGGCTGGTACAAGCGCGCGCGCATGGCGCGCCAGGAGCCGGACGCCGACCGGGACTACCCGGTCAAGGCCGACATGGCCGAATGGCTCATCCGCCAGCTCTGCGACCGCGACTTCGACATCACCGCCATGGACGGTCTGGAGCGCGGCCAGTTCGAGGGCCACGCCTTCAGCTTCATCCACCGCTGGTACCTGCAGGGCACGGAGTTGCCAGTCATCCCCGTGATCGTCAACACCTTCGACCCGCCCAACCAGCCCACGCCGCGGCGCTGCGTCCAGCTTGGTGCCGCGCTGCGTGAGCTCGTCGCGGCCTATCCCGAGGACCTGCGCGTGGGCGTGCTCGCCTCCGGCGGCCTGAGCCATTTCGTGGTGGACGAGGAACTGGACCACGGGATCATCCAGGCGCTGCGCGAGAAGGACATGGCCTGGCTCGCCGGCCTGGACCCCAAGCAGCTGCAGGCCGGCAGCTCCGAAATCCGCAACTGGCTCATCGCCGCCGAAGCCGTGAAGGCGCTGGACCTGGAATGGGTGTCCTACGTGCCGGGCTACCGCAGCCCCGCGCTCACCGGCACCGGACTGTGCTTCGCCGCCTGGCACACCCTGGACTGAGAACCATCATGACCGACATCAATGTGCAACGCCTGCGCCGGCTCGACGCCTGCGCGGTGTCCGATGCCTTGGACAAGCTGGGCCTGAGCGGCGCCGTCACCGGGCTGCCGCAGCGCTCGGGGCGCGGGCGCATCGCCGGCCGGGCAGTGACCATGAAGGTCGGCCCTGGCCAGCCGCCGCCCGGGCCGCCGCGCCACCTGGGCTGCAGCGCCATCGAGAGCGCCGGCCCCGATGACGTCATCGTCGTCGAGCAGCGCAGCGGCATCGAGGCGGGCTGCTGGGGCGGGCTGCTGACGCTGGGCGCCAAGGTGCGCGGCGTGGCCGGCGTCATCACCGACGGCCCGCTGCGCGACGTGGACGAGGCCGTCGCCTACGAGTTCCCGATCTTCAGCCGCAGCCTCACTTCGCTCACGGCCCGCGGGCGCGTGGTCGAACTCGGCACGCAGGTGCCGGTGCGAATTGGCAGCGCCGAGGTGGCGCCCGGCGACTACGTGCTCGCCGACCAGAGCGCCGTCATCTTCATCGCCGCGTGCGATATCGGGCGCGTGCTCGATGCGGCCGAAACGATCGTCGCCCGGGAGGCGGCCATGGCCAAGGCCATCGCCGCGGGCACGCCCATCGGCCAGGTCATGGGCGGCAACTACGAACACATGCTCAAGGACTGAGGGACATCATGGAACAGGACAAGAACGTCGCGCGCGCCGCGCGCCTGGACACCGCGACGCTAAGCGACGCGCTCGACAATCTGGGCCTCAACGGCCAGTGCTACCGCATCAAGCCGCGCGACAACGGCTTTCGCATGGCGGGCCGGGCCTGGACGCTGCTTTACGGCCCGGCCGGCAACCCGGCCGGCACGGTGGGCGACTACATCGACGACGTGCCCCCGGGCAGCGTGGTGGTGCTGGACAACGGCGGGCGCGACAACGCCACCGTCTGGGGCGACATCCTCACCGAGATCGCGCACCGCCGCGGCATCGCCGGCACCGTCATAGACGGCGTGTGCCGCGACGTGGCGATGTGCCTGAAGCTGGGCTACCCGGTGTTCGCCAAGGACCACTGGATGCGCACCGGCAAGGACCGGGTGCAGGTCGAGGCCACGGGCGTGCCCGTCAACATCGGCGACGTGCGCGTGGCCCCGGGCGACCTGCTGCGCGGCGATGCCGACGGCGTGGTCGTGATTCCGCGTGATCTCGAGGACCGCGTGCTGGATGTCGCCGAGGGCATCGAGCAGGCCGAGGAGGCCATCCGCGAGGCCGTGCGCGGCGGCATGCGGCTCGACGAGGCGCGGCGCCAGTTCAAGTACCACCAGCTGCAGACCAAGGTGTGAACGCCATGACCCGTGAACACGATGCCGCGAGCACGACGCGGCTGGATTTCGAGCGCATCGCCCCGGACGTGGTGGCCGCCGCCGGCGAGTTGCCCACGGCAACGCTGCACGAGGCCGGGGGCAAGATCGGTGCGCTGCCCTCGGCGCTCAAGCCCGTGGGGCGCGCCATGCGCGCCTGCGGGCCGGCGCTGACCGTGCACTCCCCGCCGGGCGACAACCTGTGGCTGCACCGCGCGCTGGCCGTGGCCCGCCCGGGCGACGTGCTGGTGGTACACGCCAGCGGCGTCTTCGAGCACGGCTACTGGGGCGAGATCATGAGCACCATGGCCCAGGCGCGGGGCCTGGCCGGGCTGGTGATCGACGGTTGCGTGCGCGACGGTGTGCTGCTGGAGCAGATCGGCTTCCCGGTGTTCGCGCGTGGCCTGTGCATCCGCGGCACGGGCAAGGACTACGGTGCCATCGGCTGGATCGGCGCGCCGGTGCTCGTCGGTGACGTGGCGGTCCACGCCGGTGACCTGGTAGCGGCCGACGGCGACGGCGTGTGCGTGCTGCCGCGCGAACGGGCTGCGGAGATCGTGGACCGCTCGCGGCGGCGCGAGGCCGACGAGGTCGCGATCCTGGCGCGGCTGCGCGCGGGCGAGAGCACCATGCAGGTGTACGGATTCCGGTAGGGAGGACGCCATGAGCCATTCACCCACCGGCAGCCCGCCGGAGCTGGCGATCGACGGCCGCGTCGCCACCATCACGCTGCGCCGGCCCGACGTCGGCAACCGCCTGGAGCTCGAAGACCTGGAGCTGCTGCGCGCGCAGCTGCGGGAGGTCAACGCCACGCCCGGCGTGCTGGTGCTGCGGCTGCGCGGCCAGGGCCGGCATTTCTGCAGCGGCTTCAACCTGGGGCAGACGGCCGAGCGCGGGGCGGTGGCCGCGGCCGGCGAGTCGTTCGAAGCCCTGGCCGGCGAGATCGAGCAGGCGCGTCCGGTCACCGTCGCGGCCATCAACGGCGGCTTCCACGGCGGCGCCACCGACCTGGCGCTGGCCTGCGACTTCCGTATCGGCGTGGCCGAGGCGCGCATGTTCGTGCCGGCGGCGCAGATCGGCATCCTGTTCTACCGCGGCGGCATGGAGCGCTATGTGCGCCTGCTGGGCCTGCGCGTGGCCAGGCGCGTGCTGCTGGCCGCCGAGACGCTGGATGCCACGCAGATGCTGGCGTGCGGATTCCTGGACCAAGTGGTCGAGGCCGACGCGCTAGCGCCCACGGTGGACGAGCTCAGCCAGCACCTGGCCGGCATGGCGCCGCTGGCGCTGCTGGGCATGAAGAAGCACCTCAACCGCATCGCCGCCGGCACGCTCGACGCTGCCGAGCTGCGGCGCGACATCGCGCACGCCGATGCCTCCCAGGACCAGCGCGACGGCATCGCCGCGCGCGTTCACAAGCGAAAGCCCGAGTTCCATGGCTGCTGACATCACCTCCGCCGCCGAGAGCTACTTCGCGCGCGTGCGCCGTGGCGATCTGCCACCCCCGCCCGTGAGCACCACGCTGGGCGGGCGCATCACCGCCGTGGACCTGGAGGCGGGCACGCTCGACTCCGACTACCACGCCGGCGAGGCCTTCCTGAACCCGGCCGGCCAGGTGCAGGGCGGCGTCCTGGGCGCGATGCTGGATGACGTGACGGCCTTCCTCGTCACCGCCACGCTGGCGCCGGGCGAGCACTGCGCCACGCTGAGCCTGAACCTTTCCTTCCTGCGGCCCGCGCGCGCCGGCGCGCTGCAGGGCCGCGCGCAGCTGGTACGCCGTGGTCGCGAGGTTTGCCACGTGGCGGGCGATCTGCTGCAGGACGGCCGGGTCGTGGCCACCGCAGCGGCCGTCTGCACGGTCGTGCGCAAACGCTGAAGCAGGCCGCCGCCCTCGGCGCGGCGGCTTCATTTCCCGAGGCTTCACCGCAAGCCGAGCTTGGCGCCCGGCCGGGCGGAGCCTTGCCTTCGAGGGCCCGCATCCGAACGGGCCCGCCTTTTCACATCCAAGGAGACGACCCGTGAACAAGAACTGCATCACCGCCGCCGCGCTCGCGGCCTGCGCCGGCGCCGCCTGCGCCCAGAGCAACGTCACCCTCTACGGCATTGCCGACGCGTACGTGGAGTCCGCCCGGATCTCGGGCAAGGGGTCCACCGCCAAGGTGTCCAACGGCGGCATGCAGCCCTCGCGATGGGGCCTGCGCGGCGTCGAGGACCTGGGCGACGGGCTCAAGGCGGGTTTCGTGCTAGAGAGCGGCATTTCCATCGACACGGGGACCTCGCTGCAGGGCGGGCGGCTGTTCGGTCGCCAAGCCTACGTGTCGCTGTCTTCGCCGGCGGCCGGCGAGGTACGTCTGGGGCGGCAGTACGCGCCGATCCACTACTCGATGGTGTTCAGCGACGTCGATCCCTTCTCGGCCTTCTCTCCGGTGTTGGCGATGTACGTCTCCAACGGCGACCAGAGCCGCCAGGACAACCAGGTGAGCTACTGGACGCCGTCCCTCGGCGGCTTCAGCGCCGCCGTGGCCGTGGCCGCGGGCGAGAACGCTGCCACCGCGCCCAGCGTGCCCACGCCCTGGGTGGCCGCTGGCACGATGAAGCGCAACGTCGGCGGCCTGCTGCGTTACCAGGGTGGCGGGCTGGACGCCAGCTTGGCCTACCACCAGGGCGGCCAGGCGACGGCCGCAGGCGACGCGGACCAGAAGTCCTACAACATCGGCGCCATCTACAACGTCAGCGGCTATGCCGTGGGCGGAAATTTCTGGGAGCACCGCAACGAGCTGGTCGGCGGCGCCACGCCCAAGACGCGCGGCTTGGCGCTGGGCGTGAAGGTGCCGATCGGCACGGCCTGGAGCGCCGTGGCGCAGGTGGCGCGCGTGGAGGACAACGGCCAGGCCTATGCCACCGGCGCGGCCAAGGCCGAGGGCCGCAACACCTACCTCAACGTCGGCTTGAACTACCGGCTGTCCAAGCGCACCGACGTGTACCTGCGCTACGCCCGTATCGAAGACGACAACGGCGGCTACAACGGGCGCGCCACCACGGCGCTCTACGGCATCTTCGGTCCCGGCAACACGCTGCCCGCGGGCGGCTCGGCCAGCTCGCTGGCGCTGGGCGTGCGCCACGCGTTCTGACGCGGGCTCAGGCTTCCAGGGATGCCGCTGCCGCCACCGGGCGGCACGGCTTGCGGCGCTGGTGCGTGGTCGCCAGCGCCACTTTTCACTGCCGCGCTGCCGCTGAAAGCGGCGGCCTTTCTCGCTTCGGGCTACTCCGGTTCGATGCCCGCGCCCTTGACGAGCCGGCCCCGCGTGGCGAGCTCTTCGCGTACCAGCTCGGCCAGTGCCTGCGGCGTGCCGCCGGACGGCACCAGGCCGGCCTGCTCCAGGCTTGTGCGCACGCCAGGCTCGGCCAGGGCCTTGTTGAGCTCGCCCTGCAGTCGGGCCTGGATTGGCGCAGGCAGCCCGGCCGGCGCGAAGAAACCCAGCCAGCCCGCGAGCGCGTAATCGGCCAGCGTCTCGCCGATGGTGGGCAACTGGGGCAGGCCGGCATGGCGCCGGGCCTGCGTCACCGCCAGTGCGCGAATCTGTCCGTTCTGGATGTACGGCAACGCGGTGGCCAGACTGGCGAACAGCACGTTGATGGTGCCGCCCAGCAGGTCGGTCATGGCCGGCCCGCCGCCCTTGTAGGGCACGTGGACCATGGCGATGCCGGCCCGCTCGTTGAGCAGCTCGCCGGCGAGGTGGTGCGGCGTGCCGATGCCCGAGCTGCCGTAGCTCAGCGCGCGCGGATGCGCCTTGGCGTACCCGATGAGCTCGGCCACGCTGCGCACGGGCAGCGAAGGGTGGACCACCAGCACGATCGGGTTGACGGCCACCGGCGCCAGCGGCGTGAACTGCCGCAGCGGGTCGTAGGGAAACTTGCGGGCGAGGTGAAGATTGGTGGCCTGGGTGGCGTCGGTGCCCAGCAGCAGCGTGTAGCCGTCCGCGCTCGCCTTGGCGACCAGGTCCGCACCCAGCGTGCCGCCGGCGCCGGCTCGGTTGTCCACCACGACCGGCTGCCCCAGCGCCTGCGCCAGCGGCCGGGCCAGCACGCGGGCGAGCTGGTCCGCCGCGGCGCCGGGCGCGTAGGGCACCACGAGCCGGATGGGACGGTCCGGGTAGCCGCCTTGTGCCCGTGCGCCACGGCCGGCGAGCAGCGGAAGGCCCGCCAGCAGCGCCATCGCCTGGCGACGGCGCAGCGTGTTCGATGTCATGCGCGTCTTTCCTGCGAAACGACGACAGCGCCATCGCAGCCCGGGATGCCCCGGGGCGCGATGGCGCATGCCGATGAGATGGAGAGTGTCGGGTGAAGTGTGACCCGAGAAGCGTTGCTCAGTGCGCCAGGAAGTCCAGCACCATGCGGTTGAACTTGTCGGCATGCTCCCACTGCGCCCAGTGGCCGCAGCGGCTGAAGACGTGCAGTTCCGCGTTCTGCAGCCCCGCCACCAGGCGCAGGCCCGTGTCCAGCGGCACGAAGCGGTCGTCGCGGCCCCAGATCACCAATGCCGGCGCCTTGATCTCGCCCAGCCGGTGGCCCACGTCCGGGAACTGCTTCGGATTCGCCTCGGCGCTCTTGACGAAGTTCTCCAGGTGGTCGCGGCGCGTGAGCATGTTGTCCAGGCGTGCCTGGAACAGCGCTTCGGTCAGGCTGCTCGTGTCGTACACGAACACGCTCATCATGCGCTTGAGGTTCTCGATGGTGGGGTCACGGTAGAGCGCCCCGATGAGCTTGATGCCCTCGGTGGGCATGGGCACGAAGGAGCTTGCGCCGCCGGTGCCGCCGCCCATGAGGATGAGCTTGCGGACCCGCGCGGGGTTGGCCAGCGCGAAGGCCACGGCGCTGTGCCCACCCATGGAGTTGCCGACGAGGTGGGCCTTGTCCAGTCCGATGGTATCCATCAGCCCCTTGAGGGCGCGGGCGTTGAGGTCGGAGCGCGAGCCGGTGCACACGATCGGGTCGCTCTCGCTCCAGCCTGGGCAGTCCATGAGGATGACGCGGTAGCCGGCCGCTACCAGCGGCTCGACGTTGCGGTTGAAGTTGGCCCAGCCGCTGGCGCCCGGGCCCGAGCCGTGCAGCATGACGACTGTCTCGTCGCCGCTGCCGCAGTCGTTGTAGTGGAGCTGCAGTTCCAGGTCGCCTTCCTGGATGCGGACGAAGCGGCTGGTGGATGCTTCGGTCAGGGGCGTAGTGCTCATGGAGTGTCTTTCAAGGCGTAAATGGTGAAGTGGATCAGGCGGCTTCGGCGGCAGAGCGGCCGGCGTCCCGCGCCTTGAGCAGGTCCAGCGCCACGTCGACGATCATGTCTTCCTGGCCGCCGACCATGCGCCGCCGGCCCAGCTCCACCAGGATGTCCACGGTGCTGAGGCCGTACTTCCTGGCGGCGGCTTCCGAGTGGCGCAGGAAGCTGGAGTACACGCCGGCATAGCCGAGGGCCAGCGTCTCGCGGTCCACGCGCACCGGGCGGTCCTGCATCGGGCGCACGATGTCGTCAGCCGCGTCCATCAGCCGCATCAGGTCCGTGCCGTGGTTCCAGCCCAGGCGCTCGGCCGCGGCGATGAAGACTTCCAGCGGCGCATTGCCCGCACCGGCGCCCATGCCGGCGAGGCTGGCGTCGATGCGGTCGCACCCTTCTTCCACCGCGACGATCGAGTTGGCCACGCCCAGGCTCAGGTTGTGGTGCGCGTGCATGCCGGTCTGCGTCTCGGGCTTGAGCACGTCCTTGAATGCGCGGAAGCGGTCGCGCACGTCCTGCATGCCCAAAGCGCCGCCGGAGTCCACGACGTAGCAGCAGGTGGCGCCGTAGCTCTCCATCAGCCTGGCCTGCTCGGCGAGCTTCTGCGGCGTGGTCATGTGGCTCATCATCAGGAAGCCCACGGCCTCCATGCCCAGGTGGCGCGCGTACTCGATGTGCTGCTTCGAGATGTCGGCCTCGGTGCAGTGAGTGGCCACGCGCACGACGCGCGCGCCGGCGTCATAGGCCGCCTTCAGGTCGTGCACGGTGCCGATGCCCGGCAGCAGCAGCGTGGCGATCCTGGCGTGCTTGACCACGCTGGCCACGGCCTCGATCCATTCCAGGTCGGTGTGCGCGCCGAAGCCGTAGTTGAAGCTGCCGCCCTGCAGCCCGTCGCCGTGGGCGACCTCGATGGAGTCCACCCTGGCCTCGTCGAGCGCCTTGGCGATCTGCGCGGCCTGCGCCACGCTGTACTGGTGGCGGATGGCGTGGCTGCCGTCGCGCAGCGTCACGTCGGAGATGTAGAGCTTCTTGCCGTTCATGGTGGGGGTCTCCTTCAAGCCGTGAGCGGCTTCAGCAGCTTCGCCGCGATGCTCTCGGCCGTGCGCAGCGCGGCGCTGGTCATGATGTCGAGGTTGCCGGCGTAGGCGGGCAGGTAGTGCGCGGCGCCTTCGACTTCCAGGAAGATGCTGGTCTTCAGGCCTGCGATGCGGCCCACGCCGGGGATCAGCAGCGGCTGCTCGATGCGGTCGAACTGCACCTGCTGCTTGAGGCGGTAGCCGGGAACGTAGGCCTGCACGTCGGCGGCCATGCGCTCGACCGAAGCGGCAATAGCGGCCTCGTCCGCGAAGTCCGACAGCGTGTAGACCGTGTCGCGCATCATCAGCGGCGGCTCGGCCGGGTTGAGCACGATGATGGCCTTGCCCTTGGCGGCACCGCCCACGGCCTCGATGGCCTTGGAGGTAGTCTCGGTGAACTCGTCGATGTTGGCGCGCGTGCCCGGGCCCGCGCTTCTGCTGGAGATGGAGGCGACGATCTCGCCGTAGTGCACCTTGGCCACGCGGCTCACCGCCGCCACCATCGGGATGGTGGCCTGGCCGCCGCAGGTCACCATGTTGAGGTTCTTCGCATCCAGGTGCTGCTCGCCGTTGACCACGGGCACGCAGTACGGGCCGATGGCCGCCGGCGTGAGGTCCACCATGCGGATGCCGGGTTTCAGGCTGCGCAGGAAGGCATCGTTCCTGACGTGCGCGCCGGCCGAGGTGGCGTCGAAGACGATGTCGATGTCGGCGAACACCGGCAGCTTCGCCAGGCCTTCGACGCCTTCATGCGTCGTGGCCACGCCCAGGCGCGCCGCGCGCGCCAGGCCGTCGGAAGCCGCGTCGATGCCGACCATGGCGCCCATTTCCAGGTGCCTGCCGTGGCGCAGGATCTTGATCATCAAGTCCGTGCCGATGTTGCCGCTGCCGATGATGGCGGCCTTGAGCTTGGTGCTGTTCATGGGTGAGTTCCTCAATCGACGGACGCGCCGCTCGTCTTGACCAGCGCGCTCCAGCGCGTGATCTCTTCCTTCATGAAGCTGCCGAAGGCTTCGGGGCTCATCGGCATGGGCTGCAGTCCCTGGTCGGTGAAGCGCTTGACCACGTCCGGGCTGCGCAGCGCCTTGGCCAGCGACTCGTTGAGTCGGGCCACGGCCGGCGCCGGCGTGCCGGCCTTGACCACCGCGCCGAACCACACGCTGGCGTCCACGCCCGTGGTGCCCAGTTCCTGCAGCGTGCGCACTTCGGGCAGTTGGGCCGCGCGCTTCGTCGCAGCGATGGCCAGGGGTTTCAGCTTGCCGCTCTGGATCAGCGGCGCGGTGGTGATGACGGGGTCGAACATCAGGTCCACCTGGCCGCCCATGAGATCCTGCAGCGCCGGGGCCGAGCCCTTGTAGGCGACGTGGTGGAAATCGCCGCCGCTGCGGCTGCGGTAGAGCTCGCCCAGCAGGTGGCCGATGGACCCTACGCCTTGGGATGCGAAGTTCAGGCCGCCATCCTTCCTGCTGGCAGCCACCAGCTCGGCCACCGAGTTCACCGGGCTGCCCTTGGGCACGACGAGCACCAGGGGCGAGGAAATCAGCGCCGTGACGGGCTGGAAGTCCTTGACCGGGTCGTAGCTGAACTTGCGGTACAGCGTCGGGTTGACGGCGAACATCTCCGTGGCGGCCACGAAAACGGTGTGGCCGTCGGCCGGCTGCGTCCTGACGGCCTGCGCCGCGATCTGGCCGCCCGCGCCGGGCTTGTTGTCCACGATCACTGTCTGGCGCAGGTCTTCCTGCAGCTTGCCGGCCAGCACGCGCGCGATCTGGTCCGTGATGCCGCCGGGCGGGAAGGGCACGACCAGCGTGACGGGCTTGCTCGGGAAATCCTGTGCCAGCGCCGGGCCGGTCAGTGCCGAGACGATCGCGACAGTCAGCGCACCCAGGGTGAAGCGACGGGAGTGGTTCATGGTGAATCCTCGGGGTTTGCCTTGAAAGGCGGTCAGGCCGCGGAGAAGCGCGCGCGCACGCTGCCCACGCCTTCGATGCAGGCCTCGAAGCGGTCGCCGGGCTGCACGGCGACCATGGGACCCAGCGCGCCGGTGAGCACCAGGTCGCCGGCGCGCAGCGGCTGCCCCAGCGCGGCGAGCTTGCGCGCAAGCCACACCGCGGCGTTGAGCGGATGGCCCAGGCAGGCGGCGCCGCTGCCGCTGGAGACAGTCTCCTCACCGCGCGTCATCGACATCGCGCACAGCTTGAGGTCCAGGCCATCGAGCTTCCTGGGCACGCCGCCGAGCACCACCAGGCTGCTGGAAGCGTTGTCGGCCACGGTGTCGGTGAAGCGGATGTTCCAGCGCGCGATGCGGCTGCCCACGATCTCGATGGCCGGCAGCACGTAGGCCGTGGCGTTGATCAGCTCGACGAGCGTCGTATCGGCGGCCGGCAGGTCGCGCGAGAGCACCAGCGCCACCTCCGCTTCCACCTTGGGCTGCAGCGTGCGCGAAAGCGGCACGACCTCGTCGTCGCCGTAGAGCATGTCGGCGTAGAGCGTGCCGAAGTCGGGCTGGTCCACGCCGAGCTGCTGCTGCACCGCGGCCGAGGTCAGGCCGATCTTGCGGCCGACGATGCGCCGGCCTTGAGCCAGCGCGTGCTCCACGTTGGCCTGCTGGATGGCGTAGGCGATGCGGCCGTCGGGATCGGGGCCGATCTCGTCGCGCAGCGCCTCGATGGGCTCGCGCTGAGCTTCAGCCCGGCGCAGCCGCTGCGCCCATTCGTTGATGCGGGTTTCCATGTCTTCTCCTGGAGTGGGTTCAGGCCTGCAGGCACAGCAAGCCGAAGCCGGCGATGTATTCGGGGATGGCCTGGTAGTGGCGCAGCGTGCAGTGCGCAGGACGATCGGCAGGCAGGGCGCTGCGCGCCACCAGCCAGCTCTTGGACTCGTGGGCCGAGAGGCCGGCCTCGCGCTCGATGCCGTCCTCGCTCAGCGTGCACAACGCGTCGATCGCAGCGCCCCCGGTTTCGAGCGCATCCATCCAGCGCGCGTCCCAGGCCGGGTTGAGCGGCTTCATGCCCGGGTCGCCTGCAGCCAGGGCGCGGCCCGCGGCCATCACGCGCTGCGTCTTGGCGTCGCGCTCGACCGGCGTGGGTTCGCGCCTGAAGGTGATGCGCTCGCGCACGGCCGGGTCCGGGTGCGCCAGCGTGGGCACCGGCGGCTCGTGCGAAAGGCCGCCCGAGCCGATGAGCAGGGTGCGCTTTGGCACGGTGTCCAGGAAGCGCCCGATGGCCTGGCCGAGCTGGCGGCAACGGCGCAGCCGCGGGATGCCCGGCTGGGCCACGGCGTTGATGAAGATGGGCAGCACTGGCGGCGTGTCCAGGCTGCCCCACAGCAGCTGCAGCGCCTGGGCGAAGCCGTGATCCACCTGCATGCGGCGCGAGACGGCGAGGTCGAAGTCCGCGTCCATCAGGTGCTTGGCCAGCGCCAGCGCCGCGTCCGGATCCACATGCAGTTCGCCGGGCGGCGTGAGGTAGTCACCCACCGAGCGCGCGGCCGTGCCGATGCAAAACGGCGGCATCAGCTCGTTGAAGAAGCCGTTGTAGTGGTCGGGCGCCACCAGCACGACGAGCTCGGGTCTGAAGGCCTGCACCTGCTCGCGGGCCTGCGCGATGGCACCCTGCAGCGCAGCCTCGACCGGTGCCGCCACGGGGTTGAGGCCCATCAGCGGCGAATGGGACAGGCCCAGGAACGCGCGCTGGCTGCTCATGCGGCCTCCGCGAGTTCCAGCACCGGCGCGGCGGTGGCCGGCGCGGCCAGCGGCATGGCCAGCGCATCGGCCAGCGCGCGGGTGGTGGCATCCACTTCCTGCGGCGAGCACAGCGCGGCAACGAAGCGGTCCGGGCGGATGAACACCACCGAGCTGGGCTGCTGCGCGAACCAGGCCTTGAGACGGTTGCCCAGGTCGCCGATGCAGGTCACGCCGTTGCGATGGTCGTCGTGGTGCGCCATCTGCACCGCCGGCTTGACGGTGACGAAGCGCGCGCCCAGCCGCTCCCAGAAAGCACACGCCTGCGAGCTCATGCCATGGGTCGGGTCGGTGCCCCAGGCCACGATGGCGAAGTTCAGTCCGACCACCTCGTCGAGCAGCCGCGACTGCCCGTCCTCGCACAGCACGCGGGGCTGGATGAACATGCGTCCCACGGCGGTGCCCTCGTCGGTCTGGCGGCCGTGCACGAGGCGGTGCACCAGCGAGCCTTCCTTCTCCGCCATGAGGCCCAGCAGCCGGCCCAGCGCCGAGCCGCCCGAGCGCTCCAGTGCACGAGCCAGCAGTCCCTGGCGCGCCGCCGTGCCGCTGCCCGTGAGCACGGCGCCCTGCCGGTATCGGGGCATGGGCTTGAAGCGCATCTCTACGATGTAGCGCTTGGCCGAAGGCAGCCGATTGAGCGCCAGCGTCAAGCCGTCGCGCAGCCTGGCCCCCCAGCGGCTGGCCGGGGCGAAGATGTCGCCCGCCACCTCTGAGAGGTGGATCATCGAGCGCGCATGGCTGCGCCGCTCCTGGGTGTAGCTGTCGAGCAGCCGCTCGCCGGCCAGGCCCTTGACCACGTGCGCCAGCTTCCACGCCAGGTTGCTCGCATCGCGCAGCCCGCTGTTGTAGCCCTGGCCCTGCCACACCGGCATGATGTGCGCCGCGTCGCCGGCCAGCAGCACGCGCTGCACGCGAAACGTCTCGGCCAGCCGCGCGTTGTGCGTGTACACGCGCTTGCGGATGTAGTCCACCCGGTCGGGATCGGCCACTACCTTGCGCATCAGGCGCGCCATGTTCTCGGGCCGTGACAGCTCCTCTTCCGTCTCGCCGGGCATCACCATGAACTCGAAGCGCCTGATGCCGTGCGGCAGCGCCGCCGAGACGTACGGACGCTCAGGGTCGCAGTGCATGTACACGTGCGGCGTGCCCAGCGGGTCGTTGCGCACGTCCACCACGATCCACTGGTTCGGCTTGGTACGGCCCTCGAAGGGCACGTTCAAGCTGCGGCGGATGAAGCTGTTGCCACCGTCGCAGGCCACGAGGTAGCGGCCACGCGCCTGCTGCACCCCGTCGGCACCCTTGAGCTGCAGCGACACGCCGGCCTCGTCCTGCGTGAAGGACTCGACCTCATGACCGAAGAGCACCTGCACGTGCGCGAAGCGTGCCAGGCCCTGGTACAGGATGTTGTCGATCTGCGGCTGGATGAAGGCATTGCGGCGCGACCAGCCAAACTCGTCAGTGCGCGGGTCGATGTCGGCGAAGCAGCGCCCGCTGCCGGTGACGAAGCGCATGGCGTGGTCGGGCGTGATGTGCGCCTGCACTTGCACTGCCAGGCCGGTGGCCTGCAGCGTGCGCAGCGACTCGTCGTCGATGCCGATGGCGCGGGGGTAATCGATGATGCTGTCGAGCTTTTCCACCACCAGCACCCGCACGCCGTAGAGGCCCAGGGTGTTGGCAATGGTCAGTCCGACCGGGCCGGCGCCGACGATGAGCACGTCGGCGTCGAGTCGGGTGCGGTGGGTGGACACGGCTGTCTCCTTCGGGATCACAAGCGGCGTCGCGCCGCGGTGACCGCAATGTCCTTGCGCTGGATCAACACGTAAACTGCGTGCACCTGGTGCACGTCTTGGCCTGGGTTAACCCGGATCAAGCTTTCCCATGCCGTTATCTGCCAACGACCGCGACGAGGGCGTCTACAAGGAGGTGCGCGGCCTGTCGCGGGGGCTGGCGGTGCTCAAGGCCCTGAACCGGCTGCCCGGTGGGATCGGCAACACCACCGAGCTGGCACGCCTGTGCGAGCTGGACCGCACCACCACGAAGCGGCTGCTGGAGACGCTGCGCGCGCAGGGCCTGGTGCGCCAGGGCGAGAAGGAAGGGCAGTACTACCTGACTTTCGAGGTGCGGCGGCTGAGCGAGGGTTTCGAGGACGAGGCCTGGGTGGCGCGCATCGCGTCGCCGGCCATGCAGGCCGCGGTGCGCGAGCTGGTGTGGCCGTGCGACCTGGGCACGGCGGAGGCGGGCTTCATGGTGGTGCGGGAGTCCACGCACCGCTGGAGCGCGCTGTCGCAGCACCGCGCCATGATCGGCGAGAAGATGCCGCTGCTGGAAACGGCCATTGGCCGCGCTTACCTGGCCGCCGCCGACGAGGCTGAGCGCGAGGCGCTGCTGGAGCTGCTACGCCGCCGTGGCGATCGCCTGGGCGAGCTCGCGCGCGACACCGTCTTCGTGCAGCGGCTGATCGAGCAGACGCTGCAGCGCGGTTACGCCATTAACGAAGGGGAATGGCTACAGCAGGCGGAATTCGCCGCTGTGGCAGTGCCGGTGCGAGCCGGGCAGCGGCTGCTGGCAGCGTTGAACCTGGTATTTCCAAAGACCGCGGTGTCCGAGCGTGACCTGCAGCAGCGCTTCGTGCCGGCATTGCGGCGGCTGGCTGACGCTATCGGTCGGGGAAGCCGGGCCTGGATTGAAGCGTAAGAGTAGCCCCATTATTTTATGCTTGCGCAACCAACTTCAGATAAATGTAATTACCGTGCGACGCACACACGCTTCAGATAGGACTTAAGGCTGAAAGGCCGGCCGCGGTTCACTTGCCCGGCAATGGCCAAGAAGTGGACACACCCGCCGGCACCTTCTTCGAGGACAACGGTGCCAAGCCGTGGACCGGCTCGCCGCGAGATCTGGCCAAGTTCCGGGCCGAAAAACGTAGAAGTGGACTTACATCATCAAGTCTGCCGGCATCGAGCTGGAGTGGCGTCGGCGCCGGCGCGGATGTAGACGGTACTGGCAGAGCTGTGATCGGCCGCGCCACGAGAGCGTAGTGGCGGGGCGAACCCGCTGCGATGCCTAGCAAGTGGGGGTGCCCACACCGTCACCCCGTACTGCGGCCTGCGGTTCAGGCCAGCCCGAGTGCCTTTTGCGCCAGGGCCAGGAAGGCGGTGCGCTCCGCAGGGGACAGCGGCCCCAGGATGTCGGCCTGCAAGGCTTCCACCAGCGGCCGGCAAGCTCCCAGCAGCTGCTCGCCTTCGGGCGTGAGGTGCAGTCGGCGCGAGCGGCGATCCTGCGCGCTGACCATGCGCTGCACCAGGCCTTTGAGCTCCAGTCGGTCGATCACGCCGCCGATCGTGGCGCGGTCGAAGCCGATGGTCGCGGCCAGGCTCGCCTGGTCGATGCCGGGTTGCAGCGCGATGGCGTCGAGCGCCGCGAACTGCACCGAGGTCAGGTCGAAACCCGCGGCCTGCGTGCGTGCCTGGAAGACCTGCGTCGACTGCTGGTGCAGCCGACGGATCAGGTGCCCGGCCATCTCGATCCTGTCCATCCGTGACTCCTCGCGTCGCCCGCCACGCCCCAGCGCGCCGGCATGGCCGACGCGTTTGACGGGATTAATATGCATGCATATGATATGCAATCATATTGTACGCAACCGCGCCCGATCGGCGGGCTGCCTGAAGGAGACGCCATGCAATACCACGTCAACGGCTTCAAGGCCGGCGATCCCGATGTCCTGCCGGCGGCCGCGGGCCACCGTCGCGCGGGCGACCCCTTGCCGGAGACGGTGGACGTGCTGATCGCGGGCTCGGGTCCGGCGGGCCTGTGCCTGGCCGCGCAGCTCGCCCGCGTTCCGGGCATCCGCACCCTGCTGGTGGAGCCCAAGCTCGGGCCGATGGAGAAGGGCCAGGCCGACGGCATCAGCGTGCGTTCCATGGAGATGTTCCAGGCCTTCGGCTTTGCTGAAAAGGTCATGCGCGAGTCGGTCTGGATCAACGAGACGACTTTCTGGACGCCCGCCGTCGGGGCGTCCCTGGCGCGTGTCGCCCGTGTGCAGGACGTGCCCGACGGCATCTCCGAGATGCCCCACGTGCTGCTCAACCAGGCGCGGGTGCACGACATGTTCCTGGACGTCATGCGCCACTCGCCGACCCGGCTGGAGCCAGACTACGGCCTGAAGGTGATCGACTTGGCCATCGACGCCGGCACTGCCGAACACCCCGTCACAGTCACGCTGGAGCACACCGCACCCGACCGCGAGGGCGAGCGCGCCACCGTGCGGGCCAATTACGTCGTGGGCTGCGACGGCGCACGCTCCAACGTGCGCAGCGCCATCGGTGGCGCGCTGCACGGCGATGCGGCGCACCAGGCCTGGGGCGTGATGGACGTGCTGGCCGTCACTGACTTCCCCGACTGGCGCATGAAGTCCTTCGTGCGCTCGCAGGACGAGGGCATCCTGATGGTGCTGCCGCGCGAGGGCGGGCACCTGGTGCGGCTGTACGTCGAGCTCGACCGCCTGGGCGAGCACGAGCGCGCCGCCGACCGCGGCATGGGCGCCGAGGACATCATCGCCAAGGCGCAGCGCATCTTCCGGCCGTTCCAGCTTGAAGTGAAGGAGGTGGTCTGGTGGTCCATCTACGAGATCGGCCATCGCCTGACCGACAAGTTCGACGACGTGCCCGAGGACCAAGTGGCCACCCGCGCGCCGCGCGTGATGCTGGCGGGCGACGCCTGCCACACCCACAGTCCCAAGGCAGGGCAGGGCATGAACGTGTCGATGGGCGACACCTTCAACCTGGGCTGGAAGTTGATCTCGGTACTGACCGGCCGCGCGGACCCGGCCTTGCTGCACAGCTATTCCGGCGAACGCCGTGCCGCAGCCCAGGGCCTGGTGGAGTTTGACCACAAGTGGGCGCGTGTCGTCGGCGCGCGCGCCGAGGAGGATGCCGCGGGCGACCTGCCGCGCGTGGCGCGCGAGTTCGTCAACAACCTGCCCTTCACCTGCGGCCTGACCATCCAGTACGAGCGCGGCGCGCTCACCGGCGCGCCCACTTGGCAGCACCTGGCGGCCGGCTTCGACATCGGCAAGCGCTTCCATTCCGCCCCGGTCGTGCGGCTGGCCGATGCCAGGCCCATGCAGCTGGGTCACTGCGTCGAAGCCGACGCGCGATTCCGCCTGTTCATCTTCGCCTCCATGGCGGATGCTGGCGGCCGCGGTGGCGCTGTCGCCAGCCTGTGCGACTGGCTCGAACACGACCCGGCCTCTCCGCTGCGCCGCCACACGGCGCCGGGGGAGGACGTGGATGCGGTGATCGACACCCGGGCCGTCTTCCAGCAGGACTTCCGCTCGCTCGACTACGGCGCCATGCCCACATTGTTGCGCCCGCCGGTGGGCCGCTACGGGCTGTGCGACTACGAGAAGGTCTTCTGTGCCGACCTGAAGCGGGGCGACGACATCTTTGCGATGCGCGGCATCGACCGCGCCTCAGGTTGCGTGGTCATCGTGCGTCCGGATCAGTACGTCGCACATGTTCTCCCGCTGACGGCCCGCGACGAGCTGACGGCGTATTTCGCTGCCATCTTGCGGGTGCGCAGCTGACAGAAGCAGCTCGATCAGGGGGGGAGGCTTATAACTTAAGGACGGCATCGGCTGATATCTCAACCTTCTAATGCACAACGACAATCCAAACGGTGTCAATTTTGTTGCGTATTCAACATACATTCGTTTGACACTTGTGCATGCCCCCACTTGACAGCGCTTTCGCCGGCCATGCCGTTAGATCAGGAGCTGCCTTCGTCGGCCACGTCACCGCCGAGCTCAGCCTCGATCTGCTCGATGCTGGGAAGACTGCCGGTCAGCGGCTCGGGCAGATCGCGCAGCAGCTGATACTCGGCGACGCCGATGGGCTTGTCGATGCCCGAGAGTGCGTACTCGGCCACCAGCCGGTTTTGCTGCCGGCACAGCAGCAGTCCTATGGTGGGCTTGTCGTCAGCTGCCTTGACCTGCGCGTCCACGGCGGCGAGGTAGAAGTTGAGCTGCCCGGCGTGCTCGGGCTTGAAGGCCGTGGCCTTGAGCTCGACCACGACGCAAGCACTTCAGGCGCGTGTGATAGAAAAGCAGGTCGATGAAGAACTCGTCGCCGGCTACCTCCAGCCGGAACTGGCGGCCGACGAAGGCGAAGCCTGCGCCCAGTTCCAGCAGGAAGCGGGTGATGTGGCGCACGAGGCCGCTCTCGATCTCGCGCTCATGCGCCTCGTCGCCCAGGCCAAGAAAATCGAACAGGTATGGATCCTTGAGCGTCTCGCGTGCCAATGCCGAGTGCGGCGACGGCAGCCGGGCCTCGAACTTGGTCACGGCGGCGCCCTGGCGCTGGTGGAGCCGATTGCGGATGTGCAGCTCCAGCGTCGTGCGCGACCAGCCCTGCTGCACCGCCTGCGCGGCGTACCACTCGCGCTGCGCCGGGTCGTCGAGCTTGGTCAGCAGCGTCACGACGTGGAACCAGGGCAATTGGTCAGCAGGCTGCTGACCAAATCGACCACCAGGGCAGTGCTGCGCGAAGAAGCGCATGTACTTCAGGTTGCTGCTGGACCAGCCGCGCATGTCGGGGAAAGCGTCCTGCAGGTCGCACGCCAGGCGGTCGATCACCTTGGCGCCCCAGCCCTGGGCCTGCTGCCGCGTCAGGATCTCGCGCCCGATGCGACCGTAGAGTTGCACCAGCTTGGCGTTGACCGCCAGCGCCGCACGCTGCCGCGCATGCGCGATGTCGGCCTTCAGCCCGGCGAGCCAGTCGGCATAGCCCGCCGGCGCGGCTGGACGCCGCGACCGCCCGCCCCACCCGGCAGCGCGCAGCGGGTCGAGTCGCTGGATCGCCACAAGCTTGGCAGGACAATCAGCAGCATGGCCGATGCCTCAATGCCCGAGCGGGATCTCATCGCCGCACTCAAAGCCGAGAACGCCCGGCTCGTGGCGCTGCTGGAGCGGCACGGGATCGATTGGCGAGCGCCCGCCGTGCCTCCAGGGGCGCCGACAGCGCCGCCGCGGCCACAGCCTTCGGTGCGGCTGACTACGGCTGACAAGGTGGCTCTGTTCCGGCAGCTCTTCCGTGGCCGCACGGACGTGTACCCGGTGCGCTGGGAAAGCCGCGGCGGCGAACGCTCGGGCTATTCGCCCGCCTGCGCCAACGAGTGGCGAGCGGGCGTGTGCGAAAAGCCGCGCATTAAATGCGCCGAATGCACCCACCGGCAGCTCGTGCCGCTTGATGACGGCGTCGTCCACGGCCACCTGGCCGGCCGGCACACCATCGGCGTCTATCCGCTGCTGCAGGATGACAGCTGCCACTTCCTGGCCGTGGACTTCGACCAGGCCGAGTGGCGCGAGGATTCCCGCGCCTTCATGGGCTCCTGCCGGGAGCTTGGCGTGCCGGCGGCGCTGGAGATCTCGCGCTCGGGACAAGGCGCGCATGCGTGGGTGTTCTTCACGGCGGCGGTGGCCGCTCGCGACGCGCGGCGCCTGGGAACGGCCCTCATCGGCCACGCCTGCAGCCGCATACGCCAGCTGCAACTGGCCTCCTATGACCGGCTCTTTCCCAACCAGGACACCCTGCCCAAGGGCGGCTTTGGCAACCTGATCGCGTTGCCGCTGCAAAAGCTGCGTCGCGAGCACGGCTGCAGCGTCTTCGTGGACGAGGAGCTGCGCCCGCATGCCGACCAGTGGGCGTTTCTCGCCCGCGTCGAGCGGATGGCACCGCTCGACATCGAGCCCGTGATCCTGCGCGCCACCGGCGGAGCGCATCCACTGGACGTCACGTTCATCGAGGAAGAGGACTTGGCCACGCCATGGCAGCGTCCGGCTTCGGGCGGCCGGCTCGCCGGCCCCATGCCCGAAGCGCTGACCCTCACCCTGGCCAACCAGATCTACGTGGAGAAGGCGGCGCTACCTCAGGCGCTGGCCAACCGGCTCATCCGCTTGGCCGCGTTCCAGAATCCGGAGTTCTACCGGGCACAGGCCATGCGCCTGTCGGTCTGGGACAAGCCCCGCGTCATCGGCTGCGCGCAGAATCTCCCGCGCCACATCGGCTTGCCGCGCGGCTGCCTGGACGGCGTGCTGACGCTGCTGCGCGACAACGGCATCCGCTGCGACCTGCACGACGAGCGGCAGGGTGGTACACCTATCGACGCCAGCTTTGCCGGGCTGCTGCGTCCTGACCAGGAGGCCGCCGTGGCGGCCATGCTGCACCATGACACCGGCGTGCTGTGCGCCCCCACGGCCTTCGGCAAGACGGTCAGTGCCGCGGCGCTCATCGCCCGGCGCGGCGTCAACACGCTGGTGCTCGTGCACCGCACCGAGTTGCTGCGTCAGTGGCAGGAACGATTGCATGCCTTCCTCGGCATCGAACGCAAAGGCGTCGGCGTCATTGGCGGCGGCAAGGACCGACCCACCGGGCGCATCGACATCGCGGTGATGCAGTCGCTCTACCGCCAAGGAAAGGCCGACGAGCGCGTGGCGCAGTACGGGCATGTCATCGTCGACGAGTGCCACCACGTCGGCGCGGCCTCCTTCGAGGCTCTGCTGCGCCACGTCAAGGCCCGGTACGTGCTGGGCCTGACCGCCACGCCCATCCGCCGCGACGGCCAGCAGCCGGTCCTCTTCATGCAGTGCGGCCCCGTGCGCCACACCGCCCAGCGACCGGACGAGGTGCCGCAGGACCTCGCGGTCATCCCGCGCTACCTCTCCTCGCGCCTTGGCCTGGCAGCCGACGCCCCCATCCAGGAAGTGTTCCGCCGCGTGGCCTGCGATGCGGCGCGTACCGACGCGATTGCGGCTGAGGTACAGGCCGCCTGCAAGCAAGGCCGCAAGGTGCTGGTGCTCACCGAGCGCACCGACCACCTCGATGCGATCGCGGCGCGGCTGGCCGACTGCGCTGCACCGCTGTTCATGCTGCACGGGCGCATCTCGCGCAAGGACCGCAACGCGCTGCTCGTTGCTCTCGATGCACTGCCATCTGATGCCGCGCGCGTGCTGCTGGCCACCGGCCGCCTTGTCGGCGAGGGTTTCGACCACCCGCCCTTGGACACCCTGGTGCTGGCCATGCCCGTGTCATGGAAGGGCACGTTGCAGCAGTACGCGGGCCGGCTTCACCGCGAGCACGTCGCCAAGGCCGGTGTGCGAATCGTCGACTTCGTGGACGAGGGCCACCCGGCACTGCTGCGCATGTGGGACAGGCGACAGCGAGGCTACAAGTCCATGGGGTACCGGATCGCGGAAAGCGGTTCGTTGTCAACAGACCAAACGATGCAAGCTGTCCTGGAATACGGCATGTCGGAACAACCTCCGTAGACAAATCAGGCGGTGCACTCCGTCAGGGCAGCGCTGTTCATGATTTCATTGCCTATGCAACTTCACATAAACTGTATTGTAGCGCTCGCAACTTATCTGCCCTGACGGGTCTTGCCGCGTTGCGCCGCGGCAGCCGGCAAGTCAGCCGGCGTCACGCCCAGGCCTGCAACACCGCGTCGCGTACCGCAGCAACGGCCGGCACTTCCAGCGCCGCGCCGGTACTCGCCCAGCACAGCCATGTTCGGCCTTGCCAGCCGCTCCAGATGATTCCCTGGCCCGCGCGCTCAGCCTTGATGGCCTGGTCGCGCCGCATCAGGCCGGCCCCCAGGCCACTGGCCACCATCCCGAGCACGGCGCCTTCGGTATCGGCCATGGTGCCTGCCGGCACGCCGTGGCCGGCTTGCCTGAACAGCGCCTCCAGCTGCGGTCGCAGCCCGCACTCGGGTGACGACGTGACCCAGGGCAGCAAGACCAGCTCGGCCAGGGTCTTCGGTGCGGGCGTGTCCGCAAAGCGCGGCGGCAGGACGACGACGATGTCGCATGCGGTCAGGCGCGCCAGCTCCAGCCCCTCGACCCTGGCCTGGTCGCACAGCGCATAGGCGCAGTCCAGCTCGCCGCGGCGCACGGCCTGCAGCGTGCGCATCGATACCGCCTGGTGCAGCTGCAGCGCCACCTGCGGGTGCTGCTCGGCCAGGCGCATGAACACGTCGCCCAGCCGCAGCGACACCGGATCGCTGACCGTGCCCATGCGCACCGTGCCCCGGGCCTGCCCGCGGATCTGCGCCGCGGCCGCCTGCATCGCCTGGGCCGCGGCGATCGTGCGCTGCGCCTCGACCAGCAGCCGCTCGCCAGCGGCCGTGAGCGTCATCCCGCGCGGCTGCCGCTCGAACAGCCGCACGCCCAGCTCGTCCTCCAGCGACTTGAGCTGCGCGCTCACCGCCGGCGGGCTCGTGAAGACCGCCTGCGCCGCCCGCGTGAGGTTGCCCTCGGTGGCCACGGCCACGAAGGTCCTGAGTTGGTAGAGCTCCATGGCGCCATTGTCGGCAGCGACGCCGGCGGCGTGCGTGTTGATCTTCCAAACGCGGCGGTCCGTCGAAACGAATGGACCGTGCCCGGCGAGGCGCCAAGACTGGCAGGCATTTCCCGCTCGCAAAGAACTGCCGCCATGCTCCCTCTACCTGCTTCGCTAGCCTACTTGGCGCTGGTGTTCGCGACCACCGCCTGGGGCAGCCTGTTTCTCGTCGGCAAGCACGTCATCGGCGTGATCGACCCGGTCTGGTTCACCGTCGTGCGCTACGCCCTGGCCACGCTGCTGCTGCTTGTCCTGGTGCAGTGCTTCGGCCAGTCGCCCTGGGTCAAGCTGCGGGCCAATCTGGCGCGCCTGACGCTGCTGGGGGTGGCCGGCTACGGCGCCTTCAGCATCCTGGTGTTCGTGGGCCTGCGGCTGTCGGCGCCTTCGCACGGGTCGGTGCTGATGGCCACCATGCCCTTCACCACGCTGGGCCTGCGCTGGCTGCTCGATGGCATCCGCCCCTCGCCACGGGCGGTGTTCAGCGCCGCGCTGGCGCTGGCCGGCGTGGCGACGGTGGCGCAGCTTCTGGCAGGCACCTCGGGCGGCACCACTGCCTCGCAGCTGGGGGACCTGATCACGCTGGCCGGCACGCTGGGCTGGGTCTTCTACACCCGTGGCGCCGCATCGTTGCCGGACCACAGCCCGCTGGAGTACACCGCGCTCACGGCCGTCGCGGCACTGCCGTGGCTCATCGCGGGCGCGGCGCTGGCCACGGCTGGCGGACTGGTCGTGCTGCCCTCCCTGGCGGTACTGGCCAGCTTCGCGCCGGAACTGCTCTACGTCGCCGCCGTGCCCACGGTCGCCGCGGCACTCGCATTCAACCTGGGCGTGCGCCGGCTCGGCGCCCCTGTGGGAACGCTGTTTCTCAACGTTGTGCCTGTGTCCGTGATTGCCGTACGTGCAGTGCTCGGGGTCCCACCCCAAGCCAGCGAAGTCATGGGCGCCGGCTTGGTCGCCTTGGCTTTGACGCTCCATGCATGGCCGGCACGCAGCGCGCCGGGAGTGCGCCTTGCAAAGGCTCGCTGCCCCGGCGTTTAGGCAAGGCCAACCTGTGCGGCGAGAGATGCCATCAAACGCCCTGCCGTTCCAGGCAGGCAACGGCCTCGGCCAGTGCCTGCTCCAGCACACATGCACTGCAGCCAGCAGTCGGCGCCGCCAGGTGCTGCTCCAGCGACCAGCCCTCGGGCCGTCCGGCCTCCCACCAGGCCCTGGCTGGCGCGGCCAGCGCCAGCATCTGCGGCGACAAGTCACACGTGATGTCGCTGTTGGCCGGGGATGCCGGCCCGCTGGATGATCCGGCGCGCGATGGCCCACGACCGAACGCGTACTGCAACATCATCCCCACGGGGCTGGATCTGTTCATGGGCGCCCTCCTTCAGAAACGCGTTCACGGGATCAATGTACCGCGCACGCTGTACTGACCAGATCCAGCGGCTTCCCTGTCCTGCCACCCTCGCCGCATCTGCGCATCACTTGGCAATGCAGCGCCCAAGGCCCTGACTGCCCGTTCACCTGGATTCTCAGGAAGACACGGTACTTGCACGCGTCAATAATCCCGGCTGTCACAACACCGTTCGTTCCGTTGAGGGAGTAACCCACGATGCCGACCAGGAAGACCGCTGCCACCAAGAAGGTGGCCGCCAAGAAGGCTGCTGCAAGAAAAATGCGGTTGGCTCGCCGGTTGGCGAAGCAGTACGCGTGGTGAGGCCGGGCCTCACCGAAGACAGCCACCACGCGCGCCAGCGCGGTGTCCATGCCCGCGCGCATGTCCAGCGGCGCGGTGGACAGCCACACCGCCTCGATGCGGATCACCGCAGAACCTCGCGTAGCCAGGTCGCACACTCGGCATCCGCGCTGGCCGTATTGGTCAATCAAAGGCCCTAACCAAATAACGGCACGGTAGATGCCGCCGTGCTTGGCGAACCCGTCTGCTGAACGAGGTGTCGCTATGGCCAGACCACTGATTGACGATGAACTTTGGGCCGTCATTGAGCCGCTGC
>NZ_VIDQ01000039.1 GCF_009760915.1 Azohydromonas aeria
TGGGATCGCGCTCGATGTCCAGGCACGGATAGGCCACGCCCGGCGAGTAGGCCAGCGACAGGTCGCGCTGGTTCGACAGCGGCTTGGTCGGCGCGATGGAGATCTTGCCGCGCGAGGGCGAGCGGTGGTACTCGCGTGCGGCGTCGCGCAGGGCCAGCTCGGCCGGGGACATGGAGGCTTCTTCGGACATGGTGTGCGCTTCCCGGGGAAGTGTTGTGTGTCAGGCAGACCGGATGGCGGCAAGGCACCGACGGCTGCGCCGGCCGGATGCGCGCGCCGCGCACCCGTGCCGGGATGGTCCTCGTGAAGAAAAGCGGGAGCCAGAAGCAAAAACCCGGCGCCGCAGGGGCGCCGGGTTGGCCAGGAAGTGTCCGGGCGGGAGAACGGTCGTCAGCCGGCGGCGCGGCGCGACAGGATCTCGAAGGCCGGCAGCGTCTTGCCTTCGAGCACTTCCAGGAAGGCGCCGCCGCCGGTGGAGATGTAGCCCACGTCGGACTCGATGCCGTACTTGGCGATGGCCGCCAGCGTGTCGCCGCCGCCGGCGATGCTGAAGGCGTCGCTCTCGGCAATGGCGCGGGCGATGGCCTCGGTGCCCTTGGCGAAGGCATCGAACTCGAACACGCCCACCGGGCCGTTCCAGACGATGGTGCCCGCGGCCTTGAGCTGCGCGGCGAGCCTGGCGGCGGTTTGCGGGCCGATGTCCAGGATCAGGTCGTCGGCCTCGACTTCCGTGGCCAGCTTGACGCTGGCCGGCGCGTCGGCGGCGAAGCGCTTGGCGGTGACCACGTCCACGGGAATCGGCACCTCGGCGCCGCGGGCCTTCATGGCCTCGATGACGGCCTTGGCCTCATCCAGCAGGTCCGGCTCGGCCAGGCTCAGGCCGATGGGCAGCCCGGCGGCGAGCATGAAGGTGTTGGCGATGCCGCCGCCCACGATCAGGCCGTCCACCTTGGACGACAGCGCCTTCAGGATGGTCAGCTTGGTGCTGACCTTGGAGCCGGCCACGATGGCCAGCAGCGGGCGCTTCGGGTTGGCCAGCGCCTGGGAGATGGCGTCGATCTCGGCGGCCAGCAGCGGGCCGGCGCAGGCCACGGGCGCGAACTGCGCGATGCCGTAGGTGCTGGCCTCGGCGCGGTGCGCGGTGCCGAAGGCGTCGTGCACGAAGATGTCGCACAGCGCAGCCATCTTCTTCGCCAGCTCCTCGTTGTTCTTCTTCTCGCCCTTGTTGAGGCGGCAGTTCTCCAGCAGCACCACCTGGCCCGGCGCGACCTGCACGCCATCGACCCAGTTGCTCGCCAGCGGCACCTCGCGGCCCAGCAGCTCGCCCAGGCGCTGCGCCACGGGCGCGAGCGAGTCCTCGGCCTTGAACTCGCCCTCGGTCGGGCGGCCGAGGTGCGAGGTGACCATCACGGCCGCGCCGGCGTCCAGCGCCATGCGGATGCACGGGATGGAGGCGCGGATGCGCGTGTCCTCGGTGATGCGGCCGGAGTCGTCCTGCGGCACGTTGAGGTCGGCCCGGATGAAGACGCGCCGACCGGCCACCTGGCCCTGGGCGACGAGATCGGAGAAGCGAAGAACGTTCATGGGAGAGGCGCCGGAAGTGGAGAAACCTGGGGAATGTTCCCGAAGGCCGAAATTCTAGGCCGCGCCGCTACCAGCCCAACCCGAGCCGCATCAAGAGCAGCACGGCCGTGCCGCAGACGATCGTCCCGAGGATGCCGCGGCGCCACCAGAACCACGCGCTGCCTGCGGCCACGGCAAAGAGCCGCGCGTCCTGCCAGGTGGTGATGAGCTCGCCGCGCGTCATCACCACTTCCGGCACCACCACCGCCGCCAGCGCGGCCAGCGGCGCGTAGCGCAGGCCTTCCTTGAGCCAGTGCGGCAGCGGCAGCTCGCGCTGGGAGAGGAAGAAGAAGCAGCGCGTGAGCACCGTGATCAGGCCCAGGCCCAGGATCGTGACGAAGGTTTCAGCGGCGCTCATGCCTTGCCCTGTCCCGATCGCCGCGGGAACTGCTCCATCAGCAGCCCGATGGCCACCGCCGCGGCGATGGCCACGACGATGTTCAGGCGCAGCGGCAGCGCGTAGGCGGCCACCGCCGCGCAGCCCGCCACCGCCGCCGCGACCCAGGTGGCGCGGTCCGACAGCAGCGTGTTCATCAGCCCCAGCAGCGCCAGCGTGCCGGCGAATCCCAGGCCCCAGTGCGTGGGCACGCGCTCGCCCAGGAAGATGCCGATGAAGGACGGCACCTGCCACGAAGCCCAGTTCAGCGCCACGCCGCCCCAGAAGTACGGCACCTGCTCGGGCGCCGGCCGCGGCTCGGGAAAGCGCTTCATGAACAGCACGTAGTTCAGGTCGGCCGTGAAGTAGCCCAGGCGCAGCCGCTGTCCCAGCGGCAGGTGCGCGAAGTACGGGCGCCACTGGGCGCTGAAGATGACGAAGCGCAAGTTCACGCACAGCGCCGTGGCCCACACCACCCACACCGGCGCGCCCGCGGCGATCAGCGGCAGCGCCGCCAGCTGCGCGCTGCCGGCAAACACCACCAGCGACATCAGCACCGCCAGCGGCATGCCCAGCGCCTTGACCATCGCCACCCCGGTCACCAGGCCCCAGGCAGCGATGCCCGGCGCGATGACCATCATCTCGCGCGCACCCGTTCTGAACGCCGGGTGGCGCCATGGCGGCTGCGTGCCGCCCTCGGAACCCTGATTCATTGCCGGGATTGTGCCCGGCGAGGCCCCACCCGCCTCAGGCCTGGCCCTTGCGCGCCTTGGCCGGCTTCTCGGGCTCTTCCTCGGGCGCCGAGGCAGCGGCCGGCGCGGGAGCCGCGCCGGGCGGCGGCAACACCGGCGCCACGGCCTGGATGTTGTTCTCGCGCATGTAGTCGTTCATCTCGCGCCAGCCGGCGAAGATGGCGGCCTTGTCGGCCTTGCGGTTGAGGGTGTAGCAGTCCTCGATGGCACGCCCGGCATGGCGGCAGGCGCCGCCGATGGCCTTGCCCTCGGCCTCGCGCCGCGCCGCGGTGCTGCCGGGCGACTCGATGCCCAGTTGCTCGCAGCCCGCGAGGGCAGCGACGAGTAGCAGCAGCAGGGGCAGGCGGGGTTTCACGGGCGGTTGCTTTTCAGGCGGGTCTGCACAGCATATCGGCGCCTGCCTGCCCAACTTGACGGCCCGCCGCGCCGCGGGCGTGCGCTCTGCACGCCGCGCGGCCGGGAGAAGGTGTCAGCAAAGGAACGTGGCGCGTGAGCGCGTTCAGCGCCCCATCGCCAGCAGCCGCGCCACGCGCTCCTCGGTGGAGGGGTGGGTGCTGAACAGGCCCTTGAGACCGCCGCCGGAGAGCGGGTTGACGATCATCATCTGCGCCGTGGCCGGGTTGCGCTCGGCCGCGGCCAGCGGGATGCCGGTGGCGTAGGCATGGATCTTCTCCAGCGCGCTGGCCAGCGCGCGCGGGTCGCCGCTGATCTCGGCGCCGCCGCGGTCCGCCTCGAACTCGCGGGCGCGGCTGATGGCCATCTGGATCAGGCTGGCCGCCAGCGGCGCCAGCAGCGCCACGAGCAGGCCCGCCAGCGGGTTGGTCGGGCGTCCCTCGCTGTCGCGGCCGCCGAAGAACATGGCGAAGTTGGCCAGCATCGACACCGCGCCGGCCATGGTGGCGCTGATGGTGCTGATGAGGATGTCGCGGTGCTTCACGTGCGCCAGCTCGTGCGCCATGACGCCGCGCAGCTCGCGGTGGTTGAGCACGCGCAGGATGCCGGTGGTGGCGGCCACGGCGGCGTTGTCGGGGTTGCGGCCGGTGGCGAAGGCGTTGGGCGCGTCCTCGTCGATCAGGTACACGCGCGGCATGGGCAGGTTCGCGCGCTGCGCCAGCTCCGCGACCATGCCGTAGAAGTAAGGCTCGGACTGCGCGTCCACCTCGCGGGCGTTGTACATCTTCAGCACCAGCTTGTCGGAGAACCAGTAGCTGAAGAAGTTCATGCCCAGCGCCACCAGCAGGGCCAGGCTCATGCCCGCGCGGCCGCCGATCAGATGGCCGATGGCCATGAACAGCGCAGTGATGGCAGCCATCAGGATGGCCGTCTTCATCAGGTTGAACATCGTCGTGCGTCCAGGAGTGGATTGATCTGCCTGGGTAGATGCCGCCGGAAACCGCAAGTTCAACCCGGCATGCGCGCGGCCAGCGCGCGCTGCGGCCGCGTCAGCCGGCGAGGACGCACCCCGCCGCCAGCGCCTGCTGCTGCTGGAAGGCGCGCACCGGCAGCCGCTTGCCGCCCGGACGCTGCAGATCCAGCAGCGAGAGCGCACCCTCGCCGCAGGCGACCACGACTTCCTGCGCGTCCGCGCGCAGCACCGTGCCGGGCACGCCGGACAGCTCTGGCCGCAGTGCCGCGCGCCAGACCTTCACCGCTTGGCCATCCAGGTTGAAATTCATGCCCGGGAACGGGTCGAAGGCGCGCACGCGACGCTCGATCACGGCCGCCGGCTGGCGCCAGTCGATGGCGCCCTCGGCCTTCTCGATCTTGTGCGCGTAGCACACGCCCTCGGCAGGCTGCGGCACGCGCGGCAGCCGGTCGAGCTCGCGCAGTGCCTGCACGATGCACTGCGCGCCCAGCGCGGCGAGGCGGTCGTGCAGCGTGGCGGAAGTCTCGTCCGGGGCGATGTCCAGCGCCTTGACCAGCAGCATGTCGCCGGTGTCCAGGCCCTCGTCCATCTGCATGATGGCGATGCCCGTTTGCGCATCACCGGCCTCGACCGCGCGCTGGATGGGCGCGGCGCCGCGCCAGCGCGGCAGCAGCGAGCCGTGGATGTTGAGGCAGCCGCGCGGCGGCAGGTCGAGCACCCAGCGCGGCAGGATCAGCCCGTAGGCCGCCACCACCATCACGTCGGCGCGCGCGGCCAGCAGCGTCTCGCGCGCCGCGGCGGCGTCCTCGGGAAACTTGCCGTCCAGGCGCAGGCTGCGCGGCTGCGCCACGGCGATGCCGCGCTCCAGCGCCAGCTGCTTCACCGCCGAGGGCTGCAGCTTCAGGCCGCGCCCGGCCGGGCGGTCGGGCTGCGTGAGCACCAGCGGCACGTCGAAGCCGGCGTCCAGGATGGCCTGCAGCGCCACGCGCGCGAATTCCGGCGTGCCGGCATAGGCCACGCGCAGCGGCGCGGCGGCGGCCGCGGCAGCCGCCGTCTGCGAGTTGGCGCCCGTCATGCGCGCTGCAGCTCTTCGCGGCTCTTCTTGAGCAGCTTGGTCTTGATGCGCTCGCGCTTGAGCGGGCTCAGGTATTCGACGAAGACCTTGCCCAGCAGGTGGTCGAGCTCGTGCTGCACGCACACGGAAGCCAGGCCCTCGGCTTCGAACTCCTGCACCTGGCCGTCGCGGTCCAGGAAGCGCACCTTCACCCGCGCGTTGCGCTGCACCTTGTCGTAGATGGCCGGCACGGAGAGGCAGCCCTCGTCGCCGGTCATCATCTCCTCGCTGCGCTCGATGATCTCGGGATTGATGAGCACGAGCGGCTGGTCGCGCGTCTCGGAGGTGTCCATCACGACGACGCGCTCGTGCACGTCCACCTGCGTGGCAGCCAGGCCGACGCCGTCGGCGGCGTACATGGTTTCCAGCATGTCGGCGGCCAGGCGCCGGATGCGTTCGTCCACCGCCTTCACCGGGGCGGCGACGGTATGCAGGCGAGGATCGGGATAACGCAGGATCGGAAGCTGGGCCATGGTGCGGGAGGCCCCTGGCGCCGCGGCCTCGGGTGGCAGTCCGGCTGCGCGGCGGGGGTGCTGCACAGGGTTCACGGCCACGGCCGCCGGCGGGCCTGGGGGCAGAATCAGGTGGAACCGGGCCGGTATTTTCGCCCATCGGCCATGCCGTCACCGGCGTGGGCCCAAGAACCGCGGCGCGCCGTCCTCCTCGACCTTCGGGCGGGTGTCGCACTGCCCAGGGAGCGCAGCGACGATGGCCAATCCCGAAACGACCGACGAGGGCGGCGCGCTGGCCGAGCCGCCGGCCGACGCCGACCACCTGAGCCCGCGCGCCGGCGCCGACGAGTTGCACGCCTGGCTGCGGCTGGTGCTCAGCGTGGGCCGCGCCACCGGGCGGCGGCTGCTGGCCGCGCTGGGCACGCCACAGGAAGTGTTCGAGGCCCCGCCCGCGCGGCTGCGCGAGTTTGCGACGCCGGCACAGGCACTGGCGCTGGCGGCGCCGCCGGCCGAGCTCGACGCCTGCCTGGCGCGCACGCTCAACTGGCTCGATGGCGGCGCCGACCGGCACGTCGTCACGCTGGGCGACGCGCTGTACCCGGCCGAGCTGCTGCACATGGCCGACCCGCCGCTGCTGCTGCACCTGCGCGGCCGCGTGGCGCTGTTGCGGCAGCCGGCGCTGGCCATCGTCGGCAGCCGCAACCCCAGTGCGCAGGGCGCGGACAACGCCCTGGCCTTCGCGCGCTGCCTGAGCGAGGCGGGCTGGACCATCGTCTCGGGCCTGGCGCTGGGCATTGACGGCGCGGCGCACGAGGGCGGGCTGTCCGGAGCAGGCCGCACCATCGCCGTGCTGGGCACGGGCATCGACCGGCTCTACCCAGCCCGGCACCGCGACCTGGCGCTGCGCATCGCCGCCGAGGGGCTGCTGGTGAGCGAGTTCCCGCTGGGCACGCCGCCGCTGCGCGAAAACTTCCCGCAGCGCAACCGGCTCATTGCCGGGTTGGCGCGCGGCACGCTGGTAGTGGAGGCGACGCTGCAGTCGGGCTCACTGATCACGGCGCGGCTGGCGGCGGAGAACGGGCGCGAGGTGTTCGCCATTCCTGGCTCCATCCACGCGCCGCAGGCCAAAGGCTGCCACGCGCTCATCAAGCAGGGGGCGAAACTGGTGGAATGCGCTCAGGACATCCTGGAGGAGTTGCAGATGGCTCAGGACGACGGCGCCGGAAAGGGCTCCGGCAACCGGCGCCGGGAGGCCGTGGCCGCCCGGCCGGCGGCCATGGCGGCGGCCCCGGCGGCGGACGACGGCCCGCCCGACGAGGTGCTCGCGGCGCTGGGACACGATGCCGCGACGCTGGACATGCTCATCGACCGCACCGGCTGGCCCGCACCCACGCTGATGGCGCGGCTGCTGGAGCTGGAGCTGGAAGGCCGGCTGCAGCGCCTGCCCGGAGGGCTGTACCAGCGTCGCGGCCTGGCGTGAAAAGTCCACGCGCGGCGTGGCGGCGCTATCCACAAGGCCTTCGGTCTTGCAAGCCTGCGTTCAGATAGCGTGAGCTATAGTGGCCCTCATGTTCGACGTGCTCGTCTATCTGTACGAAAACTACTGGCGGCCCGATGCCTGTCCGGACCACGACCAGCTCACGCGCAAGCTTTCGGCAGTGGGCTTCGAGTCCGACGACATCGAGGAGGCGCTGAGCTGGCTCGACGGCCTGGCCGGCATGGCCGAGTCCTGCTCGCAGCCGCAAGCGGCCACGAGCATGCGCGTCTACACCGCCGCCGAGCGCGAACTGCTGGGCGATGCCTCCATCGGCTTCATCAGCTTCCTCGAAGGCGCCGGCGTGCTGCCGCCGCTGATGCGCGAAATGGTGGTCGACCGCGCCAGCGCCATCGGCCGCGTGCCGCTGGAGCTCGAGGATCTCAAGATCATCGTGCTCATGGTGTTCTGGAGCCTTGGCGAGGAGCCCGATGCGCTCATCCTTGACGAGCTGTTCGTGGACGACGAGGAACGCATCATCCATTAAGCAGTGCGCATTGCCGTCCGGCGTTCCAGCCCGCGGCAGTGCACAGTCAAAGCAAAGGGCCGCTGTAGCGGCCCTTTGCTTTCGTAGGGTATCAGCGCAGCGTCACACCGCCGCACCCGCGTTGGGGTCGTTCGGGTCCGAACCGCGGGGCGCGGCCTTGACCAGATCCTCGCGCTTGACGCCCAGCCACATGGCGATGGCCGCGGCGACGAACACTGACGAGTAGATGCCGAACAGGATGCCGATGGTCAGCGCCAAGGCGAAGTAGTGCAGCGTCGGGCCGCCAAAGAGCAGCATGGCCAGCACCATCATCTGCGTGGAACCGTGGGTGATGATGGTGCGGCTGGTGGTGCTGGTGATGGCATGGTCGATCACCTGCATCGAGCTCATCTTGCGGTACTTGCGGAAGGCTTCGCGGATCCGGTCGAAGATCACGACCGATTCGTTGACCGAGTAACCGAGCACCGCCAGCACCGCCGCCAGCACCGCCAGCGAGAACTCCCACTGGAAGAAGGCGAAGAAGCCCAGGATGATCACCACGTCGTGCAGGTTGGCAATGATGCCGGCCACCGCGAACTTCCACTCGAAGCGGATGGCGAGGTAGATCATGATGCCCACCACCGTCACCGCCAGCGCCAGCGCGCCGTCGCGCGCGAGTTCCGAGCCCACCGAGGGGCCGACGAACTCGGTGCGTGACAGCCGCAGCGGCTCGCTGCCATCGGCAGTCACGCAGGCTTGGCGCGTGGCGTCGCCTTCACCCGGGCGCGTCTGCACACTGCCCTGCGCCGCCTGGCACAGCGCGCCAAAGACGCGGCCGGCCACCTCGCTTTGCTTGACGTCGCCGCGCACGGGCAGCCGGATGAGCACGTCGCGCGCGGTGCCGAAGTTCTGCACCTGCACCTCGCCGAAGCCCAGCGACTCCACCGCGGCGCGGGTGCGATTGATCTCGGCGGCCTGCGCGTAGTTGACCTCCAGCACCGTACCGCCCGTGAACTCGATGGACAGGTGCAAGCCGCGCGTGGCCAAGAAGAACACGGCCGCGGCAAAGGTCAGGAACGAAACGACGTTGAGCACCAGCGCATGCCGCATGAACGGGATGTCGCGCCGGATACGGAAGAACTCCATCTGAATACTCCGAAGGGCGGCCGCTTCAGGCCTTGGCGGGCGGGGTACCGCCCTCGGGACGCCAGACCTGGCCGATCGACACGGACTTCAGGCGCTTCTTGCGGCCGTACCACAGGTTCACCAGACCGCGCGAGAACATCACGGCGGAGAACATCGAGGTCAGGATGCCCAGGCAGTGCACCACGGCAAAGCCGCGCACCGGGCCGGAACCGAAGGCCAGCAACGCCACGCCGGCAATGAGCGTGGTGACGTTGGAGTCCAGGATCGTGGCCCAGGCCCGCTCGTAGCCGGCGTGGATGGCTGTCTGCGGCGCGGAGCCGTTACGCAACTCCTCGCGCACGCGCTCGTTGATGAGCACATTGGCGTCAATGGCCATGCCCAGCGTGAGCGCAATGGCCGCGATGCCGGGCAAGGTCAGCGTGGCCTGAAGCATCGACAGCACCGCCACCAGCAGCAGCAGGTTGAAAGCCAGCGCCAGCGTGGAGAACACGCCGAACAGCAGGTAGTACGCACACATGAAGGCGGCAATGGCCACGAAGCCGTACGCCACGCTGTTGAAGCCCTTGGCAATGTTGTCGGCGCCCAGGCTCGGGCCGATGGTGCGCTCCTCGATGATCTCCATCGGGGCGGCCAGGGAGCCCGCACGCAACAGCAGCGCCGTGTCGCTGGCTTCCTGAGTGGTCATGCGGCCCGAGATCTGCACGCGCCCGCCGGCAATCTCCGAGCGGATCACCGGCGCGGTGACGACCTCGCCCTTGCCCTTCTCGAACAGCAGGATGGCCATGCGCTTGCCGACGTTCTCGCGCGTGACGTCGCGGAAGATGCGCGCGCCCTTGGCGTCGAGCGTCAGGTGCACCGCCGGCTCTTGGCTCTGGCTGTCGAAGCCGGATTGGGCGTCGTTGAGGTTCTCGCCGGTGAGGATGACCTGGCGCTTGACGATCAGCGGCGCGCCGCCGCGCTCGACGTAGCGTTCCGTGCCGAAGGGCACCGGGCCGGATCCCACCGCAGCCGCAGCGGCCTCGGCGCTGTCGTCCACCAGGCGCACCTCCAGCGTGGCGGTGCGGCCGATGATGTCCTTGGCCTTGGCGGTGTCCTGCACGCCTGGCAGTTGCACCACGATGCGGTCGGCGCCCTGCTGCTGGATCACGGGCTCGGCTACGCCCAGCTCGTTGACGCGGTTGTGCAGCGTGGTGATGTTCTGCTTGAGCGCGGCTTCCTGGACCGCGCGCGCGGCCTGCGGCTTGAGCTGGCCCACCAGGCGCAGCTCGCTGCCCTCGCCGGCCGCGGTCCACTGCAGATCGGGCAGCTGATCGGCGAGCAGCCCCTGGGCCGTGGAGAGCGTGGCGGCGTCGCGGAAGCGCACCTCCACGTTGTTGCCCTCGCGCGAGATGCCGGCGTGGCGCACGTTCTTGTCACGCAGCAGCAGGCGCACGTCGCCGGTCAGCGACTCGGCCTTCTTGGTCAGCGCCGCGCGCATGTCCACCTGCATCAGGAAGTGCACGCCACCGCGCAGATCCAGGCCCAGGTACATCGGAAGCGCATGCAGCGAAGTCAGCCACGCGGGTGACCGGCTCACCAGGTTGAGCGCGACGATGTAGGTAGGGTCAGCGGGATCGGCGTTGAGGGTGCGGCTGAGGACGTCCTTGGCCTTGAGCTGCGTGTCCGGGTCACCGAAACGGGCGCGCACGGAGTTGCCGTCGAGTTGCACGAAGTCGGGCTGCACGCCGGCCTGCTTGAGCACGCCTTCCACGCGCTGCGCCAGCGCGGCATCGACTTTGACGGTGGCCTTGCTGCTGGACACCTGCACGGCCGGCGCCTCGCCGAAGAAGTTGGGCAGCGTGTACACGAGCCCGACCAGCAGCGCGACCGCCAGGATCGCGTACTTCCACAGGGGATAGCGGTTCATCGATGTTCCTCGCGCCGCGCGGGACGCGGCGCTGGCAGCGGGCCGCCGAGGGCCCGCCGCGTATTACTTGAAGGTGCCCTTGGGCAGCACTTGCACCACGGCGCTGCGCTGCACCTGCATCTCCACACCGCTCGCAACTTCCAGGCGCACGAAGCTCTCGTCGAGCTTGGTCACCTTGCCCAGCAGGCCACCGGCGGTGACAACCTCATCGCCCTTGGCCAGGGCGGCAATCATGGCCTTGTGCTCCTTCTGCCGCTTCATCTGGGGACGGATCATGATGAAGTACAGCACCACGAACATCAGCACCAGCGGCAGCATGCTCATCAGGCTGTCGGTGGCGGAGGCGGCCGGAGCGGCGGCCTGGGCAAAAGCGGAAGAGATGAACACGGCAGGCGTTCCTTGTTTTGTGTAGGGACGAAACCCCCTGCGCATTGCGCTGACAGCCGCAGCCCGGCGGCGCAGGGGAACCCGGGATTCTAAGCGCGGCGCCTGGAGGCTCCTTGGATAAGGAGCGCACCGCCGCGTTCCGTTGCCAAGGAAAGCGGGACGCTTATCACGGCCCCAAAGCAAACAGGCCGTCACGAGGACGGCCTGTTATGCGTGAGATATGGTTGCGGGGGCTGGATTTGAACCAACGACCTTTGGGTTATGAGCCCAACGAGCTACCAGACTGCTCCACCCCGCGACTGAAGAATTCAATTCTAGCCAGACATTCAGCGTACTGCAAGCGCTTTTCGAAAAAAAGCTTTGTCGAACCACGTAGCCGACGCTGACAGCAACCATGTTCGTAGTGCGTTTCTGAAGCGCGGGCAGGCATGGAAAAGCCCGCACGCGGCGGGCTCCATGCAGGACAAGCGCGAACGCTTACTCGGCTGCGGCTTCGGCGGCCGGGGCGGCCTCTTCGGCAGCGCGGTCCACCAGCTCGACGTAGGCCATCGGCGCGTTGTCACCAACGCGGAAACCCATCTTCAGGATGCGGGTGTAACCGCCCGGTCGGGCCTTGAAGCGCGGGCCCAGATCGTTGAACAGCTTGACGACGATCTCGCGGTCGCGCAGGCGGTCGAAAGCCAGGCGGCGATTGGCCAGCGTGGGCTCCTTGGCCAGCGTGATCAGCGGCTCGACGATGCTGCGCAGTTCCTTGGCCTTCGGCAGCGTGGTCTTGATGGCTTCGTGCTTCAGCAGCGAGACGCACATGTTGCGGAACATGGCGGCGCGGTGTTCGCTGGTGCGGTTGAGCTTGCGGGGTCCGTTACGGTGGCGCATGGTGCTTTCCTTTCCTTATGAAACCTCCGGCCGTGTCAGGTACCGGAGGGTGCACCGGGCCGCCCGCCAGGGCAGCCCTTTCGTTGAACGGCGCCCGTCGAGGGCGCCGTACTGACTACGGGTTCGGCGTCGAAGAAATCAACGCTTGTCCAGGCCTTGCGGCGGCCAGTTCTCCAGGCGCGCGCCCAGCGTGAGGCCGCGCGAGGCCAGCACTTCCTTGATCTCGTTGAGCGACTTGCGGCCCAGGTTGGGCGTCTTGAGCAGCTCGGTCTCGGTACGCTGGATGAGGTCGCCGATGTAGTAGATGTTCTCGGCCTTGAGGCAGTTGGCCGAGCGCACGGTGAGCTCGAGCTCGTCCACGGGGCGCAGCAGGATCGGATCGAACTGCGCACTGCGCTGGGCCGGCTGATCGAAGGCAGCGATCTCGTTGCCCTCGAGCTGCGCGAAAACGGCGAGCTGTTCCACCAGGATCTTGGCCGAGGCGCGGATGGCTTCCTCGGGCGAGATGGCACCGTTGGTTTCGATCTCCATCACGAGCTTGTCGAGGTCGGTGCGCTGCTCCACGCGGGCATTCTCGACCGCGTAGCTCACACGGCGCACGGGCGAGAAGGAGGCGTCGAGCACGATGCGGCCGATGGCCTTGGTCGGCTCGTCGCCGAAGCGGCGCATGTTGCCGGGCACGTAGCCGCGGCCCTTCTCGACCTTGATCTGCATGTCGAGCTTGCCGCCCTGCGACAGGTGTGCGATGACGTGCTCGGGATTGATGATCTCGACGTCGTGGGGCGTCTGGATGTCACCGGCGGTGACGGGGCCCTCGCCTTCCTTGCGCAGCACCAGCGTGACCTCGTCACGGTTGTGCAGCCGGAACGTCACGCCCTTGAGATTGAGCATGATGTGGACCACGTCTTCCTGCACGCCGTCGATCGTGGAGTACTCGTGCAGCACGCCCGCGATGGTGACTTCAGTCGGCGCGTAACCCACCATCGACGACAGCAGCACACGGCGCAGGGCGTTGCCCAGCGTGTGGCCGTAGCCGCGCTCGAAAGGCTCGAGCGTCACCTCGGCACGGTGACCACCCAGCGACTCGACATTGATGGCCTTGGGTTTCAGCAGATTGGTTTGCATTGAGTCCTGTTCCTGTCAATACCCTCGGCTCGTTACACCGATAAGGCTGATGGAGCTGCCGGGCTGGACACGGTCCGCTGCACGCCCGGCGAGCACAGCGGAAGGGCCGCCACCGCGCGCACCCGGAGGCGCGACCTACGGCAGCGGGGGCTCGCGCATCAGCGCGAGTAGAGTTCGACGATCAGCGACTCGTTGATCTCGGCACCGAACTCATCGCGGTCCGGCGTCTTCTTGAACACGCCTTCCATCTTGGCGATGTCGACCTGAACCCAGCCCGGCAGGCCGATGGAGTCGGCCAGCTTGAGCGCGTCGGCGATGCGCAGCTGCTTCTTGGCCTTCTCGCGCACGGCGACCACGTCACCGGCCTTGACCAGGTAGGAAGCGATGTTCACGACTTGGCCGTTGACGGTCACAGCCTTGTGCGACACCAGTTGGCGCGCTTCGGCACGGGTCGAGCCGAAGCCCATGCGGTAGACGACGTTGTCCAGGCGCGATTCCAGCAGCGACAGCAGGTTGGCGCCGGTGTTGCCGCGGCGGCGCTCGGCCTCGGCGAAGTAGCGGCGGAACTGGCGCTCGAGCACGCCGTACATGCGCTTGACCTTCTGCTTCTCGCGCAGCTGCAGACCGAAGTCGCTGGTGCGCGAGCCGGAGGTGCGGCCATGCTGGCCGGGCTTGCTGTCGAACTTGGCCTTGTCGCTGATGGCGCGGCGGGCGCTCTTCAGGAACAGGTCGGTGCCTTCACGGCGGGAGAGTTTGGCCTTGGGGCCGAGATAACGTGCCACGTGCGTGTCCTTGAGGTCTGTCTGACGCGTGGGCGGCTCTGCTCCGCCCCGCGCAAGTCTGGCGGGTCTTGTTGTGGATCGCTCAGACGGTGGTCTTCATGGCTTGGCCGCCGCGAGTGTTGCCACTCGGTGCGCCAAGCCCACTGAAAGCGCCAATGCCGCCCGAAGGCGGCGGCAAAGGGCGCGATTCTACAACGGAATCAGATGCGACGGCGCTTCTGCGGGCGGCAGCCGTTGTGCGGCACGGGCGTCACGTCGGAGATCGAGGTGATGCGAATGCCCAGCGAGGCCAGAGCACGCACGGAGGACTCGCGGCCAGGGCCAGGGCCCTTGATCTTCACGTCCAGGTTCTTGATGCCCTGCTCCTGCGCAGCACGGCCGGCCGTCTCGGCAGCCACCTGCGCCGCGAACGGCGTGCTCTTGCGCGAGCCCTTGAAGCCCTGGCCGCCCGAAGACGCCCACGACAGGGCGCCGCCCTGGCGGTCGGTGATCGTGATGATCGTGTTGTTGAACGACGCGTGCACGTGCGCGATGCCGTCGGCGATGTTCTTGCGAACCTTCTTGCTGACGCGACGCGCGGCGGTGTTGGTAGGTGCCTTAGCCATGTTCGGTATCTCTCAATCGCTGCGAGCAGCTCACTTCTTGACCAGGGCGCCCGACTTGCGCGGACCCTTGCGGGTGCGTGCGTTGGTCTTGGTGCGCTGACCGCGCACGGGCAGGCCGCGGCGGTGGCGCATGCCACGGTAGCAGCCGAGGTCCATCAGCCGCTTGATGTTGATCGACATCTCACGGCGCAGGTCGCCTTCGATGGTGAGACGGCTGATCTCGTCGCGGATCTTTTCCAGGTCCGAGTCCGAGAGGTCCTTGACCTTCTTGGAATAGGCAATGCCGACCGAGTCGCAGATCTTCTGCGCGGTGGTGCGGCCGATACCGTAGATCGAGGTCAGACCGATCTCGGTGTGCTTGTGCGGCGGAATGTTGATGCCGGCAATACGTGCCATGGAATACCTCTGTGTCCTGTCGGTGCGGGCTCAGCCGCTCAACCCTGGCGCTGCTTGTGGCGCGGGTCGGTGCAGATGACGCGCACCACGCCATTGCGACGGATGATCTTGCAATTGCGGCACATCTTCTTGACCGAAGCTGCTACTTTCATGGTCTTCTCCTTGACCTTTCAATGACTCATTTCGCCCGGAAGACGATGCGAGCGCGACTCAAATCGTAAGGGGTGAGCTCCACGGTGACCTTGTCGCCGGGAAGGATGCGGATGTAGTGCATGCGCATCTTTCCGGAGATGTGGCCGAGCACCACGTGCCCGTTCTCGAGCTTCACCCGGAAGGTGGCATTGGGCAGATTTTCCAGGATCTCGCCCTGCATCTGGATGACGTCGTCTTTGGCCATGCGTGTCTCAGCTTGCCTTGAAGTTCGCCTTCTTCAGCAGCGACTCGTACTGCTGGCTCATCACGTAGCTCTGCACTTGCGCCCAGAAGTCCATCGTCACCACCACGATGATCAGTAGCGACGTGCCGCCGAAGTAGAACGGCACGTTGTACTTGAGCACCAGGAACTCCGGCAGCAGACACACCAGCGTGATGTACGCGGCACCAGCAAGCGTGAGACGCGACAGGATGCGGTCGATGTGCCGCGCGGTGTTCTCGCCCGGACGAATGCCGGGGATGAACGCGCCGCTCTTCTTCAGGTTGTCTGCAGTCTCACGGCTGTTGAAAACCAGCGCCGTGTAGAAGAAGCAGAAGAAGACGATCATCGCCGCGTACAGCAGCACGTAGATCGGCTGCCCCGGCGACAGCGCGCCGGAGAGGTCCTTCAGCCAGGTCAGGCCCTCGCCAGTGGCGAACCAGCCGACGATGGTGGCAGGCAGCAGGATGATCGACGACGCGAAGATCGGCGGGATCACGCCCGACATGTTGAGCTTCAGCGGCAAGTGCGAAGACTGACCGCCGTAGACCTTGTTGCCCACCTGCCGCTTGGCATAGTTGACCAGGATCTTGCGCTGCCCACGCTCGACGAACACCACGAAGTAGGTCACGAGCACGACGATGGCGATGATGAACAGCGCCGCGATGATGCTCATCGCGCCGGTGCGCACCAGCTCGAACAGCCCGCCCACCGCACCCGGCAGACCTGCAGCGATGCCAGCAAAGATCAGGATCGAGATGCCGTTGCCCAGCCCGCGCTCCGTGATCTGCTCACCCAGCCACATCAGGAACATCGTGCCGGCCACCAGGCTGACCACGGTCGTCATGCGGAAGCCGAAGCCCGGATCCAGCACCAGCCCTTGCGAGCCCTCCAGCGCCAGGGCAATGCCCAGCGACTGGAACAGCGCCAGGCCCAGCGTGCCGTAACGCGTGTACTGCGTGATCTTGCGCCGACCAGCCTCGCCTTCCTTCTTGAGCGACTCCAGCGTGGGCACGACGTAGGTCATCAGTTGCATGATGATCGACGCCGAGATGTACGGCATGATCCCCAACGCGAACACCGTGAAGCGCGACAGCGCTCCGCCGGAGAACATGTTGAACAGGCTCAGGATGCCGCCCGACTGGCTTTTGAAGAGCTGCTGCAGCTGGTTGGGGTCGATGCCCGGCACCGGGATGTGGGCGCCGATGCGATAGACCACCAGCGCGAGCACCAGGAACACCAGCCGGCGACGCAGGTCGCCGAACTTGCCGCTCTTGGCCAGTTGGTTCGCCGAAGTTGCCAAGGTCGGAAGTCCTTAAGCGTTGCTGACGGCCAGGCTGCCGCCGGCAGCCTCGATGGCTGCCTTGGCACCTGCGGTGGCGCCGATGCCCGACAGCGTCACCTTGCGGCTGAGCTCACCGGACTTGATCACCTTCACGTTGCGGGCGATCTCGGGCACCAGGCCGGCGGCCTTGAGCACCACGAGGTTCACTTCCTCGGCGTCGAGCTGCTGCAGCTCGGCCAGGGTGATCTCGGCGTTGTACTTCAGCGACTGGGACTTGAAGCCGCGCTTGGGCAGGCGGCGCTGCAGCGGCATCTGGCCGCCTTCGAAGCCCACCTTGTGGAAGCCGCCGGCACGCGACTTCTGGCCCTTGTGGCCGCGACCCGCGGTCTTGCCCAGGCCCGAGCCGATGCCACGGCCGACACGGCGCTTGGCATGCTTGGCGCCACCAGCGGGCTTGATGGTGTTGAGTTGCATGGTTCGATGATTCCTTGTGCCTGTCCCGTGGATGCCTTACAGCACCTTCACGAGGTAGGCGACCTTGTTGATCATGCCGCGCACCGCGGGCGTGTCCTCGAGGACCGCCTCGCTGTTGAGCTTGCGCAGGCCCAGGCCGCGCACGGTGTCGCGGTGGGACTGCTTGGTGCCGATCACGCTGCGCACCAGCTTGACCTTCAGGGTTTGCTTGTCAGCCATGGTTGTTCTCTCCGCGTGCGGCTTCAGCCGAAGATCTCTTCGACCGTCTTGCCGCGCTTGGCCGCGACTTCGGCCGGCGTGGTGGAGCGGCGCAGCGCGTCGAGCGTGGCACGCACCATGTTGTAGGCGTTGGACGAGCCCAGGCTCTTGGCCACGATGTCCGTGACGCCCATCACCTCGAACACGGCACGCATCGGGCCGCCGGCGATGATGCCGGTACCGGCCGGAGCCGGGGCCAGCAGCACCTTGGCTGCGCCGTGCTCGCCACGCACGTTGTGGTAGACGGTGCCGTTCTTCAGCGCCACCTTGAACATGTTGCGGCGCGCGGCTTCCATGGCCTTCTGCACCGACACCGGCACTTCCTTGGCCTTGCCCTTGCCCATGCCGATGCGGCCGTCGCCGTCACCCACCACCGTCAGAGCCGCGAAGCTCATGGTGCGGCCGCCCTTGACGACCTTGGTGACGCGGTTGACCGCGATCATCTTTTCCTTCAGACCGTCGTCGTTGCCTTCAGTCTGAGCGCGAGGTTGAAACTTTGCCATGTTGAATCCTGGTCAGAACTGCAGGCCGGCTTCGCGGGCAGCCTCGGCCAGCGCCTTGACGCGGCCGTGGTAGGCAAAGCCCGCACGGTCGAAGGCCACCTTCTCGATGCCGGCGGCCTTGGCCTTCTCGGCGATGCGGCGGCCGATGATGGTTGCGGCCGACACGTTGCCGCCCTTGCCATCGGCGCCCAGCTGCTCGCGCACTTCCTTCTCGGCGGTGGAGGCGCTGGCCAGCACCTTGGTGCCGCAGTCGGAAATGACGCTGGCGTAGATGTGCAGGTTGGAGCGGAACACCGTCAGGCGCGCCACGCGCTGCACGGCGATGCGCGCACGCGTCTGGCGCGAGCGGCGGATGCGCTGATCCTTCTTGTTGATGGTCATGCTGCCACTCCTTACTTCTTCTTGGTCTCTTTGAGGACCACGCGCTCGTCGCTGTAGCGGATGCCCTTGCCCTTGTAAGGCTCGGGCGGACGGATGGCGCGCACCTCGGCGGCCAGCTGCCCCACCACCTGGCGGTCGGCGCCGGAAATCAGGATCTCGGTCGGGGTCGGGCAAGCCACCTTGATGCCGGCGGGCATGTCCTTCACCACGGGGTGCGAGAAACCGATCTGCAGGTTCAGCTTCTGGCCCTGGGCCTGAGCGCGAAAGCCCACGCCCACCAGGTTGAGCTTGCGCTCGAAGCCCTTGCTCACGCCGGTGACCATGTTGTTGACCAGCGCGCGCAGCGTGCCGCTCATGGCATCGGCTTCGGCGCTGTCATTGGCCGGGGCGAAGCGCAGCGTGCCGGCCTCGTTGCTGATGTTCACCAGCGCGTGCGCCGGACGCGACAGCGTGCCTTGCGCGCCCTTGACGGTGATTTGTTCGGCCGACACCGACACGTCCACGCCCTGCGGGACGGCGATGGGCATTTTTCCAACGCGGGACATTGCTCGTCTCTCCTTAGGCCACGTAGCACAGCACCTCGCCGCCGATACCGGCAGCGCGCGCCTTGCGGTCCGTCATCACGCCCTTCGGGGTGGTGACGATCGCCACGCCCAGGCCGTTCTGGACCTGGGGAATGTCGTGGCGGCCCTTGTAGATGCGCAGGCCCGGACGGCTCACGCGCTCGATGCGCTCGATCACCGGGCGGCCGGCGTAATACTTCAGCGCGATTTCCAGCTCGGACTTGCCGGCCTCGCCCTTGATGGCGAAACCGTCGATGTAGCCCTCGTCCTTCAGGACCTGGGCAATCGCCACCTTCAGCTTGGACGACGGCATGGACACGCTGGCCTTGTCAACGCTCTGCGCGTTGCGGATGCGCGTCAGCATGTCGGCGATCGGATCACTCATGCTCATTCGTTATCTCCTGCTCTCGCCGACTTACCAGCTGGCCTTGACGACACCGGGGATGTCGCCCTTGAAGGCCAGCTCACGGATCTTGGTACGCGCCAGACCGAACTGGCGGAAAGTGCCGCGCGGGCGGCCGGTCATCTCGCAGCGATTGCGCAGGCGGCTCGGGTACGCGTTGCGCGGCAGCTTCTGCAGCTCCAGGCGCGCGGCGTAGCGCTCTTCTTCCGAGCGCTTGGCGTCGTCGATGACGGCCTTGAGCTCGGCGTACTTCTTGGCGAACTTGGCGACCAGCTGTTCGCGCTTCTTCTCACGCTGGATGAGGGAAAGTTTGGCCACAGGTCACCTCAGTTCTTGAACGGGAAACGGAAGGCCTGCAGCAGGGCCTTGCACTCTTCGTCGGTCTTGGCCGTCGTCGTGATGCTGATGTTCAGACCACGGATGGCGTCGATCTTGTCGTACTCGATCTCGGGGAAGATGATCTGTTCCTTGACGCCGACGTTGTAGTTGCCGCGGCCGTCGAAAGAGCGACCCGAGATGCCGCGGAAGTCACGCACGCGCGGCAGCGCGATCGTGACGAAGCGGTCCAGGAATTCGTACATCTGCACGCCGCGCAGCGTGACCATGCAGCCGATGGGCACGTTCTCGCGGATCTTGAAGCCGGCGATGGCCTTCTTCGACTTCGTGATCACGGGCTTCTGGCCGGCGATCTTGGTCAGGTCGCCCACGGCATGGTCCATGACCTTCTTGTCCGACACCGCCTCGCTCACGCCCATGTTGAGCGTGATCTTGGTCAGGCGCGGCACCTGCATCACCGACTTGTAGCCGAACTTTTCCATCAAGGCCGGCACGACCTTTTCGCGGTACTGCTGCTGCAGACGAGCGTTTTGTTGCTGAGCCATTCGAACCTCGACTTAAGCCTGAATCTCGTCGCCGCTGGACTTGTACACGCGCACCTTCTTGCCATCGGCCAGCAGCTTGATGCCGACGCGATCAGCCTTGCCGGTAGCAGCATTGAAGATGGCGACGTTGGACTGGTGGATGGGCATGGTCTTGTCCACCACGCCACCGGTCGTGCCCTTCATCGGGTTCGGCTTGACGTGCTTCTTGGCCACGTTCACGCCTTCGACGATCAGGTACGAGTCGTCCACGCGCTGCGTCACGGTGCCGCGCTTGCCCTTGTCACGGCCGGTCAGCACGATGACCTGGTCGCCCTTGCGAATCTTGTTCATGGTCTGTCCTTTGACCTGGGGCTCAGAGCACTTCGGGCGCGAGCGAGACGATCTTCATGAAGCGCTCGGTGCGCAGCTCGCGCGTCACCGGGCCGAAGATGCGGGTACCGATGGGCTCGAGCTTGCTGTTGAGCAGCACGGCGGCGTTGCCGTCGAACTTCACCAGCGAACCATCCTGGCGGCGCACGCCCTTGGCAGTGCGCACCACCACGGCGCTGTAGACCTCGCCCTTCTTGACGCGACCACGAGGCGCAGCTTCCTTGATGCTGACCTTGATGATGTCGCCAATGCCGGCATAACGACGCTTGGAACCGCCGAGCACCTTGATGCACATGACGGATTTCGCGCCCGTGTTGTCAGCGACGTCGAGTCGCGATTGCATTTGGATCATGTCTGTCCCCAACTTGCCCCGGCACGACAACAACCGTCGCGCCAGTCAGTCTTGGGCCCGTCGCACCGGCTTTTGGAGTCGGCGGTTGGGGCGGATCCGGAGACCTTGCCTGCACCGCACATTTGGATGCAAGCCGGCCTTCCGGCGAAGCTGCTGATTATGCAGCGAAACCTGACAGCGCGTCAAGGCGAGCGCCGTCAGGGGTTATTGGCCGGGTGTCCGGCCGCGCTTCAGCCGTGCAGTTCGCGCGCCTGCTTCAGCAGCGTCTGCGCGTCGCTGACCTCGAACTTGCCCGACGCCTCGACGTTGAGCGTGCGCACCACGCCGTCGACCACCAGCATCGAGCAGCGCTGCAGCCGCCGTCCCAGCCCACGGGCCGTGAGGTCGAGCTCCAGGCCCGTGGCGCGGGCGAAATCGCCGCTGCCGTCGGCCATCATGCGCACCTTGCCGGCGGTCTGCTGCTCCCGTCCCCAGGCGCCCATCACGAAGGCGTCGTTGACGGACACGCACCAGATCTCATCCACGCCGGCGGCCTTGAGCTCGTCAGCCGCAGCGACGTAACCCGGCACGTGCTGCGCCGAGCAGGTCGGCGTGAAGGCGCCGGGCAATCCGAAGATGGCCACGGTCTTGCCGGCCGTGGCCTGGCCGATGTCGAAGGCATTGGGGCCAAGGCTGCAGCCTTCGCCCTCGACCTCGATGAACTCGTACAGCGTGCCCGCGGGCAGCCGGTCACCGACTTTGAGCATGTTTCATCGTCTCCTGGAGGAACAACGGAAAACGGCCGCCGCGCCGGAAAAGCCTTCCGGTGCAGGCGGCCGCTGCATGGCAGCGCTCCCCTAGAGGGCGCCGCACGGCGAGTCTTAGACGACCCGGGCCTTCTCGACCAAGCGCGTCACGACCCAGGACTTGGTCTTGGAGATCGGACGGCTTTCCGTGATCTCGACCACGTCGCCGATCTTGTACTCGCCGTTCTCGTCGTGGGCGTGGTACTTGTTCGAGCGCGCAATGATCTTGCCGTAGAGCTCGTGCTTGACGCGACGCTCGACCAGCACCGTCACGGTCTTGGCGCGCTTGTCGCTGACGACCTTGCCGATGAAGGTGCGGACGACCTTGGTCTTGCCTTCGGCGTTCTGGGCTTGGGCGTTCATTGGGCGGCTTCCTTCTTCTTCTGAGCCAGCACGGTCTTGGCACGCGCGATGTCGCGGCGCGTCTTGCCCAGCGCGGAGTGGTTGCTCAGCTGTTGGGTCGCCTTCTGCATGCGCAGGCCGAAATGGGCCTTGAGCAGCTCGGAGATTTCCTTCTCCAGTTCGGCGACGTCCTTGGCGCGGAGTTCAGATGCTTTCATGAGGTTCTCCGATCTCAGGCGCCGACCTGGCGCGCCACGAAGGTGCAGCGCAGGGGCAGCTTGGCAGCGGCCAGCGTGAACGCTTCGCGGGCGAGCTGCTCGGGCACGCCGTTGATTTCGTAGAGCACCTTGCCCGGCTGGATCTCGGCCACGTAGTACTCGGGGTTGCCCTTGCCGTTGCCCATGCGGACTTCGGCAGGCTTTTGCGAGATCGGCTTGTCCGGGAAGATGCGGATGAAGATGCGGCCGCCGCGCTTGATGTGGCGCGAGATGGCACGACGCGCAGCTTCGATCTGGCGGGCGGTGATGCGGCCGCGCTCGGTGGCCTTCAGGCCGAATTCACCGAAGGACACGGCGGCACCGCGCGTGGCGACGCCGGTGTTGCGGCCCTTGTGTTCCTTGCGGAACTTGCGACGAGAGGGTTGCAGCATTTGCTAATTCTCCTTAGGCACCCGTGGGCGCCTTGCGCACGCGCTGCGGCGCGCCGCCGGCGGGCTTGTCGCCGCCGCCGTCACCACGCGGGCCACGGCTGTCACGGCCATCGGGACGGCCACGGCCGCCCGGACCCGGACGCGCGTTGCGACGCGGACGACGCTCTTCTTCACCGGCGGGCGTGACGATGCCAGGGGCCTCGCCGCTGGCCAGACGGTCACCGCGGTACACCCAGACCTTGACGCCGATGACGCCGTAGGTGGTGCGCGCTTCCGAGAAGCCGTAGTCGATGTCGGCCTTGAGGGTGTGCAGGGGCACGCGGCCCTCGCGGTACCACTCGGTACGGGCGATCTCGATGCCGTTGAGGCGGCCGGCGCTCATGATCTTGATGCCCTGGGCGCCCAGGCGCATCGCGTTCTGCATCGCGCGCTTCATGGCGCGGCGGAACATGATGCGCTTTTCCAGCTGCTGGGTGATCGAGTCGGCGATCAGCTGCGCATCGACTTCGGGCTTGCGCACCTCTTCGATGTTCACCGCCACCGGCACGCCCAGGCGCTTGGTCAGCTCGGCCTTCAGGTTCTCGATGTCCTCGCCCTTCTTGCCGATCACGACACCCGGACGCGCCGAGTAGATCGTGATGCGGGCGTTCTTGGCGGGGCGCTCGATCAGCACACGCGAGACGGCGGCGTTCTTCAGGCGCGTACGCAGGTAGTCGCGCACCTGCAGGTCTTCGGCCAGCATGCCGGCGAAGTTGGTGTTCGACGCGTACCAGCGCGACGCCCACGCACGGGTGACGGGCAGGCGGAAGCCGGTCGGATGGATTTTCTGTCCCATAGTCTTCCTCAGCGCCTCAGTTGCCGACCGTCACGAAGATGTGGCAGGTGGGCTTGCTGATGCGGTTGCCGCGGCCCTTGGCGCGCGCGGAAAAACGCTTGAGCGTGGCTGCCTGCTCGACGTAGATCGAGGTGACCTTCAGTTCGTCGATGTCGGCGCCGTCGTTGTGCTCGGCGTTGGCGATCGCGGACTCCAGGGCCTTCTTGATGATGCCGGCGGCCTTCTTCTGCGTGAACGTCAGGATGTTGAGCGCCTGGTCCACCTTCTTGCCGCGGACCAGGTCCGCCACCAGGCGGCCCTTGTCGGCCGAGAGGCGGACGCCGCGAACGATTGCACGGGTTTCCATGGTCGTCATCCTTTAGCGCTTGGCCTTCTTGTCGGCCGGGTGACCCTTGAAGGTCCGGGTCAGCGCGAACTCGCCCAGCTTGTGGCCGACCATCTGGTCGGACACGTACACGGGCACGTGCTGTTTGCCGTTGTGCACGGCAATGGTCAGACCGATGAACTCGGGCAGGATCGTCGAGCGGCGCGACCAGGTCTTGATCGGCTTCTTGTCCTTGATCGCCGCGGCCTTCTCGACCTTGGCCATCAGGTGGTGGTCCACGAAAGGACCCTTCTTCAGAGAGCGTGCCATGTGGTGCTGCCCTTCTTACTTCTTGCGACGCGAGACGATGAACGTCTGCGTGCGCTTGTTGTTGCGGGTGCGATAGCCCTTGGTCATCGTGTTCCACGGCGACACCGGCACCTGGCCCTCGCCGGTGCGGCCTTCGCCGCCGCCGTGCGGGTGGTCCACCGGGTTCATCGCCACGCCGCGCACCGTCGGGCGGATGCCCTTCCAGCGCATGGCGCCGGCCTTGCCGTACTGGCGCAGGCTGTGCTCTTCGTTGCTGACCTCGCCGATGGTGGCGCGGCAGTCGATGTGGATGCGACGCACTTCACCCGAGCGCAGGCGCAGCTGGGCGTAGGAGCCTTCGCGGGCCATCAGCGTCACCGAGGTGCCGGCCGAGCGCGCGATCTGCGCGCCCTTGCCCGGCAGCATCTCGACGCAATGGATGGTCGAGCCCACGGGGATGTTGCGGATGGGCAGCGTGTTGCCGGCCTTGATCGGGGCCTCGGCACCGCTCACCACGGTCGCGCCGGCTTCCAGGCCGCGCGGGGCGATGATGTAGCGACGCTCGCCGTCGGCGTAGCACACCAGCGCGATGTGGGCCGTGCGGTTGGGGTCGTACTCGATGCGCTCAACCTTGGCCGGGATGCCGTCCTTGTTGCGCTTGAAGTCCACCAGGCGGTAGTGGTGCTTGTGGCCACCGCCCTTGTGGCGCATCGTGATGTGGCCGTTGTTGTTGCGGCCGGACTTCTGCTTCTGGGGCTCCAGCAGCGAGGCTTCGGGAGCGCCCTTGTGCAGGTGCGTGTGCACCACCTTCACCTGGCCGCGACGGCCCGGCGAAGTCGGTTTGATCTTGACGACAGCCATTACGCGGCCTCCCCACCGAAGTTGAGCTCCTGGCCTTCCTTGAGCGACACGTACGCCTTCTTGACGTGGTCGCGGCGGCCGATGGAGCGCCCGAAGCGCTTGACCTTGCCCTTCTGGTTCACGGTCTGCACCGACTCGACCTCGACCTTGAACATCAGTTCAACAGCGGCCTTGATCTCGGGCTTGGTAGCGTTGCGCAGGACCTTGAACAGGACCTGGTTGTGCTTCTCGGAGACGCTCGTGGCCTTCTCGGACACGATGGGCGCCACCAGCACCTGGGCCAGACGGCCCTCGTCGAACTTCGGGGTGCTCATGCGAACATCTCCTTGAGTTGCTCGATCGCGCCCTTGGTCACCAGCACCTTCTTGTAGAAGACCAGCGACAGCGGGTCGGCGTAACGCGGCTCGACCACGAGCACGTTGGCCAGGTTGCGCGAGGCCAGCGCCAGGTTGTCGTCGATCTGATCGGCGATCACCAGCACGGAGTCCAGGCCCATGGCCTTGAACTTCTGGGCCAGCAGCTTGGTCTTGGGGGCGTCCACGGACAGCGAGTCCACCACGGCCAGGCGGCCTTCGCGGGCCAGCTGCGAGAAGATGGCGGCCATGCCGGCGCGGTACATCTTCTTGTTGACCTTGTGGGAGAAGTTCTCGTTGGGCGTGTTCGGGAAGATCCGGCCGCCTCCGCGCCACAGCGGCGAGGACGTCATACCGGCGCGGGCGCGGCCCGTGCCCTTCTGGCGGAACGGCTTCTTCGTCGAGTGGTGCACCTCGGCGCGCGTGAGCTGCTTGCGGGTACCTTGACGGGCGTTGGCCTGGTAGGCCACGACGATCTGGTGCACCAGCGCTTCGTTGTAGTCGCGAGCGAAGACGGTGTCGGGCGCGTCAACCTTGGAGGTGGCCTGACCCTGCTCGTTCAGGAGCTCGAGCTGCATTACTGGGCCCCTTTCTTGACCTTGACCTTGACGGCGGGACGCACGACCACGTGGCCGTTCTTCGCCCCGGGGACCGCGCCGCGCACCAGCAGCAGCGAGCGCGCTTCGTCCACGCGCACGATGTCCAGGTTCTGGGTCGTGACGGTCTCGTCGCCCATGTGGCCGGACATCTTCTTGCCCGGGAACACGCGGCCCGGGTCCTGCGCCATCGAGATCGAGCCCGGCACGTTGTGCGAACGGCTGTTACCGTGCGACGCGCGCTGCGAGCTGAAGTTGTGGCGCTTGATGGTGCCCGTGAAGCCCTTGCCGATCGAGGTGCCCTGCACGTCGACGAGCTGGCCCGCGGCGAACAGCGTCACCGGCACGGCGGCGCCGGGCTGGTACTGCGCAGCCACGTCGGCCGGAACACGGAATTCCTTGAGGACTTGCGCCGGCTCGACGCCGGCCTTGGCCAGGTGGCCAGCCTCAGGCTTGGTCACGCGCGAAGCCTTGCGCGTGCCGAAAGCCACCTGAACGGCGCTGTAGCCGTCGGTCTCTTCGGTCTTGACCTGGGCGACGCGGTTGTTGGACACGTCCAGCACCGTCACAGGCACGGCGTCGCCGTCGTCCGTGAAGATGCGCATCATGCCCACCTTGCGGCCCAGCAATCCGAGGCGATTGCTCAGACTCATGGTTCTTCTCCAGCCCCGCATGGCGAGGCCTTTGTTTCAGACACCCGACATCGATTGGCCGGGATGACATTGCCGGCAGCGCTGCACGGCACAAAGCCGCATCGCGCTGCCAACCTGCACAAAAAGCGCCCACGAGGGGCGCCCTGGTGCAAAGCCGGCGATTGTAGCAGACGAGGAAATCCCTGCGCCAGCCCCAATCGCTCAGGCCGAAATCACTGCAGCTTGATCTCGACGTCCACGCCCGCGGGCAGGTCGAGCTTCATCAGCGCGTCCACCGTCTTGTCGGTGGGATCGACGATGTCCATCAGGCGCTGGTGGGTGCGGATCTCGAACTGGTCGCGCGAGGTCTTGTTGACGTGCGGCGAGCGCAGGATGTCAAAGCGCTGCATGCGCGTGGGCAGGGGCACGGGGCCCTTGACGATGGCGCCGGTGCGCTTGGCCGTCTCCACGATCTCCTGGGCCGACTGGTCGATCAGCTTGTAGTCGAAGGCCTTGAGGCGGATGCGGATCTTCTGCTTCTGCATGACGTTTCCTTGAAAAGAGCGATGCGGCCCACGGGACCGCGGTATTGAAGGTGCAAACCCGGGCCGCTGCCGGCCCGGGACGTCACGCAACGGCTTACTCGACGATCTTGGCCACGACGCCGGCGCCGACGGTGCGGCCGCCTTCACGGATGGCGAAGCGCAGGCCTTCTTCCATGGCGATCGGGGCGATCAGCTTGACGGTGATGGAGACGTTGTCGCCGGGCATCACCATTTCCTTGTCCTTGGGCAGCTCCACCGCGCCGGTCACGTCCGTGGTGCGGAAGTAGAACTGGGGACGGTAGTTGTTGAAGAACGGCGTGTGGCGGCCGCCCTCGTCCTTGGACAGCACGTACACCTCGGCGGTGAAGTGCGTGTGCGGCTTGATCGAGCCGGGCTTGCACAGCACCTGGCCGCGCTCGACGTCCTCGCGCTTGGTGCCGCGCAGCAGGATGCCCACGTTGTCGCCGGCCTGGCCCTGGTCGAGCAGCTTGCGGAACATTTCCACGCCGGTGCAGGTCGTCTTTTGCGTGGCGCGGATGCCCACGATCTCGATTTCCTCGCCGACCTTGATCACGCCGCGCTCGACGCGACCCGTGACCACGGTGCCGCGGCCGGAGATCGAGAACACGTCTTCCACGGGCATCAGGAACGTGCCGTCCACGGCACGCTCGGGCGTCGGGATGTAGCTGTCCAGCGCGTCAGCCAGGCGCATGATCGCGGCCTCGCCCAGGTCGCCCTTGTCGCCTTCCAGGGCCAGCTTGGCCGAGCCCTTGACGATCGGGGTGTCGTCGCCGGGGAAGTCGTACTTGGACAGCAGCTCGCGGACTTCCATTTCCACGAGCTCCAGCAGCTCCTCGTCGTCGACCATGTCGCACTTGTTGAGGAACACGATGATGTAGGGCACGCCCACCTGGCGAGCCAGCAGGATGTGCTCGCGCGTCTGGGGCATCGGGCCGTCGGCGGCCGAGCACACCAGGATGGCGCCGTCCATCTGCGCCGCGCCCGTGATCATGTTCTTCACGTAGTCGGCGTGGCCGGGGCAGTCAACGTGCGCGTAGTGGCGGTTGGCCGTCTCGTACTCGACGTGCGCGGTGTTGATCGTGATGCCGCGCGCCTTCTCTTCCGGAGCCGCGTCGATCTGGTCGTAGGCCTTGGCCTCGCCGCCGAACTTCGACGACAGGATGGTCGTGATCGCCGCCGTCAGCGTCGTCTTGCCATGGTCCACGTGGCCGATGGTGCCCACGTTGACGTGCGGCTTGGTCCGCTCGAACTTACCTTTTGCCATTGTTCTCTCCTGGTCAAAGAGCAGTGCCAGTGCTCATGTTTAAGGTCTCGTGGCGGCACTGATAGCCGCCTGCCACTGGCAGCAGGCGGTGTGCGCGCCGAAGACCGGCTGGGGTTGTCTTGTAGGTACGGGCGCAACCGCGCCCGCCACCTTGAAGGGTGCGCCTGCAAGGCGCACCCGCTTTTGCGACGATTACTTGCCGCGGGCCGTGATGATCGCGTCGGCCACGTTCTTCGGAGCTTCGGCGTAGTGCTTGAACTCCATGGTGTACGTGGCGCGGCCCTGCGACATCGAGCGCAGCGTGGTCGAGTAGCCGAACATTTCCGACAGCGGGACTTCGGCCTTGATGACCTTGCCGCCGCCGGGCATGTCGTCCATGCCCTGCACCATGCCGCGACGGGACGACAGGTCGCCCATCACCGAGCCGGCGTAGTCTTCGGGCGTCTCCACCTCGACGGCCATCATCGGCTCCAGGATCACCGGGCTGGCACGGCGGCAGGCTTCCTTGAAGCCCATCGAAGCAGCCATCTTGAACGCGTTTTCGTTCGAGTCCACCTCGTGGTAGGAACCGAAGGTCAGCGTGACCTTGACGTCCACCACCGGGTAGCCGGCCAGCACGCCGTTGGGCAGCGTGTCCTCGATGCCCTTGGCCACCGCCGGGATGAACTCGCGCGGCACCACGCCGCCCTTGATGGCGTCCACGAACTCGTAGCCCTTGCCCGGCTCCTGCGGCTCGACCTTCAGCACGACGTGGCCGTACTGGCCCTTGCCGCCGGACTGGCGCACGAACTTGCCTTCGACGTCCACCGCGGTCTTGCGAATGGTTTCGCGGTAGGCCACCTGCGGCTTGCCGACGTTGGCTTCCACACCGAACTCGCGCTTCATGCGGTCGACAATGATCTCCAGGTGCAGCTCGCCCATGCCGGAGATGATGGTCTGGCCCGACTCCTCGTCCGTCTTGACGCGGAACGACGGGTCTTCAGCAGCCAGACGGCTCAGGGCGATGCCCATCTTCTCCTGGTCGGCCTTGGTCTTGGGCTCCACGGCCTGCGCGATCACGGGCTCGGGGAAGACCATCTTTTCCAGCGTGATGATGGCATCCGGGTCGCACAGGGTTTCGCCCGTGGTGACTTCCTTCAGGCCCACGCAGGCGGCGATGTCGCCGGCCAGGATTTCCTTGATTTCCTCACGCTGGTTGGCGTGCATCTGCAGGATCCGGCCGATGCGCTCCTTCTTGCCCTTGATCGGGTTGAAGACGGTGTCGCCCGACTTCAGCACGCCCGAGTAGACGCGCACGAAGGTCAGCTGGCCGACGTACGGGTCGGTCATCAGCTTGAACGCCAGCGCGGCGAACTTCTCGTTGTCGTCGGCCTTGCGGGTGACGGGCTGGTCGTCATCGTCCGTGCCCTGCACCGCGGCGATGTCCACCGGCGACGGCATGAATTCGATCACGGCGTCGAGCATGCGCTGCACGCCCTTGTTCTTGAAGGCGGTGCCGCACAGCATCGGCTGGATTTCGCCAGCGATGGTGCGCGAGCGCAGACCCTGCTTGATCTCGGCCTCGGTCAGCTCGCCGGTCTCGAGGTACTTGTTCATCAGCTCCTCGGACGACTCGGCAGCGGCCTCGACCATCTGCTCGCGCCACTTCTCGCACTCGGCCTGCAGGTCCGCCGGGATGTCGGCGTAGTCGAACTTCATGCCCTGCGAAGCCTCGTCCCAGACGATGGCCTTCATCTTGAGCAGGTCCACCACGCCCTTGAAGTTTTCCTCGGCGCCGATGGGCACGACGATGGGCACGGGGTTGGCCTTCAGGCGCGTCTTCATCTGGTCATAGACCTTGAAGAAGTTGGCGCCGGTGCGGTCCATCTTGTTGACGAAAGCCAGGCGCGGCACCTTGTACTTGTTGGCCTGGCGCCAGACGGTCTCGGACTGCGGCTGCACGCCACCCACGGCGCAGTACACCATGCAGGCGCCGTCGAGCACGCGCATGGAGCGCTCCACCTCGATGGTGAAGTCCACGTGGCCCGGGGTGTCGATGATGTTGATGCGGTGCTCGGGGAAGGACAGGTCCATGCCCTTCCAGAAGCAGGTCGTCGCAGCGGAGGTGATCGTGATGCCCCGCTCCTGCTCCTGCTCCATCCAGTCCATGGTGGCAGCGCCGTCATGGACCTCACCGATCTTGTGGTTCACGCCCGTGTAGAACAGGATCCGTTCGGTCGTGGTCGTCTTGCCGGCATCGATGTGCGCCGAGATACCGATGTTGCGGTAGCGCTCGATGGGGGTCTTGCGGGACATGGTGTCACTCCAAATACAGGGGCCGCCCGCGGGTTGGTACTAACCCTTGGGCGGCCGGAACAGTGCAGTTTAGAAGCGGAAGTGCGAGAAGGCCTTGTTGGCTTCGGCCATGCGGTGCACTTCGTCACGCTTCTTCATGGCGCCGCCACGGCCTTCGCTAGCTTCCAGCAGTTCGTTTGCCAGACGCGCCGCCATGGACTTCTCGCCGCGCTTGCGGGCCGAGTCCTTGAGCCAACGCATGGCCAGCGCGACGCGGCGCACGGGGCGAACTTCCACGGGAACTTGGTAGTTCGCACCGCCGACGCGGCGGGACTTGACCTCGACCATCGGCTTGACGTTGTTCAGCGCGACCATGAAGACCTCCAGCGGGTCCTTGTTGGCCTTCTTCTCGACCTGCTCCAGCGCGCCGTAGATGATGCGTTCGGCCACGGCCTTCTTGCCGGACTCCATCACCACGTTCATGAACTTGGACAGATCGACCGAGCCGAACTTCGGATCGGGCAGGATCTCGCGCTTGGGTACTTCGCGACGACGTGGCATTTCACTCTTCCTTTGACTTCAGTTGGCAGGCTCTGCGCGTTCTTGACTGCTTGGCTCGCCCACCGCGGAGGCCTCTGCAAGGCACTCCACTTACTCGGCCGCCCGTAAAGCTTCAGTGCTTTGCGGACCACCGCGACACGCCCGGCAACGGCCTCTTCGGCCGCCCTCCCGGCAATTGACGGCTTCTGATTACTTCTTGGGCCGCTTCGCGCCGTACTTGGAGCGCGACTGCTTGCGGTCCTTGACGCCCTGCAGGTCCAGCGAGCCGCGCACGATGTGGTAGCGCACGCCCGGCAGGTCCTTCACGCGGCCGCCGCGCACGAGCACCACCGAGTGCTCCTGCAGGTTGTGGCCTTCACCGCCGATGTAGGAGATGACCTCGAAGCCGTTGGTCAGGCGCACCTTGGCGACCTTCCGCAGCGCCGAGTTCGGCTTCTTAGGAGTGGTCGTGTAGACGCGGGTGCAGACGCCGCGGCGCTGCGGGCCGCCCTGCATGGCAGGCGACTTGGACTTCGTGGGCTCGGTCTCGCGACCGTGGCGCACGAGCTGGTTGATGGTTGGCATAGGACTTGTTCCCGTTTGAAGTCACACCTGCGCCGGCACCCGCCGTGTGCGGCTCAGCCCGCTGTGGGCATGGACCGCGGCAAGGGCGCTGGCGACTTGAATTCTTCCGACAAGAGGCCGAGCACTCCAGGTTTTGGAGACGGGCCCGAAGCCGCGAATGTTCGCTCGCGGTGAGCCGCCCGACAAAGAGCGCAGCAGGATCTGCCGAAAAGCCGGCGATTATAGTGCGCTCACCCCAATGGGTGCAAGTTGTCCACAGTTTGGGGGCTTCCTGGCCGTGACCAATGCCCCACTGCGGCGCCCGACCATTCGCCGGGCTCGCCGATTCCCGATGCCCTGCAGCGCGCGCTGTCCGCCCCCGTCATGCCCGATACCCCTCCCCTGCCATCCTCCGCCTCGCCCGATGCCGTCGCCACGGACCTCGTCGTGCTCGACAGCAACGCCGTGCTGGACTGGCTGCTGTTCAACGACGCCGCGATGCAGCCGCTGGGCGCCGCCGTCGCGGCCGGCCGCTGCCGCTGGATCGTCACCCCCGCGCTGCGCGGCGAGCTGGAACACGTGCTCGCGCGCGGCCTGCGCAGCCGCCCGGCCGCGGATGCCACGCCGCTGTGGCAGGCCTGGCAGCGCCTGGCCTGCACGGTGGCGCCGCCGCCGGACGTGCCGCCGCCGCCGGGACTGCGCTGCAGCGACGGCGACGACCAGAAGTTCCTGGACCTGGCGCTGGCGCAGCGCGCGCGCTGGCTGGTCAGCCGCGACCGTGCCCTGCTCAAGCTGCGCCGGCGTGCGCTCGCGCGCGGGCTGCTGATCGTCACGCCGGCGCAGTGGGCCCAGGCCGCCGCGTCCGTGTCCTGACGGCGCAAAGAAAAAGGCGGCCGAAGCCGCCTTTCGCTTGCCGGCCGAACCGGGCGAACCGGTTCGGCATCAGCAGGCCTTTCAGCCCTGGCCCTCGGCCGACGGCGTCGGCGGCGTGGGCTCGTCCGCATCGGCGGCATCGGCGTCCACGTGCGCCAGCTGCATGGCGGCCAGCTCCTGCGCCTCCTGCATGGCGATGGCGCGGCGCTCGTTCTCGTCCATGTCCTCCTTGGCCTTGCGGGCCTGGTGGAAGGCCATGCCGGTACCGGCCGGGATCAGGCGGCCAACGATCACGTTCTCCTTGAGACCGCGCAGCTCGTCGCGCTTGCCCATGATCGCCGCCTCGGTCAGCACGCGCGTGGTCTCCTGGAAGGAGGCCGCGGAGATGAACGAGTCGGTGGACAGCGAAGCCTTGGTGATGCCCAGCAGCACGTCGGCGTAGCTGGCCGGCACCTTGCCCTCGCCGCGCAGGCGGTCGTTGGTGTCGAGCAGCTCGGAGCGCTCCACCTGCTCGCCGGCGATGTAGGAGCTCTCGCCCGGGTTGACGATCTGCACGCGGCGCAGCATCTGGCGAACGATCACCTCGATGTGCTTGTCGTTGATCTTCACGCCCTGCAGACGGTAGACGTCCTGCACCTCGTCGACGATGTAGCGCGCCAGCTCCTCCACGCCCAGCAGGCGCAGGATGTCCTGCGGATCGGCCGGGCCGTCCACGATCGACTCGCCCTTGTTCACCACCTGGCCTTCGTGCACCAGGATGTTCTTGTCCTTGGGGACGAGCTCCTCGTACACCTTGCCGTCCGGGTCGGTGATCTGCAGCCGCACCTTGCCCTTGGTCTCCTTGCCGAAGGACACCGTGCCGGTGATCTCGGCCAGGATGCCCTTGTCCTTGGGCGAACGGGCTTCGAACAGCTCGGCCACGCGCGGCAGACCGCCCGTGATGTCGCGGGTCTTCTGGCCTTCGACCGGGATGCGCGCCAGCACTTCGCCCGGGGCGAGGTCCTGGCCGTCACGCACCTGGATCAGCGCGCCGACCTGGAAGCCGATCGTCACCGAGTGGTCGGTGCCGGGGATCTTGACTTCCTGGCCCGCCGCGTCGAGCAGCTTCACCTGCGGACGCACCACCTTCGCGGCACCGCGGCGCTTCGGGTCGATCACCACCAGGGTGGACAGGCCCGTGACCTCGTCCACCTGCTTGGCGACCGTCACGCCCTCCTCGACGTTCTCGAACTTCGCCCGGCCGGCGAATTCCGTAATGATCGGGCGGGTCAGCGGGTCCCAGTTCGCCAGCACGGTGCCGGCCTTGATGGCCTGGTCCGCCTTGACGTTCAGGGTCGCGCCGTAGGGCACCTTGTGGCGCTCGCGCTCGCGGCCGTGCTGGTCGGAGATGACGATCTCGCCGGAACGCGAGATCACCACCAGCTCGCCCTTGCCGTTGGTCACGTAGCGCATCGTCGGGTTGAAGCCGATGAAGCCGTCCGACTTCGCCTCCACGCTGGAAGCCACCGCCGCGCGCGAGGCCGCGCCGCCGATGTGGAAGGTCCGCATCGTCAGCTGCGTGCCCGGCTCGCCGATCGACTGCGCCGCGATCACGCCCACCGCCTCGCCGACGTTGACCAGGCCGCCGCGGCCCAGGTCGCGGCCATAGCAGCGCGCGCACAGGCCGAAGCGCGTGCCGCAGGTCAGCGGCGTGCGCACCTTGACCTCGTCGGCGCCGGCGGCCTCGATCGCGTCGAGCGTGTCCTCGTCGAGCATCGCGCCCGCCGCAACGATCACTTCCTGCGTCTCGGGGTGCAGCACCTCGATGGCGGTGACGCGGCCCAGGATGCGGTCGCGCAGCGACTCGATCACCTCGCCGCCCTCGACCAGCGCGCGCATGGCGATGCCGTTCTCGGTGGTGCAGTCCTCCTCGGTGACCACCAGGTCCTGCGTCACGTCCACCAGGCGGCGCGTCAGGTAGCCGGAGTTGGCGGTCTTGAGCGCCGTGTCTGCCAGGCCCTTGCGCGCGCCGTGCGTGGAGATGAAGTACTGCAGAACGTTCAGGCCCTCGCGGAAGTTCGCGGTGATGGGCGTCTCGATGATCGAGCCGTCCGGCTTGGCCATCAGGCCGCGCATGCCCGCGAGCTGGCGGATCTGGGCGGCGGAGCCCCGCGCCCCGGAGTCGGCCATCATGTAGATGGAGTTGAACGACTCCTGCTCCACTTCCTTGCCGTGGCGGTCCGTGACCTTCTGCTTGGCCAGCTGGCTCATCATGACCTTGCCGACCTCGTCGCCGGTCTTGCCCCAGATGTCCACGACCTTGTTGTAGCGCTCGCCGGCGGTCACGAGACCCGAGACGTACTGCTGCTCGATCTCCTTGACTTCCTTCTCCGCGCGCTCGATCAGGCCATGCTTTTCCTTCGGCACCAGCATGTCGTCGATGGCGATGGAGATGCCCGCGCGCGTGGCCAGGCGGAAGCCCGACTGCAGCAGCTTGTCGGCGAACACCACCGTGTCCTTGAGGCCGCACTTGCGGAAGGACACGTTGATCAGGCGCGAGATCTCCTTCTTCTTCAGCGCCTTGTTCATGTTGCTGAAGGGCAGGCCCTTGGGCAGGATCTCCGACAGCAGCGCGCGGCCCACCGTGGTGTCCACGAGCTTGGTCTCGGGCACGAACTCGCCCGTGTCCTTGTCCTTGACCCACTCCGTCAGCCGCACGGCGATCTTGGCCGTGATCTCCACCACGCCGTTGTCCAGCGCGCGCTGCACTTCCTGCACGTTGGAGAAGATCAGGCCCTCACCCTTGCCGTTGGTGCGCTCGCGCGTGGCGTAGTACAGGCCCAGCACCACGTCCTGCGACGGCACGATGGAGGGCTCGCCGTTGGCCGGGAACAGCACGTTGTTGGAGGCCAGCATCAGCGTGCGGGCTTCCATCTGCGCCTCGATCGACAGCGGCACGTGCACGGCCATCTGGTCGCCGTCGAAGTCGGCGTTGAAGGCCGCGCACACCAGCGGGTGCAGCTGGATCGCCTTGCCCTCGATCAGCACCGGCTCGAAGGCCTGGATGCCCAGGCGGTGCAGCGTCGGCGCCCGGTTGAGCATCACCGGGTGCTCCTTGATCACCTCTTCGAGGATGTCCCAGACCACCGGCGTGCCGGACTCGACTTCCTTCTTCGCGGCCTTGATGGTCGTGGCGATGCCCATCGCCTCCAGGCGCGAGAAGATGAAGGGCTTGAACAGCTCCAGCGCCATCAGCTTGGGCAGGCCGCACTGGTGCAGCTTGAGCGTCGGGCCCACGGTGATGACGGAGCGGCCCGAGTAGTCGACGCGCTTGCCCAGCAGGTTCTGGCGGAAGCGGCCGCTCTTGCCCTTGATCATGTCGGCCAGCGACTTCAGCGCGCGCTTGTTCGCGCCCGTCATCGCCTTGCCGCGGCGGCCGTTGTCCAGCAGCGAGTCCACCGCCTCCTGCAGCATGCGCTTCTCGTTGCGCACGATGATCTCGGGCGCCTTGAGCTCCAGCAGCCGCGCCAGGCGGTTGTTGCGGTTGATGACGCGGCGGTACAGGTCGTTGAGGTCGGAGGTCGCGAAGCGGCCGCCGTCCAGCGGCACCAGCGGACGCAGGTCCGGCGGCAGCACCGGCAGCACGTCGAGCACCATCCAGTTGGGCTTGATGCCCGACTTCTTGAAGGCCTCCATGACCTTCAGCCGCTTGGAGTTCTTCTTGACCTTGAGCTCCGAGCCGGTCATGTCGCCGCGCAGCTTCTCGATCTCGACGTCGAGGTCCATCTCCTCCAGCAGCTGCTTGATGCCCTCGGCGCCCATGAGCGCGATGAACTCGTCACCGTGCTTGTCGCGCTCGGCCTCGTACTGGTCCTCGGAGAGGATCGAGAACTTCTTCAGCGGCGTCATGCCCGGATCGACCACGACGTACGCTTCGAAGTACAGCACGCGCTCGATGTCGCGCAGCGTCATGTCGAGCACCAGGCCCAGGCGGCTCGGCAGGCTCTTCAGGAACCAGATGTGCGCGCACGGCGCGGCCAGGTCGATGTGGCCCATGCGGTCGCGCCGCACCTTGGTCTGCGTGACCTCGACGCCGCACTTCTCGCAGATCACGCCACGGTGCTTCAGGCGCTTGTACTTGCCGCACAGGCACTCGTAGTCCTTGATCGGGCCGAAGATCTTGGCGCAGAACAGGCCGTCACGCTCGGGCTTGAACGTGCGGTAGTTGATGGTCTCGGGCTTCTTCACCTCGCCGAACGACCACGAGCGGATCTTCTCGGGCGAAGCCAGCCCGATCTTGATCGCGTCGAAGTGTTCATCCGGGGTGAACTGCTTGAAAAGGTCCAAAAGTCCCTTCATGCCTAACTCCTTGTCCGTTCCTTAGTTGCGCTCGAGCTCGATGTCGATGCCGAGCGAACGGATTTCCTTGACCAGCACGTTGAACGACTCGGGCATGCCCGCCTCGATCGAGTGCTCGCCCTTGACGATGTTCTCGTAGACCTTGGTGCGGCCGTTCACGTCGTCGGACTTCACGGTCAGCATCTCCTGCAGCACGTAGCTCGCGCCATAGGCCTCCAGCGCCCACACTTCCATCTCGCCGAAGCGCTGGCCGCCGAACTGCGCCTTGCCGCCCAGGGGCTGCTGCGTCACCAGCGAGTACGGGCCCGTGGAGCGCGCGTGCATCTTGTCGTCCACCAGGTGGTGCAGCTTGAGCACGTGCATGTAGCCCACCGTCACCGGGCGCTCGAACTGCTCGCCGGTGCGGCCATCGCACAACCACGCCTGCGTGCGCGTGGGCGTGAGGCCCTTGCGCGCGGCGATGTCGTCCGGGTAGGCCAGCTTGAGCATGCCGCGGATCTCTTCTTCCTTGGCGCCGTCGAACACCGGGGTGGCGAAGGGCACGCCCTTGGAGAGGTTGTGCGCCATCTCCAGGATCTCGTCGTCGCTGAGGTGCTCCAGGCGCTCGGTCTTGCCGCCGGACTGGTTGTAGAGCTGGTCCAGGAACTGGCGCAGCTCCGCCACCTTGGCCTGCTGCTGCAGCATGTCGCCCAGGCGCTGGCCCAGGCCCTTGCCGGCCCAGCCCAGGTGCACTTCGAGCACCTGGCCCACGTTCATGCGCGAAGGCACGCCCAACGGGTTGAGCACGATGTCGGCAGGCGTGCCGTCGGCCATGTAGGGCATGTCCTCGATCGGCACGATCTTGGACACCACGCCCTTGTTGCCGTGGCGGCCGGCCATCTTGTCGCCGGGCTGCAGGCGGCGCTTGACCGCCAGGTACACCTTGACCATCTTGAGCACGCCCGCGGGCAGCTCGTCGCCCTGCGTGAGCTTCTTGCGCTTCTCTTCGAACGCGAGATCGAAGCTGTGGCGCGTCTGCTCCAGCGAGTTCTTGATGGACTCGAGCTGGTTGGCGATGTCCTCTTCCGCCGGGCGGATGTCGAACCAGTGGTACTTCTCGACACCCGAGAGGTACTCCTTGCTCAGCACGGTGCCCTTGGCGATCTTCTGCGGGCCGCCGTTGGCCACGCGGCCGGTGAGCAGCTTCTCGATCCGGTCGAAGGCGTCGGCCTCGACGATGCGCAGCTGGTCGTTGAGGTCCAGGCGGAAGCGCTTCAGCTCATCGTCGATGATCTGCTGGGCGCGCTTGTCGCGCTGGATGCCCTCGCGGGTGAACACCTGCACGTCGATGACGGTGCCGCTGGTGCCCTGGTCCACGCGCAGCGACGTGTCCTTCACGTCCGAGGCCTTCTCGCCGAAGATCGCGCGCAACAGCTTCTCTTCCGGCGTGAGGGTGGTCTCGCCCTTCGGCGTGACCTTGCCCACCAGCACGTCGCCCGGGTTCACCTCGGCGCCGATGTAGACGATGCCCGACTCGTCCAGGCGAGCCAGCTGCTGCTCGGACAGGTTCGGGATGTCGCGGGTGATCTCCTCGCTGCCCAGCTTCGTGTCGCGGGCCATGACCACCAGCTCCTCGATGTGGATCGAGGTGTAGCGGTCCTCGGCCACCACGCGCTCCGAGATCAGGATCGAGTCCTCGAAGTTGTAGCCGTTCCAGGGCATGAACGCGACCAGCATGTTCTGGCCCAGCGCGAGCTCGCCGATGTCGGTGGAGGCGCCGTCGGCAATGATGTCCTCGGCCGCCACCTTGTCGCCGCGCCGCACGATGGGACGCTGGTGGATGTTCGTGTTCTGGTTCGAGCGCTGGTACTTGATGAGGTTGTAGATGTCCACGCCGACTTCACCGGCCACCGTCTCGTCGTCGTTGACGCGGATCACGATGCGGTTGGAGTCGATGTAGTCCACCACGCCGCCGCGGCGCGCCGCGACCACCGTGCCGGAGTCCTTGGCCGCCACGCGCTCCACGCCCGTGCCGACGAAGGCCTTCTCCGGACGCAGCGTCGGCACCGCCTGGCGCTGCATGTTGGCGCCCATGAGCGCGCGGTTGGCGTCGTCGTGCTCCAGGAAGGGCACCAGCGAGGCCGCCACCGACACGATCTGCGCCGGCGCCACGTCCATGTACTGCACGCGCTCAGGGGACAGCAGCACCGACTCGCCCTTCTCGCGCGCCGACACCAGTTCATCCACCAGCTGGCCGTTCTCGTCGAGCGTGGCGTTGGCCTGGGCGATGACGTACTTGCCCTCCTGGATGGCGGACAGGTAGTCGATCTGGTCGGTGACGTGGCCGTTCTCGACGCGGCGGTACGGCGTCTCCAGGAAGCCGTACTCGTTGAGCTGCGCATACAGCGCCAGCGAGTTGATCAGGCCGATGTTCGGGCCTTCCGGCGTCTCGATCGGGCACACGCGGCCGTAGTGCGTCGGGTGCACGTCGCGCACCTCGAAGCCGGCGCGCTCGCGCGTCAGGCCGCCCGGGCCCAGCGCGGAGACGCGGCGCTTGTGCGTGATCTCCGACAGCGGGTTGGTCTGGTCCATGAACTGCGACAGCTGCGACGCGCCGAAGAACTCCTTGAGCGCCGCGGAAATCGGCTTGGAGTTGATCAGGTCGTGCGGCATCAGCGCTTCGGTCTCGGCCTGGCCCAGGCGCTCCTTGACGGCCTTCTCGATGCGCGCCAGGCCCGAGCGGTACTGGTTCTCGGCCAGCTCGCCCACGCAGCGCACGCGCCGGTTGCCCAGGTGGTCGATGTCGTCCACCTCGCCGCGGCCGTTGCGCAGCTCGACGAGGATCTTGACCACGTCGAGGATGTCCTCGTTGGACAGCGTCATGTCGCCCTCGGCCGTGTCGCGGCCGACGCGGGCGTTGAACTTCATGCGGCCCACGCGCGACAGGTCGTACGTGTCGGCGCTGTAGAACAGGCGGTTGAACAGGGCCTCGACCGCGTCCTCGGTCGGCGGCTCGCCGGGGCGCATCATGCGGTAGATAGCCACGCGCGCGGCCAGCTGGTCGGCCGTCTCGTCGGAGGCCAGCGTCTGGCTGATGTAGGCGCCCTCGTCGAGCTCGTTGGTGTAGAGCACCTGCAGCTCGCGGATGCCCGCGGCGCGCAGCTTCTTGAGCAGGCTCTCGGTGATCTCGTCGTTGGCCTTGGCCACGATCTCGCCGGTGTCCGGGTCCACCATGTTGCGCGCGATGACGCGGCCGACGATGAAGTCCTCGGGCACGCTGATGAACTGCGTGCCGCCCTGCTCCAGCGTGCGCACGTGGCGCGCGGTGATGCGCTTGTCCTTCTCGACGATGACGGCGCCGTTCTTGTCCGTGATGTCGAAGCGCGCGATCTCGCCCTTCAGACGGTCGGCCACGAACTCCAGCTGCGCGCCGGTGTCCATGAGGCGGAAATTGTCGAAGTCGAAGAAGTTGGCCAGGATCTGCTCGGGGTTCAGGCCGATGGCCTTGAGCAGGATCGTCACCGGCATCTTGCGGCGGCGGTCGACGCGGAAGTAGAGGATGTCCTTCGGGTCGAACTCGAAGTCCAGCCACGAGCCGCGGTAGGGAATGATCCGCGCGCTGAACAGCAGCTTGCCCGAGCTGTGCGTCTTGCCCTTGTCATGCTCGAAGAACACGCCCGGCGAGCGGTGCAGCTGGCTGACGATGACGCGCTCGGTGCCGTTGACGATGAAGGAGCCGTAGTCGGTCATGAGCGGCACTTCGCCCATGTAGACCTCCTGCTCCTTGATCTCCTTGACCGTCTTGGCCTGCGGGCTCTCGCGGTCGTAGATGATCATCTGCAGCCGCGCGCGCACCGCCGCGGCGTAGGTCAGCCCGCGCTGCTGGCACTCGCGCGTGTCGAACGCCGGCTTGGCGATGTTGTACTCGATGAACTTCATCTCCACGTACCCGTTGTGCGACACGATCGGGAAGGCGGAGAGGAAAGCGGCCTGCAGGCCCTCGGGCTTGCGCTTTTGCGGCGGAACGTCCTTCTGCAGGAAGGCGACGTAGGACTCCCGCTGCATCGTCAGCAGGTAGGGAACGTTGAGAACACTCTCACGCTTGCCGAAGCTTTTGCGGATGCGCTTGCGCTCGGTGTAGCTGTACGTGGGGGAAACTTGCGCCATATATGCTCCGTGTCGAGAACACGCGCCCCGGGCCCTGGAAGCGCGCGCTCGTCGGCGACTGGCTCTACTCGGACCTTGCGTCCGGAGCTTGGTGGCTGGCCACTACCAGCCGCTGGCGGACAACCCCGGCGTTGCACCGGAGCCCGACCAAACCCGTTCCCTGCAGTCGGATCAGAGAACACTCGGAAAAAGCCGCGCACGGCTGTTTCCGGCTGTTCTCGCCCTTGCAGGACTTTACGTCCTGAAGAGCGAAAAGGCTGGCGGCCTTGAATTCAGCCGCCAGCCCTTTGGGGTCAAGCGAATTACTTGAGCTCGGCCTTGGCGCCGGCTTCCACCAGCTTCTTGACGGCGGCTTCGGCGTCGGCCTTGGCGATGGCTTCCTTGACGTTCTTCGGAGCGCCGTCGACCAGATCCTTGGCTTCCTTCAGGCCCAGGCCCGTCAGTTCGCGCACGGCCTTGATGACGGAGACCTTGTTGGCGCCGGCTTCGAGCAGCACGACGTTGAACTCGGTCTTCTCTTCGACCGGGGCAGCGGCGCCACCGGCACCACCAGCGGCCGGGGCAGCCATGGAAGCGGCGGACACGCCGAACTTCTCTTCGATGGCCTTGACCAGGTCATTGAGTTCCATCACGGACATGCTGTCCAGGGCGGTCAGGAAGGCGTCTTTGTCGAATGCCATTTGGGATTCCTCGATTTGCAGTGATTCAGTGAAAACGGTGCGTCAGGCCGCGGCGGCCTCGGCAGCAGGAGCGGCTTCTTCCGCGCCACCGCCACGCTTCTCGGCCAGGGCCGCCAGCACGGCTGCGGTGCGCTGGATCGGCGCCTTCAGCAGGCCGGCCAGCTGCGACAGCAGGACTTCCTTGCTGGGGATCGATGCCAGGGCCTTGACGCCTTCGGCGTCCAGGGCCTTGCCCGCGTACGCGCCGGCCTTGATGACCAGCTTGTCGTTGCCCTTGGCAAAGTCGGCGATGACTTTGGCCGCGGCCACGGCGTCTTCGGAAAAGCCGTAGATCAGCGGGCCGACCATGCTCTCCGACGCCACCTCGAACGGCGTGCCGGCAACGGCACGGCGCGCCAGCGTGTTCTTCAGCACGTGAAGGTACACACCCTGCGCCCGCGCGGTCACGCGCAGCTTGTTCAGGTTTTCGACGGTGAGGCCACGGTACTCGGCCAGCGCCAGGGTCTGCGACTTGGCGGCTTGCGCTGCCACGTCGCTGACGACGGCTGCCTTCTCGTTGCGATTGAGACTCAAGGTCTGCTCCTCACAAAACGCCCACCCCTGGCAACGGCCTTGCGGCCATGTTCAAGAGCAGGCACCACGTTCAGCGACCTTGCTGCTCCAGGAACCCCTTGCGGGACAACTTTCACAGCGGGTGCGCCATCTGCGCTGGCGTCGGGACTGCGCCCTCCATTACGGCGCCCGAAAAGGCGCGCCACCAGCGGTCTTGGATGACCCGTGCCTGGATGACTCCAGGCACGGCCCACCAATGCTTTTGCGCTCCGGCGCGCCAGACTCGCGCGCCGGGGCGGGACTCGATGTCAGCCCTGCGCCTGGGTGGCGATGGAGCCGACTTCCACGCGCACGCCCACGCCCATGGTCGAGGACACGGCAACCTTGCGCAGGTACACGCCCTTGCTCGACGCCGGCTTGGCCTTGTTCAGCGCTTCGAGCAGCGCGGCCAGGTTGCCCACGAGCTTGCCGTCCTCGAAGGAGCGGCGGCCGATGGTGCCGTGGATGATGCCGTTCTTGTCCACGCGGAACTGCACCTGGCCGGCCTTGGCGTTGCGCACCGCGGTGGCGACGTCAGGGGTCACGGTGCCGACCTTGGGGTTCGGCATCAGGCCGCGCGGGCCCAGGATCTGGCCCAGCGTACCGACCACGCGCATCGTGTCCGGCGAGGCGATCACGACGTCGAAGTTCAGGTTGCCGGCCTTGACCTGCTCGGCCAGGTCTTCCATGCCGACGATGTCGGCGCCGGCGGCGCGGGCTTCATCAGCCTTGGCGCCCTGGGCGAACACCGCCACGCGCTTGGTCTTGCCGGTGCCGTTGGGCATCACGACGGCGCCGCGCACCACCTGGTCGGACTTCTTGGCGTCCACGCCCAGCTGCACGGCCACGTCGATGGCCTCGTCGAACTTGGCGGTGGCGAATTCCTTGACGAGGGCCAGCGCGTCGTTGATCGGGTACAGCTTCAGGCTGTCGATCTTGCCCTGCTGGGCCTTGGCTTTCTTGGTCAGCTTGGCCATGTTCAGACTCCTTCGACCAGCACGCCCATGGAGCGCGCGGTACCGGCAATGATGCGGACGGCGCCGTCGAGGTCGGCAGCGTTGAGGTCCTTCATCTTGGCCTTGGCAATGTCCTCGAGCTGGGCACGGGTCAGCTTGCCGACCTTCTCCAGGTGCGGACGGGCCGAGCCCTTCTCCAGCTTGATGGCCTTCTTGATCAGCACGCCGGCGGGCGGCGACTTGATCTGGAAGGTGAAGGACTTGTCGGCGAACGCGGTGATCACCACCGGCAGCACCAGGCCCGGCTCGTAGCTCTGCGTCTGAGCGTTGAACGCCTTGCAGAACTCCATGATGTTCAGGCCGCGCTGGCCCAGGGCCGGACCGATCGGGGGCGAGGGGTTCGCCTTGCCGGCCGGGACTTGAAGCTTGATCAAGCCGACGATTTTCTTGGCCATGTCTTTCTCCAGTGCAGCCCCGGCGGCCAAGCCGGGACTGTCGAGTCAAGCGCGCACGGATTGGCTACCGTGCGCTCCTCATGCCGGCCTCTCGTTGCCGGCTGCCACGGGCGGAAAAGTCAGGGCCTTCCGCCACGCCCAAAACCTGATGTCCCGCAGGCCCCGCGAAGGGCCTTGCGGCGTCAGACCTTCTCGACCTGCGAGAAGTCCAGCTCCACCGGGGTGGCGCGGCCGAAGATCGTGACCGACACCCGCACCTTGGACTTCTCGTAGTTGACTTCCTCGACCGCGCCGTTGAAGTCGGTGAACGGGCCTTCCTTGACCCGCACCATCTCGCCCACCTGCCACTCGACCTTGGGCCGCGGCTTCTCGATGCCTTCCTGCATCTGGTTGACGATCTTCATCACCTCGGCCTCGGAGATCGGGGCCGGGCGGTTCTTGGCACCGCCGACGAAACCGGTGACCTTGCTGGTGTGCTTCACCAGGTGCCAGGACTCGTCGTCCATCAGCATCTCGACCAGCACGTAGCCGGGGAAGAAGCGGCGCTCGGTGACGGCCTTCTTGCCGTTCTTGAGCTCCACCACCTCCTCGGTAGGCACCAGGATGCGGCCGAACTTGGCCTGCATGCCCGCACGCTCGATGCGCTCGCGCAGGTTGCGCTCCACCGCCTTCTCCATGCCGGAGTAGGCATGCACCACGTACCAGCGCATCGGCGACGCGGCCGGGGCGGCGCCTTCCTGTCCTGCCACTTGTTCGCTCATTGCCTCAGCCCCTTCAACTTCTCCAACCCAGGACCAGGTCGTACAGGACCCACTCCAGCGTCTTGTCGGTGAACCACAGGAACAAGGCCATCACGAGCACGAATGCAAAGACGTAGCCCGTCATCTGCATCGCTTCCTTGCGCGTGGGCCACACCACCTTCTTGACCTCGCGCACCGCGTCGCGGCCGAAGGCAATGAGGCGCTTGCCGGCCTCGGCAGTGAAGAACGTGGCCACGGCCGCGACCAGCAGCACCAGCAGCGCCGCCACGCGCACCCACAGCGGCTGCGCGCCCAGCAGGTAGAACGCGGCCACGCCGGCGACCACCAGCGCCAGCGCGCCGGCAAGCCGGGCCCGGTCCGCGCCGGAGGCAACGGTTTCGACTTGGGGGTTGGGAGTCATCGGATTAGTTTCGTCGGGCGCCAAAAGCACCCATCAGCAGCAAAGCCCGCCGGGCGTCTGATTCCCGTGCGGGCTGCTGTCTGGCCGCTCGAACCGAAACTGGACTTGCGTTCAGTAGCGGGACTTGGCAGGGGCAGAGGGAATCGAACCCCCAACCTTCGGTTTTGGAGACCGACGCTCTGCCAATTGAGCTATACCCCTGCGGCCTTTACCTGATCGGCTTGGTGAGCCGGGATTACTCGACGATCTTGGCCACGACGCCGGCGCCGACGGTGCGGCCGCCTTCACGGATGGCGAAGCGCAGGCCTTCTTCCATGGCGATCGGGGCGATCAGCTTGACGGTGATGGAGACGTTGTCGCCGGGCATCACCATTTCCTTGTCCTTGGGCAGCTCCACCGCGCCGGTCACGTCCGTGGTGCGGAAGTAGAACTGGGGACGGTAGTTGTTGAAGAACGGCGTGTGGCGGCCGCCCTCGTCCTTGGACAGCACGTACACCTCGGCGGTGAAGTGCGTGTGCGGCTTGATCGAGCCGGGCTTGCACAGCACCTGGCCGCGCTCGACGTCCTCGCGCTTGGTGCCGCGCAGCAGGATGCCCACGTTGTCGCCGGCCTGGCCCTGGTCGAGCAGCTTGCGGAACATTTCCACGCCGGTGCAGGTCGTCTTTTGCGTGGCGCGGATGCCCACGATCTCGATTTCCTCGCCGACCTTGATCACGCCGCGCTCGACGCGACCCGTGACCACGGTGCCGCGGCCGGAGATCGAGAACACGTCTTCCACGGGCATCAGGAACGTGCCGTCCACGGCACGCTCGGGCGTCGGGATGTAGCTGTCCAGCGCGTCAGCCAGGCGCATGATCGCGGCCTCGCCCAGGTCGCCCTTGTCGCCTTCCAGGGCCAGCTTGGCCGAGCCCTTGACGATCGGGGTGTCGTCGCCGGGGAAGTCGTACTTGGACAGCAGCTCGCGGACTTCCATTTCCACGAGCTCCAGCAGCTCCTCGTCGTCGACCATGTCGCACTTGTTGAGGAACACGATGATGTAGGGCACGCCCACCTGGCGAGCCAGCAGGATGTGCTCGCGCGTCTGGGGCATCGGGCCGTCGGCGGCCGAGCACACCAGGATGGCGCCGTCCATCTGCGCCGCGCCCGTGATCATGTTCTTCACGTAGTCGGCGTGGCCGGGGCAGTCAACGTGCGCGTAGTGGCGGTTGGCCGTCTCGTACTCGACGTGCGCGGTGTTGATCGTGATGCCGCGCGCCTTCTCTTCCGGAGCCGCGTCGATCTGGTCGTAGGCCTTGGCCTCGCCGCCGAACTTCGACGACAGGATGGTCGTGATCGCCGCCGTCAGCGTCGTCTTGCCATGGTCCACGTGGCCGATGGTGCCCACGTTGACGTGCGGCTTGGTCCGCTCGAACTTACCTTTTGCCATGCTCAGCTCTCCTGGCGATCAAACGAGTTCACTCTGTTGGGTGGTGCCCATGGCGCGGATCGAACGCGCGACCTCTCCCTTACCAAGGGAGTGCTCTACCACTGAGCCACATGGGCATCGGCACAGGTCTGGACTCTTCTTCATCAGAGCCCACACCACTGCCGAGGCGTGATCGCTGGAGCGGGAGACGGGAATCGAACCCGCGTCATCAGCTTGGAAGGCTGGGGTTCTACCATTGAACTACTCCCGCCAGGGAGCCGGTCCGGCAACCCCACTGCAGCCTCAGCCATCGCCTGCAGTGCGGCCCGCCGGGCCTGGCCGCACTGCGTCAGCGACGCGCAGCACAACCGAATAGTTTGCCTTGGTGGAGGAGGCTGGATTCGAACCAGCGTAGGCGTAAGCCAACAGATTTACAGTCTGCCCCCTTTAGCCACTCGGGCACCCCTCCGAGGCAAGACCAAGACTATAACACCTACTTCTGGGGGATGCAAAGCCTTTCAAAGAAAATTTGAAAAAGGCTTCGGTATCGACAGGGTCCCCTCCGACGGGGGCCTTCCAGAACTGCCTCACAGCTGCCAGTCGATCGCCCGGCCGCGCTCGGCCAGGTACGCGCTGGCCAGCCCGAAGTGCCCGCAGCCGATGAAGGGCAGCGGCGGCTTCGTCGCCGCCAGCGGCGAGGGGTGGTTGCTGACCAGCACCAGATGCTCGCCGCCCGCCGCTTCGACCAGCGGCCGCTTCGCCTGCGCATGCGCGCCCCACAGCATGAAGACCTTGGGACTCGGCTCCGCCGCCGCGGCCTGGATCAGCGCGTCCGTGAGCGCCTCCCAGCCCCGCTTGGCATGGCTGGCCGGCTTGCCCTCCTCCACCGTCAGCGTGGTGTTGAGCAGCAGCACGCCGCGCTGCGCCCAGCCCACCAGGTGACCGTGGCGCGGCGGCCGCAGCCCCAGGTCGCGCTGCAGCTCCTTGAAGACGTTGCGCAGGCTCGGCGGCGGCGCCACCCCTTCCGGCACCGAGAAGGCCAGCCCCTCGGCCTGCCCCACGCCGTGGTACGGGTCCTGGCCCAGCAGCACCACTTTCACTTCGGGCAGCGGCGTGAGCTCCAGCGCGCGCAGCGGCCGCGCCGGGAAGACCGTAGCCCCGGCCGCCAGGCGCTGGTCCACGAAGCCGACCAGGGCCTGTCCAGGAAGCGACTCCAGCCAGGCATCGACCACCGCCTGCCAGCCGGGATCGACACCCTGCAGCCGCGACTCCAGCGGCGGCTGCAGCCGGTTCAGTGAAGGCATGTCCATGGTGGGAATCTTCCAAAGCCGTGGCCTGCCTCTGCGGCAAGGCAGGGGCCCGGCCGCACGGCTTCAGCCCTTCAGCCGAACAGCGCCCGCAGCGCCGCGCCCGGGTCGGGGGCGCGCATGAAGGCCTCGCCCACCAGGAAGGCATGCACGTTCGCATCGCGCATGCGCCGCACGTCGGCCGGCGTGAGGATGCCCGATTCCGTCACCAGCAGCCGCTCCGGCGGCACGCGCGGCAGCAGCGCCAGCGTGGCGTCCAGGCTGACCTCGAAGGTGCGCAGGTTGCGGTTGTTGATGCCCACCAGCGGCGTCTTGAGCTTCAGCGCCCGATCCAGCTCCGCGCCGTCGTGCACCTCCACCAGCACCGCCATGCCCAGCGCGTGCGCCTGGGCCTCCAGGTCGGCCATCTGCGCGTCGTCCAGGCAGGCGGCGATCAGCAGGATGCAGTCCGCGCCCATGGCCCGCGCCTCGAACACTTGGTAGGCATCGACCATGAAGTCCTTGCGCAGCACCGGCAGCGCGCAGGCCGCGCGCGCCTGGCGCAGGTAGTCCGCATGGCCCTGGAAGAAGCGCTCGTCGGTCAGCACCGACAGGCACGCCGCGCCATGGCGCTCGTAGCTGGCCGCGATCTCGCCCGGCCGGAAATCCTCGCGCAGCACGCCCTTGCTCGGGCTGGCCTTCTTGACCTCGGCGATCACCGCCGCCTGCCCCGCCGCCACCTTGGCGCGCAGCGCGCCGGCGAAGTCGCGCTGGCCGCCGAGCTGCTCGGCCTCGCGCCGCACCGCTTCCAGCGGCCGCGCGGCGCGTGCCGCCGCGATCTCCTCGTGCTTGACGGCAACGATCTTGTTCAGGATGTCGCTCATGCCGCGCTCCCGGCCTGCTGCGTGGCGGCGACGAAGGCCTCCAGCTTCGCCTTGGCCGCGCCGCTGGCCAGCGCCTCGCGCGCGCGCTCGATGCCCTCGGCAATCGAGGCCGACACGTCCGCCGCGTACAGCGCCACGCCGGCATTGAGCAGCACGATGTCGCGCGCCGCGCCGGGCCGGTTGTCCAGCACGCCGCGCAGCATCTCCAGCGACTGCTGCGGCGTCTCCACGCGCAGCGCGCGGTTGCTGGCCATGGGCAGCCCGAAATCCTCGGGATGGATCTCGTACTCCTCGATGCCGCCGTCCCGGTACTCGCCCACCATCGTTGCCGCGCCCAGCGACACCTCGTCCATGCCGTCGCGGCCGTACACCACCATCGCGTGCTTGGCGCCCAGGCGCTGCAGCGCGCGTACCTGGATGCCGACCAGGTCCGGGTGGAACACGCCCATGAGGATGTGCGGCGCGTCGGCCGGGTTCGTCAGCGGCCCCAGGATGTTGAAGAGCGTGCGCACGCCCAGTTCCTTGCGCACCGGCGCCACGTTCTTCATCGCCGGGTGGTGGTTGGGCGCGAACATGAAGCCGATGCCCGTCTGCTCGATGCAGCGCGAGATCTGCGCCGGCGCCAGGTCCAGCCGCACGCCCAGCGTCTCCAGCACGTCGGCGCTGCCGCTCTTGCTGGAGACGCTGCGCCCGCCATGCTTGCTCACGAGCGCGCCGGCCGCGGCCGCCACGAACATCGAGCAGGTCGAGATGTTGAAGGTGTGCGCCCCGTCGCCGCCCGTGCCCACGATGTCCACCAGGTGCTCGCGGTTCGCCACCGGCACCTTGGTCGAGAACTCGCGCATCACCTGCGCCGCGGCCGTGATTTCGCCGATGGTCTCCTTCTTCACGCGCAGCCCGATCAGCAGCGCCGCCATCATCGGCGCGCTCATCTCGCCGCTCATGATGCGGCGCATCAGCGCCAGCATCTCGTCGTGGAAGATCTCGCGGTGCTCGATGACGCGGGTCAGCGCCTCGGTGTTGGTGATGGGCATGGCCAGGGTCTCCGGATGGATTGGATGGGTTTGTCAGGGGGTCTCGCAGAACTCGCGCACGGCCGCGATGGCGCGCTCGATGCCCTCGGCATTCACGTCCAGGTGCGTGACGAAGCGCAGGCCGATCAGCCCCGTGGCCAGCACGCCGCGCGCGCGCAGGTGCGCCAGCAGCGCCTCGCCGCGGCCCCCCGCCACGTCCACGAACACGATGTTGGTCTGCGGCTGCTTCACCGTGAGTCCCGGCAGGCCTTCGAGCCCCTGCGCCAGCCGCGCCGCCAGGGCATGGTCCTGCGCCAGCCGCTCGACGTGGTGCGTCAGCGCATGGTCCACCGCCGCCGCCAGCACGCCGACCTGGCGCATGCCGCCGCCGACCATCTTGCGCACGCGCCGCGCCCGCGCGATCAGCTCGCGCGAGCCCGCCAGCATCGAGCCCACCGGCGCGCCCAGGCCCTTGCTGAAGCACACCGACACCGAGTCGAAATGCCGCGCGATCTCGCCCGGCGCCACGCCCGAGGCCACCGCGGCGTTGAACAGCCGCGCGCCGTCCAGGTGCGTGGCCAGCCCGCGTCGCCGCGCCAGCGCCGTGGCCGCCTCGACGTAGCTGGCCGGCAGCACGTTGCCGTTCCAGGTGTTCTCCAGGCACAGCAGCCGCGTGCGCGCGAAATGCTCGTCGTCGGGCTTGATGGCCGCCTCGATGTCCGCGAGCAGCAGCGTGCCGTCGCCCTGCTGCGCCAGCGGCTGCGGCTGGATGCCGCCCAGCACCGCGCCGCCACCGCCCTCGTAGCGGTAGCAGTGCGCGAGGTGGCCGGCGACGTACTCGTCGCCGCGCCCGCAGTGCGACAGCAGCGCGCACAGGTTGCTCTGCGTGCCGCTGGCCATGAAGAGCGCGTCCTCCTTGCCCAGCAGCGCCGCCACGCGCGCCTGCAGCGCGTTGACGGTGGGGTCGTCGCCGAACACGTCGTCGCCCACCGGCGCACTGTTCATCGCCGCGCGCATCGCCGCCGTCGGGCGCGTCACGGTGTCGCTGCGCAGGTCGACCACGCCGCCGGACGTGGCCACCGGCGCCGCCGCCACGGCGCTGCCATAGCTCACCGTGCTCATGCGGCGCTCCGGCTCATCCCAATGAAGTTGCGCAGCATCGCGTGGCCGTGCTCGGACAGGATGGACTCGGGATGGAACTGCACGCCTTCGAGCGGCGTGCGCGTGCCGGCCAGCTCGCGGTGCCGCACGCCCATGATCTCGCCGTCGTCGGTGCGCGAGGTCACCAGCAGCTCGGCCGGCAGCGTCTCGCGCTCGATGGCCAGCGAGTGGTAGCGCACCACGTCGAAGTCCTGCGGCAGCCCGGCGTACACCCCGGCCTGGTCGGTGTGGATGGTGCTGACCTTGCCGTGCATCTGCACCTGCGCGCGCACGATCTTCCCGCCCAGCGCAGCGCCGATGCTCTGGTGCCCCAGGCACACGCCCAGGATCGGCAGCTTGCCGACGAAGTGCTGGATGGCGGGCACGCAGATGCCGGCCTCGGCCGGCGAGCACGGCCCGGGCGACAGCACCAGCTGGTCCGGCTTCAGCCCGGCAATGCCTTCGAGCGTGATCTCGTCGTTGCGGAACACCCGCACCTCCTCGCCCAGCTCGCCGAAGTACTGCACCAGGTTGAAGGTGAAGGAGTCGTAGTTGTCGATCATCAGCAGCATGGCGTGTCTCTCCTTCAGAAGCCTTCTTCAACCAGCTCGGCGGCGCGCAGCACCGCCCGCGCCTTGGCCTCGGTTTCCTTCCATTCCAGCTCGGGCACCGAGTCGGCCACCACGCCGGCCGCCGCGGCCACGTACAGCACCTGGTCCTTGACGATGCCGGTGCGGATGGCGATGGCCACGTCCATGTCGCCGGCGAAGCTCAGGTAGCCGCAGGCGCCGCCGTAGATGCCGCGCTGCACGGGCTCGAGCTCGTCGATGATCTCCATGGCCCGGATCTTGGGCGCCCCGGACAGCGTGCCCGCCGGGAAGGTGGCGCGCAGCACGTCGAGGTTGTTGGTGCAGGGCTTGAGCAGCCCTTCGACGTTGCTGACGATGTGCATCACGTGCGAGTAGCGCTCCACCGCGAAGGCTTCCGTGACCTTGACGCTGCCGGTCTTGGCGATGCGGCCGATGTCGTTGCGCGCCAGGTCGATGAGCATCAGGTGCTCGGCGCGCTCCTTCGGGTCGGCCAGCAGTTCCTTCTCGTTGGCCGCGTCCTTCTCCGGCGTGGTGCCGCGCGGCCGCGTGCCCGCCAGCGGGCGGATGGTGACCTTCTCGCCCTCGGCCACGTGCTCGTGGCGCACCAGGATCTCCGGCGAGGACCCGACGATCTGGAACTCGCCCAGGTCGTAGAAGTACATGTAGGGCGAGGGATTCAGCGAGCGCAGCGCGCGGTACAGGCTCAGCGGGCTCTCGGTGTAGCGCTTCTTCAGGCGCTGCCCCAGCACCACCTGCATGCAGTCGCCCGCGGCGATGTACTCCTTGCAGCGCAGCACCGCGGCCTCGAAGTCGGCCTTGGCGAACTCGCGCTCCACTTCGTGGGCCTGGCCGCGCTTCACGCTCGGGGCACTGACGCTGTAGCGCAGCTTGTCGGTCAGCTCGGTCAGCCGCTTCTTGGCCCGGAAATAGGCTTCCGGCTGCCCCGGGTCGGCCCAGACGATCAGGTACAGCCGCCCCGACAGGTTGTCGATGACGGCGATCTCCTCGGTCTGCAGCAGCAGGATGTCGGGCGTGCCGATGCCGCCCGCCTTCACCGTGCGCGCCAGCTTCGGCTCCATGAAGCGCACCGCGTCGTAGCCGAAGTAGCCGGCCAAGCCCCCACAGAAGCGCGGCAGCCCCGGGCGCAGCGCCGGCTTGAAGCGCTGCTGGTAGGCGGCGATGAAGTCCAGCGGATTGCCTTCGTGCGTCTCCACCACGGCGCCGTCGGTGACGATCTCCGTGGTCTGCCCGGTGGCGCGCAGCAGCGTGCGCGCCGGCAGCCCGATGAAGGAGTAGCGCCCGAAGCGCTCGCCGCCGACGACCGACTCCAGCAGGAAGCTGTGCGGCCGTCCGCCGGCCAGCTTGAGGTACAGCGACAGCGGCGTTTCGAGGTCGGCAAAGGCCTCGGCAATCAGCGGGATGCGGTTGAAGCCTTCGGCGGCAAGGCTCTTGAATTCGAGTTCAGTGATCACGGTGCGGGCCCTCCAGGCCCGGCGGAGCGCCGCATGGGGCGCGTCCGTAAGGTCGGTGGTCAGTCAGGGCCGCTCATCGCTTGGCAGTGAAACGAAAGGCGGCCGGCTGGGGCGGGCGCCGATGGCACGTCGTCACGACGGCCGGCGGCAAACCGAAAAAGTCAGGCGGGCCAGCGTCGCCAGGGCCAGGCTCCCCGGTCGAACGACCCCTTCGTCAGTTTGCGCGCCAAAAACATGATGCGTTCCAGTCTAGCAGCCCCGCGCCGCAAGCCCGGGAAACCGGGGTTCCCCCCTGGAAACGCGCGCTCAGGCGCGGGCGTGCAGCGCGGCCAGGTCGAGCTCGTCGAGCCGGTCCACGTGCGCGTGGGCGCGCAGCGCGCGCACCGGCTGGCCGTGGTTGTAGCCGTAGCTCACCAGCGCCAGCGGGCAGCCGGCGCCATGCGCGGCCTCGGCGTCGTTGCTGGAGTCGCCCACCATCAGCGTGCGCGCCGGCTGCGTGCCCAGCGCCTCGCAGGTTTTCAGCAGCGGCAGCGGATCGGGCTTCTTCACCGCGAAGGCGTCGCCGCCATGGACGACGGCAAAGAAGTGGTCGATGCCCTTGGCCGCCAGCAGCGCCCGCGCGAAGGCACCGGGCTTGTTGGTCAGGCAGGCCAGCTTCAGCCCCGCGGCCTGCAATTGCCGCAGGCCCTCGGCCACGCCGGGATAGAGCTCGGCATGGCGGCCGTTGACGAGCCCGTAGTGGTGCTGGTAGCGCGCCCAGGCCGCGTCGAAGGCTTCAGGCGCCGCGCCGACGTGGGCCAGCGTGCGGCGGATCAGGTGCTCGGAGCCCTTGCCGATGGCGTGCTCGACGAAGCCGCGCTCCACCGCGGGCAGCGCCAGGTCGGCCAGCATGGCGTTGAGGGCGACGACGAAGTCGCCCAGCGTGTCCACCATCGTCCCGTCGAGGTCGATGATGGCGGCGTCCAGACGAAGGGCATTCACGGCATTCACGGCAACGGGTCCCGGCAGCAACAACAAGGGCCCGCAATGTAGCGGCTCGATGCCCGCGCCCGCGCCGCGCCGGGGCTTTGCAAACGAAACAAGCCCGGCACGGGTCCGGGCTTGTCGGGCCGGGCCGGCACGGTGCCGGCCCTGATCGCTTCGCTCAGGTCACGAGGTCATGCGGTCCCAGCCGCGGCGCACGGCGGACTTCATGCGCTCCCACGTGCCGCCGGGATAGCGCGTCTCGTAGTCGCGGCGCACCTCGGGCTCGATCGTGTCCCAGTCACGGCCGCTGTAGCGCGCGTCGTCGCGCAGCGAGTGGCCGTAGCGGTAGGCCGGCTCGTAGTCCTCGTAGCGCCCGCCGTCGGCGGCGTAGCGGGTGTTGAAGTCGTTGCGGTAGTAGTCGCTGTCGAAGGCGCCCACGCCGCGGTCGGTGGCCGAGAGGTTCTCGACCTCGACCTCGGTGCTGCGCACCGTGTCGCTGATCTGCTCGGTGCGCTGCTCCACCGTCTTGCCCACGCGCACTTCCTCGACCACGCGCGCGGTCTTCTGCACCACGGCCTGCTCGGCCGTCTCGCGCACCTCGATCGTGCGGTCGCGCAGGTCCGACAGGTCGGCTGCCGTGGCCGGGCGGTCCACCGGGCGGCGCTCGATCTGTGCATGCTCCTCGCGCAGCTGCACCGTCTCGCTCACGGGCGTCTCGACGGTGCGCGAGTACACGCGCACGCCGCCGGTGCTCACCGCGCGCTTGCCGACCTGCAGCTCCTCGCGCACCACCGGGATCACGCCCTCGGTGTCGCCCGTGCCGCGCACGCGGTCGGTGGCGCTGGTGGCGCCCAGCGTGGCGCTGCTCTCACCCAGCGTGGTGCGGTCACGGTCGAGCGTGGAGGCCGCGGTGCCGGCGCCCAGCGCGTCGTCGCTCCAGCCCTCGGCGCGCCACGATTCCACGCGCTCGTCGATGTCCACGGCGCCGGCGTTCTGCAGCGCGTCGCGCACCTCGTCCAGGCGGGTTTCATCTTCCACGTCCACCTTCACCACCGCCGCGCCGCGGCGCATGGCCTCGGCATAGTGGCCGACCTCGCGCTCGTCGTCCGGCCCGAACAGGTCGGAGAAGAAGTTGCGCACGCGACCCATCACGCCGGTGTCGGCATGGTGCGTCGTCGTGGCCGTGGTGGTGGTGGTGTCGCCCAGGGTCGTGTCCGAGGAATGCGTGACGTGCACGCAGGCCGGGTCGATCCCCGTGCTGCTCAGGGCCTGCGCGGCGCGCTGGGCCTCGGCATCCGAATCAAATACGCCAACGACGGTCTGTCTCATGTCGGAACTCCTCAGTTGCACACGGGCCGGGGCCCGCGCTCGGTTGCGGCAGGGATTGCGATGCGCCTTCAGCCGTTGTTGTCGACCTCGGCCCAGGAGCCGTCGGCCTGTCGCCGCTCGACCACCGCGCGTTGCCGCCGCAGCGGCACCTGCTCGGTGTGCGAGGTGCTGAAGCGCTGGCGGTGCAGCCGGATCTCTTCCTTGAGCACCAGGCGGCGCTCGATCACTTCTTCGTAGACCGGCACCACCAGGACCTCGCCCTCGTGCCACGGCTCGCGCGGCTGTGCGACCTGCACGCCCACGGGCACGCGTTCCACGACCACGCTCTCCTGCACCAGGGGCTGCTCCAGCGCTTCGCTGTGCTCCTCGGTGAGCACCCGCACGCGCAGCGCGCCGACCTCTTCGGTCCGCGTGTCCACGTGCAGTTCCTCCCGCACCACCGGCAAGGTCACCGGCAGCTCGGGGTCGGGAGAGGAAGGGTTTTGAGGGCTCATCGCAACACCAGCTTGGGAGCCCCTGTCCGGCAAGCCCTGTGCCCAGGGGATGTCCCGGACCACTTCGGCACTGGCCGGGTGGCGCGCGCCCGGCCGCCGTGCCGGCCCGTGCCGGCGTGGGCCTCAGGCCGCGAAGGCCAGGCTCGGATGCGGCAGCGCCGGCACCGGCGCGCGCGGCGCCGCCCGCCCTTGCCGCAGCGCCTGCTCCAGGGCGGGCAGCGCGCCCGCCGGGTCGTCGCCGAGCACGCGCACGGCGCACAGGCCGTCGGCGCCGCAGCGCGCGGCCAGCTCGAACTGCTCGGCCTGCAGCATCCCGCCGATGGCCACCACCGGCGCCGGGGCCATCGCGCACCACCACGCCAGGTTGTGCAGCCCCTGCGGCCGCCACGGCATGGCCTTGGTCAGCGTGGGCCAGACCGGGCCGCAGGCCAGGTAGCGCGGGTTCAGCGTCGCGGCGCGGCACAGCTCCCACAGGCTGTGCGTGCTGATGCCCAGCTTCAGGCCGCTGCGGCGCAGCACGCGGCGCCCGGCCTCGCCCAGCGCCAGCAGATCCTCCTGGCCCAGGTGCACGCCGCCGGCGTCGAGCTCCTGCGCCAGCTGCCAGTGGTCGTTGACGAACAGCTCCACGCCCGCGTCGCGGCACGCCGCCACCGTGTCCCGGACTTCGTGCACCAGCGCCGCGCGCCAGGCCGCGTCGGGCGCGGCCGGGGTCTTGATGCGCAGCTGCAGCGTGGGCACGCCGGCGGCAATGGCACGCCGCGCCCGCTCGGCGCCGTCCACGATGGCGTAGAGGTCCAGGCGCCGGGCCGCGATGCCCGCAATGGCCAGCATGGCTGCGTCCGCAACGTCCCCGCCGAAAGCCCCTTCGAAATCGAGCGTTTCCGCCCAGCTCATGCGCGGCAGCAGCGCGCGCTCCAGGCCGAAGCCTGCCGCCGTGCCCACCGGCCCGGCGCCCTGCCCGGCCGCGTGGCCGTGGCGCAGCGCCTGCGCCGTGGCCATCTTGGCCAGCACCGCCGCGTCGGCCGGCACGAAGCCCAGCGCCAGCGCGCAGGCCACGGCCGTGGCGAAGCTGCAGCCCGTGCCGTGCGTGTGCGGCGTGTCCTGGCGCGGCAGCGCGAGCCAGCCGCGCGCCTGCGGCGTGTCGATCCAGTCCAGCGCCAGCGCCCCGTCCTGCGCGCTGTCGCCGCCGGTGACGCAGACGCTGCCCGCGCCCAGCCGCGATCGCAGCGCCGCCGCCAGCGCGGGCGCGGCCGCGGCCTGGCCCGCGTCGCCCTCGCCCAGCAGCGCCGTGGCCTCGCGCCGGTTCGGCGTGACGGCGGTGGCGCGCGGCAGCAGCAGCTCGCGATACGCGCGCAACGTGGCCGCGTCGGCGAAGCCCGCGCCGGTGCTCGATCCCAGCACCGGGTCCACCACCAGCGCCACGGGGCCGCGCGCGCGCAGCCGGTCGATCCAGCGTGCCACCAGCGCCACCTGCGCCACGCCGCCGAGCAGGCCGGTCTTGACCACGGCGGGCGGCATGTCGCCCTCCAGCGCCAGCAGCTGCGCCTCGATCAGGTCGGGTGCCAGCGGCTCGACGCGCGTGACCGCCACCGAGCTCTGCGCCGTGACCGCCGCCACCACCGGGCACAGCTGCACGTGGAAGGCGTCGGCCATGCGCTGGTCGGCCGACAGCCCCGCGCCGCCGCCGCTGTCGGTGCCGGCAATGCTCCAGACGACGGGCCGCGCGGCGGCATCGATGGGTTCTGCGCTCATCCCAGCAGCACCGGCTCGCTGCCCACGGGCGTGCTGGGCACGGCGAAGTCCTGCCGGGCCATCACGCCGGCGCGCCAGGCGCCGCGCCCGGCCTGCACCGCGTCGCGGAAGGCTGCGGCCATCAGCACCGGGTCGCGCGCCTGCGCCACCGCCGAGTTCAGCAGCACGGCATCGAAGCCCAGCTCCAGCGCCTGCGCCGCGTGCGACGGCGCGCCGATGCCGGCATCGACGATCAGCACCGCGTCGGGCAGCCGCTCGCGCAGCGTGCGCAGCGCGAACGGGTTCAGCAGCCCCTGCCCCGAGCCGATGGGCGAGCCCCAGGGCATCAGCACCGCGCAGCCGGCATCCAGCAGCCGGCGGCACAGCACCAGGTCGTCGGTGCAGTACGGAAAGACCGTGAAGCCTTCCCTGACCAGCTCGGTGGCGGCGGCCAGCAGCTCGAAGGGATCGGGCTGCAGCGTGTGGTCGTCGCCCGTGACTTCGAGCTTGACCCAGGGCGTGCCGTAGAGCTCGCGCGCCATGTGCGCCAGCTGCACCGCCTCGCGCGCGCTGCGGCAGCCGGCGGTGTTGGGCAGCAGCCGCGCGCCGTTGGCGCGCATGGCGTCCTGCAGCAGCTGGATGAAACCGTTGTCGCCGGCGGCGTGCAGCGTGCGCTTCAGGCCCACCGTCACCACCTGCGTGCGCGCCGCGCGCAGCGCGTCGTGCAGCACCTGCGGCGAGGGGTAGCCGGCGCTGCCGAGGAAGAAGCGGCTGCCGAGCTCGGCGTCGCCGATGCGCAATGGGTCTTCGTCCAGCCCGGCAGCGGGCGCGTCTTGGAGGTTCATGGCGTGTTTCCTTCGCAGTCGGGCGGCGCGCGGCCTTCAGCCGCCGACGATGGGTTTGAACAGCAGCACCGCGTCTCCGGGCTGCAGGGGGCGGTCGCGCTGCGTGCGCGGCACGAAGCGGCCGTTGAGCGCCGTGCCCACGCCTTCGCTCGCATGCCCCAGGCGCTGCACCAGCTCGGCCAGCGTGCAGGGCGCGACCTGGCAGGGCACGCCGTCGATCTGGATGTCGATCACGCCGGCGGCCGGCGCGGCCTGCATGTCGGCGGTCCTCATGTCGGCACTCATGGCGCGGCCTCCTCCAGCGGCGCGGCCAGGCCGCAGGCCGCCAGCGCGTCCTCGACCAGCGCCGGCGCCAGCAGCCAGCCGTGGCGGAACAGCCCGTTGATGCGCAGCAGCCCCGCGCCGGATTCGGTGCGCGGCTCGTTGTCGGGCAGGGCCGGGCGCAGGTTGCGGTCCAGCCGCTCAATGCGCGCCTCGGCCAGCGCCGGCATCACGCTGTGCGCGGCGCTCATCAGCTCCACGGCGCTTTTCAGCGACATGGGCGAGCGGTCCTCGCTCTCGACTTCGCTGGCGCCCAGGATCAGCAGGTCGGCCGAGCGCGGCACCAGGTAGACGCGGTGCCGCGGGTGCAGCAGCCGCACCGGGCGCGTCAGGCCGTGGCCCTCCAGCCGCAGCCACACCGTCTCGCCGCGCACGCCGCGCACCGGCAGCGCCGGCCGGGCGCCGGCGCCGCGCACGTCGATGGCCCAGTCAAAGGCCAGCGCCTCGCCGCCCTCGAGCGTGAGCCGCCCCGGCGACACGTCCGTGACACGGCGCTGCCAGCGCCAGTCCACGCCGCGCGAGCGGCGCTGCAGCGTCTCCAGCATGGCGACGCTGTCCACCTGCCCTTCTTCGGGCAGCAGCCAGGCGTTGGCGGCCTGCAGCGCGGGCTCCAGCCCGGCCAGCGCGCCGGGCGCCAGCGCCTGCGGCACGGGAAAGCCGGGCGGCGCGGCGTCCAGGCGTGCCAGCACGCGCTGCGCCGCGCCCAGGTCGCCGCGGTGCGCCAGCATCAGGCTGCCGCGGCGGCGCACCAGGGCCGGCGCGTCCAGCGCCCGGGCCACGGCCTGCCACAGCCCGATGGCGCGCCAGCCCTGCGCGGCCAGCGCCGGCGTGGCGTTGTCGAGCTCGGCCAGCGGGCTGAGCATGCCCGCGGCGGTGAAGCCGGCGGCCTGCGTGCCGTCGAAGGACGGCGCCGGGCCCGCGGCCGGGTCGAACACCGCGACGCGGTGCCCGGCGCGGGCCAACCGCCAGGCCAGCAGCCGGCCCAGCAGCCCCGCCCCGGCAATGCCGATGGACAGCGCGGCCATGGCGCTCAGCCCTTGCTGATGGGGATGTAGAGCTCGCCGCCGCTGGCCTTGAACTCCGCCGACTTCTGCGCCATGCCCGCGTCGGCCGCCTGCTGCGCGGCGTAGTCGCGCACCTCCTGCGTGATCTTCATCGAGCAGAACTTCGGCCCGCACATGCTGCAGAAGTGCGCCACCTTGGACGCGTCCTTGGGCAGCGTCTCGTCATGGAATTCGCGCGCGGTGTCGGGGTCCAGGCCGAGGTTGAACTGGTCGGTCCAGCGGAACTCGAAGCGGGCCTTGGAGATCGCGTCGTCGCGGGCACGCGCGGCCGGGTGGCCCTTGGCCACGTCGGCGGCATGCGCAGCGATCTTGTAGGCGATGATCCCCTGCTTCACGTCGTCGCGATCGGGCAGCCCCAGGTGCTCCTTGGGCGTGACGTAGCACAGCATGGCCGTGCCCATCCAGCCGATCATGGCCGCGCCGATGGCCGAGGCGATGTGGTCGTAGCCCGGCGCGATGTCGATGGTCAGCGGGCCCAGCGTGTAGAACGGCGCCTCGTGGCAGTGCTTGAGCTGCTCGTCCATGTTGGCCTGGATCATGTGCATGGGCACGTGCCCGGGGCCTTCGATCATGGTCTGCACGTCGTGCTTCCAGGCGATCTGCGTGAGCTCACCCAGCGTGCGCAGCTCGGCGAACTGGGCCTCGTCGTTGGCGTCCGAGGCGCAGCCCGGCCGCAGCCCGTCACCCAGCGAGAAGGCCACGTCGTAGGCCTTCATGATTTCGCAGATCTCCTCGAAGTGCTCGTACAGGAAGCTTTCCTTGTGATGCGCGATGCACCACTTGGCCATGATCGAGCCGCCGCGCGAGACGATGCCGGTGCGCCGGTTCACCGTCATCGGCACGAAGGGCAGGCGCACGCCGGCGTGGATGGTGAAGTAGTCCACGCCCTGCTCGGCCTGCTCGATGAGCGTGTCGCGGAAGATCTCCCAGGTGAGGTCCTCAGCGATGCCGCCGACCTTCTCCAGCGCCTGGTAGATCGGCACCGTGCCGATGGGTACGGGCGAGTTGCGCAGGATCCAGTCGCGCGTGGTGTGGATGTCGCGCCCGGTGGAGAGGTCCATCACGTTGTCCGCGCCCCAGCGGATGGCCCACACCAGCTTCTCGACCTCCTCCTCGATGCTGGAGGTCACGGCCGAGTTGCCGATGTTGGCGTTGATCTTGACGCGGAAGTTGCGCCCGATCGCCATCGGCTCCACCTCGGGGTGGTTGATGTTGCAGGGAATGATGGCGCGCCCGCGCGCCACCTCGTCGCGCACGAACTCGGGCGTGATGGTGTCCGGAATGAGGGCACCCATCGGGTTGCCGCGGCGGCGCTGCTCGCGCTGCGCGTCCGAGAGGTACTCGGCCATCCACTCGCGCCGGCCGTTCTCGCGGAGGGCCACGTATTCCATCTCCGGCGTGACGATGCCGCGGCGCGCGTAGTGCATCTGCGAGACGTTGGCGCCGGCCCTGGCGCGGCGCGGCCGGCGCTGCAGCCCGGCGGCCTGCTCGCGGATGGCGGCAATGTGCTCGCCGTCACGGGCCTTGCCGCCGTCGTCGATGGCCTGGCGCTCGCGCCCGGCGTAGGTCTCGCTGTCGCCGCGCTCCTCGATCCAGGCCGTGCGCACGCCGGGCAGGCCGCGGCGCACGTCGATCTCGGCCGCGGGGTCGGTGTAGGGCCCGGAGGTGTCGTAGACCGAGACGGTCTCGCCGTTGGTGAGCTGGATGTCGCGCTGCGGCACGCGCAGGTCCGGCCGCGAGCCGGTGACGTAAGCCTTGCGCGAGGCCGGCAGCGGCTCGCGCGTCAGGCCCAGGCGCTGGGCCAGTGCTTGCAGGTCATGGGGGGCGTTCATCGGGACTCCTTCGCAAGTGGGTTGCTCCGAAGGTCGCCCCGAGTCCCGAAGGGCCATCAAGGCCACGGGACGCAGGAGGAGGGCTCTTCTTCCGCCGGTACTAACCGGTTCAAGTTCGCGGGTTTGGTCGGATTCACCATCTCAGCAGGGCCTGGTCAGGCCTTGCACCCCGGAGCGGGAGGCAGTGTCGCCGCGGCCCACGCGCCAAGTCAAGCGGAAACTGGCCCGGGCGCCGGCCAGGGCGGCCGGCACCGTTGCATGGTCAACTTCAGCCGGCGAGCTGCTGGCGCATGGCGTCGATGACTGCCTTGTAGTCCTTCTGGCCGAAGATGGCGCTGCCGGCCACGAAGGTGTCGGCGCCGGCGTCGGCGACGCGGCGGATGTTGTCGGCCTTGATGCCACCGTCCACTTCCAGCCGGATGTCGCGGCCGCTGGCATCGATGACCTTGCGCAGCCGCTCCACCTTGCGCAGCGCGCTGTCGATGAAGCTCTGGCCGCCGAAGCCCGGGTTCACGCTCATCACCAGCACCAGGTCTACCTTGTCGATGACCCATTCGAGCACGTCGATCGGGCTGGCCGGGTTGAACACCAGCCCGGCCTGGCAGCCCTCGGCCTTGATGAGCTGCAGCGTGCGGTCCACGTGCGTGCTGGCGTCGGGGTGGAAGCTGACCAGGTCGGCGCCGGAGCGCGCGAAGGCCTGCGCCAGCGCGTCCACGGGCTGCACCATCAGGTGCACGTCGATGGGCACGCGCTGCCCGTCGGGCGTGACCGCGTGCGGGCGCAGCGCCTGGCACACCATCGGCCCGAACGTGAGGTTGGGCACGTAGTGGTTGTCCATCACGTCGAAGTGGATCCAGTCGGCGCCCGCGGCGATCACGTTGCGCACTTCCTCGCCCAGGCGTGCGAAGTCGGCAGAGAGGATGGACGGGGCGATGCGGAAGGTGGGCATGGCGGCGGTGCGGCAGGAGGTGAAGCGGGCGGGCATTCTAGGGGGTGACCCGCCCCGCGGCCGCCCCGGGCGGCCAGGCCGGCGCCCACCCTTTTCACGGCAGGACATGCCCGGAATGCAGGACGGCACGCAGGCTTTGTCCGCTTGCGGCGGCGCCTTGAACGTAGTGGGATGAAGGTGGCCCGCCGCGCCGTGTCGGGCGCCTGGGGGCCTGGGACAGCAGCTGTCCTGCAAAGGGGTACGCGCATGAAGACCTGGCTTGGCCCGAGGGTGTTCCTGGACTTCACAGACCGGCCGGCGCCGTGCGCGCCGGGCCTGCGCGAGGTCCGGCTGCGAGCCGCGCCGCCCCCATCCGCCCGGCGCCGCGGCGCCGCGCTGTGCGCCGCGCTGCTGGCCGCGGGCGTGATGTCGGCGGCGCTGGCGGCCGACAGGCCGGCGCGGCTGCCGCCGCCGGTGCGCGGCATTGCACCCGGCACGGTGGCGCAGGCCCAGGGCGCCGGCGAGACGGTGGTACCGGCCCCGGCGGCAGCCGGCGCCGGCTCGGTGACGTGGTCCACCCGCGCCGCGCAGCCGATCCATTCACCGCCGCCCGCGCCGGCCCTGTCCCCGGCCCCGGCAGCCCAGGTCGAGGCGCCGGCGGCGCCGGCAACGCGCCACGGCTCGATCCAGGTGATCGAGGCGCCCGCGGCGACGGCCGGCGGCGCGGGCGTCGTCGTGGTGGCCTCCGGCGACTGCCGGGGCCTGACCGACCTGGCCATGGAGGCAGAGCTGCGCGCGGCGGGTGCTCAGGAACAGGGGGCGGGACAAGACCTGCAGACGCTGGCCATGCTGCACGAGGAGTCCGGGCGCGCCTGGCAGGACGCGGCCGGGCGCTGCGAGGGCCGTGCGCGCGAGCGCGCCCTGCGCAACGCCGAGGACAGCCGCAGGGCCGCCGCGGCCACGCTCAAGCAGGCCGGCGCCGGCCGGGCCTGCGAGGCCGCGCACGACAGCGCCGGCGCGCTGCAGGCCCTGGCCCAGCAGGCGGCCGACGCGGGCCGCTGGCCCGACGCCGTGCGGCTCTACCGCAAGTCCGAGGGCATGTGGGAAGAGGCGGTCGAGCGCTGCGCCGGCACGCAGCAGCAGCTGGCGCAGACGCAGCGCGTCCAGGTCGCCACCGACGCCCACAACGCCGAGTTCTGCGCTCCGCGCCTGGAGCGCGCGCAGGAGCAGGCCGAACGGCTGCAGCAGGACACCACCATGCCGGCGGCGCAGCGCCGCCATCTGTCGCTGCAGGTCGAGTCGCTGTGGCGCCATGCCGCCAGCCGCTGCCGTGGCCCGCAACAGGCGCTGGCCCAGGAATGGGCCGACATCGCCGCCCGCGAACGCGCCGACGCGGACGCCAAGGCGCAGGCGCAGGCGCGGGCCGCCATGCCGGCAGCAGCGGCCGCGGCCGGCACCGGCACGGCGACGGCACC
>NZ_VIDQ01000004.1 GCF_009760915.1 Azohydromonas aeria
CGGCGGCCGGCGCGGCTGGCGCCGCGGCACCGCCGGCCGACGCCGCGGGCCAGGACGCCGCCTCCAGCGGCGCCGTCTCGGCCGCGCGCGTCAGCGCCAGCGCCTGCACCAGCGACTGGCGCACCGCCTGGTGCACGGCGCGGCTGTCGCGGAAGCGCACCTCGATCTTGGTCGGGTGCACGTTCACGTCCACCAGCTCCGGCGCGATGTCCAGGAACAGCACGTAGGCCGGCTGGCGGCTGCCGTGGAGCTGGTCCTCGTAGGCCGAGCGCACCGCGTGGGCGATGAGCCGGTCGCGCACGAAGCGGCCGTTGACGTAGAGGTACTGCACGTCGGCGCGCGCGCGCGCGGCCTCGGGGCTGCCGGCGCGGCCCTCGATGCGCAGCGGCCCCATGGCGGCCTGCACGCCGCGGCTGGCGGCGATGAAGTCGATGCCCAGCACCTCGCGCATGCGCTGCGTCAGCGCACTGTCCTCGGGCAGCAGCCCGGCGCCGGCGGCGCGCCACTGCGCGGCGAGCTTGCCGTCGTGCCAGACAGAGAAGCCCACGTCCGGCCGCGCCAGCGCGTGGCGGCGCACGGCGTCCAGCGCGTGCGCGAACTCGGTGCCCTCGCTCTTGAGGAACTTCCGGCGCGCGGGCGTGTTGAAGAACAGCTCGCGCACCTCGACGGTGGTGCCCACGCCGCGCGCGGCCGGGCTGAGCTCGCCGGTGCGCGCGTCGAGCCGCTGCGCGTGCGCGCCTTCGGCCGGGCGGCTGGCGATGCACAGCTCCGCCACCGAGGCGATGGCCGCCAGCGCCTCGCCGCGAAAGCCCATGCTGCGCACCTGCTCCAACTCGGTCAGCGAGGCGATCTTGCTGGTGGCGTGGCGCTTGACGGCCAGCGCCAGCTGCGCGGCCGGGATGCCGCAGCCGTCGTCCTCGACCACGATGGCGCGCAGCCCGCCGCCGGTCAGCCGCACCGTGACCTGCGAGGCGCCGGCGTCCAGCGCGTTGTCCACCAGCTCGCGCACCACCGAGGCCGGGCGCTCCACCACCTCGCCGGCGGCGATCTGGCTCACCAAAGCGTCAGGCAATTCACGGATCGGGCGGCGCGTCATCGCCTTGAGGGGGGCAGTCATCAATGGGATTGTAGAAACCGGCACAGGGTCAACCCGGATAATGCGCGCCCATGGAAATGTTCGCCCACCTCATCGATTTCATCCTGCACGTCGACAAGCACCTGATGGCTTTCGTGCAGGCCTATGGCGCGTGGGTGTACGCGCTGCTCTTCGCGATCGTCTTCGTGGAGACGGGCGTGGTGGTGATGCCCTTCCTGCCCGGGGACTCGCTGCTGTTCGTGGTGGGCGCGCTGTGCGGTCTGGGGCTGATGAGCCTGCCGCTGGCCATGACGCTGCTGTTCGTGGCGGCGATCCTGGGCGACCAGGTCAACTACAGCGTCGGGCGCTGGTTCGGCCCGCGCGTGTTCCGCTGGGAGGACTCGCGCTTCTTCAACAAGCGCGCCTTCGACCAGGCGCATGCCTTCTACGAGAAGCACGGCGGCATCACCATCGTGCTGGCGCGCTTCATGCCGTTCGTGCGCACCTTCGTGCCCTTCGTGGCCGGCGTGGCGGCAATGACCCGCGGCAAGTTCACGTTCTTCAACGTCACCGGCGCCGCCATCTGGGTCGGCTCGCTGACGCTGGCGGGCTACCTCTTCGGCAACATCCCCTGGGTCCAGGCCAACCTGAACGTGATCATCTACGCCCTGATCCTCGTGCCCGGCGCGCTGGCGCTGTTCGGCGCGTGGAAGGCGCGGCGGGCCGAGGCGGCCTGAACCGGGCACCCGGCCGCGGGCCGGCGCGGCCCGGCGGCCTCAGCGGAAGGAGGGCCCCGCGCCCGGCTGCAGGCGGTGCTGCGCCAGCCCCAGCAGGGCCATCAGCGGCAGGCTCAGCTCCATGATCTCCTCCAGCGCCGACACCAGCACGTCCACGGTGACCGGCACGGACATGCCGAAGTCGTCGATTGCGATGTTGACCATGCGGTCGAACACCTTGGACACCGCCATGGTGAAGCAGAAGCAGGCGATGGTCAGCGCCACGGGATCGCGCCGCACCGCGCGCCGCAACACCGGGCGCCAGAAGCGCAGCAGCAGGTAGCCGAGGGTGGCCACGGCGCCCAGCGCCAGCGGCGCGGCCACGAGCTTCTGGTGCAGCGGCGCGCCGTGCAGGTAGAAGCTGACCTTGAGCACGCTCATCCCGGTCCACGCCTTGTGCAGGTCCAGCTCGCGGGCGCCGAAGACGAGGAACGCGACGGACAGCAGCACCAGCACCCGGGTCTCGTCCCGGGGCTGGCGCGCGGCCCACACCGCCGGCACCAGCAGGAAGTACAGCGCCGCCGTGCCGAGCTCGATTGGCGCGCCCTCGGCGAGCAGGGCGAACGCCTGCGCCGGCGGCAGCAGCATCCACACGGCCAGCGCCAGGGCCACGGCCGCCAGGAGCAGCCCGAATGCGGCATGGGGACGGGCGATCAGGGCCGGCTTGCGCACGGCGGGAAGGGGAAGGTGCTTCATGGCGAAGGGGGAGCGGCCGGCGGTGCCGCGCGGCGGTGTCGGGGAATGCCACCCGCGCCGGAGGCCGGTGGGCCGGCGCGCGGCCTGTGCCGGGCGGCAGGGACGGGCGGCGTGCGCGGTCGCACTGCGGAACCCTTCATGTTACGGCGCGGAGCGGGCCTGCCCGGCCGGCGGGGTCTGCCGCCGCCGCGGCGCGCGGTACTTCTGCACGGTGCCGCGCCCGCGCCCGCGACGGGTGCGCGCCGCCGCGGGCCTCACAGCGCCCGGTTGCGCGCCAGCGGCGGGTTCTTGGCGAAGTAGCGCCGGATGCCCGTGGTCAGCGCCTTGACCAGCTCGGCGCGGTACTCCTCGCTGGCGAGCTTGCGCTCCTCTTCCGGGTTGGAGATGAAGGCCGTCTCCACCAGGATGCTCGGGATGTCGGGCGCCTTGAGCACCGCGAAGCCTGCCTGCTCGACGTTGCGCTTGTGCAGCTTGCCGACCTTGCCGATCTGGCCCAGCACCTCGCTGCCGAGCTTCATGCTGTCCTCGATCTGCTTGGACGTGCTCATGTCCAGCAGCGCGCGCATCACGTGCGCGTCGCCGTGCCTGAAGTTGGCGCCGCCGACCAGGTCCGAGGCGTTCTCGCGCTGCGCCATCCAGCGCGCCGCGGCGCTGGACGCGCCCTTGTCGCTGAGCGCGAACACGCTGGCGCCGCGCGCCTCGGGCCGCATGAAGGCGTCGGCATGGATCGAGACGAACAGGTCGGCCCGCACCCGGCGCGCCTTCTGCACGCGCTCGCCCAGCGGTACGAAGTAGTCGTCGTCGCGCGTGAGCATCACGCGCATGCCGGGCACGGCGTTGAGCCGGTCGCGCAGCTGCAGCGCCACGGCCAGCACCACGTCCTTCTCCTTGAGCCCGCTGGGGCCGATGGCGCCCGGGTCCTCACCGCCGTGGCCGGGGTCCAGGGCGATGACGATGAGCCGGTCGATCTTGCGCAGCTGCTCGGCCGTGGGCGGCGGCGGCGGCGCGGGCGTCATCGGCGCCTGCGCCACGGCAGCCGGCGGCGCGGCCGGACGGGCCGGCGCGGCGGGCTTCGGCGCCGCGGCCACCGGCGGCGCGGCCGGGATGCCCGGGCGCTCCATGCGGCCGATGAACTCGCCCAGCGCGTCCTGCACCGCGCGCGCGGCCTGCTCCTCGGCCTGCGTCTTCTCGCGCAGCAGCGCCAGCAGCGGGTCCGGCGCCCTGACCGGGTGCAGGTCGAACACCAGCCGGTGCTGGTAGGCCGCCACCGGCTCCAGGCGGAACTGCTGCGGGGCGGTGGCCTGCTTCAGGTCCACCACCAGCCGCACCGTGCGCGGCTGGTTCTGGCCCACGCGCACGCCGGCGATGAAGGGGTCGTCGGCGCGCACCTTGCCCACCAGCTCGCGCAGCTCGGGGCTGAGCTCCAGGCCGTCGATGTCGATCACGAGCCGGTCGGGGCCTTCCATGAGCTGGTGGCGCGCGGCCAGCGCCCGGTCGCTCTCGATCGTCACGCGCGTGTACTCGTCGGCCGGCCACACCCGCACGGCGACGATGCCCGCGCCCCAGGCCAGCTCCGCGCCGCCCAGCAGCAGCGCCAGCGCGCCGCCGCGTTTCAACAAGTCACGCCGGGCGATGCCCGGCCCGGGGTGAGGGCGGCAGCTTGGCCCAAGGCTCATGCCAGTTCCTCCAGCAGTTCCAGACCGCGCGCACTTTGCGCCTGCACCTGCACTTCGCGCGAGTCGTCGTCGCGGATGCGCAACGCCAGCACCAGGTCCGCCACCGGCAGCACGCCCGCGGCCTTGTCGGGCCACTCGGCGATCTTGAGCCCCGGCGCGGCGAAGACGTCGCGAAAGCCCGCGTCCTCCCACTCGCGCGGGTCCTCGAAGCGGTAGAAGTCGAAATGCGAGATGGCCAGCCCGCGCGCCTCGTGCGGCTCCAGCACGGCGTAGCTCGGGCTCTTGATGCGCCCGGCCACGCCCAGGGCGCGCAGCAGGTGGCGCACGAAGGTGGTCTTGCCCGCGCCGAGCGGGCCGTGCAGCTCGACGAAGGCGTCGCGCAGCGCGGCCGACGCGGCCAGGCGCCGGGCGCAGGCCTCGGTATCGGCCTCGTCCGGCCAGTGGATGAGGCGGCTGCCTAGAATCTGGGGATGGGTTTGCAGGGTCATGAAGCGCTCGCGTTGCTGGAGCTGGAGCAGCTGCGCGGCTGGGCGCGCGACCTGGGATTTTCCCAGATCGGCATCAGCGGCGTCGACCTGGCGCAGGCCGAGCCGGGCCTGCAGGCCTGGCTGGCGGCCGGCTTCCACGGCTCGATGCACTACATGGCTGCGCACGGCATGAAGCGCGCGCGGCCCGCGGAGCTGGTGCCCGGCACCGTCAGCGTGATCACGGCGCGCATGGACTACCTGCCGCGCACGGCCCCCGATGGTTGGCAGCGCATCGAGTTCGAGCGCCTGCAGCGCCCGCTCGACGCCGGCGTGTCGCTCTACGCCCGCGGCCGCGACTACCACAAGGTGCTGCGCGCGCGGCTGCAGAAGCTGGCTGATCGCGTGGCGGCGGCGGTGGGCCCCTTCGGCCACCGCGTCTTCACCGACTCCGCGCCGGTGCTGGAGGTCGAGCTGGCCACGCGCAGCGGCCTGGGCTGGCGCGGGCGCCACACGCTCACGCTCGCGCGCGACGCGGGCTCCACCTTCTTCCTGGGCGAGATCTTCATTGACCTCGCACTGCCCGAAAGCGAGCCGGCGCAAGCTCACTGCGGCGCCTGCACCGCGTGCCTGGACGCGTGTCCCACGGGCGCCATCGTCGCGCCGTACCGGCTCGACGCGCGGCGCTGCATCTCGTACCTGACCATCGAGCACGACGGTCCGATTCCCGAAGAAATGCGGCCGCTGCTGGGCAACCGCATCTACGGCTGCGACGACTGCCAGCTGGCCTGCCCGTGGAACAAGTTCGCGCAGCGCGCGACGCTGCCCGACTTCGACGTGCGCCCGCATTTCGAGGCGCCCACGCTGCTGGCGCTGTGGGGCTGGGGCGAGGCGGAGTTCCTGTCGCGCACCGAGGGCAGCCCGATCCGGCGCATCGGCTTCGACCGTTGGCAGCGCAACCTCGCGGTGGCGCTGGGCAACGCGCTGCGCGCGGGGCTGGAGGAGGGCGACGCGCGGGCGGTGGCGGCGGCACTGCAGGGCCGGCGCGAGAGCGCTTCGGAGCTGGTGCGCAGGCACATCGACTGGGCGCTGCCGCCCGCGGCCGTGACGCCGTGACGCCGTCACCGCGCGCGGCGGCTAGGCTCTCAACAGCCGGTACACGTTCTCCAGCCGGTTCCAGCCGTGGTTGGCCAGGACCTGGCCCATCTGCTGCGTGAAGATGCCGTCGTGCTGGAAATGCCTGCAGAACAGTTGCACGGCCCTGGCCAGGGCCTTGCCGTCCGGCAGCTCTTCGCCGGCGTTGCAGCGGGCGGCCAGCACCAGGCGCAGCAGGGTGAAGCGGAAGATCAGCACCAGGTAATGCTGGTAAGGCGATGCCCCGTTGAAAGGAAACAGCTCGCGGAACAGCTCGTTGAGCACGTAGTGCTGCAGTAACCCCGGGGCCGCCGCCGCCATGGCCTGGTCCAGGCGGCCGATGCCGCGACCGTAATGCTCAATGAGCTGCTGCGGGCCGATGTCCGCTGTTGCCTGGCCGGCGCCCAGGCCCTGCAAGACGAAATGAAAGGACGCCCGCTGCGCAGCGGGCACCCTGTCCTGGACCGTGTTCTGCCACAGCAGCCATGACGTCCGGGCCTGGACGGCATGGTCGGGCTGCAGCTGCCCGAGTGCCTCGCCGACGAGGCCGTTCTCGACGATGAGGACGTAACTTTTCAGCAGGGCCGGCACGTCGGCCTGGCCGCCTTGCGCCAGGCTGCAGCTCAGGGCCTCGCAGAATCCGCCGAGGACCGCCAGCTTCTGCCACAGCTCCAGGCCCTGGGTCTGCATCAGCTGGATGCAGTAGATGCGGATCTCGCTCATCAGCTCGACCGGCAGGCCGTGCCTGGCGCCGGGCTGTTCCAGGACCTCCGTCCGCAGCGTGGCCGGCTCCTCCACGAATTCGAAGGCATCCGCCGCGAGCAAGGCCTGCCGCGCGGCTTCCGGGCAGGACAGCGTCAGCGCCTGCTCATGCTGGCCCGCGAACAGCCTGGAAACGCGCGGATAGGCATGGCAGGTGTTGGAAAGGTAAGTGGCGCCCAGCGACTTCTGGACGCAGCACAGGTGGTTTTCCAGGAGCGGGCATGCCTGGGTGTCGGGGTGGAGCCGAATGCTCGCGGGGCTGGCCTCGCCGGCGGGAGCCGTCCGCTGCTGCAGGTGTGCGGCAAGGCGGTGGCGCAGTCCTGCATCTTCGAGCTGCTGCCAGGCGTCGAGGGTTGTCCTGTCAACGGTGATGACCCAGTCCTTGCAACAGCTGTCTTCGCATTCGGCGCCGATGCAGCTGAAGCGGCTGACGTAACGGGGCCTCAGTGCCTGGATGGTGCGTTCGGGATGGAGTTCGCTCATGCAAGGAAGGCTTCAGCAGTTGGGCTGAACGAGCCTGGATGGTTTTCGGCTCCTTTCCTGGAGCGGCACAGGTTCACCGGCCAGGGTGGCCGTGACTTTGTACCGCGCTTTCATGCGGCGCCAGCGGTCGCGGGCCGGCGCTTCAGCCCTGCAGCCGCGCCAGCATCCACAGCGCCAGCGGCACGCTGACCATGCCGAGCAGGGTGGAGACGGTCACCAGTCCCGCGACGAAGCCCGGGTGCCCGCCCAGCCGCGCCGCGAGCACGTAGCAGGTCGAGGCCGTGGGCAGTGCGGCGAAGGCCACCACGACGAGCTGCTGCACCGGCGGCAGGCCCATGAGCTGCACCAGTGCCAGCGCGAAGAGCGGCAGCACGGCGTGGCGGATCGAGAGGAGGGCCGTGGCCAGCCGCGGCGCCTCGCGCAGCGCGCCCAGCTGCAGCCCGGCGCCCACGGCCATCAGGCCCAGCGGCAGCGCGGCCGTGCCGACGCGGTGCAGCGTCACGGCCACGGCATCCGGGAACTTCAGCCCGATGAGGTTGCCGGCCAGGCCGGCCACGGTGCTCAGGATCAGCGGGTTGCGCAGCAGCTCGCGCCCGAAGTGCTGCCCGCCGTGGCGCGCCAGCGGCCACACCGCCGCCACGTTGCACAGCGGCACGCAAAACGCGATCACCAGCGCGATGGCCGCCACCGCCGGCGCGCCGCCCAGCCGCTCGGCCAGCGCCAGCCCGATGTAGGAGTTGAAGCGGAAGGCCGTCTGCGCGCCCGAGGCGTGCGCGACGCGGTCCACGCCGCGCAGCAGGCCCAGCGCGTAGGCCAGCACGATGCCGCAGCCCACCACCGCCAGGCCGCTGAACACGAGGGACAGCATCGCGCCGGGCTGCAGCGGGTTGCGCACGATGGCGTTGAACAGCAGCACCGGGAACAACAGGTAGTACACCAGCCGCTCGGTCGCCTCCCACACCGGGCGGTTGAGCGCCGTGTAGCGGCAGATCAGGAAGCCCGTGGCGATCAGCAGGAAATCGGGGAGCAGCAGCAGGGCCTCGTTCATCGCCGGGAGTGTGCGCGCGCGGCCTTTCACCGGCAGGGCCGATGGCCGCTTGCGCGCCACGTGCCGGCCCGCGATGCGGGACGGCCCGCTGCGCCGGCCGGGCACCGGTAACCATCGGCCACAATGGCCCGGGCGCCGGGCGGTCCGGCCCAACGATGAGACGGAGACAACGCAGTGATGAACAGAACACGTCTGCGCCTGCTGGGCGCGCTGCTGGGGCTGGCCGCGGCCGGCCCGGCCACGGTGGCGGCGCAGCAGGCTTATCCGGTGAAGCCCGTGCGGCTGGTCGTGCCCTTCGCGCCGGGCGGCACCACCGACATCGTCGCGCGCACCGTCTCCGACAAGCTCGGCGCGGCGCTGGGCGCCACCGTCGTGGTCGAGAACAAGGCCGGCGGCGGCGGCATCGTCGGCGCGCAGGAGCTGGTGCGCGCGGCGCCCGACGGCTACACGCTGGGCATCGCCACCGTCTCCACCACGGCGGCCAACCCGGCCATCAACCCGCGCACCGGCTACAACCCGCTGGCCGACTTCACGCCCATCACCAACCTCGCGGCCACGCCCAACCTGATCGCGGTGCACCCGAGCTTCCCGGCGAAGAACTATGCGGACTTCCTCGACGTGCTCAAGAAGAGCCCGGGCAAGTTCAGCTACTCCAGCTCCGGCACCGGCGGCATCGGCCACCTGCAGACCGAGCTGTGGAAGAGCCTCACGGGCGTCTTCATCACCCACATACCGTACCGCGGCGCCGGCCCCGCGCTCAACGACACGGTGGCGGGGCAGGTGCTGATCATGTTCGACAACATGCCCTCGGCGCTGCCCTTCGTGAGGGAAGGCAAGCTCGTGCCCATCGTGGTGGCGGCTCCGCAGCGCCTGGCCATCCTGCCCAACGTGCCGACCTTCAAGGAAGTCGGCCTGGAGCCGGTCAACCGCATGGCCTACTACGGCATCGTCGGGCCGAAGAACCTGCCCAGGGACATCGTGGACAAGGTCCATGCCGCGGCGAAGCAGGCACTGGCCGACCCGGCCGTGAGGAAGCGCATCGAGGACACCGGCTCGCTGGTCGTGGGCAACACGCCCGAGCAGTTCGCCGAGCAGATCCGCGCCGAGTTCGAGGTCTACAAGGGCGTGGTCGCGCGCCAGAACCTGCGCCTGGAGTGAAGTGAGCGCCGCAGCAGTACCCGGCGTGGCCGACGCGGCCGCGCCTTCCCTTCCCGAGGCGCAGGTGGAGGCCGCGCGTGCGGCCAGCCGCCATGCCATCGAGCGCTTCGCGCAGGCGCTGTGGATCGAGGACGGCCTGTCGGCCAACACGCTCGCGGCCTACCGGCGCGACCTGGCGCTCTACACCGACTGGCTCGCCGCCGAGGCCGGCCGCGCGCTGGACGCGACCACCGAGGCCGACCTGCGCGGCTACATGGCCGCGCGCCATGCCGACACGCGCGCCACCACCGCCAACCGGCGGCTGACGGTGTTCAAGCGCTACTTCCGCTGGGCGTTGCGCGAGCACCGGCTCACGCAGGACCCGACATTGAAGCTGCTGTCGGCGCGCCAGCCCATGCGCGTGCCCAAGTCGCTCTCGGAAGCGCAGGTCGAGGCGCTGCTGGGCGCGCCGCCGGTGGAGGAGCCGCTGGGCCTGCGCGACCGCGCCATGCTGGAGCTGATGTACGCCAGCGGCTTGCGCGTGAGCGAGCTGGTCGGGCTGTCGATGCTCTCGGTGGGCCTGGCCGAGGGCGTGCTGCGCGTCACCGGCAAGGGCGCCAAGGAGCGGCTGGTGCCCTTCGGCGAGGAGGCGCACGGCTGGCTGCGGCGCTACCTGGCCGAGGCGCGCGGCGCGATCCTGGGCGCGCGCCAGAGCGACGCCCTGTTCGTGACCGTGCGCGGCGAGGCCATGACGCGGCAGATGTTCTGGCAGCTGGTGAAGAAGCACGCGCGCGCCGCGGGCATCGACGCGCCGCTGTCGCCGCACACGCTGCGCCACGCCTTTGCCACGCACCTGCTCAACCACGGGGCGGACCTGCGCGCGGTGCAGCTGCTGCTGGGCCACGCCGACATCTCCACCACCACCATCTACACCCACGTGGCGCGCGAGCGGCTGCGCGCGCTGCACGCGGCGCACCATCCGCGGGCTTGAGCGGTTCCGGTTGCGGCGGCAACCGCCCATGAAAAAAGGCCGGTCTTTCGACCGGCCTTTTCGCTTTCAGAAGACAGCGGCCCGCAGGCCGCGGTCATCAGAAGTTGTGGCGCACGCCCAGGGCGACGGAGGAGAAGTCCGAGTTGTCCACGCCGGTGAAGTAGTTGGAGTTGGCCTTGTTGTTCACCTTGGTCCAGAACGCGTAGACCTTGGTGCGCTTGCTCAGGTTGTAGTTGTAGGCCAGGGTGTACTGCATGGCGTCGCTGTCGTCGATCTTCGTACCACCGACCTTGACCTTGTCGGCGTAGCCCACGTTGGCGTGGATTTCGCTGGCGCCGATCGTGTACATGGCAGACACGCGGTAGGCGTTGCGCTTGGCATCGGCACCACCGCCCACGGCCTCGTCCAGGTCGTTGCGGATGGCATAGGCACCGATCGTCACGGGGCCCAGCTCGTACAGTGCGCGCAGGCCGATTTCCTTGCCGTCGTTGAAAGTCACGCCGTCAATCGTGGTCGGGCCTTGCAGGTAGCTGGCACCCAGATGCAGCGGGCCGCGGTCGAAATTGGCAACCAGCTGGGCGGTGTTCTTCTCGCCGGTTTCCTTCAGGCCGAACTGGGCTTCCAGCACCAGGCCGCCGAAGCTGGGCGTGTTGTAGGAGATGGTGTTCTGCTTGAAGCCGGGATACAGGTAGAGCGCGTCGGAGGACGTGCCCGTATCGTGGTTGTGCATGCTGATGTAGTCAGCCGTCGCGTAGTACGCGGCGGTGGCGCCCATGTTGCCCAGGCGCACGCGGCCGAAGTTGCCTTCCACGCCGACCCACGACTCGCGGCCGAAGATGGCACCGGTCTGGCTCTGGGTGCCCGTGTCGGAGGCGAAGCCGCTTTCCAGCACGAACAGGGCCTTCAGGCCGCTGCCCAGGTCTTCCGAACCGCGCAGGCCCCAGCGCGAGCTGTTGTTCTGCATCACGGTCGTGGAGACGTCGCCGGCCTTCTGGCGCTCGACGGACGTGTTCACGCGGCCGTACAGCTGGACCGAGCTTTGGGCGAAAGCACCACCGGCGGCCAGGATGGCGGCGGCAGCAATCAGAGTGCGCTTCATCGAAGAATCCTTTTGTTTGAACATCGGGGTTTTTGCGTACCCGATGGTCAAGATTCTATGAAGCGGCATGCCCGAAACCCGTGACCTGGGACGAACTTGGACCGTTTTGTGACTTCCACGCAACAGTGATGAGGCGGCGCGGGCAGCCGGTGCCCGCGCAACCATTTCGCCGTTCAGCGCCCGCGCAGGTGCGCGGGTGCCTCCAGCCGCTTGGCCAGCGTGGACAGCAGCAGCGTGAGCACCAGGTACAGCACCGAGATGGCGAGGTAGGGCTCCCAGTAGCGCGAGTAGGCGCCCGCCACCGTGCGCGCGGCCAGGGCCAGCTCGGCCAGGCCGATGGCCGAGACCAGCGACGAGTCCTTGATCAGCGTGACGCCCTCGTTGACCAGCGCCGGCACCATGCGCCGGAAGGCCTGGGGCAGGATCACCTCGCGCATGGCCTGCGCGTGCGTCAGGCCCAGGCTGTAGGCGGCCTGGGTCTGGCCGCGGTGGATGCTCTGGATGCCGGCGCGGAAGATCTCGCTGATGTAGGCGCCGGCATTGAGCGTGAGCGCCAGCGCGCCGGAGAAGAACGCGCCGTGCTCCTGGCGGAAGCTGCGCGCGGCCTCGCCCGTGAGCAGCCAGCCCGTTTCCGGGTGGATGAGCGTGGGCATGAGCGCGAAGTGCACCAGCAGGATCTGCACGAACAGCGGCGTGCCGCGGAAGAAGGTCACGTAGCCGACCGTGACCCAGCGCGCGAACTTGAGCAGCCAGCGCAGCAGCGGCGTCTTGGGCTCGGGCGCGTCGGCGGAAGAGCTCACCAGCCCCAGCAGCGCGCCCAGCACCAGCCCGGCGAGCACCGCCACCAGGGCCAGCTTCACCGTCATCCACAGCCCGGCGGCGAAAAGCGGGCCGTAGCCCGCCAGGATTTCCCAACGCAGGTTCACTACCGCTGCAGCCTTAACGGGAGGCGGCCGAGGCCGGGGCGGCCGCGCCCGGGGCGCTGCCGAAGTACTTGGCGTAGATGCGGTCGTAGGTGCCGTCGGCGCGGATGCCCGACAGGCCCTGGTTGAGCATGTCCAGCACCGCGGTGTTGCCCTTGCGCACGGCGATGCCGTACTGCTCGGACGGGAAGCTCGGGTCGCTCACGGTCTTGAAGCCCACGCCGGCGTTGTTGGCCACGTAGTGGATGACCACGCCGTTGTCGGCCACCACGGCATCGACGCCGCCGGATTCCAGCTCCTTGAGCGCCAGCGGCGTGGACTCGAAGCGCTTGATGGCCGTGCTGTTCTTGCCCAGCAGCTTGGTCACGACCTCGTCGCCGGTGGTGCCGGTCTGCACGCCCACCCGCAGCGCCTTGAGGTCTTCGAACTTGCCGACCTTGGAGTCCTTCCTGACGGCGATGAGCTGCACCGCGTCGAAGTAGGGCGCCGTGAAGTCCATCGTCTGCTTGCGCTCGTCGGTGATGGTGATGGCCGACACCAGGAAGTCGCGGTCGCCCTGCGCCACGGCGTTGAAGATGCCTTCCCAGGGCGTGTTGACGAACTTGACCTGCACGCCGGCCTTGGCGGCGATGGCGCTGACGATGTCGATGTCGAAGCCGACGATCTCGCCCTTCTCGTTCTGCGACTCGAAGGGCGCGTAGGCGGCGTCGGTGCCGACCACGTAGACCTTGGCCGGCGGCGCGGAGGCCGCGGCGGCGGTGGGCGCGGAGGCCGCGCCCGTGGGGGCGGCGGTTTCCTGCTTGCCGCAGCCGCCCAGCAGCAGCGCGGCGCCGACCAGCCCGGCGTTGAGGAACACGCGGCGCGAGGACAGGAGCTTGGACATGGCGTGAGGGTCCGGGGCGCAATCCCGGACGGGGATTTTCAGAAGCCGGGGAGTGTATGCCCGCCGACTCCCCGCTTTTCCAACCTGTGTCAACCCTGTTGTTCGAGGGCCAACAGTTCGGCCTGCGTGAACTCGGCCGCCAGCCGCGCGGCGTGGTTGAAGGGCGGGCGCGGGCGCGGCGCCTGGTAGCGCTCGGTGAGCTCGGGATAGAGCGCGATCGGGTCCAGCCCGCGCTGCGCGCACAGCCAGCGGTACCAGCGGTTGCCCACCGCGACGTGGCCGACCTCGTCGCGCAGGATCACGGCCAGGATCTCCACCGCGCGCGCGTCGCCGGCGCGCCGGAATTTCTCCTGCATCGGCGGCGTGGCATCGAGGCCTCTCGCCTCCAGCGTGCGCGGCACCAAGGCCATGCGCGCGAGCACGTCGCCGGCCGTGCGCTGCGTCATCAGCCACAGGCCGTCGTGGGCGTCGAAGTCGCCGTAGTCGTGGCCCAGGCCTTGCAGGTGCGCGCGCACCAGGCCGAAGTGCAGCGCCTCCTCGGCCGCCACGCGGGCCCAGTCGCGATAGAAGGCCGGCGGCATGCCGGCGAAGCGCCACACCGCGTCCAGCGCCAGGTTGATGGCGTTGAACTCGATGTGCGCCACCGCGTGCAGCAGCGCCGCGCGCCCGGCCGGCGTGAAGGGCGAGCGCATCGGCACCTGCTTCGGATCGACCAGCCGCGGCAGGTCGGGCCGCCCGGGCAGCGCCGGCGGCTCCTCCAGCCGCGCCTCGGGGTCGAGCGCGAAGCCGTCGAAACCTTCGTGCAGCGCGGTGGCCAGGGCCGACTTGGCGGCGGGATCGTGCTCGCACAGGGCGCGCAGCGCGGCCTGGCGCAGGCAGGGCGGGGAAGTCATGGGCGGTGGGGGATGCGGTGGTGAAGCGGCAACGCGGCGCGGCGGCCGCGCCGTCCGGCCCGGGCGCCACGGCCGGGCGCATGTCTTGCCCACGGGGCGAGGACGTGGGCGGCTCCTAGAATTATCGGTTCGCCTCGACGCACCCCATACAACACAACACCATGAGCGATCTGCACAAATTCCTGTTCGAAGGCCTGCCCGTGCGCGGCATGCTGGTGCGGCTCACCGACAGCTGGCGCGAGGTGCTGCAGCGCCGCGAGGCCAGCGGCGGCTATCCCGCGCCGGTGCGCCAGCTGCTGGGCCAGATGACGGCCGCGGCCGTGCTGATGCAGTCCAACATCAAGTTCAACGGCGCGCTGGTCATGCAGATCTTCGGCGACGGCCCGGTCAAGATGGCCGTGGTCGAGGTGCAGCCGGAGCTGCACTTCCGCGCCACGGCCAAGGTCGTGGGCGAGGTGGCCGAGGACGCCGGGCTGGAAGCCATGCTCAACGTGCACAACCGCGGCCGCTGCGCCATCACGCTCGACCCGCGCGACCGCCAGCCCGGTCAGCAGCCCTACCAGGGCGTGGTGCCGCTCTCCGCCATGGGCGAGGAGTTCCACGCGCTGCAAAGCATCGGCGCGGTGCTGGAGCAGTACATGCGCCAGTCCGAGCAGCTCGACACGCGGCTGGTGCTGGCGGCCAACGACGAGGTCGCCGCGGGGCTGCTGATCCAGCGCCTGCCCGTGGAGGGGCTGGGCAACCTGGAGAGCAAGGAGAAGCAGGCCGAGGCCGAGGTGCTGGCCGAGGGCTTCAACCGCATCGCGCACCTGGCGTCGTCACTGAAGCCCGAGGAGCTGCTGACGCTGGACGCCGAAACCATCCTGCACCGGCTGTTCTGGGAAGAGGACGTGCGCCGCTTCGAGCCGCAGCAGCCGAAATTTGCCTGCAGCTGCTCGCGCGAGCGCGTGGGCTCGATGCTCAAGGGACTGGGGCGCGACGAGATCGACTCGATCGTGGCCGAGCGCGGCGAGGTCGAGATCGGCTGCGACTTCTGCGGCCGGCTCTACCACTTCGACGCCGTGGACGTGGGCGAGCTGTTCACGCCCGAGCGCGACCAGCCGCCGTCGTCCAGCGCGGTGCAGTGATCGTCAGTTCCGCGGGCGGCCGCCGGCGGCCCGCAGCGCGTGCTCGCACTGCGGGTCGTCGCAGTCCTCGCAGGCCCAGCGCCAGGCCGGTTGCGCCGCCTCGCGCTGCCGCAGCCGCGTGAACAGGCCCGCGCGCGGCGCGGGCAGGGTGCGCAGCCAGGGCGAGAGCGCGTCCAGCGCCGCCTCCAGCCGGGCTTCACCCGTGCCGTGCACCACCGACCACGACAGCCCGTGCGCCAGCAGCAGGCCGCGCACCAGGCGGTCCACCGGCGCGCGCACGTGCGCGCCGTCGCGCTGGAGGCCGTCGGCCACCCAGGGCAGGTCCAGCGCGGTCAGCAGCGTGGCGGCGCAGCGGCGCTGGAAATCGGCCGCCATGGCGTGCAGCGAGCGGTCGTCGAAGAGGAATTCGCTGTAGGCCGCCGTCATCAGCGGCGTGGTGTCGGCCACCACCAGGTCGTGCGCGGCGGCCGCGGCCTCGATGCGCGCGGCCTGCGCCTGCGCGATGCCGGCCTGCTCGTCGGGGCGCGGCGTGCGGCCCTCGCGCTCGCACCACTCGCGCAGCACCTCCGGCACCCAGGCCACGGACAGGCCCGTGTCGCGCGCGAGCCGCCCGGCCAGCGCCTGCGCCAGCGCGGTCTTGCCGGTGCTCTCGGCGCCCAGCAGGGCGATGACGTTCAGGGAGTCGGGGGAGTCGGTGACGTCGGACATGGCCTCATGCCAATCTGCTTCAGCCGGTGGAACAAAGGACGGCCGGCCGGAGCCGGTAGGAGGCCTGGCGAGATTTCCTTCAGTCCTGGATTGGATCTGGAATCAAGCCGACGCCAGCGCCCGCGGCTCGCGCGCCAGCCGCGCCCAGCGCCGCCAGCCCACGGCCGACAGCAGCGCGAAGAGGGCGTACAGCAGCACCGTCAGCCACAGGCCCTTGAAAGCGAAGAGCGCCACGCTGGCCACGTTGACCAGCAGCCATGCCGGCCAGTTCTGCACGTACTTGCGGCCCAGCAGCCACTGCCCGGCCAGGCTGGCCACGGTGGTGAAGGCGTCGGCGTAGGGCACGTCGGAGTCGGTGAGGCGGGCGAGCAGCCAGCCCGCCAGCGGCCAGGCCGCCAGCGTCACGGCGCACAGCCACAGCAGGCCCTGGCGGTCCAGGTGGCGCACCTGCAGCGCGCGGCCGTCGTCCTGCGTGCCGCGCAGCCACTGCCACCAGCCCCACAGCGCCGCGGCGATGAAGACCAGCTGCAGCAGCGCCTCGCCGTAGAGGCGGCTGTTGGCGAAGAGCAGCGCGTACAGCGCGCTGCTGGCGATGGCCAGCGGCCAGGCCAGCGGGTTGACGCGCAGGTTGCAGCGCACCATCCACAGCGCCAGCACGAAGGCGAGGCTTTCCGCGCGCGACACGGGCACGCCCCAGGCGGTGAATGCCGCCGCCTGCAGCCACTCCAGCGCCTGCGCCACGCCGCCGCTCAATGCCGCACCGGGGCCAACTGCACCAGCACCTCGTCGGGCTTGAGCATGCCCAGCTCGCCGCGGGCGCGCTCCTCGACCATCTCCAGGCCCTCGCGCAGGTCGGCCACCTCGCTGGCCATGCGCTCGTTGAGCGCGCGCGCCTGCGCGTTGGCCTGCTCCTGAGCCTGCAGCTGCGTGCGCAGCGCGCGCACGTTCTGCACCCCGCCCTTGTCCAGCCAGAGCTCGTGGTGCACGAGCCCCAGCAGTGCCAGCAGCACCAGCGTGACCAGTCGCATGGCAACGGCTCCCGAAGCTTTCAGCGACGGCCCGCGCCGAGGCGCGGGCAGGGCAGGGCGACGCTCATGGCGCGGCGGGCTCTCAGCGCAGGTTGTAGAACGCGGCGCGGCCCGGGTAGACGGCGATGTCGCCCAGGTCTTCCTCGATGCGCAGCAGCTGGTTGTACTTGGCCATGCGGTCGCTGCGGCTCATCGAGCCGGTCTTGATCTGGCCGGCGTTGGTGGCCACGGCGATGTCGGCAATGGTGGAGTCCTCGGTCTCGCCCGAGCGGTGGCTGATCACGGCGGTGTAGCCCGCGCGCTTGGCCATCTCGATGGCGGCGAAGGTCTCGGTGAGCGTGCCGATCTGGTTGATCTTGATGAGGATCGAGTTGGCGATGCCCTTGTCGATGCCTTCCTTCAGGATCTTGGTGTTGGTCACGAACAGGTCGTCGCCCACCAGCTGCACGTTCTTGCCCAGGCGCTGCGTCAGGTGTGCCCAGCCTTCCCAGTCACCCTCGGCCATGCCGTCCTCGATCGAGACGATCGGGTACTTGTCGCACCAGGTGGCCAGGATGTCGGTCCACTGCGGGGCCGACAGCTTCAGGCCGCCTTCGCCCTCGAGCACGTACTGGCCGTCCTTGTAGAACTCGCTGGCGGCGCAGTCCAGGCCGATGGCGATCTGCTCGCCGGCGGTGTAGCCGGCCTTGTCGATGGCTTCCAGGATCAGCTGGATAGCCGCCTCGTGGTTCTCCACGCTCGGTGCGAAGCCGCCCTCGTCGCCCACGGCCGTGCTCATGCCCTTGGCGTCGATGATCTTCTTGAGCGCGTGGAACACCTCGGCGCCGTAGCGGATCGACTCGCGGAACGACGGCGCGCCCACGGGGATGATCATCAGCTCCTGCAGGTCGAGGTTGTTGTTGGCGTGCGCGCCGCCGTTGATGACGTTCATCATCGGCACGGGCATCTGCACCGCGCCCATGCCGCCGAAGTAGCGGTACAGCGGCAGGCCGGACTCTTCCGCGGCGGCGCGGGCCACGGCCATCGAGACGGCCAGCATCGCGTTGGCGCCCAGGCGGCCCTTGTTGTCGGTGCCGTCGAGGTCGATCAGCGTCTTGTCCAGGAAGGCCTGCTCGGAGGCGTCCAGGCCCAGCACGGCCTCGGAGATCTCGGTGTTGACGTGCTGCACGGCCTTGAGCACGCCCTTGCCCAGGTAGCGCGACTTGTCGCCGTCGCGCAGCTCGATGGCCTCGCGCGAGCCGGTGGACGCGCCCGACGGCACCGCGGCGCGGCCCATGGTGCCGGACTCCAGCAGCACGTCACATTCCACGGTGGGGTTGCCGCGGCTGTCCAGGATCTCGCGTCCGACGATGTCGACGATGGCACTCATGGGTCAATCTCTCCGGTAGGTAGTGAATCGATTCGCGCCGCGCGCACGCAGGGGGGCTGCGTGCCGGCGGCGGGCGCCGTTGCGTTGACGGCGCGGTGGAAGGGCCGCGGGTGTCGCCTCTTGATCAGGCCACGCCCTCGACCAGGACCATGCGCATCACGCCCGCGCCTTCGCGCAGGCTGCGTGCATGGGTGTAGGTTTCGCTGTTGTAGAAGGCCCGCGCCGCGTCGGCGGTGTCGAAGCGCAACACCACCAGCCGGCTGGGCGTCCACGGGCCTTCGAGCACCTCGAAGGCGCCGCCGCGCACCAGCACCTCGGCGCCATGCTCCTGCATCGCGCGCGTGCTCCACTCGCGGTAGCGGGCCATCTTCCCGGCATCCGTCACCGTCACGTCGGCAATGATGTAGGCGCTCATCGGGGCCCTCAGCAGCTGAAGTCGTTTTCCAGCAGCGGCTGGGACTTGATGACGCGGTCCAGCGCCAGCAGCTGCTCCAGCAGCGCGCGCATGTGCTTCAGCGGCACGGCGTTGGGGCCGTCCGACAGGGCGTTGGCCGGGTCGGGATGCGTCTCCATGAACAGCCCGGAGATGCCCACGGCCACCGCCGCGCGCGCCAGCACCGGCACGAACTCGCGCTGGCCGCCGGAGCTGGTGCCCTGGCCGCCGGGCAGCTGCACCGAGTGCGTGGCGTCGAAGACCACCGGCGCGCCCGTCTCGCGCATGATCGCCAGCGAGCGCATGTCGGAGACGAGGTTGTTGTAGCCGAAGCTCACGCCGCGCTCGCAGGCCATGAACACGTCGTCGGCCAGGCCCTTGTCGCGCGCGGCGGCACGGGCCTTGTCGATCACGTTCTTCATGTCGTGGGGCGCGAGGAACTGCCCCTTCTTGATGTTGACCGGCTTGCCCGACTGCGCCACGGCGCGGATGAAGTCGGTCTGCCGGCACAGGAAGGCCGGCGTCTGCAGCACGTCCACCACCGCGGCCACGCGCTCGACCTCGGCTTCGCTGTGCACGTCCGTGATCACCGGCACGTTCAGTTGCGAGCGCACCCGGGCCAGGATCTCCAGGCCACGCTCCATGCCGGGCCCGCGGAAGCTCGTGCCGCTGGAGCGGTTGGCCTTGTCGTAGCTGCTCTTGAAGATGAAGGGGATGCCCAGCTCGCGGGTCATCTCCTGCAGCCGCCCGGCGACCTCGACCTGCAGGTCCTCGCTCTCGACCACGCAGGGGCCGGCGATGAGGAAGAACGGCCGGTCGAGGCCGACCTCGAATCCGCACAGCTTCATGCGGGTCTCCTTCAGTCCTGCGGCTTGCGCGCGTGGTGTTCGAGCGCGGCCTTGACGTAGCCGATGAACAGCGGGTGGCCGTCCCAGGGCGTGCTCTTGAACTCGGGGTGGAACTGCACGCCGACGAACCAGGGGTGCACTTCCTGCGGCAGCTCGACCATCTCGGTGAGCTTCTCGCGCTGCGTGATGGCCGAGATCACCAGCCCGGCCTGCTGCAGCTTGTCGAGGTAGTGCTCGTTGGCCTCGTAGCGGTGGCGGTGCCGCTCGGTGACGACGTCGCCGTAGATGCGGTGCGCGATGGTGCCGGGCTTGACGTCCGAGCTCTGCGCGCCCAGGCGCATCGTGCCGCCCAGGTCCGAGCCGGCATGGCGCTTCTGGATCGTGCCGTCGGCTTCCTGCCACTCGTCGATGAGCGCGATCACCGGGTGCGGCGTGTTGGGCTCGAACTCGGTGCTGTTGGCGCCCGCGAGGCCCGCCAGGTGGCGCGCGACCTCGATGGTGGCGACCTGCATGCCGAGGCAGATGCCCAGGTACGGGATCTTGTGCTCGCGCGCGTACTGGGCGGCCAGGATCTTGCCTTCCACGCCGCGCTTGCCGAAGCCGCCGGGCACCAGGATCGCGTCGTACTGCGCGAGCGAGTCCACGCTCTCGGGCGTGAGCTGCTCGGAGTCCACGTACTCGATGTTCACGCGCGCGTGGTTGTGGATGCCGGCGTGGCGCAGCGCCTCGTTGAGCGACTTGTACGAGTCCGACAGGTCGGTGTACTTGCCGCACATGGCGATGGTGATCTCCTGCTTCGGATTGGTCACCTCGTACACCAGGCGGTCCCAGCGGCGCAGGTCGGCGGGCCGGGTGAGCAGCTGCAGCTTCATGCAGATGAGCTCGTCGAGGCCCTGCTCGTGCAGCATGCGCGGCACCTTGTAGATGGTGTCCACGTCCCACATCGAGATCACGCCGGCTTCCTGCACGTTCGTGAACAGCGAGATCTTGTCGCGCTCGTCGTCGGGGATGCGGCGGTCGGCGCGGCACAGCAGCGCGTCGGGCTGGATGCCGATCTCGCGCAGCTTCTGCACCGTGTGCTGCGTGGGCTTGGTCTTGAGCTCGCCGGCGGCGCCGATCCACGGCACGTAGGTGAGATGCACGAACGCGGTGTTGGCCGGGCCCATGCGCAGGCTCATCTGGCGCACGGCCTCCAGGAACGGCAGCGACTCGATGTCGCCCACCGTGCCGCCGATCTCGACGATGGCCACGTCCACCGCGTCGGCCGTGCCGAAGCCCGCGCCGCGCTTGACGAAATCCTGGATCTCGTTGGTGATGTGCGGAATGACCTGGACGGTCTTGCCCAGGTAGTCGCCGCGGCGCTCCTTCTCCAGCACCGACTTGTAGATCTGGCCGGTGGTGAAGTTGTTGCTGCGCTTCATCCGCGTGGTGATGAAGCGCTCGTAGTGGCCGAGGTCGAGGTCGGTTTCGGCGCCGTCGTCGGTGACGAACACCTCGCCGTGCTGGAACGGCGACATCGTGCCGGGATCGACGTTGATGTAGGGGTCCAGCTTGATGAGGGTGACCTTCAGGCCGCGCGATTCGAGGATCGCGGCCAGGGACGCCGACGCGATGCCCTTGCCCAGCGAGGACACCACACCGCCGGTGACGAAGACGAACTTGGTCATGGAGCGCGCATCCGCGTGGCAGGGCCCGGAGCCGGGCGCACGGATGCCTTGGTGGTAAAGCGCGATTATACGGGCCCCCTTCGGGGTGCCCCTTTGGGGGGAGTCCGGCACCGCCCCGGTGCGGCCCTCCCGTGAGGCCCGTCACGGCCCGTCAGGGCATGTCGGCCAGCAGCTCCAGCACCAGCGCGGCGGTGCGCTCCGGGCTCTCCATGGGGTAGAGATGCGTGCCCTCGGTCCAGCGAAAGCGCGCGCCGGCCAGGCGCCGCGCCACGTCCACGCCGCCCTGGCGCATCTCCTCGGAGCGCGTGCCGGCGATGAAGCCCACCGGGCACTGCACCGGATGGCGCCGCAGCGTGCGCGCCAGGTCGTGCGGCAGCGTGTCGTAGATGCGCGTCTCGACCTCGGGCTCGAAGGCCAGGCGCACGCGGCCCTCCCGCTCCTCGAACCCGGCCTGCACGTAGTCGGCCAGCACGCGCTCGTCCCATTGCGCGAACACGGCCTTGGCCGAGAAGTGCTGGCGCACCGCCTCGCGCGTGTCCCACTCGCAGCGGCGCCGGCGCGAGATGCGCCCGGGCGACAGGCGCGGCATCAGCCCCGTGGCCTTGGCCAGGCGCACGGCCTGCGCGCGCCAGCCCGCGACGATGGGCGAATCGAGCACCACCACGCCGCGCGCGAGCTGCGGGCGGCGCGACGCGGTCTTCAGGCACAGCAGCCCGCCCAGCGAGTGCCCGACCAGGAACACCGGCGCCTGCGCATGCCGCTCGACGAAGCCGGCGAGCTCGTCGCGCAGCCGCGCCCAGCCGTCGCCCACCGGGTAGCGCGGGTCGTGGCCGAAGCGCCGCGGCGCCAGCACCTCGTAGCCGGCGCCGCGCCAGGCCTCGAACAGCCGCGCGTAGGTGCCCGCCGGAAAGCCGTTGCCGTGGGCGAAGACGATGCAGCGCGGCGTGTCGGCCGCGCTCACCGGGGCACCCTCGCGCTGCGCGCGTTCGCTCATCCCGCGGCCAGGCGCGTTTCGGGGCCGACGATCTTGGTCAGCGGCTCGAAGCGCTCGGAGCTCGCCAGCAGCGGGTGCGCGCTGTCGCCGCCGTCCCAGCGCGGGTTGTCCATGGCGTCGAACACCTCGCGCAGCCGCTGCCCCCAGGTGCCGCGCACCATCTGGAAGTAGGGGTTGTGCTCGTCGATGCAGATCATGCGGTCGCAGCGCAGCTCGCCCGCGCGGTACACCAGCAGGTCCAGCGGCAGGCCCACCGAGAGGTTGGACTTGAGCGTGGAGTCCATCGACACCAGCGCGCACTTGGCGGCCTGGTCCAGCGAGGTGCGTGGGTTGATGAGGCGGTCCAGCACCGGCTTGCCGTACTTGCTCTCGCCGATCTGGAAGTAGGGCGTCTCGCGCGTGGCCTCGATGAAGTTGCCCTCGGAATAGACCAGGAACAGCCGCATCGGCTCGCGCCCGATCTGCCCGCCGAAGATCAGCGAGGTGTTGAAGTCGATGCCCTGGCGCTTGAGCGCGTGCCCGTCCTGCTCGTAGACGCGGCGCACCGCGGCGCTGAGCACGCGCACCGCGTCGAACATGCTGCGCGCGTTCCAGATCGTGATCGGCGGCTCGCGGTCGTTGCCTTCGATGCGCTCGACCTGCAGCAGCTCGCGCACCGACTGCGAGATGCTCAGGTTGCCCGCCGACAGCAGCGTCATGAACCGGTCGCCCGGGCGCTCGTACACCATCATCTTGCGGAAGGTGCTGATCTGGTCCATGCCCGCGTTGGTGCGCGAGTCGGACAGGAAGACGAGTCCGGCGTCGAGCCGGATGCCGATGCAGTAGGTCATGTGGCCTCCGCCAACAGGGTTTTCAGGCGATACAGCGCGTCCAGCGCCTCGCGCGGGGTCAGGGAATCGGGATTCAGCGCCGCCAGCGCCTCCTCCACCGGCGAGGGGCCGGCGGCGGTGGCGGGCGCCTCGGGCTCGGGCTCCAGCGGCAGCGGCGGCGCGGCGAACAGGTCCACCTGCGCCTGGCCGGCACGCTGCTGGGCTTCGAGCGCCTCCAGCGCGGCACGCGCCTGGCGGATCAGCGACGCGGGCATGCCCGCCAGCCGCGCCACCTGCACGCCGTAGCTGCGGCTGGCCGGCCCGCTCTGGATCTCGTGCAGGAACACGATGTCGTGCCCGCTGCCCTCGACGGCGCTGACGTGCACGTTGAGCGCCTGCGGATGCTTTTCCGGGAAGGCCGTGAGCTCGAAGTAGTGGGTGGCGAACAGCGTGAAGGCGCGGTTGCGGTCGTGCAGGTGGCTGGCGATGGCGCCGGCCAGCGCCAGGCCGTCGAAGGTCGAGGTGCCGCGCCCGATCTCGTCCATCAGCACCAGGCTGTGCTCGGTGGCGCCGTGCACGATGGCCGCCGCCTCCGTCATCTCCAGCATGAAGGTGGACTGCGCGTTGGCCAGGTCGTCGGCCGCGCCGATGCGGGTGTGGATGGCATCCATCGGGCCGAGCCGGCAGCTCTTCGCGGGCACGTAGGAGCCCATGGCCGCCAGCAGCGCGATCAGCGCCACCTGGCGCATGTAGGTGCTCTTGCCGCCCATGTTCGGGCCGGTGATGACGAGCATGCGCGTGCGCGCGTCGAGCCGGCAGTGGTTGGCGATGAAGGTGCCGCCGCCGGTCTCGGCCAGCCGCGCCTCCACCACCGGGTGCCGCCCGGCCTCGATGTCGATGCAGGGCTGCGGCACGAACTGCGGCCGGCACCAGCCCAGCGTCGCGGCGCGCTCGGCCAGCGTCGAGAGCACGTCGAGCTGCGCCAGCGCCCGCGCCAGCTCCAGCAGCACCGGCAGGAACGGCTGCAGCTGGTCGAGCAGCTGCTCGTACAGCCATTTCTCGCGGGCGAGCGCGCGTTCCTGGGCTGACAGCGCCTTGTCCTCGAACGCCTTCAGTTCCGGAGTAATAAAACGCTCGGCGTTCTTCAGGGTCTGGCGGCGGCGGTAGTCCATCGGGACGCGGCCCGCCTGGCCCGTGCTGACCTCGATGTAGAAGCCGTGCACCTTGTTGTACTGGACGCGCAGGTTCTGGATGCCGGTGCGCTCGCGCTCGCGCGTCTCCAGCGCCAGCAGGAAGGCGTCGCAGTGCTCGTTGATGCCGCGCAGCTCGTCGAGCTCGGCATCGAAGCCCTCGGCGATCACGCCGCCGTCGCGCAGCAGCGCCGCGGGCTCGGCTTTCAGGCTGCGCCGCAGCAGCTCCGCGACGTCGGGCGAGGGCTGCAGCGCCGCCTTGAGCATCAGCAGCAGCGGCGCGTCCTCGGCCACGGTCGCTTCCAGCGCGGGCAGCACCGCGAGCGTGTCGCGCAGGCCCGCGAGCTCGCGCGGGCGCACCTGGCGCAGCGCGATGCGCGAGGCGATGCGCTCCACGTCGCACACCTGGCGCAGCTGCTCGCGCAGCGGCTCGAAGCCCTGGGCCTGCAGCCGCGCGATGGCCTCGTGGCGCGCGCGCGCCGCGTCGCGGGCGCGCGGGGGCTGCGTCAGCCACTGGCGCAGCCGCCGGCTGCCCATGCCGCTGCGGCAGCCGTCGAGCAGCGACAGCAGGGTCGGGCCGGCCTCGCCGCGCAGCGTCTGCACCAGCTCCAGGTTGCGCTGCGTGGCCGGCGGCAGGTCCAGCAGCGCATCGGCGCGCTCCACGCGCAGCGTGGCCACGTGCGACAGCGCCTGGCCCTGCGTGTGCTCGGCATAGGCCAGCAGCGCGCAGGCCGCGGCATGGGCCACGGGCAGCGCCTGGGCATTGAAGGCCTGCAGGCTCGCCACCTGCAGCTGCGCGCACAGCTTGCGCAGGCCGCCGGGGGCGTCGAACTGCCAAGCCGGGCGCCGCGTCAGCGCCGCGCCGGCGGCCACCAGCGCGGCCGGTGCCTCGCCCTCGGCGCCGTGGATGACCTCCGCCGGCGCCAGCCGCGCGAGCCAGCCCGGCAGCTCGCGCTCGCTGCACTCCGTCAGGCCCAGCTGCGCGCTGGACAGGCTCAGCCAGGCCAGGCCCCAGGTCTGTCCCTTGCGGTGCGCCGACAGCAGCAGCGTGTCGCGGCGCTCGTCGAGCAGCTCGGTGTCGGTGACGGTGCCGGGCGTGACCACGCGCACCACCTTGCGCTCCACCGGGCCCTTGGCATTGGGCGTGACCTCGCCCACCTGCTCGGCGATGGCCACGGCCTCGCCCAGGCGGATGAGCTTGCCCAGGTAGCTCTCCAGCGCATGCACCGGCACGCCGGCCATGACCACCGGCTCGCCGTTGCTCTGGCCGCGCGTGGTCAGCGTCACGTCCAGCAGCCGGTTGGCGCGGCGCGCGTCCTCGTAGAAGGTTTCGTAGAAGTCGCCCATGCGGAACAGCACGAGCGCGTCCGGGAACTCCGCCTTGATGCGGAGGTACTGCTGCATGACCGGCGTGTGGCCGGCCAGGGATTGGTCATCCACGGCCATCGGCGGCGGCCTCCCTGCTCAGAACGGGGCGTCTTCGGCGGGCGGGGGCGTGGCCGGGGCCGGCGGCGCGGCCGCAGCGACAGGCGCGGCCGGGGCGTCAGCGGCGGCGGCGTTCTTGCGGATGCGCACCGGGCCCTTCTTCTCCTTGGGCGCCTCGGCGGCGGGCTGGGCCTTGAGGCTGTCGGCCAGCGCGGCTTCGGGCGTGGTCTGGCCGTCGGCGGCACCCTGCGCTTCGCCCTCGGCCTCGTCGGCCTTGATGACGCGGCTGTAGGGCGTGAGGATCTGCACCAGCTGACCGAAGATGCGCGGGCTGCCGGCCACGACCTCGCGCTGGTAGAGGTAGTCGCTCTCGCCGGTGAAGTTGCCGATCAGGCCGCCGGCCTCCGTGATCATCAGCGAGCCCGCGGCGATGTCCCAGGGACTCAGGCCGGTCTCGAAGAAGGCGTCGTAGTAGCCGGCGGCCACGTAGCACAAGTCGAGCGCGGCGGCGCCGGGGCGGCGCAGGCCCGCGCACTGCTGCATCACCTCCTCGAACATCTTCATGTAGCGCTTGAAGTTGTCGCCGCGGCGGAAGGGGAAGCCCGTGCCGATGAGCGCGTCCTGCATGCGCGTGCGCTTGGACACGCGCAGGCGCCGGTCGTTGAGGTAGGCGCCGCGGCCCTTGGTGGCGTAGAAGAGGTCGTTGCGCGCCGGGTCGTACACCACGGCCTGCTGCACCACGCCGCGGTAGGCCAGCGCGATCGACACCGCGTAGACCGGGAAGCCGTGGATGAAGTTGGTGGTGCCGTCGAGCGGATCGATGATCCAGACGTAGTCGCTGTCGCGCGCGCCGTGCTCGCGCCCGGACTCCTCGGCCAGGATGCCGTGGCCCGGGTAGGCCTGCAGCAGCGTCTCGATGATGACCTGTTCGGCCGCCTGGTCCACTTCGCTGACGAAGTCGTTGGGGCCCTTGGTGTTGATGCGCAGGATGTCCAGGTCCAGCGAGGCCCGGTTGATGATCGCCCCCGCCGCGCGTGCCGCCTTGATGGCGATGTTGAGCATGGGGTGAAGCGCTTGGGACATGGTCGACCTTGTTGGCAAATCGGGGTGGGTCGCTGGACGGCAGCGGCGGGCGCGGCAATGTCGCTGCATTGACGATGCAATGACACTTCGGTCGCGCGGCAAAGGCTCGGAGACAGGCAGCGAAGAGGAAAAGAGCGGGCAGCGACAATGCTGCGGGTGAACCCTAGATTGTAATTCCGATGCCCGATCCCGACGCGCGAGCAAGCGCCACGCCCGACGAGTACGCGAGCGAAGCCGCGCCCACCGTGACGCCCGACACGCTGGCCGGCGCCGCGTGCGAGCCTTTTCGCGACCCCACGCGCTTCGTGCTGTTGCACACCAGCCACCCCGGCAACGTCGGCGCGGCCGCGCGCGCCATGAAGGTGATGGGCTTCCACGACCTGGTGCTGGTGCAACCGCGCTTCGCCGACGTGCTGTGCCGCGAGGAGACGGTGGCCATGGCCAGCGGCGCGGCCGACATCCTGGCGCGCGCGCGCATCGTGCCGACGCTTTCCGAGGCGCTGGAGGGCGTGGCCTTCGCATGCGCCACGGCCATGACGCCGCGCGACTTCGGCCCGCCCACCCACGCCCCGCGCGAGCTGCTGCCGCGCCTGGCCGCCGAGCGCCAGCGCGTGGCCTTCGTCTTCGGCAGCGAGCGCTACGGCATGAGCAACGACGACGTCTACCGCTGCCACGCCTGCGTGTCGGTGCCCACGCACCCGGACTACGGCTCGCTCAACCTGTCGCAGGCGGTGCAGCTCATCGCCTACGACTGGCGCCAGGCGCTGGGCGGCTTCACGGTCGCGCCGCGCGTGCCCGACCCGACGCTGGCCGACGGCGTGGCGGTGCAGGGCGCGCTGGAGCACTGGCGCGAGGCGCTGGTGGAGATCGGCTTCCTGGACCCGGCCACGCCGCGAAAACTCCTGCCGCGGCTGCAGCAACTCATCAACCGGGCCCAGCCCACGGCCGAGGAGGTGCACATCCTGCGCGGCATGGCGCGCGCGGTGCAGCGCGCGGCGCGCAAGGCGGCCAAGCCGTGAGTCCCGCCGCCGCCGCCGTGCCGCCGCGCAAACGTCAGGGTTCGCACGGCTTGCCTACACTTCAGCACCCCCTTGGGAAGTCATGACCATGTTTAGCCGCCTGCGTGAAACCATCTCCTGCATTCGCGAGCGCGACCCCGCCGCGCGCTCCAACTGGGAGGTGCTCACCTGTTATCCGGGCGTGCATGCGCTGATGTTCCACCAGCTCTCCAGCTGGTGCTGGCGCCACGGCCTGCGCTGGCTGGGCCGCTTCATCTCGCACCTGGGGCGCTTCTTCACCGGCATCGAGATCCACCCGGGCGCGAAGATCGGCCGGCGCGTGTTCATCGACCACGGCATGGGCGTCGTCATCGGCGAGACCGCCGAGGTCGGCGACGGCTGCACCATCTACCAGGGCGTGACGCTGGGCGGCACCTCGCTCACGCGCGGCTCCAAGCGGCACCCGACGCTGGAGCCCGGCGTCATCGTCGGCGCCAACGCGCAGGTGCTGGGCGGCTTCACGGTAGGTGCGGGCGCGCGCATCGGTTCCGGCGCGGTGGTGGTCAAGCCGGTGCCGCCGGGCGCCACCGCCGTGGGCAACCCGGCGCGCGTGCTGGCCGCCGAGGCCGAGGCCGCGCGCGAGGCCGCCGCGGCGCGCATGGGCTTCTCGGCCTACGGCGTGACGCAGGGCGACGACCCGGTGGCGCAGGCCATGAAGGGGCTCATCGACAACGCTTCCAGCCACGAGCACCAGATCGCCCTGCTGTGGCAGGCCATCGAGAAGCTCTCGGGCCGCACCCGCGAGCTGCCCGCCGAATCCCTGCCCAGCGACGCCCACACCACCGAGCGCTTCGACGCCGAGGCGCTGAACCGGCTGGTGAAGTGAGCTGACACGCCGGCGCGGTGGACTCGCGCGCCGCGCGGTGCGCCATAACCCCGGGTGCCAAGCGGCCCGGGGTTTTTTGTTGCCGGTTGCCGCCTCCTTCGTGCCCGGGACGGCGTCCCGAAACGACAGGTGCGACGCTTCACACGCCCCAACATATGAAATACTCGATTACAGGATTTGCGGACTGAAGCCGCTGGCGCGTTGCGCCGGCGCTGCCGTCCGGACCCATGCCTGTCCCTCTCCGAGAGGAAGCCCATGCCGTACCCGGACGACCTGATTTCCCTCGACCTGGACGCCGTGATCCAGGCGCTGGCGCATTCCGAGCTGCTCAAGGACGCGCCGCCCGAAGTGCTGCGCCGCGTGCAGGACGAATGCGTGCCGATGGCGCTGCCTGCCGGCGAGCTGCTGCTGTCGCCGCAGCACGAGAACCAGCATGTCTATGTGCTGCTCTCGGGATTGCTGGGCCTGCACTTCGAGGCGGTGAGCCAGCCCGAGGTGCGCGAGCTGACACCGGGCAGCTCGGTGGGCGAGATGTCGGTGCTCGACGACGCGCACCCCCGCGCTTACGTCGTGGCCAAGGAGGACTCGCTGGTGCTGCCGCTGCACCGCGAGCTGGTGCTGTGGCTCATCGACGAGGTCGACGTCGTCGCGCGCAACCTGCTGCGGCTGATGACGCGGCGGCGCCGCCGCCACGACACACAACCCATCGCGCGCGACCAGGAGCGGCTGTTCGACCTGGCCAACGACGTCTACGTCGATGCGCTCACCGGCGTCTACAACCGGCGCTGGCTCGACCTGGCGCTGACGCGGCTGCTGCAGCCCAGCAGCGAGCGCGACATGAGCCGCCCGCTGACGGTGCTGCTCATCGATGCCGACTTCTTCAAGGACTACAACGACCACAACGGCCACCTCGCTGGCGACCGCGCGCTGGTGGCGCTGAGCGAGACGCTGCGCTTCACGCTGCGGCTGTCGGACGTGTGCGTGCGCTACGGCGGCGAGGAGTTCCTGGTGCTGCTGCCCAACACCGAGGTGCCGGAGGCGCGCGCCGTGGCCGAGCGCGTGCGCCGCGCCGTGCAGATGCGCGCCATCGCCATGCCCGACGGCACGCCGCTGCCGGGCATCACGGTGTCGATCGGGCTGGCCAGCAGCGAGGGGCTGGACACGCCCGAAGCCGTCATCGCCGCCGCCGACGCGCAGCTCTACCAGGCCAAGCACGGCGGGCGCAACCGGGTCTGTCCGTGAGGCGGGTAGGCCGGGCGCTGGCATGCCCGGCCCGGCGGCATGCCCAGTTCAGCCCTTCGCCGCCCTGATCGCCGACTTCGGCCGGAACGCCTTGCACACCGCCGGGTCGGTCTCGATGTACGGCCCGCCGATGAGGTCGATGCAGTAGGGCACGGCGGCGAAGATGCCCGGGGCCGGCGGCGTGGCCGCGGGCAGGCCTTCCAGCGTCTCGGCGATGGCCTTGGGCTGCCCGGGCAGGTTGATGATCAGGCTCTTGCCGCGGATCACCGCCACCTGGCGCGACAGGATCGCCGTGGGCACGAAGCGCAGGCTGATCTGGCGCATCTGCTCGCCGAAGCCCGGCATCTCCTTGTGCGCCACGGCCAGCGTGGCCTCGGGCGTGACGTCGCGCGGCGCGGGGCCGGTGCCGCCGGTGGTCAGCACCAGGTCGCAGGCCTCGTCGTCCACCAGCGCGCGCAGCGTGGCGCTGATGCCGTCCTGCTCGTCCGGGATCAGCCTTTCCACCCACTGCACCGGGTTGCGCAGCGCGCGCGTGAGCCACTCGCGCAGCGCGGGCAGGCCCTGGTCCTGGTAGACGCCGGCGCTGGCGCGGTCGCTGATGGACACCAGCCCGATGCGCACGGCATCGAATTCGTTCGAAGGGGCTTCACTCATCGTCGCTCACCTGCGGCTTGATGAACTGGAACAGCTCGCGCCAGGCGCGGCCGTGGCGCTGCTCGGGGGGCAGGGCGGCGTCCTTCTGCGCGGCGCGGATGAGGCTGCGCAGGCGCTGCGCGTCGGTGTCGGGGTGCTTCTGCATCCAGCGCGTGACGGCCTCGGCGTCGGCCACCAGCTCGGCGCGCCAGCGCTCGGCGTGGTGCAGCCGCACGGCGTCCTGCGCGTGGCCGAGCTTGAAGGCCGCCACGGCCTCGCGCAGCGGCTCCACGTCGGCGAAGCGCATGAGCTTGCCCACGTACTGCAGCTGGCGGCGGCGGCCTTCGTGCGACTTGGTCTTCTTGAGGTCTTTCAGGGCGGAGAGCAGCCGCTCTTCCATCGGGATGGCGGCCAGCCGGGCGTCGGGCAGCTCGATGAGCTCCTGGCCGAGCTTCTGCAGCTCGTGCGCCTCGCGCTTGAGCGCGGATTTGCTGGGACGGTCGTCACCCTCGTCGGGGTGGAAATCGGAATCAGGGATGGACATGGCTCTTCAAATGCGCTGGGTATGATAGCCCCGGCCCCCCTACACAGCCTCCCGGCACCGACTTCATGACCCGTTCCAACGCCCCGGTTTTTGCCTACACGCGCGAGCAGTTCGAGCAGATCGTCGACGACGCCCTGGCGCTCGCGAAGAAGCTCGGCGCCAGCGACGCCGGCGTGGAGGTTTCCGAGGGCGTGGGCCTGTCGGTGTCGGTGCGCAAGGGCGAGCTGGAGAACGTGGAGCGCAACCGCGACAAGTCGGTGGGCATCAGCGTCTACATCGGTCAGCGCCGCGGCAACGCCAGCACCTCCGACTTCTCGCCCGCGGCCCTGGAGCAGACGGTGCGCGCGGCCTACGACATCGCCCGCTTCACCGCCGAGGACCCGGCCGCCGGGCTGCCCGACGAAGCGGACCTGGTCTCCCCCGAGGACGCCAGGCGCGACCTCGACCTGTTCCACCCCTGGGACATCGACGCCGAGGCCGCCGCCGAGCTCGCGCGCCGCTGCGAGCAGGCCGCCTTCGACGTGGACCGCCGCATCACCAATTCCGAAGGCGCCGGCGTGTCGGCGCAGCAGGCGCATTTCCTGGCCGCCAACACCCGCGGCTTCAAGGGCGGCTACGCCAGCTCGCGGCACTCGCTGTCGGTGGCGCCCATTGCCGGGCGCGGCGACGGCATGCAGCGCGACCACTGGTACACCTCGATGCGCAACGCCTCCGAGATGGCCAGCCCCGAGGCCGTCGGCCGCTACGCCGCCGAGCGCGCGCTGTCGCGCCTGAAGGCCAGGAAGATCGCCACCTGCGAGGTGCCGGTGCTGTTCGAGAGCACGCTGGCCGCGGGGCTGATCGGCGCCTACGTGCAGGCCACCAGCGGCGGCGCGCTCTACCGCAAGGCCACCTTCCTGCACGACAGCCTGGGCCAGCAGACGATGGCGGAGCACCTGGACATCGTCGAGGACCCGCACATCCCGCGCGGCAAGGGCAGCGCGCCCTTCGACGACGAGGGCGTGGCCACGCGCAAGCGGTCCGTGGTCGAGGCCGGCGTGACGCAGACCTATTTCCTCTCCAGCTACTCCGCGCGCAAGCTCGGCCTGCGCACCACGGGCCACGCCGGCGGGGCGCAGAACATGCGCCTGACCAGCCGGCTGACGCAGCCCGGCGACGACCTCGACGAGATGCTGCGCAAGCTCGGCCGCGGCCTGTTCGTGATCGAGCTCATGGGCCAGGGCGTCAATGCCGTCACCGGCGACTACTCGCGCGGCGCCACCGGCTTCTGGGTCGAGGGCGGGCGCATCGTGCACCCGGTGCAGGAGATCACCATCGCCGGCAACCTGGGGCAGATGCTCAAGCAGATCGTGGCCGTGGGCGCCGACGAGTTCACCACCGGCAGCAAGACCACCGGCTCGGTGCTGATCGAGCGCATGAAGGTGGCCGGGCTCTGACCCTCATCTTTCTCGCGAGCCCTGGAATACGAGCCGTCCCGTCCCGGGGCAAACGGCTCTCTTCGCTGACGCGCCGCTGACGCATTTGGTTGCCGTCGTAAAATCGCGGATTCGCCCCTGCGGCGGGCCCGCCATCACGGCGCGCTTCACTACTCCTACCGCTGAGACAAGCTCATGAAGAAACTGCTCACCATCCTGAGCGCGGCCCTGGCCGCGACCGTGGCCCAGGCGGCCGACATCAAGGTCGGCGTGGCCGAGGCGCTGTCCGGCGGCGCGGCGCAGTACGGCACGGCCATCCGCAACGGCTTCCAGCTCGCGGCCGACGAGATCAACGCCGCCGGCGGCATCAACGGCAACAAGATCCAGCTGGTCATCGAGGACGAGCAGGGCAAGAAGGAAGAGGCGATCAACGTCTTCAAGAAGCTGATCTTCCAGGACCAGGTGCTCATGGTGTTCGGCCCGACGCTGTCGAACTCCGCGCAGGCCGCCGACCCCGTTGCCCAGGCCGCCAAGACCGTCGTGTTCGGCACCTCCAACACCGCCGACGGCATCACCAGCATCGGCGACTTCGTGTTCCGCAACTCCGTCACCGAGGCCGACGTGCTGCCCGAGACGCTGAAGATGGCGGTCAAGAAGGCCGGCGTGAAGAAGGTGGCCGTGCTCTACGGCAACGACGACGTCTTCACCAAGAGCGGCTACGACAACTTCAAGAAGGCGCTGGCCGACCTCAACATCCCCGTCACCACCACCGAGACCTTCGCCAAGGGCGACGTGGACTTCAAGGCCCAGCTCACCAAGATCAAGGCCACCAACCCCGACGCCATCGTGCTGTCGGCGCTGCTGGCCGAGGGCGCGCCGATCATGGTGCAGGCCCGCCAGCTGGGCCTGAACGTGCCCGTCATCGGCGGCAACGGCATGAACTCCGTGAAGGTGTTCGACCTGGCCAAGGAGCGCGCCGAAGGCCTGTGGGTCGGCAGCCCGTGGTCGATCGAGAACCAGTCCGAAGCCAACCGCAAGTTCGTGGTCGCCTACACGGCCAGGTTCAAGAGCGCGCCCGACCAGTTTGCCGCGCAGGCCTATGACGGCATGTACATCGCCGCGCAGGCCATGAAGAAGATCAAGCTCAGCGGCAACATCGCCGCCGACCGCGTGGCGCTGCGCGACGCGCTGCCCACCGTGAAGTGGAGCGGCGCCACCGGCGACTTCCAGTTCCGCCGCGCCACCGACCGCGCCGGCCGCCCGGCGGGCTATGACGCGCAGCAGACCGCCATCGTCAGCGTGACGCGCAGCGGCAAGTTCTCGATCGAGAAGTAAGAATTCTCCCCCGGGCGCCAGCCCGCCAACTTGAAGACCGCGGCGCGCCGCCAGGCGCTCCGCGGTCGATTTACTTCCATGCTTGAACAACAACTCGTCAACGCCCTGTCGCTGGGCTGCGTGTACGCCCTGTTCGCGCTGGGCTTCACGCTGGTCTTCGGCGTGCTCGGCGTGATCAACCTCGCGCACGGCGCCATGTTCACCGTGGGCGCCTACGCGGCGCTGGTGTTCGTGGAGAACCTGGCGCTGCCGCTGTGGGCCGCGGCACTGCTGGCAGCCTTCCTCAGCGGCGTGTTCGGCCTGCTCATCGACCGGTTGGTGCTGCGCCGGCTGCGCGACAACAACGCGCCGCACCTGATCCCGATGATCACCACCATCGGCATCGGCATCGCCGTGACCAGCACCCTGCAGGGCATCTTCGGCGCGGAGAACCGGCGCTTCCCGCAGGAGGTGGTGCCCGACGCGGCGCTGGACCTGGGCGGGCTGCACCTGACGGTGCTGGAGCTGGGGATCATCCTGCTGTCCTTCGCGCTGATGGCGGTGCTGCTGCTGGGCATCCAGCGCACGCAGCTCGGCCGCGCGCTGCGCGCCATCGCCGAGTCGCCGAAAGCCGCGTGGCTGCTGGGCATCAACGTCGAGGGGCTGTTCATGCTGACCTCGTTCGTGGCGGCGGCGCTCGGCGGGCTGTCGGGCGTGCTCATCGGCCTGGCCTCCAACGCCGTGTTCCCGCTCATGGGCCAGCCCATGCTGCACAAGGGCATCGCCGTGATCATCCTGGGCGGCATGGGCGACATCCGCGGCGCGCTGATCGGCGGCCTGTTCCTGGGCTTCGCCGAAGTGATGTCGGTGGCCTACATCGGCTCCACGATGCGCGACGCCGTGGCCTTCGGGCTGCTCTACCTGATCCTGCTGGTGCGCCCCACGGGCCTGTTCGGCAAGCTGCAGCAGCGCAAGGCCTGACGCACCGAGAACAACAACGATGAGTGCCTTCGACAACTTCTGGGCGATCTACAGCAACCTGGTGCTCACGCTGGGCACCAACGCGCTGCTGGCGCTGTCCATCTATCTCACGCTCTCGTGCGGGCTGCTGGCCATGGCCAACGGCGCGTTCATGGGCATCGGCGCCTACACCGCGTCGCTGCTGACCATGAACACCGCCACGCCGTTCCCGCTGGCGCTGGCCGCCGGCATGGTCGCGCCCTCGCTGGTGGCCTTCGTCATCGGCAAGCCGACGCTGCGGCTGTCCGGGGTCTATCTGGCCATGGCCACGCTGGGCTTCGGCGAGGTGGTGCGCATCCTCATCCTCAACACCGAGGACTGGACCGGCGGCGCACTCGGCCTCAACGGCATTCCGCAGCTCACGCAGTGGTGGCACGTGCTGCTGGCGGTGGTGCTGACGCTGTTCGTGCTGTGGCAGCTGCGGCGCACGCGCATCGGCCGCGCATTCGAAGCCATCAAGGAGGACGAGACCGCCGCGGCGCTGATGGGCATCGACATCGCCGCGCACAAGATGCTGGCCTTCGTGCTGGGCGCGGCGCTGGCCGGCCTGGCCGGCGCGCTCAATGCGCACCTGACGTTCTTCATCGGCCCCAACGAGTACGGCTTCGACCGCGGCGTGGAGATCCTGACCATGGCGATCCTGGGCGGCATCAACGGCCTCACGGGCCCGGTGCTGGGCGCGGTGATCCTGACGCTGCTGCCCGAAGTGCTGCGCTCGCTCAAGGATTTCCGCCTGGTGGTCAACGGCCTGATCCTGGTCGTGATCACGCTGTTCCTGCCGCGCGGGCTGTGGGACCCGGCGCGCTTCCGCCGCCTGCTGGGCCGCAAGGGTTGATCGACAAGGCCATGCTGACACTCGCCAACGTCTCGATGCGGTTCGGCGGCCTGCACGTGCTGCAGGACGTCAACATCGCGCTGCCCCCGGAGGGCAGCATCTTCGGTCTCATCGGCCCCAACGGCGCCGGCAAGACCACCGTCTTCAACCTCGTCACCGGGCTGTTCCGGCCCACCGGCGGCACGATCGAGTTCGACGGGCAGAGCCTCGTCGGCCTCGCGCCGCACCAGGTCACGCGCCGCGGCATTGCGCGCACCTTCCAGAACATCCGCGTGTTCAAGGAGATGAGCCTGCTCGACAACGTGGTGGTGGGCATGCACCGCCACCTGGGCTACGGTGCCCTGGGCACGCTCGTCTCCAGCCCCGGCGTGCGCGCCGCGGAGAGGAAGGCGCGCGAGCGCGCGCTGGAGTTGCTGAGCTGGGTGCGGCTGGACCACAAGGCCGGTGCGACCGCCGACAGCCTGTCCTACGGCGAGCAGCGCCGGCTGGAGCTGGCCCGTGCCCTGGCCACGGAGCCGAAGCTGCTGCTGCTCGACGAGCCCGTGGCCGGCATGAACGCCAGCGAGAAGACCGAGCTGATGCACGAGATCCGCAACATCCGCGCGCGCGGCTACGGCATCTTCATGATCGAGCACGACATGCGCTTCGTCATGGGCCTGTGCGAGCGCGTGGCGGTGCTCAACTTCGGCCGCATCATCTGCGACGACGTGCCCGAAGTGGTGCAGCGCGACCCGCGCGTGATCGAGGCCTACCTCGGCCGCGACGAGGACCCGCTGCAGGAAGTGGATGCCGCACAGGGAGCCCGGCCATGAGCACGAACCAGACGACCGCGCCGCTGCTGCGCGTGGAAGGGCTGCAGGTGGCCTACGGCCACATCGAGGCCGTCAAGGGCATCGACTTCGAGCTGCGCGAAGGCCAGATCACGGCGCTGGTCGGCGCCAACGGCGCGGGCAAGTCCACGACGCTCATGGCGCTGTCCGGGCTGGTCAGGCCGCGCGCCGGGCGCTTCCTGTTCGAGGGCGCCGACCTCGGGGCGCTCAAGCCGCACGAGCGCGTGGCGCGCGGCATCGTGCAGGTGGCCGAAGGCCGCGCGATGCTCACGCAGCTCACCGTGCGCGAGAACCTGGAGCTGGGCGCCTACAGCCGCCCCGGGCGCAAGGCGCAGCCCGGCGACCTGGAGCGCGTGTTCGAGCTGTTCCCGCGGCTGAAGGAGCGCCTCGACGGTTACGCCGGCAACCTCTCCGGCGGCGAGCAGCAGATGCTGGCCATCGGCCGTGCGCTCATGGCCAAGCCCCGCGTGCTGCTGCTCGACGAGCCCTCGATGGGCCTGGCGCCGATCGTGGTGCAGGAGATCTTCCGCACCCTGGTGGGCATCAACCGCACGGGGCTGACCATCCTGCTGGTCGAGCAGAACGTGCGCCAGGCGCTGCGCATCGCCGCCCAGGCCTACGTGCTGGAAACCGGCCGCATCGTGCTGCAGGGCCCCGGGCGCGCGCTGCTGGACGATCCGAAGGTGCAGGCGGCCTACCTGGGCGGCTGAGCGCGCCGCCCGGGCGCCGCTTCACGCCGGCATGGCCTCGGCGGCCGCCCGTCGCGGCCGCGCCTGCAGCCACGCCGCCAACGCGTCCGCCGGCATCGGCCGGCCCAGCAGGTAACCCTGCACCTGGTCGCAGCCCGCGTGGCGCAGGCACTCGCGCTGCGCCTCGGTTTCCACCCCTTCGGCCACCACCTGCAGCCGTAGCTGGTGCGCCAGCGCGATCACGCCGCCGGCGATGGCCGCGTCCTTGGGGCCGTCGGGCAGGTCGCGCACGAAGGAACGGTCGAGCTTCACCGCGTCCAGCGGCAGCCGCTTGAGGTAGGCCAGCGAGGAGTGGCCGGTGCCGAAGTCGTCGATCGACACGCGCACGCCCAGCGCGCGCAGCGCGCCCAGCAGCCGCGCCGCTTCCTCGGGCTCGCGCATCACCATGCTCTCGGTGAGCTCCAGCTCCAGCAGCGACGGCGCGGCGCCGCTGTCGCGCAGCGCCCCTTGCACGTCCTCCAGCAGGCCGCCGCCGGCGAACTGGCTGGCCGACAGGTTCACCGCCACCGGCAACGGCCCCAGGCCGCGCGCCCGCCAGCCCATGGCATCGGCGAGCGCCTGCGCCAGCACCCAGCGGCCCAGCTCGGCGATGAGGCCAATGTCCTCGGCCAGCGGGATGAACTCGGCCGGGCTGACCGCGCCCCATTGCGGGTGCACCCAGCGCGCCAGCGCCTCCACGCCGGTGACGCGGCCGTCGGCCAGGCTCATCTTGGGCTGGTAGGCCAGGGTGAGCTCGCGGCGCTCGACGGCGCGGCGCAGCGCGGCCTGCAGCCCCAGGCGGCGCTGCGCCTGCTCGTCCATCTGCGCGGCAAAGAAGGCGAAGCGGTTCTTGCCCGCCTCCTTGGCGCGGTACATGGCGATGTCGGCGTGGCGCAGCAGCGTGGCGGCGTCGGCGCCGTCGTCGGGAAACACCGCCACGCCCACGCTGGCCGTCACGGGGCACTCATGGCCGTTGACGAGGTAGGGCACGGCCAGCGCGGTCACGAGCTTGCGCGCCAGCGTCTGCAGCGCGTCGTCGGCGCCGGCGTCGTGCTCGGCCAGCACCACGAACTCGTCGCCGCCGTGGCGCGCCACCAGGTCGGCGCGGCGCAGCTGCTCGCGCAGCCGGGCCGCCACCTGGCGCAGCAGCTCGTCGCCGGCGCCATGGCCCAGCGTGTCGTTGACGGCCTTGAATCGGTCCAGGTCCACGAAGTAGACCGCCAGGCGCCCGTGGGCGCGCCGGCTGCGCTCGATGGCGTGCTCCAGGTGCGCCGCGAGCAGGCCGCGGTTGAGCGCGCCGGTGAGCGCGTCATGGTGCGCGGCGTGCAGCAGCTCCCGCTCGGCGTGGCGCCGCTGCAGGAACTGGCCGAGCTGCGTGCCCAGCGTGCGCGCCAGCGCCACCAGCCCGGCATCGGGCGCGTGCCCGCTGGCGCGCCGGAACTCCAGCACCCCGGTGGGGGCGCCGCCGGACATCACGGGCACCGCCAGCACGCCGGACGGCCCGTCCCAGGCGCGGAAAGGCTGCTCCGCGGCGGCGTGCGGCGAGTCCCCGGGCGCAGTGGCGGCCTCCGCCGGGACGGCTCGGCCCACGCTCCAGGCCGGCTCGCGCAGCCGCCAGGCACGGGCGGCGCAGTCGCCGGCCGTGGCAGCGCCGACCTCCTCCGCGCCGGGCGCGCACCAGTGCTGGACGCGCCGCAGTGCCGCGCCGTCCCAGCGCCAGTAGGCGGCGGCCTGCCAGTCCAGCGTCTCGCACCAGGTGGGAAAGAGCTGGCGCAGTGCCTGCGCCTCGTCCTCGCTGTCGGCCAGCACGCGCGTGACGGCGTGCTCCACGGCCAGGCGCAGCTCGCCGTGCTTGCGCGCGCTGATGTCCATGAGCGTGCCGCGCAGCCGGCGCACCCGGCCCGGCGTGCCGGCTTCGGCGCGCACGATGGCATGCAGCCAGCGCGGTCCGGCGGGCTCCGAGGCGTCCGGCGCCGCGGCCGCGGCGGCGGGCTGCAGCCGCAGCTCCAGCTCGAAGCCGGCGCCGTCGGCCGCCGCCTCGCGCAGGCGCCGCGTGAACAGCGCGCGGTCGGTTGGGTGCAGGTGCTCCAGCCCCGCGGCGCCGAGCAGCTGCCGCGCCTGCGCCGAGGCGTGGAAGCGGTCGCCGTCCACGTCGAAGCGCCAGCTGCCCAGGCGCGCCACGCGCTGCGCCTCGGCCAGCTCGGCCTCGCTGTGGCGCAGCTCCCGCGTCATGGCCTCGGCCAGCGCGCCGGCCCGCACGCGCGCGCCCGCCAGCGAGCGCACCAGCGCGAACAGCAGCAGCGACATGGCGGTGCCGGCGGCCAGCACCGTCCAGGGCAGGGCCACGTCGGCGCGGTCGCCCGCGGCAAAGGCCGCGCTGGGACGCACCCGCAGCGTCCAGCGCCGCCCGCCCAGCTCCAGCCGGTGCACGGCCTCCAGCGGGGACGCCGGCGCCGTGCCGGCATGGCCGTCGTAGAGCAGGGTGTCGGCGCCCGGCGGCAGCTCGGCGCCGTCCACGGGGCCGCTGTCGTGGATGCTCAGCCGCAGCTCGCGCTGCATGCCGGGCGTGAGCGTGCCGGCCATGAAGGACTTCATGCTGAGACTGGCGCCCACCACGCCGACGAAGGCGCGGCGGCGCTGCGCCACGTCGGCCACCGGCAGGCCGACCTGGTACACGGGCAGGCGCAGCTGGAAGTCCGACGCGCCGGTGGCCGGGCTGGTGGGCTGCAGCCGCGCCGAGGCGGCCAGCGCGCCGGTGTCGCGGGCGCGCTCCAGCGCGGCGCGGCGGCCCCAGTCGCTGGCCAGGTCGAAGCCGAAGTCACGCTCCATGCCCTCGGCCGGCTCGATGAACTTGAGCACGTAGTGGGTCTGGCGCACGACGTCGGGGTGGATCGCGAAGTCCGGCAAGCCCTCGGCCCGCAGCGCCTGCTCGAACGCCGCGCGCCGCGCATGCGGCACCACCTCGGCGAAGCTCAGCAGCTGCAGTCCGGGATAGCGGCGCGCCAGGTCCATGTGCTGGGCATAGCGCTGGAAATCCGCGCGCGAGACGGCGTCGGAGCCCTGGAAGAAGGCGCTGAGTCCATGCAGCACGTCGGCATAGGAGCGCAGCCGCGCTTCGAGGGCGTCGCGCGCCTCGCGCGAGTGCGCCTGCAGCCGCCGCTCCAGGTTCAGCTGCGCCTGGGCGCGCAGCCAGCCGAAGGCCAGCAGCGACAGCGCCAGGCCGGCCGCCAGCACGCACCAGGCCAGGCGGCTCGGGGAGGCGGCGATACGGGTGGAGCGGGACATGGCGGCACGCGGGCGGCGAGGGACGGGGACCAGGCGGCAGACGGGCGGGAAAGGAAGTGCGCCGCGGCGCTGCTGCCGCGGCAGCATCCGGGCGATCGGGACAGCTGTAAAGGGATGCCTTGCGCCTGCCTTCTGAGGGGGCAGGGCGGTGGGTGCGGCAGTGTGGCGCAGGTCTCGATGCGCCACGGCAGCGCGACGCGGCAGCGGCCGCGCGGCTGCGCACTATTGCCGTGAATCAGGCACGCGAACCGCGCGCCGCCTGGCGCAGCGCGCGGTGCGATTCACCGGGCGGTGTCCGTCAGGCCTGCGGCGACTGTTGCGCCAGCACGAACAGCTTGGTGCTGCGCGTGCCGGTGCGGCAGAAGGCCAGCACCGGCTTGGGCAGCTCCTGCAGCAGCCGCGCGAAGGCGGCGGCTTCTTCGGGCGACTGGTAGCCCGGCGCCACCGGCAGGTGCCGGTACTCGAGCCCGGCGGCGCGCGCGGCGGCCTCGATGACGGCGCTGGTGGGCTGGTCGGGGCCGCCCTCGAAGTCGGGGCGGTTGTTGATCACGCTGCGAAAGCCCGCGCGCGCGGCCTCGGCCATGGCCTCGGGCATGAGCTGCGGGGCCACGCACAGGTCGGGCGTGAGGGGGCGGAGCTGGAGTTCGGGCGAGGCGTTCATGCCTGCGAGCTTAGCGGCTGAGCGCCTGCTTCACGGCCGCGGACACCAGCGCCATCTCGGCCTTGCCGCCCAGGCGCGCCTTGGCCGCGCCCATGACCTTGCCCATGTCGCCGGAGCCGGCGGCGCCCAGCTCGGCCACCAGCGCATCGACCTCGGCCTGCACCTCGGCCTGCGACAGCCGCTGCGGCAGGTAGCCCTGCAGCACGGCCACCTCGGCGGCCTCGGCGTCGGCCAGGTCCTGGCGCCCGGCCTGGGTGTAGGCGGCGATGGAGTCCTTGCGCTGCTTGACCAGCTTGTCCACCACCGACACCACCTGCGCGTCGTCGAGCACGATGCGCTCATCGACCTCGCGCTGCTTGATGGCCGCCAGCAGCAGCCGGATGGTGGACAGCCGCAGCGCCTCCTTGGCGCGCATGGCCGACTTCATGTCCTCGGTGATCTGGTCCTTCAGGCCCATCGTGGTTCTCTCCAGGTGGTTCGGGGTGCGAAAAAGCGGTCCGGAAAAAGCAAAAGCCCGCGACGGCGTCCCGCGCGGGCTCGACTGCTTCGGCAGCAGCGCAGGCCGCAAGGACCTGCGCCGAAGAACGATCAGTACAGCTTCTTGGGCAGCTGCATGCTGCGCACGCGCTTGTAGTGGCGCTTGACGGCGGCAGCCTTCTTGCGCTTGCGCTCGGCCGTGGGCTTCTCGTAGAACTCGCGCGCACGCAGCTCGGTCAACAGGCCCAGCTTCTCAATGGTGCGCTTGAAGCGGCGCAGGGCCACATCGAACGGCTCGTTCTCTTTGACGCGAATCGTGGTCATGAAAAAGGGTTTCCTTCAGGGAAAGTGCGCTCGGTGTCCGCCACCGGAGTTTCCGGAATCCGTGAAACGGATCGACACGCGGGTTTGCCAGCAAAACGCGGAGTATAGCCCACCCGAAAGGGTGTGCCGCAAGCTGAGGCGTATCAAGTCCCGCGCGAAGCGTCGATTCCGCAACGCCCCGAGGGGCGATGAACACCCGGCCGGGGGCCCGGCGCCGCGGCCGGTCGTGGCGGCCGCTGCTCAGCCGGCCAGCGCGCCCTGGTCGGCCCGGGACTCGGCCATCGCCCGCGCGCAGGCCGCGGCGCTGGCCCAGGCCCACTGGAAGTTGTAGCCGCCGAGCCAGCCGGTCACGTCCACCACCTCGCCGATGAAGTGCAGCCCCGGCTGCCTTTTGCTCTCCATCGACTGCTGGTTCAGCTCGCGCGTGTCCACGCCGCCAGCCGTCACTTCCGCCTTGCGCCAGCCCTCGCTGCCGTCGGGCGTGAGCTCCCAGCGCGCCAGCGCCGCGCCCAGCGCGTTGAGCTCCTTGTCGCGCGCCTGCGGCATCGGCGTGGTGGCATCGGCGCCGGCGCGCGCGAGCCACGCCTCGGCCAGGCGCTGCGGCAGCAGCGCGCCCACCTCGTTGCCGAGCTGGCGCTTCGACCGGCCCTTGGCCTCGCGCAGCAGCGCGCCCACGTCGCGCCCGGGGGCGAGGTCGATGCGCAGCGGCTGCCCCGGCTGCCAGAAGCTGCTGATCTGCAGCACCGCCGGGCCGCTCAGGCCGCGGTGCGTGAACAGCAGGTCTTCGAGGAAGCGCATCGGCTTTTTGCCCGCGCCGGTCTCGATGCCCACCTCCAGCGCGATGCCCGCCAGCGGTGCGAAGGCGGCCCAGGTCGGCGCGTCGAAGGTCAGCGGCACCAGCGCGGGGCGCGGCTCGACCACGCGGTGGCCGAAGCGCTGCGCCAGCCGGAAGCCGAAGTCCGTGGCGCCGATCTTCGGAATCGAGAGGCCGCCGGTGGCGATCACCACCCGCGCCGCGCGTTGCGTGCCGCGCTCGGTGTCGAGCTCGAAGCCGGCCGCCGTGGCGCGCAGGTCCAGCACCTTGCACGGCTGCCAGCGCGTGACGCGCCCGGCCTCGCACTCGGCCAGCAGCATCTCGATCACGTCCTCCGCGGAGCGGTCGCAGAAGAGCTGGCCCTTGTGCTTCTCGTGGAAGGGGATGCCGTATTTCTTCATCAGGTCGATGAAGTCCGCCGGCGTGTAGCGCGCCAGCGCGGAGCGGCAGAAGTGCGGGTTCTCGCCCAGGTAGTTGGCGGGCGTGGCCTCGCGGTTGGTGAAGTTGCAGCGCCCGCCGCCGGAGATGCGGATCTTCTCCGCCACCTTCGGCGCGTGGTCGATGAGCAGCACCCGCAGGCCGAGCTGGCCGGCGATGCCGGCGCAAAACAGGCCGGCGGCGCCGGCGCCGACGATGACGCAATCCCAGGGTTCAGACATGGGGCGCGATTGTCAGGGTTGACCCTCGCCCGGCGCCGCCGCAGGTGTTTTACGTCGCGCCGTGCGTGACGGGCTGCGCGGTGCGCCCGGTCTTCGGACGCTGCTTCAGGCGCTGTGCGCCACCGCCTCGTCCTGCACCGCGGCCAGGGTGCCCAGCAGCAGCTCGACCTGGCGCTGCAGCGGCGCGGGCGCGGGCTTCTCGCCGCTGAGCACGCTCTGGATGTAGTGCGCGGTGGTGGCGGCGTCGTTGTCGCGCGGCAGCACCGGCAGGTGCGCCAGCGCCCCTTCCTGCGCCGGGCACGACAGCTCGGCCTGCGGCACGCCGGCCAGCGTGAAGTCCATGCGCGGCAGCCGGCGTGGGTCGGCCACAGGCTCGCCCTCGGTGCCGCGCAGCAGCAGCATGTCGGCGCGCTCGTTCTGCGCGTACTGCGCCAGCAGCTGGCCGAACTCGGGATGGGTGTAATTGCTCACGCGCACCGCGCGCGCGCCGCGCACGGGGTTGAGCATCTTGGCAATGGTGTGCCCGGAGTTGCGCAGCCCGATGACCCAGCGCACGTCCAGCAGCCGGGCCAGCGGCGGGCACAGCGCGTCGATGCGCATGAAGGCCGGCTCGTGCCGCGCCCAGGCGCGCTCGACCTCCTGCACCGTGCGCACCGCGGGCAGGCCCAGGCTCTGGAACACCTCGGCGCTGGTGACGCGCTTGGGGTCCTGCAGCGGCCCGTGCACCAGCACGCGCGCGCCTTCCTGCGCCAGGCGCAGCGCCAGCAGCGGCGTGAGGTTGGGCAGCCGGCGCGCGCCGTTGTAGGTGGGCAGGATCACCAACGGCCGGTCCGACGGGATGGCCACGCAGCGCTCGTGCGCCGCGGCGAGAAAGCCCGCCAGCTCCTCGGCGGTCTCGCCCTTCATGCGCATGGCGATGGCGAAGGCGCCGATCTCCAGGTCGCTGACGTTGCCGTCGAGCACCTGGCCCATGACCTCGCGGGCCTGGTCGAGGGTGAGCGAGCGCGCGCCGTTGGCGCCGCGGCCGATTTCCTTGAGGGTGCTTGCAATGCTCATGTGTGATTGTCTCCCGGCCGGATTTCGCAAGAAGCGGACCCGGCGGCGCCACGCACGGCCGGACCGCGCGTGAACCGCGAGCAAGGCGGGTGCACGCGCCGCCCGGCGCGCCCCCGGCCGGGTCGCTCAGGCCGGCACCGGCGGGGCCGCCACGGCCACCGGCGTGGCTTCCACCAGCGTCTTGAGCGCGGGCACGCAGGAGCCGCAGTTGGTGCCGCAGCGCAGCTGCGCCTGCAGCACCGACAGCCGTTCGCCGGGCGTGCCCGGACAGGCCGCCAGCGCGTCCCTGATCTGCGGCTCGCTGACGTTGAAGCAGGCGCACACCTGCTTGCCGCGCGGCGCCAGCGCCACCGGCGCCTTGGCGCCGGGCGCGAGCAGCAGCCGCCCGTAGGACTGTGCCGGCAGCTCGTCCTGCAGCAGCGCCTTGATCCAGCTTTCGGCGCTGGCGTCGCCGGCCAGCAGCACGGCCTCCAGCCGGCTGTCGCCGTCCACCGTGGCCAGGCGCACGGTGCGGCGTTGGCCGCGCTTGCGGTCCTCGTAGCGCAGCGCGCGCACGCCGGGGCCGGCCAGGCCGAGCAGCCGCTCGACCTCGTCGATCAGCTCCTGCGGCGGCGGCGCGTCGGCCGCGGCGCGGAACAGCACGCCACTGCGTGCATGGCCGAAGGGCACGCAACTGGCGTAGTCGAAGCGCTCCATCAGCGCGCGCAGCCCTTCGCGCGCCGCGTAGGCGTCCTCGTCGGGCAGCCAGGCCAGCCCCAGCAGCCGCCACGGCAGCTCGGCCTTGAGCAGTTTTACAGCTGCATGCTTCAGCTCCGGCTGTTTTGACACCGGGCAGAAGGCCGGCGAAGTCAGCGCATTGACGCCGGCCAGCGGCTCGCCGCGGCTGCTGCGCCCGGACACGAACTCCGAGCCCCAGTGCATCGGCACGTAGGCCTGCGTCAGCGGCACCGCGTCGCTGGCCACGGCCGGCAGCAGGATCGAGCCGCGACGCGAGGTCACGTGCACGAGGTCCCCCTCGGCCAGCTTCAGACGCGCCATCTCCTGCGGGTTCAGCTCCACCGCCGGCTCCGGCACGTGGCCGAAGAGCCGGCCCAGCACGCCCGTGCGGCTCATGCCGTGCCACTGGTCGCGCAGCCGCCCGGTGTTGAGGCTGAAGGGATAGCGGCCGTCGCGCGCCTCGGCCACCGGCTGGTAGGCCATGTCGGCGAACCTCGCGCGGCCGTCGGCGGTGGGAAACACGCCGTCCTCGTACAGCCGCGCGCGGCCCTGCGCGGCGCCTTCGGGCAGCGGCCACTGCTGCGGGCCGGCGGCGTCGAGCAGCGCCCAGCTCAGGCCGGTGATGTCCAGGTCGCGCCCGCGCGTGCTCTCGCGGTGCTCCAGCCAGGCGGCCTGCGGGCCGGCGTAGGCGAAGAGCGACGGCTTTCCCGGGCGCAGCCGGCCTTCGAGCCGCTGCGCGAACTCGGTGGCGATCGTGAAATCGCTGCGCGCCTCGCCCGGCGCCGCCACCGCCGCGCGCACGCGAGAGATGCGGCGCTCGCTGTTGGTGACAGTCCCTTCCTTCTCGCCCCAGGAGGCCGCCGGCAGCAGCAGGTCGGCAAACGCGGCGGTGGCGGTTTCCTTGAACGCCTCCTGCACCACGACGAACTCGGCCTGCTGCAGCGCGCGGCGCACGGTGGCCTGGTCGGGCAGCGACTGCGCCGGATTGGTGCATGCGATCCACAGCGCCTTGATCTCGCCGTCGGCCGCCGCCTCGAACATCTCGACCGCCGTCTTGCCAGGTTTCGAGGGCACGTCGTCCACCCCCCACAGCCGCGCCACCTCGGCACGGTGCGCCGGGTTGGCCATGTCGCGGTGCGCCGACAGCAGGTTGGCGAGGCCGCCCACCTCGCGCCCGCCCATGGCGTTGGGCTGGCCGGTGAGCGAGAAGGGCCCCGCGCCCGGCTTGCCGATCTGGCCGGTGGCCAGGTGCAGGTTGACCAGCGCCGCGTTCTTGGCCGTGCCGTTGCTGCTCTGGTTGAGGCCCTGGCAATAGAGCGACAGCGTCGGGGCGCGCACGCCGTCGCCGCCGTCGAGCCCGGCGAACCATTGCGCGGCGGTGACGATGTCGGCCTCGGGCAGCCCGGTGATGCGCGCCGTTTCCCGGGGGGTGAACTCGCGCACGCGATTTCGCACCGCCTCGAAGCCGCTGGTGTGGGCGGCGACATACGCGTTGTCGGTGAGCCCTTCCCACAGCATCAGGTGCAGCAGGCCGTGGAACAGCGCCACGTCGGTGCCCGGCAGCAGCGGCAGGTGCAGGTCGGCCAGGGCGGCGGTCTCGGTGCGGCGCGGATCGGCCACGATGAGGCGCAGCGCCGGATTGGCGCGCTTGGCGTCCTCGATGCGGCGCATCAGGATCGGGTGCGCCCAGGCGGTGTTGGAGCCGGCGATGAAGAGGGTGCGCGCGTGGCCGAGGTCGTCGTAGCAGGCGGGAGGGGCATCGGCGCCCAGCGTGGCCTTGTAGCCGGCCACGGCCGAGCTCATGCACAGGCGCGAGTTGGTGTCGACGTTGTTGGTGCCGACCAGGCCCTTGGCGAGCTTGTTGAAGACGTAGTAGTCCTCGGTGAGCAGCTGGCCGGAGAGGTAGAAGCCGACGGCGTCCTTGCCGTGGCGTCGGATCGCGTCCTCGAAGCGGTCGGTGGCCAGCGACAGCGCCTCGTTCCAGCCCACGCGCGCCGGCGCCTGGCCGCGCTGTTCGCGGCGCATCGGATACAGCAGGCGCTGGCGCAGCGTCACCGGCGCGGCGGCGGTCAGGTGCAGCGTGCTGCCCTTGCTGCACAGGCGGCCGAAGTTGGCCGGGTGCTGCGGGTCGCCGCGCACGCCGGTGATCTGCGCGCCATCGCTCTCGATGATCACGCCGCAGCCGACGCCGCAGTAGGGACAGGTGGAACGGGTTTCAGCCATGTCTCAAGAACCGTGTGGAAGCGCGCGTTGCTGCGCTCAGAGCTGTTGCGGGGCGGGCTTCCACTCCGGGCGCGAGCCGCGGCAGGGGCCGGCCTGGGGTAGGGGCAGGTCGATGGCGAGCGTGGCGACTTCGTGGCGGTCCAGGTACACCACGCCGCCCTCGACCTTGACGGCGAAGGCCGGGGTGCAGCCCTCGTCGGGCGCGGCCACCTGGCCGCTGTCCAGCGCCACGTTCCAGTTGTGCAGCGGGCAGGCGACGCTGCGGCCGCTGACGATGCCCTGCGACAGCGGGCCGCCCTTGTGCGGGCAGCGGTCGAGCAGGGCGAACACCTCGCCCTCGGCATTGCGGAACACGGCCACCGGCGCGCCCTGCGGGCGCTCCAGGCGGCGCGCGCCCAGCAGCGGCAGCTCATCGACGGTGCAGACGGGAATCCAGGCGCTCATGGTGTGTTTGCCTTCAAAGGGTGCGTGTCGCAGGGGTGTCATTCCAGGTTTCGTTTGCTCGCGAAACGATCCGTTCGCCCTGAGGTATCGAAGGGTGAAGCCGTCAGGCTGGCACGGAGGCAAGGAACTGCTGGCTTGTTGAACCGTTCGGACTGAGGTATCGAAGGCCGAATCCGACAGGCTCGGATGCCCGCACACCGTGCGGGCCGTTCACCCTTCGATACCTCAGGGCGAACGGGATTCTTCACTGGCTATTGCAGACATCAGGCCTTGGCCGGCTCGCCGCTCAGGGCCTCGGCGCCCAGGCGCAGCGGCTCGAACTGGCGCGTGTCCACGCCGGCCCGGACGGCCTCGTGCCAGGGGTCGGGCTGGCCGTCGAGCGCGAACTGCAGCCGCTCCCACAGCGCCTTGCGGCCCTCCGCGTCGTCGAGCACGCGCTTCTTCACGTACTCCAGCCCCACGCGCTCGATGAAGTGCACCGTGCGCTCCAGGTACCAGCCTTCCTCGCGGTAGAGCTGCAGGAAGGCGCCGCTGTACTCCAGCACCTCCGCGGGCGTCTTCACCTTGACGAAGAACTGCGCCACCTCGGTCTTGATGCCGCCGTTGCCGCCGACGTGGATCTCCCAGCCCGAGTCCACGCCAATGATGCCGACGTCCTTGGTGCCGGACTCGGCGCAGTTGCGTGGGCAACCGCTCACGGCCATCTTGACCTTGTGCGGCGAGTACATGGCCCACAGCGCGTGCTCCAGGTCCTTGCCCATCTGGGTGCTGTCCTGCGTGCCGAAGCGGCACCACTCGCTGCCCACGCAGGTCTTCACCGTGCGCAGCGACTTGGCGTAGGCCAGGCCGCTGGGCATGCCCAGGTCGCGCCAGACCGACTGCAGCTGCTCCTTCTTCACGCCCAGCAGGTCGATGCGCTGCCCGCCCGTGACCTTCACGGTCGGGATGGCGTACTTGTCCACCACGTCGGCGATGCGGCGCAGGTCGGCAGCCGACGTTTCCCCGCCCCACATGCGCGGAATGACGGAGTAGGTGCCGTCCTTCTGGATGTTGGCGTGGCCGCGCTCGTTGACGAAGCGGCTTTGCGGATCGTCCTTCGCTTCCTTGGGCCAGGTGCTGATCAGGTAGTAGTTCACCGCGGGGCGGCAGCTGGCGCAGCCGTTGGGGTTGCGCCAGCCGAGCGTGGCATGCACCTGGGGAATGGAGAGCAGCTTGTCGCGGCGGATGGCGTCGCGCACGTCCTGGTGGCTGAAGTCGGTGCAGCCGCACATCGCCTTCTTCTTGGGCGTGGCGGAATAGTCGCCGCCGGCGGTGAACATCAGGATCTGCTCGACCAGCCCGGTGCACGAGCCGCAGGAGGCGCTGGCCTTGGTGTGCTTGCGCACCTCCTCCAGCGTGAACAGGCCCTTGTCCTTGATTGCCTTGCAGATCGTGCCCTTGGTCACGCCGTTGCAGCCGCAGACCTCGTCGCTGTCGGCCATGCCGGCGGCCTTGCTGTGGCCCTGGTGGCCGGCGTCGCCCAGGTGGTCCTCGCCGAACATGAGCTTGTCGCGCAGCTCGGCCACGCTGCGGCCCTCGCGCAGCAGCTTGAAGTACCAGGCGCCGTCGGCGGTGTCGCCGTAGAGGCAGGCGCCCACCAGCTTGTCGTCCTTCAGGACGAGCTTCTTGTAGACGCCGCCGAAGGGGTCGGACAGCACGATCTCCTCGCAGTCCTCGCCGCCGTTGAAGTTGCCCGCGGAGAAGAGGTCGATGCCCGTGACCTTGAGCTTGGTGCTGGTCTGGCTGCCGCCGTAGCGGCCGATGCCGAACTGCGCCAGGTGCGTCGCGCACACCTTGCCCTGCTCGAAGAGCGGGGCCACCAGCCCGTAGGCGATGCCGCGGTGCGCCGCGCACTCGCCCACGGCGTAGATGCGCGGGTCGGTGACGGTCTGCAGCGTGTCGGTGACGACGATGCCGCGGTTCACGTGCAGGCCGATCCTCTCGGCCAGCTCGGTGTTGGGGCGGATGCCCGCGGCCATCACCACCAGGTCGGCCGGGATCTCGCGGCCGTCCTTGAACTGCACCGCCATCACGCGCCCATCCGGGCCGGCGATGAGCGCCTGCGTCTGCGCGCCCATCTCGAACTTCAGGCCGCGCTCCTGCAGCGACTTCTGCAGCATTTTGCCGGCCACGTCGTCGAGCTGGCGCTCCATGAGCGTGCCGGAGATGTGCACCACGCTGACCTGCATGCCGCGCAGCATCAGCCCGTTGGCCGCTTCCAGGCCGAGCAGCCCGCCGCCGATGACGACGGCGTGCCGGTGCGTCTTGGCCGTCTCGATCATGGTCTCGGTGTCGGCGATGTCGCGGTAGGCGATCACGCCGGGCAGATCCTTGCCCGGCACCGGCAGGATGAAGGGCCTGGAGCCGGTGGCGATCAGCAGCCGGTCGTAGGGCGCTTCCACCGTGCTGCCGTCGGCGCGGCGGCCGGTGACGATGCGCCGGGCGCGGTCCACGCCGGTGACCTCGCAGCCCAGGTGCAGCGTGATGCCGTGGTCCTCGTACCAGGACAGCGGATTCAGGATGATCTGGTCGATGGTCTGCTCGCCGGCCAGCACCGGCGACAGCAGGATGCGGTTGTAGTTGGGGTGCGGCTCGGCACCGAAGACCGTGATGTCGTAGAGATCGGGCGCGATCTTGAGCAGCTCTTCGAGCGTGCGCACGCCGGCCATGCCGTTGCCGATCAGGACGAGTTTCATCTTCTTCATGGCTGCGTTTCCGTTGGCGCGAGGGAGTGAAGGGGGCGAACACTGCGGACAATCGCCGCATGAGCTTCGATGCGGACATCGGGCACGCCAGCCGGCGCGGCCCACGGGAGGTGAACGAGGACTTCGCCGGCGCCCTGCGCGAAAAGCGCGGGCTGGTGGCGGCCATCGCCGACGGCGTCTCCACGGGCGGGGGCGGGCGCGAGGCGGCGCAGACCAGCGTGATGGGGCTGCTGTCGGACTTCTTCGCGGCACCGGCCACCTGGGACACCACCGTGGTGCTCGACCGCCTCATCGCGGCCCAGAACAGCTGGCTCGTGGCCGTGAACCGGCAGCGCCAGGTCGGCGGCGGCTGGCACCGGCGCGAGGCCGGCCGCGTCGACGAGCCCGCCACGGCGCTGACCACGCTGACGGCGCTGGCGCTGGAGGGCCACGGCTACACCGTGGCCCACGTGGGCGACACGCGCGCCTGGTTCATCAGCGGCGGCGAACTCAGCCTGCTGACGCAGGACCATGCCTTCGACCACCCGGACCAGCGCAGCCGCCTCACCCGCGCCGTGGGCCTGGACGAGGCCTTGAGCGTGGACTACGCGCAAGGGCCGCTGCGCGTGGGCGACGTGTTCGTGCTCACCAGCGACGGCGTGCACGGCGTGCTCAAGCCCGCGCGGCTGGCGGCGCTGGCGGCGCAGGGCGACGCGCAGGCCGCCAGCGAGGCCATCGTCGAGGCGGCCATCGCCGCGGGTGGGCGCGACAACGCCAGCGCCCTGGTGGTGCGCGTGCTGGGCCTGGACCAGGGCCGGCTGGAGGACGAGCTCGCGCGCGGGCGCCCGCTGCCCGCGCCGGGCAAGCTCAAGGTCGGCGACCGGCTCGACGGCTTCGCCATCACGGCGCTGGTGGCCGACAACGGCGTGCACCGGCTCTACCAGGCCCGTGATGCCGCCGGCGCGCTGGTGGCGATCAAGACGCTGCACGAGGCGCGCGCCAGCGACCCCGAGGAGCGGGCCATGCTCGCGCACGAGGCCTGGCTGGGCCTGCGCCTGGCCGAGGCCGGCGCGCCGGGCTTCATCCGCGTGCGCGAGGTGCCGCAGGCCACGGCGCTCTACATCGCGTTCGACTGGCATGGCGGGCGCACCCTGGAGCAGCTGCTGCAGGGCGGCCAGCGCTTCGGCGTGGAGGAGGTGGTGCAGAGCGCCATCGCCGTGACGCGCGCCGTGGGTCGGCTGCACCGGCTGGGCGTGATCCACCGCGACCTGAAGCCGGGCAACCTGCACCTGGGCGAGGACGGCCAGTGGCGGCTGCTGGACCTGGGCACCGCCGTGAGCGCGCACGCCTCGCAGGCGCAGCGCGAGCTGCACGCGGGCACGCCCAGCTACATGAACCCCGAGCAGTGGGAAGGCGGGCCGGCTGACAGCGGCAGCGACCTGTTCGCGCTGGGCGCCACGCTCTACCAGTGGTTGACGGGGCAACTCCCCTACGGCGAGGTCGAGCCCTACCAGACGGGCCGTTTCAGGCGCGACCCGCGCGCCCCGTCGCGGCTGCGCCCGGACGTGCCGATCTGGCTGGACCACCTCGTGCTCAAGGCCGTGGCGCGCGATGCGCGCCAGCGCTTCGAGACCGCGGAGGAGCTGCTGCTGGCGCTGCAGCGCGGCGCCTCGCGCGGCGGCGTCGGCGCGCCGCTGCCCACGCCGCTGGCCAAGCGCGACCCGCTGGTGCTGTGGAAGGCGGCGCTCGTGGTGTCGCTGCTCTTCAACGCGCTGCTGGTCGTGTGGCTGCTGTTCCTGCCGCGCTGATTCCATTTCCCGCGTCTCGACAGCACATCCCGTTCGGGCTGAGCCTGTCGAAGCCTGTCCTGAGCTCAGTCGAAGGGCCTTTTGGCCCGACGGGCATGCGAGCCCTTCGACAAGCTCAGGGCGAACGGAGAAATGGAGCAGGAAAGCCACGGCAGTGCTCTTGGTCGAGCCGCCTCAGGCGCGGCGCCGGCGCGGGGCCACGCGCGTGACGCGGGGCGCCACGGCGGCCGGTGCCGGCTCGGCGCCGGTGCGGGCGCGGCCGCCCTTCTCGGCCCAGGTGCGGGTCCAGCGGATCTGCACGATGCGCAGCATCAGCAGCATCGCCAGCGCCAGCACCGTGAAGGCCAGGAAGCCGCCCAGGTAGCTGCCGGTGAACTGCTTGGACAGGCCCATGGCGTTGGGCAGGAAGCCGCCGCCCAGGGCGCCGACCTCGCCGATCATCGAGCCCGCCACCGCCGTGGTCAGCGGCCAGCGCAGCGGCACCAGTTGGAACAGCGCGCCGTTGCCCGCGCCCAGCGCGGCGAAGCACAGCATGAACAGCAGCGTGGTGCCGGCCAGCGAGGTGCCGGCAAAGCCGCAGGCCGTCAGCGTCAGCGCCACCGCCAGCAGCACGCCGGAGAGGGTGTTGACGCCGCCGATGCGGTCGGAGAGCCAGCCGCCGAGCACGCGCACCGCGGAGCCCATGAGCGTGGCCAGCATGGTGAGCTGGCCGGCCTCGATCTTGGTGACCTTGAACTGGTCGTAGAAGTAGGTGGGCAGGAAACTGGCCAGGCCGATGAAGCCGCCGAAGGTGACGACGTAGATCAGGCTGAAGGCCCAGCCGTCCTTCTCGAACAGGCAGCTGATGTGCTCGCGGAAGGTCTGGTGCTCGCGGTCCGGCGGCTCCTTGGCGGCGAACCACATCACCGCCAGCGGCAGCAGCATGGTCGCGGCGGCCAGGCCGTACACCGTCTGCCAGCCGTAGGCCGTGGCCAGCGGCGGGGCGAACAGCACGGCCAGCACCGTGCCGGAGTTGCCCGCGCCGGCGATGCCCATGGCCAGGCCCTTGTACTTGGGCGGGTACCAGCCGCTGCCCAGGCTCAGCGCCACGCCGAAGCTCGCGCCCGCGATGCCCAGCAGCACGCCCATGGCCAGCACGCCGTCGTAGCTGTCCACGAACAGGAAGCCGAACAGCAGCGCGGCGATGACCAGCGTCATCTCCACCATCGCCGCGTTCTTGCGGCCGATGTACTGGGCCAGCACCCCCAGCGGGAAGCGCATGAGCGCGCCGGCCAGGATCGGCACCGACACCATGAAGCCCTTCTGCGCCGCCGACAGGCCGTAGGTCTCGCTGATGAACGGGCCCATGGCGCCGTTGAGCACCCAGATGGCGAAGCAGAAGTCGAAATAGAGGAACGAGGCGGCCAGCGTCGGCCAGTGGCCGGCGCGGGCGAAGGTCTTGAAGCTGGTCATGGTGCGGGGCGCTCAGCAGCGCGCGTGGGAACGGGGAATGCAGAAGTCAGGCGACGACAGCGGTCTCATGTGGCTTCTCCAGAAGGGGTACGGCTTGGTGCCCGCGGCGGGTGCGGGCAGTGGAGGCACATGCTGGTCACGACGCTGTGGCCAGGACCGGGCGTGCGGGGCCAGCGGTCCGGGTGCGGCGGCGCACCCGCGTGAGCTTCTGCACCATCCGTGCCAACCCTGAGAGGCAGCCGGGGAAGGGCCGCCGCGCACGCTGTTCTATGCTTGGCCCGATGCGTGCCGCTCCCCGCGGCGCTTCCCGATCTCCCTCTCAGTGCCCTGGCGCAGCGCGCCGTTTCGCCCATGACTTCCGCCCTCGTCATCTCCGCTCCCGGCACGGCCGCGCCGCCCCTGGCCGATGCACTGCAAGCCGCCGGCATTCACGTCCTTGGTGCCTGCGAGTGCGACAAGCTGGTGCAGCAGGCCGTGCGCGGCGCACCGGACGTGGTCGTGTGCTGGGAGCCGCAGCCGGCGGAGTCGGGCCTGTTCGCGGCGCTGGAGCTGCTGTCGCGCACGCAGCCCATGCCGGTGCTGGTGTTCACCGCCGACGCCAGCGCCGAGGGCGCGCAGCGCGCGCTGGATCTGGGCGTGTCGGGCTGGGTGGTGCACGGCTGGTCGCCGGCGCGGCTGCGGCCGCTGCTGCAGCTCACGCAGGCGCGCTTCGCGCACGAGCAGCGGCTGCGGGTCGAGCGCGACGAGGCGCTGCAGCGACTGGAGGAACGCAAGCTGGTGGACCGCGCCAAGGGCATCCTGATGCGCTCGCACGGGCTGTCGGAGGACGAAGCCTTCCGCCGCCTGCGCGGCGCGGCCATGCAGGGCAAGCTGCGCGTGGGGCGGCTGTCGCAGCAGCTCATCGACGCCGCGCGCGATGCCGAGGCGCTCAACCGCAGCGGGCAACTGCGCATGCTGTCGCAGCGCCTGGTGGCGCTGCAGGCGCTGCGCCTGGCACCGGCGCCGGACGTGGACGCCGCGGCGCTGCAGGCGTCCGCGCGCCGCCAGGCGCAGGCCGGCCTGGAGCAGCTGGGCCGTTCACTGTCGCAGGCCACCTTCGGCGACCTGCTGCAGCCGCTGCAGGCCGCCTGGGGTGCGCTGGAGCGCGCGCTGGATGCCGCGCCGCGTCCCGACACGCTGCCGGCCCTGGACGCCCTGGCCGAAACGTGCCTGGAGGCCGCCGAGAAGCTGACCCGCGCCCTGGAGGCCGGCAGCGCGCTGCAGACCCTGTCGGCGGTGAACCTGGCCGGGCGCCAGCGCATGCTCGGCCAGCGCCTGCTCAAGCAGGTGCTGCTGGGCGCGCTGCTGGCCACGTCCGAAGGCGCGCAGCCGCTGTCGCAGGCCGCGGCCACGGCGCGCGAGTTCGACCAGGCGCTGCAGCGGCTGCAGCAGCTGCCGTTGAGCTCGCCGGCCATCCGCATCGCGCTGGATGCCGCGGCGCGCGAGTGGCTGCGCATGCAGCAGGGCGTGCGCGAGGCCGGCCATGCCAGCGGGCGCCGGCAGCTGGCGCAGGCCGCCGAGGCGCTGCTGGCCCGTTTCGAGGAGCTCACCGGCGACTACGAACGCAGCGCGCAACAGCTCTTCGATTAGAAACGGTCTGCGACTACGGCATCATTTAGTAACTCAGCCGTCCCGGATTGCCCGCGCATGTCAACCCTTTCAACTCCTGTCGACGCCGCTTCCGGCGGCATGGCCTTGCTTTCCGACGCGGCGCTGGCGGCCTTGCTGGGCCGGCTGATGCCGGCGTGGCTGGCGCATCAGGGCACGCTGCTGGCGGTCAAGGATGCTTCCAGCGGCGCCTGGCTGCACGTCAACGAGGCGATGGCGAAGTGGCTGCAGTGCGAGCCGGCGGCGCTGCTGGGCCGCGGCGACGCGGCGCTGGAGCCGCCGCTGCCCATGCCCTTGCGGGCTGCCGAGCAGCATGCGCTGGACTTGCCGCCGGACAAGCCGCTGCAAAGCGAGCACCGCTTCGAATGGCGCGGCGCGCTGCACGAGTTCAGCGTCTGGCGCGAGATCGTCGAGCTGCCCGACGGGCGCCGGGTGCTGTGCAGCCTCTGGACCGACCTGGCGCCGCAGCGCCGCGACCAGCAGCGGCTGCGCGAGCTGTTGCAGCAGCTGGAGCTGCAGCAGCGGCTGAGCGACGACCTGTGCCGGCGCTGCGGCATCGCCGATACCGACGGGCCGCTGGACCGCGACACCGGGCTGCACCTGCGCAGCTTCTTCGAGGAGCAGCTGCAGCGCGCGGTGACGGCCTCGCGCGACGAGGGCCGCGAGTTCGCGCTGGTGTGGGTGGCGCTGGACGTGCCGCCGGGAGCAGCCGGCGTGGACGCGGCGTCGCAGGCCCAGGTGCGCGGCGCGCTGGCGCGGCTGTTGCGCGCCAACACCCGCGCCGCGGATTCCACCTGCCGTCTCGAAGGCGACTGCTTCGGGGTGCTGATGTCCGGCCTTGGGCTGGGCGTGGCCTACGGCCGCATGGAGCAGCTGCGGCGCCAGTGCGCGGCGCAGATCGTGGTCAACGAAGGGCGCACGCTGCGCTTCACGGTGTCCATGGGCGTGGCCAGCTGTCCGCACACCGCGGCCGATGCCGACGCGCTGAGCAGCGCCAGCGAGGCCGCGCTGGCCGAGGCGCGCGGGCGCGGCGGCGACCACGTGGTGCTGGCGCGCGTGCCCTTCATGGTGCCGGGCTGAGGCGCGCGCCGCTGCCTGCGGCCAGGCCCCGCGGGCGGTTGCGGCCGCACCGGTGTCAGGTGCTGAGGCCCTTGTAGAGCATGTAGGCCGCGAGCAGGTAGAGCAGCACGGCAAAGGCGCGCTTGAGCTGGCGCACGTCCAGCGCATGCGCGGCGCGGGCGCCCAGCGGCGCGAGCAGCACGCTGGCCGAGGCGATCACGGCCAGCGCCGGCAGGTACAGATAGCCCAGCGCGCCGGGCAGCGCGGGCGCCAGCCCGATGCCGCCGACCAGGTAGCCCACGGTGTTGGCCAGCGCGATCGGGAAGCCCAGCGCCGCGCTGGTGGCCACCGCGTTGTGGATGGGCACGTTGCAGCGCGTCATGAAGGGCACCGACACGAAGCCGCCGCCCGCGCCGACCAGGCCCGAGAGGAAGCCGATGCCGCTGCCCGCGGCGACCTGGCCCAGGCGTCCGGGCATGTCGCGGTCCGGACGCGGTGGACGCGCGCGCAACATCTGGGTGGCGGAGAAGGCGACGAAGGCGGCGAAGAACAGCGCCAGCGCCTGGCCCTTGACCACGGAGAACGCGCCCGCGCCGGCCAGCAGCCCGCCCAGCACGATGCCCGGCGCCATGTTGCGCACCAGCGGCCAGCGCACCGCGCCGCGCTTGTGGTGCGCGCGCACGCTCGACAGCGAGGTGAACATGATCGTGGTCATGGAGGTGGCGATAGCCATCTTCACGGCCATGCCCGGCGGCACGCCGCGCTGCGACAGGATGAAGCTCAGGAAGGGCACCAGCAGCATGCCGCCGCCGATGCCGAGCAGCCCGGCGAGGAAGCCGGCGCCGCAGCCCAGCAGCAGCAGCTCGGCTGCGAGGGAAAGGTCCATGGTGCAGTCGGGAAAGGCCCACGCGCGGCGCGGTGGCCGCGCCGTGCGCGACCGTCGCGGCATCTGCCGGTACTGCTTGCGGATGCCGCACGCCCGCAAGGGCGTGAAGCCGGCGTGGGGGAGGGAAGAGGGTGTCCGCCGCGAGCCGTGGGCCGCATTCCTGAACCCAGGGGATTCAGGTGGGCCCGGTCAGCAGGACTTCGGGTTCGTCTGACGCGAGACGATCGCACCTGTCGAGCAATTTTCCAGGCCCTGGCTCGCGAGAGCATCGGTTCAAGGAAATATAGAACCCACGCGAATGCGGCGGACGGGTGAATTTTACGCCTGACCCGGATCAAGTCCGGGTGGGGGCTGCGCATCAACCCTGTCAAGTCGTGCGCGATGTCTCCTCGGCGGCCAGCGCGCGGTCGATGCGGGCAATGAGCGCTTGCAATTGGGCGTCGGATGGGGCAGCGGCAACGGCGCCACCGGCATCGGCGTCGGCCTCCGCCGTGGCGGCCGGGGCCGCGGCGGGCCGCTGCACCAGCTGGTAGGCCAGGTTGAGCGCGGCCAGCACGGCGATGCGCTCGCGCGCCTTGATGCGGCCGGCGTCGCGGATGGCCGTCATCTCGCGGTCCACCTGCGCGACGGCGGCCTGCAGCGCCTGCTCGCCGCCGTCGGGGCAGCCCAGCAGGTAGCTCTGGCCGAGGATGGTGACTTCGAGCTGTTTCATGATCGGTTGGGAAGGCTGATGCGGCGGGCCGCTCAGCCCTGGCGGGCGTCGGTGGCGGAGAGGCGTTCGATGAGCACGTCGATGCGCGAGCGCGCGGCGTTCAGGCGCGAGCGCAGCTGGTCGCGTTCGGCGCCGAGCTCGGCGTGCTGGCGCTGCAGCTCGGCATGGGCCTGCTGCAGCTGCTCGTGGCGTTGCGCCAGCAGCTCGATGCGCTGCGCGAGTTCTTCCAGGGTGGGCATGGTCAGGCGGACACGGGGGAGGGCCGGGATTGTAGGTCCCCGCGCCTTACGTCCGGCTGCCGAGGAACCAGTCGCAGCAGTCGGTCACGGCGCAGCGCTCGCACAGCGGGCGCCGCGCCTGGCACACGTAGCGCCCGTGCAGGATGAGCCAGTGGTGCGCATCGACGCGGTAGGCGTCGGGCACGCGCCGCAGCAGCCCTTGCTCGACTTCCAGGGGCGTCCTGCCCGGCGCCAGCCCGGTGCGGTTGCCGACGCGGAAGATGTGCGTGTCCACCGCCATGGTGGGCTCGCCGAAGGCGACGTTGAGCACCACGTTGGCCGTCTTGCGGCCCACGCCGGGCAGTGCCTCCAGCGCCTCGCGGCTGCGCGGCACCTGGCCGCCATGCTGCTCGACCAGGATGCGGCTGGTGTTCCAGAGGTTCCTGGCCTTGGTCGGGTAGAGGCCCACGCTGCGGATGTAGCCGGCAATGCCGTCGATGCCCAGCGCCATCATCTTGCGCGGCGTGTTGGCCACCGGGAACAGCCGCCGCGTGGCCTTGTTCACGCCGGCGTCGGTGGACTGCGCCGACAGCAGCACCGCCGCCAGCAGCTCGAACACGTTGGTGAACTCGAGCTCCGTGGTGGGCGTCGGATTGGCCGCGCTCAGCGTGGCGAAGAAGCGCTCGACGGCAGCGTCGTCCATGGCGGCGGAATGCAGGGACTCAAGTCAAACGTCAAACGCGCGAGCCGCGCTGGGCCCGCGCGCGGGCCAGCGCGGCCTCGATCACGGCGCGCTTCCTGTCGAGCGTCTGCGGGTCCTGGTGCCGGCTGTGCGCGGGCAGGTCCGCAAGCTTCATCTCGGCCTTGGCGATGAGGCGCTCGCGCGTGTCGGCTTCGGATTGCGCCAGGCGCGCGCGGTGCGCGGCGTAGCGCCGGCGGGCGTGCTCGGCCTGCGCCGGGCTCCAGGCGTCCCAGCCGGTGGCGGCCGTGACGGGCTCCATGACGATGCAGTCCACCGGGCAGGCCGGCAGGCACAGCTCGCAGCCGGTGCACTCGCTCTCGATGACGGTGTGCATGCGCTTGGTGGCGCCGGCGATGCAGTCCACCGGGCAGGCTTTCAGGCACAGGGTGCAGCCGATGCACCAGTCCTCGTCGATGAAGGCCACCGCGCGCGGCCCTTCGGCGCCGCAGGCGGCGTCGAGCGGCCGCGGCGCCTGGCCGGTGAGCGCGGCGAGCCGGCGCACCCCTTCGGCGCCGCCGGGCGGGCAGCGGTCGATGGCGGCCGCGCCATCGGCCACGGCCTGCGCGTAGCCGCTGCAGTCCGGGTAGCCGCAGCGCGTGCACTGGGTCTGCGGCAGCGCGGCGTCGATGGCCGCGGCCAGGCCGTGCAGCGGGGCCCGGGCGGCCGGAGCCGGGGCGGTGCCGATGTCAGTGTCGGTCAAGGCTTGGTCAGGCGCCGGCTTTCGTGGCGGAACGCTTGGCGCGGGCGGGCGCGGCCAGCGGCTCGGCCGGCGCGTCTTCCAGGGCGGCGGGTGCTGCCGTGGTGGCCTGGGCCGGCGCCTCGGTGTCGAAGCGGGCGATGAAGTCGCGCACCTGCGGGTACACCTTCTCGCGCCAGCGCCGGCCGGAGAAGATGCCGTAGTGGCCGGCGCCTTCGACGTCGTAGTGGAACTGGCGCTCCTTGGGGATGCCCGAGCACAGGTCGTGCGCGGCGCGGGTCTGGCCGGCGCCGGAGATGTCGTCGAGCTCGCCCTCGACCGTGAGCAGCGCGCTGGTGGTGATGTCCTGCGGACGCACCAGCTCGCCATTGACCATCCAGGTGCCGTTGACCAGGGCGAAGTCCTGGAACACGGTCTTGATCGTCTCCAGGTAGTAGTCGGCGGGCATGTCCAGCACCGCGTTGTACTCGTCGTAGAACTTGCGGTGCGCCTCGGCGCTGTCCTCGTCGCCGCGGATCAGGTCGAGGAAGTAGTCGTAATGCGAGCTCAGGTGGCGGTCCGGGTTCATGGCCACGAAGCCCGTGTGCTGCAGGAAGCCCGGGTACACGCGCCGGCCGGCACCGGGGTAGTTCGGCGGCACGCGGTAGATCACGTTGTTCTCGAACCACTCGTGGCGCTTGTTCATGGCCAGGTTGTTCACCGCCGTGGGCGAGCGGCGCGCGTCGATGGGGCCGCCCATCATGGTCATGGTGCGCGGCGTGAACTCGCCGCGGCTGGCCAGCAGCGACACGGCGGCGAGCACCGGCACGGTGGGTTGGCACACCGAGATCACGTGCACCTGCGGGCCGATGTGGCGGATGAACTCCTGCACGTACTCGACGTAGTCGTCGAGGTGGAAGGCGCCGGCCTCGGCGGGCACCATGCGCGCGTCGGTCCAGTCGGTGATGTAGACCTTGTGGTCGTGCAGCAGCGCGCGCACCGTGTCGCGCAGCAGCGTGGAATGGTGGCCCGACAGCGGCGCCACCACCAGCACCGTGGGCTGGCCCTTCATGGCCGTGAGCGCGTTCACGTCGTCGCTGAAGCGCTTGAAGCGCAGCAGCCGGCAGAACGGCTTGTGCAGCGCCACGCGCTCCTGCACCGCGACCTCGACGTCGTTGACGGTGGCCGAGGTGATCTCGAACTGCGGCTTCTCGTAGTCCTTGGCCAGGCGGTGCATCAGGTCCAGCGCCGCGGAGATGCGCTGCGACAGGATCGAGTGGGCGAACGGCGACAGCGGATGGTCGTACAGCTTGGAGGCCGCGCTGGCGAACTCGGAGAACGGCGCCATCAGGGCGCGCTGGCTTTCATAGAGCTGGTACAGCATCAGGAGGAACCTCGCAGCAGGGTAAGGAGGGCGTCTCGGACGTCGTGAGTGGCGCAGGATGCACGCCGCGGTTGAGCCGAACCTGACATCGGTTTCGGGTTTTGTGCAGGTGCAGCAATTGTTGTGCGCGACGAACCCGGGAGACTGCCAGGGTCAAACAAGTCACGGATGCGCAAAGGGCCGGAAAGCCGGCCCAGTTGCGATGCAGTTCACGAAATTCAAGCCGTCCCGGGCCGCCGCCTTGCTGCCACGGCGGCCACGGTAGGCGTCAGCTCAAGGCGCCGTCAGGCGGCGACCTGCGCGATGGCTTTCGCCACGGCGTCGATGTTGCGGCTGTTGAGCGCGGCCACGCAGATGCGGCCGGAGTCCACGCCGTAGACGCCGAACTCGCTGCGCAGGCGCTGCATCTGCTCCTTGCTCAGGCCCGAGTAGCTGAACATGCCCTTCTGGCGCACGATGTACGACACGTCGGACTGGACGCCGGCGGCCTGCAGCTTCTCGACCAGGGCCGCGCGCATCTGCTTGATGCGCTGGCGCATGCCGGCGAGCTCCTCTTCCCATTGCGCGCGCAACGACGGCGTGGTCAGCACCGTGGCCACCACCTGCGCGCCGAACGTGGGCGGGTTGGAGTAGTTGGTGCGGATGACGATCTTGAGCTGCGAGAGCACGCGCGCGGCCTCGTCGGCGCTGTCGCACACCACGCTCAGCGCGCCGACGCGCTCGCCGTAGAGCGAGAAGCTCTTGGAGAACGAGGTGGAGACGAAGAAGTCGATGCCTGCGTCGAGGAACTGCTGGATCACGGCGCCGTCCTCGGCGATGCCCTCGCCGAAGCCCTGGTAGGCCATGTCGAGGAAGGCCACCAGGCCTGCGTCCTTGACGGCGGCCACGACCTGCGTCCACTGCTCGGGCGTGATGTCGTAGCCGGTGGGGTTGTGGCAGCAGGCGTGCAGCACCACGACCGTGCCCTTCGCGGCAGCGCGCAGCGCGGCGAGCATGTCGTCGAAGCGCACGCCGCGCTTGTCGGCGTCGTAGTACGGGTAGGTGCCGACCTCGAAGCCGGCGTTGGTGAACAGGGCGCGGTGGTTCTCCCAGCTCGGGTCGCTGATGAGCACCTGGGCCGATGGGTTCACGCGCTTGAGGAAGTCGGCGCCGATCTTGAGGCCGCCGGTGCCGCCCAGGGCCTGCACGGTGGCGACGCGGCCGCCCTTGACGGCGTCGCTGTCGGCGCCGAAGACCAGACCCTGCACCGCCTTGTCGTAGGCGGCGATGCCGTCGATGGGCAGGTAGCCGCGGGGCTTCTTGGCCGCGAGCAGCTGCTCCTCGGCGGCGGCCACGCACTTGAGAAGCGGCAGCTTGCCCTCATCGTCGAAGTACACGCCCACGCCCAGGTTGACCTTGGCGGGGTTGGGGTCGGCGGCGAACTGTTCGTTGAGGCCCAGGATCGGGTCGCGCGGGGCCATTTCGACGGCGGCAAACAGGGACATGGTGCTTCCAGAAGATGGAGAGGAGCGCCGCCGCCGGGGACTTGGGGCGATGCGCTAGGCTGTCGGATTGCCCTGCATGGGCAGCGCGGGCTGCCGTGGCGCAAGGGCGCGCAATTCTAAGCGCCGCCCAAGCGCCCCGCTTCGGCCGCCCGGCCGTCACCACCATTTTTGTCCAGGATCGTCCGATGCCTTCTCCCAAGGTCGCCAAGCTTGCCAAGCCCGCACCGATGGCCGCCGCCGCTGCCGCCGCGGCCCCGGCGGCGCAGGCTGCCGATGAGCCCGAAGCCGCCGCCGCGCCGCAGGGCGAGTTCGTGCGCTTTCCCGGCTCGCCCTTCGAGCTGTTCCAGCCGTACCCGCCCGCGGGCGACCAGCCCACGGCCATCGAGCAGCTGGTGGAGGGCGTGCAGGACGGCCTGAGCTTCCAGACGCTGCTGGGCGTCACCGGCTCGGGCAAGACCTTCACCATGGCCAACACCATCGCGCAGCTGGGCCGCCCGGCCATCGTGTTCGCGCCCAACAAGACCCTCGCGGCCCAGCTCTACAGCGAGTTCCGCGAGTTCTTCCCGAAGAACGCGGTCGAGTATTTCGTCAGCTACTACGACTACTACCAGCCCGAGGCCTACGTGCCGCAGCGCGACCTGTTCATCGAGAAGGACAGCGCCATCAACGAGCACATCGAGCAGATGCGCCTGTCCGCCACCAAGAGCCTGCTGGAGCGGCGCGACGTGGTGATCGTGGCCTCGGTGTCGGCCATCTACGGCATCGGCAACCCGGCCGACTACCACCAGATGGTCATGACGCTGCGCGTGGGCGACAAGATGGGCCAGCGCGACGTCATCGCGCAGCTTGTGCGCATGCAGTACGCGCGCAACGACACGGAGTTCTCGCGCGGGCATTTCCGCGTGCGCGGCGACACCATCGACGTCTTCCCGGCCGAGCACTCGGAGCTGGCCATCCGCATCGAGCTCTTCGACGACGAGGTCGAGTCGCTGCAGCTCTTCGACCCGCTCACCGGCAAGGTGCGGCAGAAGATCCCGCGCTTCACGGTCTATCCCAGCAGCCACTACGTCACGCCGCGCGAGCGCGTGCTTTCGGCCATCGACGCCATCAAGGCCGAGCTGCGCCAGCGCGTGGACGAGTTCGTGGCCATGGGCAAGCTGGTGGAGGCGCAGCGCATCGAGCAGCGCACCCGCTTCGACCTGGAGATGCTGCAGGAGGTCGGCCACTGCAAGGGCATCGAGAACTACACCCGCCACCTCTCCGGCGCCATGCCCGGCTCGCCGCCGCCGACGCTGGTGGACTATTTGCCGCGCGACGCGCTGATGTTCTTCGACGAGTCGCACGTGCTCATCGGCCAGTTCGGCGGCATGTACAACGGCGACCGCGCGCGCAAGACCACGCTGGTGGAATACGGCTTCCGGCTGCCCTCGGCACTGGACAACCGGCCGCTGAAGTTCGAGGAGTTCGAGACCAAGATGCGCCAGTGCGTGTTCGTCTCGGCCACGCCCGCGGACTACGAGCAGCGCCACGCCGGCCAGGTGGTGGAGCAGGTGGTGCGGCCCACGGGGCTGGTCGATCCGCTCATCGAGGTGCGCCCGGCGCTGCACCAGGTGGATGACGTGCTGCAGGAGATACGCGACCGCGTCGAGCGCGACGAGCGCGTGCTGATCACGACGCTGACCAAGCGCATGGCCGAGCAGCTCACCGACTACCTCACCGACAACGGCGTGAAGGTGCGCTACCTGCACTCGGACGTGGACACGGTCGAGCGCGTGGAGATCATCCGCGACCTGCGCCTGGGCCTCTTTGACGTGCTGGTGGGCATCAACCTGCTGCGCGAGGGCCTGGACATCCCGGAGGTGTCGCTGGTGGCGATCCTGGACGCGGACAAGGAAGGCTTCCTGCGCGCCGAGCGCAGCCTGATCCAGACCATCGGCCGCGCCGCGCGCAATGCCTCGGGCAAGGCCATCCTCTACGCCGACAAGGTCACCGACTCGATGCGCCGCGCCATCGACGAGACACAGCGCCGCCGCGCCAGGCAGGAGGCGTTCAACGCCGAGCACGGCATCACGCCGCGCACGGTGCGCAAGCAGGTGCGCGAGATGATCGATGGCGTGGTCTCCGACAAGACCGCCAAGGACGACCTCAAGAACGCGCAGGCCGCCGCCGCGGTGGAGGCCATGAGCGAGAAGGACCTGGGCAAGCGCATCAAGCTGCTGGAAAAGCAGATGCTGGAGCACGCGCGCAACCTGGAGTTCGAGCAGGCGGCCCGGCTGCGCGACCAGCTCGCGCTGCTGCGCGAGCAGGCTTTCGGCGCAGCCACGCACGACAGCAACGTCGTGCCCATCAGCGCCGGGCGCGGCTGAGGCGACGGCCCGGGCGGCCCGTGTGGGCCGTGCAACGGGGCGGTCGGACCGCAGGCGCCGCATTGCGGACCTCCCGGCCGGCGCCGCGCGCCGGCCGGCACGTTGCGTGCCGCGGACGTTCATGCCTTGGCGTCCGATCCCCCGCCAGGGGGAATCGGTCACGTTTCACGTGTTCACGGTTTGCGCCAGCGCAAGAGTTGTGCATTGCGCGTATGGTTGCAGGGTGTAAACCCCGATGGCATCAAGGGAACTTGGCAAGGCATCCCCCAGGTCCAAAGGGTGGCTTCATGTATAATCGACCAAAACACTCGGAATAAGCCGGGTGCAGGCTCCCCCAAAGGGGCTACAGGTCGCATGACGGCCGACCCGTGTGATCCGCGGGAGGACAGGGTCAGCGATTGCCGCCGGAAGCGGCACAGGAGTACTTCGATGCGTCTCACCACCAAAGGCCGTTTTGCCGTCACCGCGATGATCGATCTGGCGCTGCGCTCGCATTCGGGCCCCGTGGCGCTGGCGGCGATCAGCCAGCGCCAGCAGATCTCGCTGTCGTACCTGGAGCAGCTGTTCGGCAAGCTGCGCCGCCACGAGCTGGTGGAAAGCACCCGCGGTCCGGGCGGCGGCTACTCGCTGGGCCGCAAGGCCGAGGACATCACGGTGGCCGACATCATCGTTGCCGTGGACGAGGCTCTGGACGCCACGGGCTGCGGCGGCAAGGAGAACTGCATGGGCGAGGACACGGGCAAGTGCATGACGCACGAGCTGTGGACCAACCTCAACAACAAGATGATCGAGTACCTCGACTCGATCTCGCTGCAGAAGCTCGTGGACGACCAGATCGCCAAGGGCGTGTCGGTGGAGGAAGCGCCCGTCAAGCGCGCCATCTCCAGCACCCCGGTGGTCAAGCCGATCAAGGTCACGGCCCCCAACTCGGTCTTCGCGCTGGGCAACGCCTTCACCAAGTGAACGTGTTCACCGTGGCCTGACCCGTCCCGGCATTTTCTGAAACCCATTCGCGGGCGCCGCGGCGCCCGCCCTTCGTTCGAACAAAAGCTCTTTTTCCCATGGACATGACGCCGCACTTCCCGATCTACATGGACTATGGCGCCACCACGCCGGTGGACCCGCGCGTGGTCGATGCGATGGTGCCGTGGCTGCGCGAGCACTTCGGCAACCCTGCCTCGCGCAGCCATGCCTGGGGCTGGGAGGCGGAAGAGGCGGTGGAGAAGGCGCGCGCCGACGTGGCCGCGCTCATCAATGCCGACCCGCGCGAGATCGTCTGGACCTCCGGCGCCACCGAGTCCAACAACCTCGCGCTCAAGGGCGCGGCGCACTTCTACAAGACGCGCGGCAAGCACATCGTCACCGTGAAGACCGAGCACAAGGCCGTGCTCGACACGGTGCGCGAGCTGGAGCGCCAGGGCTTCGAGGCGACCTACCTCGACGTCCAGGAAGACGGCCTGCTCGACCTGGAAGCCTTCAAGGCCGCGCTGCGCCCGGACACCATCCTGGCCTCGGTCATGCTCGTGAACAACGAGATCGGCGTGATCCAGGACATCCCGGCCATCGGCAAGCTCTGCCGCGAGCGCGGGATCATCTTCCACGTCGATGCGGCACAGGCCACGGGCAAGGTGGACATCGACCTGCAGACGCTGCCGGTGGACCTGATGAGCCTGGCTTCGCACAAGACCTACGGCCCCAAGGGCATCGGCGCGCTTTACGTGCGGCGCAAGCCGCGCGTGCGGCTGGAAGCGCAGATGCACGGCGGCGGCCACGAGCGCGGCATGCGCTCCGGAACCTTGCCCACGCACCAGATCGTGGGCATGGGCGAGGCCTTCCGCATCGCACGCGAGGAGGGGCCGGCCGAGCGCGAGCGCATCCGCGCGCTTCAGCAGCGGCTGCTCCAGGGCCTGACCGACATGGAGCAGACCTTCGTGAACGGCCACCTCGAAAAGCGCGTGCCGCACAACCTCAACATCAGCTTCAACTTCGTCGAGGGCGAGTCGCTGATCATGGGCATCAAGGGCATCGCCGTGTCCTCGGGCTCGGCCTGCACCTCCGCCAGCCTGGAGCCCAGCTACGTGCTGCGCGCACTGGGCCGCAGCGACGAGCTGGCGCATTCGAGCCTGCGCATGACGATCGGCCGCTTCACGACCGAGGAAGAGATCGACTACGCGGTGGCGACCATCAAGGACCGCGTGGCCAAGCTGCGCGAGCTCTCGCCGCTGTGGGAGATGTACCAGGACGGCGTCGATCTCAGCACCATCCAGTGGGCCGCGCACTGAGCCATGAGCCGGCAAGGCTGAAGGCGCATCTGTTTTTGAGACATACGGACCAGAGGTAAGAGTCATGGCATACAGCGACAAGGTGGTGGACCACTACGAGCACCCGCGCAACGTGGGTTCCTTCGCCAAGGGCGACGAGACGGTGGGCACGGGCATGGTGGGCGCGCCGGCCTGCGGCGACGTGATGAAGCTGCAGATCAAGGTGAACCCGGCCACGGGCCTGATCGAGGACGCCAAGTTCAAGACCTACGGCTGCGGCTCGGCCATCGCGTCGAGCTCGCTGGTGACGGAGTGGGTCAAGGGCAAGTCGCTGGACGAGGCGCTGTCGATCAAGAACACGCACATCGCCGAGGAGCTGGCGCTGCCGCCGGTCAAGATCCACTGCTCGATCCTGGCCGAGGACGCGATCAAGGCCGCGGTGGACGACTACAAGGCCAAGCACGGCGCGCCGGCGGCTGCCGCCGCCGAAGCGCAGGCCCAGTAAGGCCATGGCTGTCACGTTGACCGAGGCGGCGGCGCGGCACGTCACGCGCTACCTGGCACGCCGGGGCAAGGGCGTGGGCGTGCGCCTGGGCGTCAAGACCACCGGCTGCTCCGGGATGGCCTACAAGCTGGAGTACGCCGACGAGGTGGCGCCCGAGGACCACATCTTCGAGGGCCACGGCGTCAAGATCCTGATCGACCCGAAGAGCCTGCCCTACCTGGACGGCACCGAGCTGGACTTCGTGCGCGAAGGGCTCAACGAGGGCTTCAAGTTCCACAACCCGCGCGAGAAGGACCGCTGCGGCTGCGGCGAATCCTTCCGCGTCTGAGCCTGCGCCGCGCACGCGAGAGTGCCGCCTTCGGGCGGCACTGTCTTTGCGTGGCCCACAATGCGCGCCCGCCGCGCCGCACGTTTCGCCGGCCCGGCTTGCGTTCATGAATCTCTCCGACGACGACTTCACCCTGTTCGGCCTGGTGCCGAAGTTCGCCCTGGACCGCGCTGCGCTCGACGCCTGCTGGCGCCAGCTGCAGGCCCGCGTGCACCCTGACCGCTTCGCCGCCGAAGGCCCCACCGCGCAGCGCCTGGCCATGCAGTGGTCGGTGCGCGTCAACGAGGCCTACCAGCGCCTGCGCGACCCGCTCAAGCGCGCCGCGTACCTGTGCGAGCTGCGCGGCGCGCCCATCGACGCGCACAGCAACACCGCCATGCCCGCCGCCTTCCTGATGCAGCAGATGGCGTGGCGCGAGGCGCTGGAGGAGGCCGAGGACGGCGCCGCGGTGGAGGCGCTGGACGAGGAAGTGCGTGGCGCCGAGCGCGCGCTGCTGTCCGAGGTGGCGCAGCTGCTCGACGAGCGCGGCGACGCCGCCACGGCGGCGCAGCGCGTCAGAGCCCTCATGTTCGTCGCGCGCTTTCGCGAGGACATCGAGGCGCGGCTGGACGCGCTGGGACAATGACGGCCCTCCCTGGGGCACATACAACAAAGAGCATGGCACTGCTGCAGATCTCCGAACCCGGCCAGACGCCGGACCCGCACCAGCGGCGCATCGCCGTCGGCATCGACCTGGGCACCACGCACTCGCTGGTGGCCGCGGTGCGCCATGGCGTGGCCGAGTGCCTGCCCGACGACCAGGGCCGCGTCATCCTGCCCTCGGCCGTGCGCTACCTCGAAGGCGGGCGGCGCCAGATCGGCCACGACGCGCTGGCGGTGCAGGCCGACGACCCGGAGAACACGGTGGTGTCGGTCAAGCGCTTCATGGGCCGCAAGCTCGCCGACCTGGCCGGCCACGCCAAGCTGCCGTACCGCTTCGTGGACCAGCCGGGCATGGTGGCGGTGGAAACGCGCGAGGGCGTGAAGTCGCCGGTGGAAGTGTCGGCCGAGATCCTGGCCACGCTGCGCTTCCGCGCCGAGGACACCTTCAACGACGACATCTTCGGCGCCGTCATCACGGTGCCGGCGTACTTCGACGATGCGCAGCGCCAGGCCACCAAGGACGCGGCCAAGCTCGCCGGCCTCAACGTGCTGCGCCTGATCAACGAGCCCACCGCCGCGGCCGTGGCCTACGGCCTGGACAACGGCAGCGAGGGCCTCTATGCCGTGTACGACCTGGGCGGCGGCACCTTCGACATCTCGCTGCTGCGCCTGACCAAGGGCGTGTTCGAGGTGGTGTCCACCGGCGGCGACGCCGCCCTGGGCGGTGACGACTTCGACGCGCTGCTGGCCGACTGGGCGCTGGCGCAAAGCGGCCGCGAGGCGGTCGGCGCCGATTTCAGCGCCCACGACAAGCGCGCGCTGCTGGTCAGCGCCCGCGCCGCCAAGGAGGCGCTCAGCGATGCCGAGCAGGCCGTGCTGCGCTGCGAGCTGGCCGACGGCGTGATCGAGGTGCCGGTGACGCGCGCGCAGTTCCAGGAGGTCACCAAGCCGCTGGTGGACCGCACCCTGGGCGCCGTGCGGCGCGTGCTGCGCGACGCCAGGGTGGCGCGCGACGAGGTGCAGGGCGTGGTGATGGTGGGCGGCTCCACGCGCATGCCGGCAGTGCGCGCCGCGGTGGGTGCCTATTTCGGGCGCGAGCCGCTGGTGAACCTGAACCCGGACGAGGTCGTGGCGCTGGGCGCGGCGATCCAGGCGAACCAGCTTGCCGGCCATGCCGGCGCCGACGACATCCTGCTGCTGGACGTGATCCCGCTGTCGCTGGGCCTGGAGACCATGGGCGGGCTGGTGGAGCGCGTCATCGAGCGCAACACCACCATTCCCGTGGCCAAGGCGCAGGACTTCACCACCTTCAAGGACGGCCAGACCGCCATGGCCATCCACGTGGTGCAGGGCGAGCGCGAGCTGGTCAGCGACTGCCGGTCGCTGGCACGCTTCGAGCTGCGCGGCATCCCGCCGATGGTGGCGGGCGCGGCGCGCATCCGCGTCACCTTCGAGGTGGACGCCGACGGCCTGCTGCACGTCTCCGCGCGCGAGCAGACCTCGGGCGTGGAGGCGGCGGTGCAGGTGAAGCCGAGCTACGGGCTGGCCGACGAGGACATCGCCCGCATGCTGCAGGAGGGCTTCGCGCAGGCCGATGCCGACATGAGCGCGCGCGCGCTGCGCGAGGCGCGCGTGGAGTCCGAGCGCATGCTGCTGGCCACGCAGTCGGCGCTGGCCGCCGACGCCGACCTGCTCAGCGAGGCCGAGCGCGCCGACATCGACGCGCTGATGCGCGAGCTCGCCGAGGTCGAGAAGGGCGAGGACCATGCCGCCATCAACGCCGCCGTGGAGCGACTGGCCAAGGGTACGGAAGCCTTTGCCGCCGCGCGCATGAACCGCGGCATCCAGACGGCGCTCACCGGCCGCACCATCGAAGAAGTCTGAACACGCAAGAAAGAGGGAGTCCCGCCACATGCCCGTCATTCGCATCCTTCCGCACGCGGAGTACTGCCCCGAAGGCGCCACCATCGAGGCCGAGCGCGGCACCTCGATCTGCGAGGCGCTGCTGGACCACGACATCGAGATCGAGCACGCCTGCGAGCTCAGCTGCGCCTGCACCACCTGCCACGTGGTGGTGCGCGAGGGTTTCAATTCCCTGGGCGAGATGGACGAGGCCGAGGAAGACCTGCTCGACCGTGCCTGGGGACTGGAACCGACCTCGCGCCTGTCGTGCCAGGCCATCATCTCCGACAAGGATGTGACGATCGAGATTCCGAAATACTCGATCAACCACGCCCGCGAGAAGCATTGATCGAGAGCGTGATGCAGCGATGAAAAAGGGGGCCGGCAGGCCCCCTTCGTCATTGCGCCCACCCTGGGCCCGGAATCAGGCCGCGCGCTTCTCGCCGTGGCGGGTGTAGAGGAAGTCCAGCACCTGCTTGCGCAGCCGGATGTAGTGCAGGTCCTCCGCCAGCGCGACGCGGTCGCGCGGGCGCGGCAGGTCCACGGTCGCGATCTCGCCGATGGTGGCGGCCGGGCCGTTGGTCATCATCACGATGCGGTCCGACAGCAGCACGGCCTCGTCCACGTCGTGCGTGACCATCACCACGGTGCTCTTCGTGCGCGCCACGATGCGCAGCAGCTCGTCCTGCAGCTTGGCGCGGGTGAGGGCGTCCAGGGCGCCGAAGGGCTCGTCCATGAGCAGCACCTTGGGCTCCATCGCCAGCGCCCGGGCGATGCCCACGCGCTGCTTCATGCCGCCGGAGATCTCGTTGGGGCGCTTCGCCACGGCGTGGCCCATGCCCACGAGCTCCAGCGCGGCCAGGGTGCGCGCCTTGAGCTGCGCCTTGGCCTCCTTGGCGCCGAAGACGCGCTCGACGCCCAGGTACACGTTGTCGAAGCAGCTCAGCCAGGGCAGCAGCGAGTGGTTCTGGAACACCACGGCGCGCTCCGGGCCGGGGCCGCTGATCTCGCGGTTCTCGCACAGCAGCACGCCCTGGGTGGGCAGCGTCAGGCCGGCGATGAGGTTGAGCAGCGTGCTCTTGCCGCAGCCCGAGTGGCCGATGAGCGTGATGAACTCGCCCTCGGCGATCTTGAGGTTGATGCCCTGCAGCGCGTGGAAGCGGCCCTTCTTGGTGTCGAACACCATCTCGGCGCCTTCGATGCTGATGAAGTTGTGCATGGTGGTTGTGCCCGAAACGGTTCAGTGATCAGTCGTCGAAGGAGAAGCGCTTGGCCAGGGCCACCAGCGCCTGCTCCAGCAGCAGGCCCACCACCCCGATGACGACGATGGCGATGATGATGTGCTGCACGTTGAGGTTGTTCCACTCGTCCCAGACCCAGAAGCCGATGCCCACGCCGCCGGTGAGCATCTCGGCCGCCACGATCACCAGCCACGCCGTGCCCACCGACAGCCGCACGCCGGTGAGCATGTAGGGCAGGACCGCGGGGAAGAGGATCTTGCGCGCCAGGGTGAGCTCGCTGAGGTTGAGCACGCGCGCGACGTTGAGGTAGTCCTGCGGCACGCGCTGCACGCCCACGGCGGTGTTGATCACCATCGGCCAGATCGAGCAGATAAAGATGGTCCAGATCGCCGCCGGGTTGGCGGCCTTGAACACCAGCAGCCCGATGGGCAGCCACGCCAGCGGCGACACCGGGCGCAGCAGGCTCACCAGCGGCGAGACCATGCGGTTGAGGACGGCGAAGCGCCCGATCAGGAAGCCCAGCGGAATGCCCACCAGTGCCGCCAGCCCGAAGCCCACGGCCACGCGCTGCAGCGAGGCCAGGATGTTCCAGCCGATGCCCTGGTCGTTGGGACCGTTGCGGTAGAACGGGTCGGCGAAAAGCTTCACCGCCGCTTCCCACGTCGCGGCCGGCGTGGGGAAGGTGGTGCTGTTCATGGTCAGCAGAGCCCACACGCCGATGAGCAGCGCGAGGCCTGCCAGCGGCGGCAGCACCGCGCCGGCAAGGGCGCGCAGGTCAAGGAGCGGGCGGCGCTCGGCCATGGGTTGGACGGGCTGCGCCGGCGCGGGCTTGGCCACGGCGGCGGGTTGGGCGGACGCCTCGGCGGCGGCCTGGGCGGGCGAGTGGAAAACGGCACTGACCATGGTGATGCTCCTGGTGTGGCGGGCGGGGGCGCGTCAGGCCGCGGCGGCCTTGGTCTTGAAGGAGTCGGCGTACTTGGCGGGGTCCTTGCCGTCCCAGACCACGCCGTCGATGAGCTTGCTGCTGCGCATGACGTCCTTGGGCACGCTGACCTTCATGGCCGAGGCCACCTCGCGGTACAGGTCGATCTGGTTGATCTGCTTCGCGACGCCCAGGTAGTCGGGGTGCGCCTTCAGCAGCCCCCAGCGCTTGTGCTGCGTGAGGAACCACATGCCGTCGGACAGGTACGGGAAGTTGACCGCGCCGTCGTTGAAGAACTTCATGTGGTTGGGGTCGTCCCAGGTCTTGCCCAGGCCGTTCTGGTAGCGGCCCAGGATGCGCTGGTTGATGGCGTCCACGCCGGTGTTGACGTAGGCCTTGTCGGCCACCGTCTCGGCCATCTTCATCTTGTTCTGCAGGCTGGCGTCGATCCAGCGGCTGGCCTCCATCACGGCCATCATCACGGCGCGCGCGGTGTTGGGGTACTTCTTGACGAAGTCGCCGGTGGTGCCCAGCACCTTCTCCGGGTGGTCCTTCCAGATGTCCTGCGTGGTCACGGCGGTGATGCCGATGCCGTCCATGATGGCGCGGTGGCCCCAGGGCTCGCCCACGCAGTAGCCGTCCATGTTGCCCACGCGCATGTTGGCCACCATCTGCGGCGGTGGCACGGTGATGACCTTGGCGTCCTTCATCGGGTCGATGCCCGCGCTGGCCAGCCAGTAGTACAGCCACATGGCGTGCGTGCCGGTGGGGAAGGTCTGCGCGAAGGTGTAGTCGCGCTTGTCCTTGGCCATGACCTTGGCCAGCGACGGCCCGTCCACCGCGCCGGCCTCGGCCAGCTTCTTCGACAGCGTGATGGCCTGGCCGTTGTGGTTCAGGGTCATCAGCACGGCCATGTCCTTCTTCGGCCCGCCCAGGCCCAGGTGCACGCCGTAGACCAGGCCGTAGAGCACGTGCGCCATGTCGAGCTCGCCGTTGACGAGCTTGTCGCGCACGCCGGCCCAGGAGGCTTCCTTGGTCGGCACGATCTTGACGCCGTACTTCTTGTCGAAGCCCAGCACCGAGGCCATGACGATGGAGGCGCAGTCGGTCAGCGGGATGAAGCCGATGCGCACTTCCTCCTTCTCCGGCTTGTCGGAGCCGGCGGCGTACACCGCGGCCTGCAGCCCCGGGATCATGCCGCCCGTGGCGGCGACGGTGGCCGTGGCGGCGGCGGCCTTGACGATCGAGCGGCGTCCCATGTTGATCGCGTCCTTGTTCATTCGGTGTCCTGCGTGATGTTTTCCGGCGGGCAATAAAAAAACGGCGTCCCTGTGACCCGCGCTGCCGATGGGCATGTGCGGGGCATGGGGACGCCGTCGTCCGTTGGGGCCGTCCGACCGGCCTTGGCCGGACGCCTCTTGATTGATTCAGCAGGAGATCGCCTTTGACCTCCTGCCCCGTATCTCGCAAGCCCTGTGCCAGCCTGCTGTCCCGGGGCAATCCCGCTTGAGGCGGGTCAGGCGCACCATGACGGGGGCCTGATGCCCGTCAAGCTGCGCTACCTTGGTGCTTACCCCAGCAAATCGGCCACGTCGATGATGCGCTGCGCCACCTCGGCGAGCTTCAGTCCCTTGTCCATGGCGGTCTTGCGCAGCCGCGCATAGGCCTGGGCCTCGTCGATGCCCTGGCGCTTCATCAGCAGGCCCTTGGCGCGCTCGACGACCTTGCGCTCGTCGAGCTGGCTGCGCGCGTCGGCGAGCTGGCGGCGCAGCTCCTCCTCGTGGCGAAAGCGCGCCATGGCCACGTCCAGCACCGACTTGATGCGCTGCGGCGCCAGGCCCGCCACGACGTAGGCCGTGACGCCCGCGGCGATGGCGTCGTCCACGCGTGAGGTGTCGTCGTCGTCGGTGAACAGCACGATGGGCCGGCGCGCGTCGCGCGTGGCCATCACGACGTGCTCCAGCGTGTCGCGCGCCTGGCTCTCGGCGTCCACGATGATCATGTCCGGCTGGATCTGCGCCAGCCGCTCGGGCAGGAACGGGTCGATGGGCAGCACCGCGACGATGTTGTAGCCGTGCTGCAGCAGCCCGATGCGCAGGCTGCGCGAGCGCGCGACCTCGTCCACCGCGGCGGGGTCGGCAGGGTCCGGGTTCAGCGAATCCGGCGCGACGATGACGATGCGCAGGCTTTGCGGTGATTTCATGGGGCGCACGGCTTGCAAGCTTCACGCCACCGCCGGGTGCGAAATTCCCGCTGGCTACACTGCCGCACCATGAATGTGCTCGGCATTGAATCCTCCTGCGACGAGACGGGCGTGGCCCTCGTGCAGATCCCTCCCGGCGGCGGCGTGCCCGTGCTCAAGGCGCACGCGCTGCACAGCCAGATCGAGATGCACCGCGCCTACGGCGGCGTGGTGCCGGAGCTGGCCTCGCGCGACCACATCCGCCGCGTGCTGCCGCTGGCGCGCCAGGTGTTCACGGATGCCGGCTGCGCGCTCGAAGACGTGGACGTGGTGGCCTACACGCGCGGCCCCGGCCTCGCCGGCGCGCTGCTGGTGGGCGCGGGCGTGGCCTGCGCGCTGGCCGCGGCGCTGGGCAAGCCGACGCTGGGCATCCACCACCTCGAAGGGCACCTGCTGTCGCCCTTCCTATCCGACGACCCGCCGGAATTCCCGTTCGTGGCGCTGCTGGTCTCCGGCGGCCACACCCAGCTCATGCGCGTGTCCGGCGTGGGCGAATATGAACTGCTGGGCGAGACCATCGACGACGCCGCCGGCGAGGCCTTCGACAAGTCGGCCAAGCTGCTGGGCCTGGGCTATCCGGGCGGGCCGGCGCTGTCGCGCCTGGCCGAGTTCGGCAGCGCCGACGCCTTCGCGCTGCCGCGCCCGCTGCTGCACAGCGGCAACCTGGATTTCTCGTTTGCCGGGCTGAAGACGGCGGTGATGACGCAGCTGCGCAAGCTGGGGCCCGACGTGTGCGAGCAGCCCAAGGCCGACCTGGCCGCCAGCACGCAGGCCGCCATCGTGGACGTGCTCAGCAGCAAGTCGATGAAGGCGCTGAAAGCCACGGGGCTGAAGCGGCTGGTCGTGGCCGGCGGCGTGGGCGCGAACCGCGCGCTGCGCACCAACCTGAACTCGCTGTGCCGGCGCGCCGGCGTGCGCGTCCACTACCCGGAGCTGCACCTGTGCAGCGACAACGGCGCCATGATCGCCCTGGCCGGTGCCATGCGGCTGCAAAGCGGCCGCGCCGTGCCGGAGCACGACTACGCCTTCGACGTGCGGCCGCGCTGGCCGCTGGCGGAGGTTTGATGCACCCACCCATGCACGATTTCATCCGCAGCTCCCTGGCGGCCTTGCCCGCATCCAAGATCCGCGAAGTGGCCAATGCCGGCCTGGGCCGCCCCGACGTGCTGGCTTTCTGGTTCGGCGAGAGCGACGAGGTCACGCCGCTGGAGGTGCGCGAGGCCGCGGCCGCGTCGCTGCGGCGCGGCGAAACCTTCTATTCGCACAACCTGGGCCTGCCGGAGCTGCGCGCGGCCTTGTCGGCCTACGTTTCGGACCTGCACGCGCCGGTGGACGCGGGGCGGCTGGCCATCACCAGCGCCGGCGTCAGCGCGCTGATGGTGGCGGCACAGCTGCTGTTGAATGCGGGCGACGAGGTGGTGGCCGTGGTGCCGGTGTGGCCCAACATCACCGCGCAGCCCGAGGTGTTGGGTGCGCGGGTGAAGCGCGTGTCGCTGCATCCTCACCTGGGCGCGTGGCGGCTCGATGTGCAGGAGCTGCTTGACGCCATCACGCCCGCGACGCGTGCGCTGCTGGTCAACGCGCCCAACAACCCCACGGGCTGGACGCTCACGCGCGCGGAGCAGCAGGCCATCCTGGATCACTGCCGCCGCACCGGCACCTGGATCGTGGCCGACGAGGTCTACGAGCGGCTGTGGTGGGGCACGGGCGAGGAGGGCAGCAGCGCCGGCCGCGCCGCGCCCAGCTTCCTCGACATCGCCGCGCCCGAGGACCGGCTCGTCGTCACGCAGAGCTTTTCCAAGAGCTTCCTCATGACCGGCTGGCGCCTGGGCTGGCTGGTGCTGCCGGCTGACCCGCGCGGCCAGGCCATGGAGGCGGCGGGCAAGCTGCTGGAGTTCAACAGCTCCTGCGCGCCGGTATTCGCGCAGCGCGGCGCATTGCAGGCGCTAGCGCTGGCCGACGAGTTCGTGCCCGGACTCGTGTCCCGCCTGAAAGCCGGGCGCGACACGCTGCTCGACGGGCTGCGCACGCTGCCGGGCATCGAGGTGGCGCCGCCGCCGGGCGGGCTCTACGCCTTCTTCCGCGTCGAGGGCCGGGACGACTCGCTGGCCCTGGCCAAGCGCCTGGTGGCCGAGCATGGCCTGGGGCTGGCGCCGGGCGCGGCCTTCGGCCCGGAGGGCGAGGGCTGGCTGCGCTGGTGCTTCGCTTCCAAAGACCTTGAGCGGCTGAAGCTGGGCGTGCAGCGGCTGGCCGGGGCGCTGGGCCTATAATCGAGGGCTTCGCACCTGTGGCGCAGTTACAAAGCTGCCGATCGGTGCGGAGAGCCAAGCGCACGGCGTGGGTCGGTTTCACCCGCGACCGCAAGTAACCCGGAAACCGCGGCGGCCTGAGCCAGGCCTGTGCCCCGGTTTCCAGCACAGGAAACTCCACTCATGGCAGTTGCTGACATCAAGACGGCCGACATCGTCGCCGCCAACGCCCGCGGCCCCGCGGACACCGGTTCTCCCGAAGTCCAGGTCGCCCTGCTGACGGCTCGCATCAACGAGCTGACGCCCCATTTCAAGACCCACGCCAAGGACCACCACGGCCGCCGCGGCCTGCTCAAGATGGTCAACCAGCGCAAGCGCCTGCTGTCCTACCTGAAGAGCAAGGACGCCGACCGCTACGTCGCGCTGATCCAGAAGCTGGGCCTGCGCAAGTAATTCGCGCATGAACGACGGGAGCCTGTACTGCATCGCGCAGCACAGGCTCTTTGTCTTTGGAGACGAGAGGAAACCGGCGTCGATGTGTCATTCCAGGGGGGTTGCCGAAGCAGTCTGCAGCCCCGCTGGAATGGCATCCGCCTCGTCCTTGACGCTCCCGGTCCCCAGGCGCCACCGCCCAAGCGCGCCGACATTCCGGAGATAAAGAATGAGCCTGTTCAACAAGGTCACGAAGACGTTCCAGTGGGGCCACCAGAGCGTCACGCTCGAAACCGGCGAGATCGCCCGCCAGGCCGGCGGTGCCGTCATCGTCAACGTCGAGGACACCGTGGTGCTGGCCACCGTCGTGGCCGCCAAGAACGCCAAGCCCGGCCAGGACTTCTTCCCGCTGACGGTTGACTACATCGAGAAGACCTACGCCGCGGGCAAGATCCCGGGCAGCTTCTTCAAGCGCGAGGGCCGCCCCAGCGAGCTGGAGACGCTGACCAGCCGCCTCATCGACCGCCCGATCCGCCCGCTGTTCCCGGAAGGCTTCTACAACGAGGTGCAGGTGGTGATCCACGTGCTCTCGCTGAACCCGGAAGTGCCGGCCGACATCCCCTCGCTCATCGGCGCCAGCGCCGCGCTGGCCATCAGCGGCATCCCCTTCAACGGCCCGATCGGCGCCGCCCGCGTGGGCTACGCCAACGGCGAGTACATCCTCAACCCGACCAAGGAGCAGCTGGCCAGCTCCAAGATGGACCTGGTCGTCGCCGGCACCGAGGCGGCCGTGCTGATGGTTGAGTCCGAGGCCGACATGCTCACCGAGGAAGTGATGCTGGGCGCCGTGGTGTTCGGCCACGAGCAGGGCAAGGTGGCCATCGCCGCCATCAACGAGCTGGTGCGTGACGCCGGCAAGCCCGAGTGGGAATGGCAGGCGCCGGCCAAGGACGAGGCCTTCATCGCCACCGTCAACGCGTTGGCCGAGGAGCGCATCCGCGCCGCCTACCAGATCCGCTCCAAGCAGGCCCGCACCCAGGCCACCCGCGAAGCCTACGCCGCCGTCAAGGCCGCGCTGACGGAGCAGGGCGCCGCCTTCGACCCGGTCAAGCTCGAATCGATGCTGTTCGACATCGAGGCACGCGTGGTGCGCAGCCAGATCCTCAGCGGCGAGCCGCGCATCGACGGCCGCGACACCCGCACGGTGCGCCCGATCGAGATCCGCACCAGCGTGCTGCCGCGCACCCACGGCTCGGCGCTGTTCACCCGCGGCGAGACGCAGGCCCTGGTGGCCGCGACGCTGGGCACCGAGCGCGACGCGCAGCGCATCGACGCGCTGGCCGGCGAGTTCGAAGAGCGCTTCATGCTGCACTACAACATGCCCCCGTTCGCCACCGGCGAGACGGGCCGCGTGGGCAGCCCCAAGCGCCGCGAGATCGGCCACGGCCGCCTGGCCAAGCGCGCGCTGGTCGCGGCGCTGCCGAGCAAGGACGACTTCCCCTACACCATCCGCGTCGTCTCCGAGATCACCGAGTCCAACGGCTCCTCGTCGATGGCCTCCGTCTGCGGCGGCTGCCTGAGCCTGATGGACGCGGGCGTGCCGATGAAGGCGCACGTCGCCGGCATCGCCATGGGCCTGATCAAGGAAGGCAACCGTTTTGCGGTGCTGACCGACATCCTGGGCGACGAGGACCACCTCGGCGACATGGACTTCAAGGTCGCGGGCACCACCAGCGGCATCACCGCGCTGCAGATGGACATCAAGATCCAGGGCATCACCCAGGAGATCATGCAGGTCGCCCTGGCGCAGGCCAAGGAAGCGCGGCTGCACATCCTGGACAAGATGCAGGAAGCCGTGGGCGGCGCGCGCGAGGACGTCTCGCAGTTCGCTCCGCGCCTGTACACGCTCAAGATCAACCCGGAAAAGATCCGCGACGTCATCGGCAAGGGCGGCTCGACCATCCGCGCGCTGACCGAGGAGACGGGCACGCAGATCGACATCGCCGAGGACGGCACGATCACCATCGCCTCGACCGATGCCGAGCGCGCCGCGCACGCCAAGAAGCGCATCGAGGAGATCACGGCCGAGGTGGAAGTGGGCAAGGTCTACGAAGGCCCGGTCACCAAGATCCTGGACTTCGGCGCGCTGGTCAACGTACTGCCGGGCAAGGACGGCCTGCTGCACATCAGCCAGATCGCCCACCAGCGCGTGGAGAAGGTCACCGATTTCCTGAGCGAAGGCCAGATTGTCAAGGTCAAGGTGCTGGAGACCGACGACAAGGGCCGCGTCAAGCTGTCCATGAAGGCGCTGCAGGAGCGTCCCGAGGGCATGCCCGCGGACGAGGACCGTCCGCGCCGCGAATACGGCGACCGCCCGCCGCGCCGCGAGTACGGCGACCGGGGTGACCGTGGCGAGCGCGGCGAGCGTCCGCGCCGCGAGCCGCGCGAGCCGCGCGAAGCGCGCGTGGCCGAGTCGCTTGAAGGCGGCAACGGCGGCAACGGCGGCGCCGAGGCTCAGCAGCCGGTTCAGCAGCAGCCGGTGCAGCAGCAGCTGGTGCAGCAGGAGCCCGTGCAGCAGCCGGCCCTGGCCCAGCCCCAGCAGCCGGTGGCGGTGCCGCCGCAGCAGGGTGGCGAAGGCCAGCCCGGGTAAGCGCCCATGCGTGCCGTCGAGATCGGCCAGTTCGGCGGGCCCGAGGTGCTGCGTCTGGTGACGCGGCCCGATCCGGTGCCCGCCGCCGGCGAGCTGCTGGTGCGCGTGGCCGCCTCGGGCGTGAACCGCCCGGACGTGGTGCAGCGCAAGGGCCACTACCCGCCGCCGCCCGGCGCCTCCGACCTGCCGGGCCTGGAGATCGCCGGCACGGTGGTGGGCGGCGACCCGGCGGAGCTGGCTGCGTCCGGCTTCCAGCTCGGCGACCGCGTCTGCGCGCTGGTGGCCGGCGGGGGCTATGCCGAGCTGTGCACGGCGCCGATCGCGCAGACCCTGCTCGCGCCCGCGGCGCTGTCGGACGTGGAGGCCGCGGCGCTGCCGGAGACCTTCTTCACGGTCTGGCAGAACGTGTTCGAGATCGCGCGGCTGCAGCCCGGCGAGACGCTGCTGGTGCAAGGCGGCTCCAGCGGCATCGGCGTCACGGCCACGCTGCTGGCCAAGGCGCTGGGCTCGACGGTGATCGTCACCGCGGGCAGCGACGACAAGTGCGCCGCCTGCGTGCAGCTCGGCGCCGACCATGCCATCAACTACCGCACGCAGGACTTCGTCGACGAGGCGAAACGCCTGACCGGCGGGCGCGGCGTGGACGTGGTGCTGGACATGGTGGCGGGCGACTACGTCGGTCGCGAGCTGCAGTGCCTCGCCGACGACGGGCGGCTGGCGATCATCGCGGTGCAGGGTGGCACGAAGAGCGCCATCGACGCGGGCCTGGTGCTGCGCAAGCGGTTGCAGATCACGGGCTCGACGCTGCGCGCGCGTTCCGTGGCCTACAAGGCCAAGCTCGCCGCGGCGCTGCAGGCACGCGTGTGGCCGCTGATCGAGTCCGGGCAGGTGAAGCCGGTGATCCACGAGGTGTTCGAGGCCGCGCAGGCGGCCCAGGCCCATGCGCTCATGGAATCGAGCACGCACGTGGGCAAGATCGTTCTGACTTGGTGAACAGAAAAATCATGACTTCTAGACGCAAGCTGGTGGTGGGGAACTGGAAGATGAACGGCAGCCACAAGGCCAACGCCGAGCTGCTGGAGGGCGTGCTCGCGGCGCGTCCCTTCGGCTGCGACGTGGCGGTGTGCGTGCCGTTCCCCTTCCTGTCGGAGACCGCCGTGACGCTGGCCGCCAGCGACATCCGCTGGGGCGCGCAGGACTGCTCCGCGCACGAGCAGGGCGCCTACACCGGCGAGGTGTCGGCGGCGATGCTGCGCGAGTTCGGCTGCCGCTGGGTCATCGTCGGCCACTCCGAGCGCCGCGCCTACCACGCCGAAAGCGACCAACTCGTGGCCGACAAGGCCAAGATCGCGCTGGGCCATGGCGTCACGCCGATCGTTTGCGTGGGCGAGACGCTGGCGCAGCGCGAGGCCGGCGAGACCGCCGCGGTGGTCAAGCGCCAGCTCTCGGCCGTGATCCACACCCTGGGCCACTGCGTGAGCGAGATGGTCGTGGCCTACGAGCCGGTCTGGGCCATCGGCACCGGCAAGACCGCCACGCCGGAGCAGGCGCAGGAAGTGCACGCGCTGCTGCGCGCGCAACTGCAGGCGGCCACGCCGCGCGCGGCCGAGATGCGGCTGCTCTACGGCGGCAGCGTCAAGCCCGACAACGCCGCGCTGCTCTTCGCGCAACCCGACATTGACGGCGGCCTCATCGGCGGCGCCGCGCTGAAGGCGGCGGACTTCGCCGCCATCTGCCGCGCCGCGGGCTGAGGTTCAGGCCTGCCGCATTCCCCCAACGAGAGTTCTATGCATATCTGGTTCAACATCGTCCTGGCGGTCCAGCTGCTGTCGGCCCTGGCCATGATCGGCCTGGTGCTGGTGCAGCACGGCAAGGGCGCCGACATGGGCGCGTCCTTCGGCGGCGGCTCTTCGGGCAGCCTGTTCGGCGCCACCGGCAGCGCCAACTTCCTGTCGCGCTCCACGGCCGTGTGTGCCACCGTGTTCTTCGTGTGCACGCTGGCGCTGGCCTACATCTCCAATTCCCGCCCGGCCGAGCCGACCAGCGGCGGCGCCAGCGTGCTGGACCGCGCCGTGCCGGCGGCCAGTGCCCCCGCGGCGTCCGCGCCCTCGCAGATCCCGGGTGCCATTCCCGGAGCCATCCCGGGTGGCGCTGCGCCGGCCGTGCCTGCACCTGTGGCACCTGCGGCGTCGGGCGACATCCCGGCGCGTTGACGCCGCCCAGCCGCCGCGCGGCCGTGTACCGAGCACGGCCGTGTCAGCGGCGTGAAAAGCTCCCTCTTTAGAGTGGAGTCACTGTGTTAGGGCACAGTGGTTGGCCGGCCCGCGAGGGCCGGCGGCGCTCTGGGAGAGGGGCGCCGAGGCTCACCGGGCGAGCCAGCAACAAATCTTCGGGTTGTCCCTCAAACGGGGGAAGAACTTGATATAGAATACAGGGCTGCCGACAAGCAAATCCTCACGCAAGTCGTGCAGTGCCTGACAAGGCCGACGTGGTGAAATTGGTAGACACGCTATCTTGAGGGGGTAGTGGCGAAAGCTGTGCGAGTTCGAGTCTCGCCGTCGGCACCAGACATTTTTCTTGACCTCTTCTGCAAGGTTCTGGACCGGCGCCTTGCAAGGCGCCCTGGACAGAGGCAGGGAAACCGCGGGCGCGCTCGGTAGGCAGTCTCAACAGGCTGTCGTGGGCGCGCTTTTTTGTGGCCGGATTTTTTCAACACCCAACCGCCAAGCACGCTCATGGACCTGCAGCAATACCTGCCCGTCATCCTGTTCATCCTGGTCGGCATCGGGGTGGGCGTCGCGCCCCAGGTCCTCGGCTTCATCCTGGGCCCGAACCGGCCCGATCCGCGCAAGAACAGTCCTTACGAGTGCGGCTTCGAGGCGTTCGAGGACGCGCGCATGAAGTTCGACGTGCGCTACTACCTGGTGGCCATTCTCTTCATCCTGTTCGACCTGGAAATCGCCTTCCTGTTCCCGTGGGCGGTCTCGCTGCGCGAAATCGGCACGTCAGGTTTCGTGGCCATGATGGTGTTCTTGACCATCCTGGTGGTTGGCTTCATCTACGAGTGGAAGAAGGGCGCGCTGGACTGGGAATGAGCCCTGCTGGCACCTGACTTCACTCGGCAAACGGACATCGACGGACTGACCCCATGGGCATCGAAGGCGTACTCAAGGAAGGCTTCGTCACCACCTCGGTGGACAAGCTCATCAACTGGTCTAAGACGGGCTCGCTGTGGCCCATGACCTTCGGTCTCGCGTGCTGCGCGGTGGAGATGATGCACGCGGGCGCCGCGCGCTATGACATCGACCGCTTCGGCATGCTGTTTCGGCCCAGCCCGCGCCAGAGCGACCTGATGATCGTCGCGGGCACGCTGTGCAACAAGATGGCGCCGGCGCTGCGCAAGGTCTACGACCAGATGGCCGAGCCGCGCTGGGTGCTGTCGATGGGCACCTGCGCCAACGGCGGCGGCTACTACCACTACAGCTACTCGGTGGTGCGCGGTTGCGACCGCATCGTGCCGGTGGACGTCTACGTGCCGGGCTGCCCGCCCACGGCCGAGGCGCTGCTCTACGGCATCCTGCAGCTGCAGGCCAAGATCCGGCGCGAGAACACGATCGCGCGCTGAAGCCTCGCGCGCGCACTCCCATTTCCGACGGTTAGCAACCCAACCGCATGACCACTTCCCTCGACACCCTGCAGTCGGCGCTGGACGCCGCGCTGGGCGGCCGCATCAAGGCCCTCAAGCGCGACCGCGGCGAAATCACCATCACCGTGGCCGCCGCGGACTATGCCGACGCGGTGCGCGTGCTGCGCGACGACGCATCGCTGAAGTTCGAGCAGCTCATCGACCTGTGCGGCGTGGACTACTCCAGCTACAAGGACCAGCCCTGGGACGGCCCGCGCTTTTGCGTGGTGCTGCACCTGCTGTCGGTGAGCCTGAACTGGCGGCTGCGCGTGAAGGTGTTCGCGCCCGACGACGACCTGCCCGTGGTGGCCTCGGTCACCGAGGTGTGGAACGCGGCCAACTGGTTCGAGCGCGAGGCCTTCGACCTCTACGGCATCGTCTTCGACGGCCACGTCGACCTGCGCCGCCTGCTCACCGACTACGGCTTCATCGGCCACCCTTTCCGCAAGGACTTCCCCGTCTCCGGCCACGTGGAGATGCGCTACGACCCCGAGACCAAGCGCGTCATCTACCAGCCCGTGACCATCGAGCCGCGCGAGATCACGCCGCGCATCATCCGGGAAGAAAACTACGGCGGCCTGCACTGAGCCGAGCATCGAGTCATGGCAGAGATCAAGAACTACACCCTGAACTTCGGCCCGCAGCACCCGGCCGCGCACGGCGTGCTGCGCCTGGTGCTGGAGCTCGACGGCGAGGTGATCCAGCGCGCCGACCCGCACATCGGGCTGCTGCACCGCGCCACCGAGAAGCTGGCCGAGACCAAGACCTACATCCAGTCGCTGCCCTACATGGACCGGCTGGACTACGTCTCGATGATGTGCAACGAGCACGCGTACTGCCTGGCGCTGGAGAAGCTGCTGGGCATCGAGGTGCCGCTGCGCGCGCAGTACATCCGCGTGATGTTCTCCGAGCTCACCCGGCTGCTCAACCACCTGCTGTGGCTGGGCGCGCACGGGATCGACTGCGGCGCGATGAACATCCTCATCTACTGCTTCCGCGAGCGTGAGGACATCTTCGACATGTACGAGGCGGTGTCGGGCGCGCGCATGCATGCGGCCTACTTCCGCCCGGGCGGCGTCTACCGCGACCTGCCCGACAGCATGCCGCAGTACGCCGCGTCGAAGATCCGCAACGCCAAGGCGATTGCCAAGCTCAACGAGAACCGCCAGGGCTCGCTGCTGGACTTCATCGAGGACTTCTGCAACCGCTTCCCCAAGAACGTCGACGACTACGAGACGCTGCTGACCGACAACCGCATCTGGAAGCAGCGCACCGTGGGCATCGGCGTGGTCACGCCGGAGCGCGCGCTGAACCTGGGCTTCAGCGGCCCGATGCTGCGCGGCTCGGGCATCGCCTGGGACCTGCGCAAGAAGCAGCCCTACGACGTCTACGACCGCATGGAGTTCGACATCCCGCTGGGCACCAACGGCGACACCTACGACCGCTACCTGGTGCGCGTGCAGGAGATGCGCGAGTCCAACAAGATCATCCAGCAGTGCGTGAAGTGGCTCAAGGCCAATCCGGGCCCGGTGATCACGGACAACCACAAGGTGGCGCCGCCGCCGCGCGTGGACATGAAGTCCAACATGGAAGAGCTGATCCACCACTTCAAGCTCTTCACGGAAGGCTTCCGCGTCCCCGAGGGCGAGGCCTACGCCGCGGTGGAGCACCCCAAGGGCGAGTTCGGCATCTACTTCGTCAGCGATGGCGCCAACAAGCCCTACCGCATGAAGATCCGCGCCCCGGGCTTCGCGCACCTGGCCGCCCTGGACGAGATGGCGCGCGGTCACATGATCGCGGACGCCGTGGCCGTGATCGGCACCATGGACATTGTTTTCGGCGAGATCGATCGATGAGTTCGCAATCCTTCTTCGCGCCCTCCACGCTGGAGCGCTTCGCGCGCGAGGTCGCCAAGTACCCCGCCGGCCAGCAGCAGTCGGCCGTGATGGCCTGCCTGTCCATCGTGCAGCAGGAGCAGGGCTGGGTCTCGGCCGAGGCCGAGGCCGGCATCGCCGAGTACCTCGCCATGCCGCCGATCGCGGTGCGCGAGGTCACGACCTTCTACAACATGTACAACCAGCGCCAGCTGGGCAAGTTCAAGCTCAACGTCTGCACCAACCTGCCGTGCCAGCTGCGCAACGGCCAGGGCGCTCTGGAGCACCTGTGCTCCCGCCTGGGCGTGGAAGAGGGCGGCACCACGCCGGACGGCCTCATCACGGTGCAGAAGAGCGAGTGCCTGGGCGCCTGCGCCGACGCGCCGGTGATGCTGGTCAACGACCGCCAGATGCTGAGCTACATGAGCAACGAGCGACTCGACGAGCTGGTCGCCACGCTCAAGGCGCAAGGGTGAACCGCATGCTCGACCTCTCGAAATTCCAGGCCACGGGCCGCGAGACCTGCTTCCACGGCCGCCACATCCAGCCCCAGATCTACGCGGGCCTGGACGGCAGCAACTGGCACCTCAAGGACTACGAGTCGCGCGGCGGCTACCAGGCGCTGCGCAAGGTGCTGGGCCTCGACGGCGGAGCGGGCATGACGCCCGAGCAGGTGATCGCCGAGGTCAAGGCCTCGGGGCTGCGCGGCCGCGGCGGCGCGGGCTTCCCCACGGGGCTGAAGTGGAGCTTCATGCCGCGCGCCTTCCCGGGACCGAAGTACCTGGTGTGCAACTCCGACGAGGGGGAGCCGGGCACGTGCAAGGACCGCGACATCCTGCGCTACAACCCGCACATCGTCATCGAGGGCATGGCCATCGCAGCCTACGCGATGGGCATCAACACCGGCTACAACTACATCCACGGCGAGATCTTCGAGGTCTACGAGCGCTTCGAGGCCGCGCTGGAAGAGGCGCGCGCCGCCGGCTACCTCGGCGACCGGATCCTCGGCAGCGGCTTCAGCTTCCAGTTGCATGCGCACCATGGTTTCGGAGCGTACATCTGCGGCGAGGAAACCGCACTCCTGGAATCCGTGGAGGGCAAGAAGGGCCAGCCGCGCTTCAAGCCGCCGTTCCCGGCGAGCTTCGGCCTCTACGGCAAGCCCACCACCATCAACAACACCGAGACCTTCGGCGCGGTGCCCTGGATCATCCGCAACGGCGGCCAGGCCTACCTCGAAGTGGGCAAGCCCAACAACGGCGGCACCAAGATCTTCTCGGTGGTCGGCGACGTCAACGCGCCGGGCAACTTCGAGGTGCCCATGGGCACGCCCTTTGCGACGCTGCTGGAGATGGCCGGCGGCGTGACCAGGGGCCGCAAGCTCAAGGCCGTGATCCCGGGCGGCTCGTCGTCGCCGGTGCTGCCGGCGGACATCATGATGGACTGCACGCTGGACTATGACTCCATCGCCAAGGCCGGCTCCATGCTGGGCTCGGGCGCGGTCATCGTGATGGACGACAGCCGCTGCATGGTCAAGAGCCTGCTGCGCCTGTCGTACTTCTACCAGCACGAGAGCTGCGGCCAGTGCACGCCGTGCCGCGAGGGCACGGGCTGGCTGTGGCGCGTGGTGGACCGCATCGAGCACGGCAAGGGCCGCATGGACGACCTGGACCTGCTGAACTCGGTGGCCGACAACATCCAGGGCCGCACTATCTGCGCGCTGGGCGACGCCGCGGCCATGCCGGTGCGCGCGATGCTCAAGCACTTCCGCGACGAGTTCGCGTACCACGTCGAAAACAAGCGCTGCCTGGTCGGCGGGGCCTGAGACACCACAACACAGCACGGTGAAGGTGCCGCGCACCGGGCGCCGCAGCGCAGCACAGCGCGGCGGCGCCTTCACCACGAAAAGCCATGGTTGAAATCGAACTCGACGGCAAGAAGGTCAGCGTAGCCGAAGGCAGCATGGTGATGCATGCGGCCGAGGCCGCCGGCACCTATATCCCGCACTTCTGCTACCACAAGAAGCTCAGCATCGCGGCCAACTGCCGCATGTGCCTGGTGGAAGTTGAGAAGGCACCCAAGCCGCTGCCCGCCTGCGCCACGCCGGTGACGCAGGGCATGATCGTGCGCACCCAGAGCGACAAGGCGGTCAAGGCCCAGCAGTCGGTGATGGAGTTCCTCCTCATCAACCACCCGCTGGACTGCCCCATCTGCGACCAGGGCGGCGAGTGCCAGCTGCAGGACCTGGCCGTGGGCTACGGCGGCTCCTCCTCGCGCTACACCGAGGAAAAGCGCGTGGTGTTCCACAAGGACGTGGGCCCGCTGATCTCCATGGAGGAGATGACGCGCTGCATCCACTGCACCCGCTGCGTGCGCTTCGGCCAGGAAGTGGCCGGCGTGATGGAGCTGGGCATGCTGCACCGCGGCGAGCATGCCGAGATCACGACCTTCGTCGGCCAGACGGTGGATTCCGAGCTCTCGGGCAACATGATCGACCTGTGCCCGGTCGGCGCGCTGACCAGCAAGCCCTTCCGCTACAGCGCCCGCACCTGGGAGCTGTCGCGCCGCAAGAGCGTCAGCCCGCACGACTCCACCGGCGCCAACCTGATCGTCCAGGTCAAGGCCAACCAGGTCAAGCGCGTGCTGCCGCTGGAGAACGAGGCCGTCAACGAGTGCTGGCTCGCCGACCGCGACCGCTTCAGCTACGACGCGCTCAACTCCACCGCCCGCCTGACCACGCCCATGATCAAGCAGGGCGGCGAGTGGAAGAGCGTGGACTGGACCACGGCGCTGGAGTTCGTCGCCAACGGCCTCAAGCAGGTCAAGGGCGAGTTCGGCGCGCAGGCCATCGGCGCCATCGGCTCGGCCCACAGCACGGTCGAGGAGCTGCATCTCCTGGCCAAGCTGGTGCGCGGCCTGGGCAGCGACAACATCGACTACCGCAGCCGCCACGCCGACTTCGCCAACGTCGATGCGCCGGGCACGGCGCGCTGGCTGGGCATGCCCATCGCCGAGCTCTCGACGCTGGACCGCGCCTTCGTGATCGGCTCGTTCCTGCGCAAGGACCACCCGCTGTTCGCGCAGCGCCTGCGCCAGGCCGCGCGCCACGGCGCGCAGGTCAGCAGCCTGCACGCGCTCAAGAACGACTGGCTGCTGCCGCTGGCCCACCACATCACGGCCGCGCCCAGCGCCTGGGTGCAGTCGCTGGCCGAGGTGGCCGCCGCCGTGGCCGTGGGAGCGGGCCTGGAAGCCCCGGTCAAGGCCGAGCCTTCTGACGCCGCGCGCGCCGTGGCGCAGTCGCTGATGTCGGGCGAGCGCAAGGCCGTGCTGCTGGGCAACGCCGCCGCGCAGCATCCGCAGGCCTCGCAGCTGCTCAAGCTCGCCAACTGGATTGCCGAGCACACCGGCGCCAAGGTCGGCTACCTGACCGAAGCCGCTAACACGGTGGGCGCGCAGCTGGTGGGCGCGCTGCCGAAGCAGGGCGGCCTCAACGCCGGCCAGATGCTCACGCAACCGATGAAGGCGCTGCTGCTGCTCAACACCGAGCCGGTATGGGACGCCGCCGACGCCGCCGCGGCCACCGCCGCGCTGCAGGGCTCCGGCCTGGTCGTGGCGCTGACCGCGTTCAAGGACGCCGCGGTGCCCAACGCCGACGTGCTGCTGCCCATCGCCCCGTTCGCCGAGACGGCGGGCAGCTTCGTCAACGCCGAAGGCCGGCTGCAGAGCTTCTTCGGCGTGGTCAAGCCCGTGGGCGAGACGCGCCCGGCCTGGAAGGTGCTGCGCGTGCTGGGCAACCTGCTGGGCCTGGAAGGCTTCAACCAGGAGAGCGCCGAGGACGTGCGCGCTGAAGCTGTGGGCGACGGCAGCGGCATTGCCGCGCGGCTGTCCAACCGCAGCGCCGCGCAGCTGCCGGCCACCATCGCCGCGGCCACGCCGGGCCTGTTCGAGCGCATCGCCGACGTGCCCATCTACGGCAGCGACATGCTCGTGCGCCGCGCCGGCCCGCTGCAGCTCACCGCCGACGCGCGGCCGCCCGTGGTCGGGCTGCCCACGGCGCTGTGGCAGGCGCTGGGCCTGGCCGAGGGCCAGCGCGTGCGCGTGACGCAGGGCACGGCCAGCGCCGAGCTGCCCGCGCGCGAGGACGCCACGCTGGCGCCCAATGCCGTGCGCGTGAGCGCTGCACACCCGGATACCGACACGCTGGGCGCCATGTTCGGCGCCATCACCGTGCAGAAGCTCTGAGGATGGCCAAGCGATGATTGATTCCTTCTACCAATTCGGCAATGCCACGCTGGGCGCCGGCCTGTGGCTGGTGGTGTGGTCGCTGATCAAGATCGTGGCGGTGGTGGCGCCGCTGATGGGCTGCGTGGCCTACCTCACGCTGTGGGAGCGCAAGGCCATCGGCTGGTCGCAGATCCGTCCGGGCCCCAACCGCGTCGGCCCCTTCGGGCTGCTCACGCCGATCGCCGACGCGGTCAAGCTGATGTTCAAGGAGATCATCCGCCCGACCGCCGCCAACAAGGGCCTGTTCTTCCTGGGCCCGATCATGACGATCATGCCGGCGCTGGCGGCCTGGGCCGTGGTGCCCTTTGGTCCCGAGGTGGTGCTGGCCAACGTCAACGCCGGGCTGCTGTTCCTGATGGCCATCACCTCGCTGGAGGTGTACGGCGTGATCATCGCCGGCTGGGCCTCGAACTCGAAGTACGCCTTCCTGGGCGCGCTGCGCGCCTCGGCGCAGATGGTGAGCTACGAGATCGCCATGGGCTTCTGCTTCGTGGTGGTGCTCATGGCTGCTGGCAGCCTGAACATGATCGACATCGTCATGTCGCAGGACCGCGGCCGCTTCGCCGAGATGGGGCTGAACTTCCTGTCCTGGAACTGGCTGCCGCTGCTGCCGATCTTCGTCGTCTACTTCATCTCCGGCCTGGCCGAGACCAACCGCCACCCCTTCGACGTGGTTGAGGGCGAATCGGAAATCGTCGCCGGTCACATGATCGAGTACTCGGGCATGAGCTTCGCCATGTTCTTCCTGGCCGAGTACGCCAACATGATCCTGGTCTCGACGCTGGCCGTGATCCTGTTCCTGGGCGGCTGGCTGCCCCCGATCGACAGCGCCTTCTTCAACTGGATCCCGGGCTGGATCTGGCTGGCCGCCAAGGTCTTCGTCGTGGTGACGATGTTCCTGTGGGTCCGTGCCACGTTCCCGCGCTTCCGCTACGACCAGATCATGCGTCTGGGCTGGAAGATCTTCATCCCCGTCACGCTGGTGTGGCTGCTGGTGGTGGGCCTGTGGATCCAGTCGCCCTGGAATATCTGGAATTAAGCCATGTCTGCCGTCAAGGACTTCTTTTCTAGCTTCCTGCTGCTCGAGCTGTTCAAGGGCATGGCCCTGACCGGGCGCCACTTCCTCTCCAAGACCATCACGGTCCAGTTCCCGGAGGAGAAGACGCCGCTGTCGCCCCGCTTCCGCGGCCTGCATGCGCTGCGCCGCTACGAGAACGGCGAGGAGCGCTGCATCGCCTGCAAGCTGTGCGAGGCGGTGTGCCCGGCTATGGCCATCACCATCGAGAGCGAGATCCGCCCCGATGGCAAGCGGGCCACCACGCGCTACGACATCGACCTGACCAAGTGCATCTTCTGCGGCTTCTGCGAGGAAAGCTGCCCGGTGGACTCGATTGTCGAGACGCACATCCTCGAGTACCACGGCGAGAAGCGCGGCGACCTGTACTACACCAAGGACATGCTGCTGGCGGTCGGTGACCGCTACGAGCGCGAGATCGCAGCCAACAAGGAGGCCGACGCCCGCTACCGCTGACGGCCCCGCGCGTGCCGGCCGCGCGCATGCCCGCAAGGCGCATGCGTAGTGGGGGCGCGCGTGCCCGCGCGAGTCTCAAGCGTCCATCGACGACATGACCCAGACCGCTCTGTTCTACCTCTTCGCCACGGTGCTGCTGCTGGCGTCCTTCGCCGTCATCACGGCGCGCGATACGGTGCACTCCGCCCTGTACCTGGTGCTGGCCTTCTTCACCGCCTCGTGCGTGTGGATGCTGCTCAAGGCCGAGTTCCTCGCCATCACGCTGGTGCTGGTGTACGTGGGCGCCGTGATGGTGCTGTTCCTCTTCGTCGTGATGATGCTCGACATCAACTCCGACGCCTTCCGGCACAACTTCTGGAAGCACTTTCCCATCGCCGGCCTGGTGGGCGCGCTCATCGCGCTGGAGATGGCGCTGGTGCTGACCAGCGGCTTCAACGTGACCGACGCCGCGCCGGTGGACCCGCGCCTGGCCGAGATGGGCAACACCAAGCTGCTGGGCATCGAGATCTACACCAACTACCTGTACCCGCTGCAGATCGCGGCCGTGCTGCTGCTGGTGGCCATCGTCGCGGCCATCGCGCTGACGCTGCGCCAGCGCAAGGACTCGCGCTACCAGGACCCGTCGCAGCAGGTGCGGGTGAAGAAGAGCGACCGCCTGCGCATCGTGCAAATGCCGCCGGTGGTGCAGGCCAAGAACGCACCGGAGGAGGGCAAGGCATGAATCTCGGATCCATCACGCTGGGGCATTACCTGTCGCTGGGCGCGATCCTGTTCGCGCTGTCGGTGATCGGCATCTTCCTGAACCGGCGCAACCTGATCGTGCTGCTGATGGCCATCGAGCTGATGCTGCTGGCCGTCAACCTGAACTTCGTCGCCTTCTCGCACTACCTGGGCGACATGGCGGGCCAGGTGTTCGTGTTCTTCATCCTGACGGTGGCCGCCGCGGAGTCGGCCATCGGCCTGGCGATCCTGGTGGTGCTGTTCCGCAACCGCTCGACGATCGCGGTGGAAGAGCTCGACACCCTCAAGGGCTGACGCGGGAAGAGGCCAACAAAAAATGTCTGCAGAACTGTCCAAGAACCTGCTGCTGGTCGTGCCCCTGGCACCGCTGGTGGGCTCCATCGTGGCCGGCCTGGCCGGGCGTGCCGTCGGGCGCCGCGGCGCGCACCTGATCACGATCCTCGGGGTGCTGATCTCCTTCATCGTCTCGGCCCTGGTGCTGCGCGACGTGATCGCCGGCGCGCGCTTCAACGAGACCATCTACGAGTGGATGGTGCTCGGCGACCTGAAGATGGAAGTCGGCTTCCTGGTCGATGGCCTCACGGCGATGATGATGTGCGTGGTGACCTTCGTGTCGCTGATGGTGCACATCTACACCATCGGCTACATGCACGAGGACCCGGGCTACCAGCGCTTCTTCTCGTACATCTCGCTGTTCACCTTCTCGATGCTCATGCTGGTCATGAGCAACAACTTCCTGCAGCTGTTCTTTGGCTGGGAAGCGGTGGGCCTGGTGAGCTACCTGCTGATCGGCTTCTGGTACACCAAGCCCACGGCGATCTTCGCCAACATGAAGGCGTTCCTCGTCAACCGCGTGGGCGACTTCGGCTTCATCCTGGGCATCGGCCTGCTGGCCGCCTACGCCGGCACGCTCAACTACGGCGAGGTCTTCGCGCAGGCCGACAAGCTCGCCACGCTGACCTTCCCCGGCAACGACAACTGGATGCTGATCACGGTGGCGTGCATCTGCCTCTTCATCGGGGCCATGGGCAAGAGCGCGCAGTTCCCGCTGCACGTGTGGCTGCCCGACTCGATGGAAGGCCCGACGCCGATCTCCGCGCTGATCCACGCCGCCACCATGGTGACGGCGGGCATCTTCATGGTCACGCGCATGTCGCCGCTGTTCGAGCTGTCGGACACCGCGCTGAACTTCGTGCTGGTCATTGGCGCGATCACGGCGCTGTTCATGGGCTTCCTGGGCATCATCCAGAACGACATCAAGCGCGTGGTGGCCTACTCCACGCTGTCGCAGCTGGGCTACATGACGGTGGCGCTGGGCGTGTCGGCCTACTCGGTGGCGGTGTTCCACCTGATGACGCACGCGTTCTTCAAGGCGCTGCTGTTCCTGGGCGCGGGCTCCGTGATCATGGGCATGCACCATGACCAGGACATCCGCAACATGGGCGGCCTGCGCAAGTACATGCCCATCACCTGGATCACCTCGCTGCTGGGCTCGCTGGCGCTGATCGGCACGCCGCTGTTCTCGGGCTTCTACTCCAAGGACAGCATCATCGAGGCGGTGCACGCCTCGAACCTGCCGGGCGCGGGCTTCGCGTACTTCGCGGTGATGGCCGGCGTGTTCGTGACCGCGTTCTACTCCTTCCGGATGTACTTCCTGGTCTTCCACGGCAAGGAGCGCTTCGGCCAGCACCACCACGGCGACCACCACAGCGACGAGGAGCCGGACCACGACCACCACCACGGCCTGGCCCCGGGCGAGAAGCCGCACGAGTCGCCGCTGGTGGTGACGCTGCCGCTGATCCTGCTGGCCATCCCGTCGGTGATCATCGGCTACATCACGATCGAGCCGCTGCTGTTCGGCGACTTCTTCAAGGATGCGGTGTTCGTCAACACCACGCTGCATCCGGCGATGGCGGAGCTGCGCGAGAACTTCCACGGCGCGATGGCCATGGCCGCGCACGGCCTGCAGACGGTCGTGTTCTGGCTGGCCCTGGCCGGCGTCGTGACCGCGTACGTGTTCTACATGGTGGCGCCGGCGATTCCCGCGGCCATCAAGCGCGCGGTCGGCCCGATCTACAAGATCCTGGACAACAAGTACTACATGGACGCCTTCAACGAGCACGTGCTCGCCGCCGGTGCACGGCTGCTGGGCAAGGGCCTGTGGAAGGGCGGGGACCAGGGAATCATCGACGGCGCCGTGATCAACGGTTCGGCCAAGGCCGTCGGTGGGCTTGCGGGCGTCGTGCGCCTGGTGCAGACCGGCTACCTCTACTGGTACGCGCTGGTCATGATCCTGGGCGTGTTCGGTCTGATGACGTGGCAGCTGTGGCCTCAGCTGACGAGCCTGTTCGGGCGTTGATAGGCTCAGTCGGAGAATAACGATGGGATTGTTGAGTGTTGCCATCTGGCTGCCGGTCGTCGTCGGCGCCGTGCTGTTGGCATTGGGACGGGATGACCAGGCGAAGACCGTGCGCTGGCTGGCGCTGCTGGGAGCGGTCGCGGGCTTCCTGGTCACGCTGCCGCTGATCACGGGGTTCGACAACACGGCCACGACCATGCAGTTCGTGGAGCGCGCGCCCTGGATCGAGCGCTTCAATGTCTTCTACCACCTGGGCCTGGACGGCATCTCGCTGTGGTTCGTGCCGCTGACCGCATTCATCACGGTGATCGTGGTGATCGCGGGCTGGGAAGTGATCACGGAGCGCGTGAACCAGTACATGGGCGCGTTCCTGATCCTCTCGGGCCTGATGATCGGCGTGTTCGCGGCGCTGGACGGGCTGCTGTTCTACGTCTTCTTCGAAGCCACGCTGATCCCGATGTACATCATCATCGGCGTGTGGGGCGGCCCGCGCCGGGTGTACGCGGCCTTCAAGTTCTTCCTCTACACGCTGGCCGGCTCGCTGCTGATGCTCATCGCGCTGATCTACCTGTACTACAAGTCGGGCGGCAGCTTCAGCATCCTCGACTGGCACCAGCTGCCGCTGCCGCTGTCGGCGCAGACGCTGCTGTTCTTCGCCTTCTTCGCCGCGTTCGCGGTGAAGGTGCCGATGTGGCCGGTGCACACCTGGCTGCCCGATGCGCACGTCGAGGCGCCCACCGGCGGCTCGGTGGTGCTGGCGGCGATCATGCTGAAGCTCGGCGGCTACGGCTTCCTGCGCTTCTCCATGCCGATCGCCCCGGACGCGGCGCGCGAGTACGACTGGTTCATCATCGCGCTGAGCCTCACGGCGGTGATCTACATCGGCCTGGTCGCGCTGGTGCAGAACGACATGAAGAAGCTGGTGGCGTACTCGTCCATCGCGCACATGGGTTTCGTGACGCTGGGCTTCTTCATCTTCAACGAGCTGGGCGTCTCCGGCGGCCTGGTGCAGATGATCAGCCACGGCTTCGTCTCCGGCGCGATGTTCCTGTGCATCGGCGTGCTCTACGACCGCGTGCACTCGCGCGAGATCGGCGCCTACGGCGGCGTGGTCAACACCATGCCCAAGTTCGCGGCCTTCGCGCTGCTGTTCTCCATGGCCAACTGCGGCCTGCCGGGCACCGGCGGCTTCGTGGGCGAGTGGATGGTGATCCTGGGCACGGTGCAGGCCAACTTCTGGCTCGGCCTGCTGGCCGCCACCGCGCTGATCTCCGGCGCCGCCTACACGCTGTGGATGTTCAAGCGCGTGTACTTCGGCGACGTGACCAACGACAACGTGCGCTCGCTTTCCGACATCAACGCGCGCGAGTTCGCCATGCTGGCCGTGCTGGCCGTGGCCACGATCTGGATGGGCGTGTATCCGAAGCCCTTCACCGACTCGATGCACGTGTCCGTGAACGGGCTGCTGACGCACGTGGCCGCCTCCAAGCTGCCGACCACCGCCAGCGCCGCGGCCCCGGCCACCACGGCCGCCACGCTGGCCAACGCCGCCACGCCGACGAACTGAGCCGCACGGGAGTCTCGACAACATGAATCCGATGAACTGGCTGGTCGTACAGCCTGAGATCGTGCTGCTGGTGATGGCCTGCGTGGTCGCGCTGGTGGACCTCTTCGTCAAGGACGAGCTGCGCCGTCCGACCTTCTGGCTGGCGCAGCTGTCGCTGGCGGTGGTGGCCTTCATGCAGGCCGACCAGCTCAGCACCATGATGCAGGCCAGCGAGGCCCAGACCAGCATGTACGGCATGCAGGCCATGGTCGTGGCCGACCCGATGGGCCGGCTGCTGGCGGTGTGCGCTACGCTCACGCTGATGGCCACGCTCGCCTACGCGCAGCCCTACATCGGCTCGCGCGAGATGCTCAAGGGCGAGTTCTTCTCGCTGTCGATGTTCTCGCTGCTGGGCGTGCTGGTCATGCTCTCGGCCAACAACTTCCTGGTCGTGTACCTGGGCCTGGAGCTGATGACGCTGTCGCTGTACGCCCTGGTGGCGCTGCGCCGCGACCATGCCGTCTCCACCGAGGCGGCCATGAAGTACTTCGTGCTGGGCGCGCTGGCCAGTGGCTTCCTGCTCTACGGCCTGTCCATGATCTACGGCGCCACCGGCACGCTGGACATCGGCGGCGTGTTCGACGCCATCCAGTCCGGCATGCGCAACCCCGAGGTGCTGACCTTCGGCCTGGTGTTCATCGTCGCCGGCCTGGCCTTCAAGCTTGGCGTGGTGCCCTTCCACATGTGGGTGCCCGACGTGTACCAGGGCGCGCCCACGGCGGTGACGCTGCTCATCGCCGGCGCGCCCAAGCTGGCCGCCTTCGGCATCACCATCCGGCTGCTGCACGAGGGAATGAACGGCCTGGCGCGCGACTGGCAGCAGATGCTGATCGTGCTGGCCGTGGCCTCGCTGGTCATCGGCAACCTGGCCGCCATCGCGCAGACCAACCTCAAGCGGCTGCTCGCCTACTCGACCATCGCGCAGCTGGGCTTCATGCTGCTCGGCCTGACGCCCACCGTCATCGGCGGCAACACCGTCTCGGCGGCCAACGGCTACAGCTCGGCGCTGTTCTACCTGATCACGTACGTGCTCACGACGCTGGCGAGCTTCGGCATCATCCTGCTGCTGTCGCGCCAGGGCTTCGAGGCCGAGGAGATCAACGACCTCGCGGGCCTGGGCAAGCGCAGCCCCTGGATGGCCGGCGTGATGCTGATCGTGATGTTCTCGCTGGCCGGCATCCCGCCGACGGTGGGCTTCTACGCCAAGCTCGCGGTGCTGCAGTCGCTCATCACGACCAACGACCCGGCCTACATCACGCTGGCCGTGGTGGCGGTGCTGCTGTCGCTCATCGGCGCCTTCTACTACCTGCGTGTCGTCAAGGTCATGTACTTCGACGAGCCGACCGAGAGCGTGCAGATCACCGGCCCGGCGGGTGCGCGTGCGCTGCTGGCGGTCAACGGTGCGGCCGTCCTGGTGCTGGGCCTGCTGCCCAGCGGCCTGATGGGCCTGTGCCGCGACGCCATCGTCAGGGCCCTGGCCACCTGAGGCTGACGGCATGAACCACGGCGCTGAAGTCGCGCTGGTGCTGCTTGCCGCCGTGGTCAGCGCCAACCTGCCGTTCCTCACCGAGCGGCTGCTGCTGGTGGGACCGCGGCGTGCTCCCAAGGCTTTCGGCTGGCGGCTGCTGGAGCTGTTGCTCCTGCTGCTGCTGACGCTGGGACTGGGGCGCTTGCTGGAAGCCCGCATCGGCCAGATCTACCCGCAGGGCTGGGAGTTCTACGCCGCCATGGGCTGCCTGTTCCTGACGCTCGCCTTCCCCGGCTTCGTCTGGCGCTACCTGAGGCGGCAACACCATGGCTGAGGATCGAGACGACGACGTCCACCTGCGCGAGCACCGGTTGCAGTCGGAGTCGGTGTTCGAGGGCAACTTCCTGCGCGTGAGCCGCGACCGGGTACGGCTGCCCGACGGGCACGAGACCGAGCGCGAGTTCATCCGCCACTCCGGCGCGTCGGTAGTGGTGCCGCTGCTCGACGACGGGCGCCTGGTGCTGGTGCGGCAGTTCCGCTACCCGCTGGGCCGGGTGATGCTGGAGTTCCCCGCCGGCAAGATCGACCCGGGCGAGCCGCCGCTGCACACCGCCGTGCGCGAGCTCACCGAGGAGACGGGCTACAGCGGCGGCGAGTGGGCCTATGCCGGCCCGATCCACAACGCCGCGGCCTACTCCGACGAGGTGATCCACCTCTACTTCGTGCGCAACTTGCGTGAAGGCGAGGCCCGGCTCGACCACGGCGAGCATCTCGACGTGGTGCGCATGACCGAGGACGAGCTCGACGCGCTGGCCGCCCGCGGCGAGCTCAGCGATGCCAAGACGCTCATCGGGCTGCTGTGGGTGAACAAGTGGCGCCACAAGCTGTGGTCACTCGACTGGCAGCCGGCTCCGGCGCTGTCCGGCGACGATAATCTCCCCCATGAAGGTGCTTGATCTGCGCTGCGACAGCAGCCACGGCTTCGAGGGCTGGTTCGGCTCCGAAGAGGATTTCATCGCCCAGCACGAGCGCGGGCTGGTGGAGTGCCCGCTGTGCGGCAGCAAGGCGGTGAGCCGGCTGCCCAGCGCGCCGCGGCTGAACCTGTCCAACGCGCGTGAGCCCGCGGTGCCGGCGCAGAAGTCCAGGCCCGCCGAGCGCCTGCCCGACACGCCGGAAGCGCAGCAGCTGCAGGCCCTTTGGATGCAGGCCGTGCGCCACGTCATGGCCAACACCGAGGACGTGGGCGAGCGCTTCGCCGACGAGGCCCGCCGGATCCACTACGGCGACGCGCCCGAGCGCGGCATCCGCGGCCAGGCCAGCCCGGTGCAGGCGGCCGAGCTGGCGGAAGAGGGCATCGACGTGCTGCCGCTGCCCATTCCGAAGGCGCTCAAGGAACCGATGCAGTAAGGCGGCATTCACCGCCTCAAGCCCACGACGACCCGGCCCCAGGCCGGGTTTTTTCATGGGCGCTGCGCCGTGACTACAGCACCCGCCCCGGATTGAGCAGCCCCTGCGGATCCAGCGCCTGCTTGATGGCGCGCATCAGCCCCAGCGCCACCGGCGACTTGCGCTGCTCCAGCTCCTCGCGCTTGAGCGCACCGATGCCGTGCTCGGCCGAGAAGCTGCCGCCGAAGGATTGGACCGCGTCGAAGACGATGCGATTCACCTCGGCCTCGTGGTCGCGCAGGAAGGCCGCGCCGTCGCCGCCTTCGGGCACCTGCACGTTGTAGTGCAGGTTGCCGTCGCCCAGGTGGCCGAAGTTGACGATGCGCGCGCCGGGGAAGGCTGCGTGCAACGCCGCGTCGGCCTGCGCGCAGTAGGCCGGGATGCTCGACACCGGCAGCGCCACGTCGTGCTTGATGTTCAGCCCCTCCTGCGCCTGCGCCAGCGTGATGGACTCGCGCAGGTGCCACATGGCGTTGGACTGGGCCTGGCTCTGCGCCACGGCGGCGTCCTCGATCAGCCCGTCCTCCAGCGCTGCGGCCAGCAGCGCCTCGAAGCGCACCTGCGCGTGGCTTTCGCTTTCCTCGTCGCTCTGCTCCAGCAGCACGGTCCAGGCGGCCGAGGGCAGGGGCTGCGGCAGCTCCGGGAAATGGCGCTTCACCAGGTCCAGCGCGAAGCGGCCCATGACCTCGAAGCCGGTGAGCCCGGCGCCCAGCTTGGCGCGGGCCGCCTTGAGCAGCTCCACCGCCTGCTCCATCGAGGCGCAGGCCGCCAGCGCGGTGGTCACGGCCGCGGGCCGCGGGAACAGCTTCAGCGTGGCGCCCGTGATCACGCCCAGGGTGCCCTCGCTGCCGATGAAGAGGTCGCGCAGGTCATAGCCTGTGTTGTCCTTGCGCAGGCCGGAGAGCCCGTCCCACACCTCACCCTGCGCCGTCACCACCTCCAGCCCCAGGCACAGCTCGCGCGCATTGCCGTAGCGCAGCACCTGCGTGCCGCCGGCGTTGGTGGCGAGGTTGCCGCCGATGGTGGCGCTGCCCTCGGCGCCCAGGCTCAGGGGGAACAGCAGGCCCTGCGCCGCCACCGCTTCCTGCAGCGCCTGCAGCACGCAGCCGGCATCGACCGTGACGGTGAGGTTGGCGGTGTCGAAGGCGCGCACGCGGTTCATGCGGCGCAGGCTCAGCAGCAGCGAGCGGCCGCTGGGGTCCGGCACGCCGCCGCCCACCAGCCCGGTGTTGCCGCCCTGGGGCACCAGTGCCACGCCGTGCCGGGCACACAACCGCACCACGGCGGCGACCTGCCCCGTGTCGGCCGGTCGCGCCACGGCCAGGGCCTTGCCGTGCCAGCGCTTGCGCCAGTCCTGCTCGTAGCCGCTGAGGTCGCCCTCGGTCAGCACATGCTCGGCGCCGATGGCGGCGCGCAGGGCATCCAGAAATTCCGTGCTCATGACTACTTTCCTTCAACTGCCCGGGCATTCTTGAGGCGCCAGCGCACATGCGTGGCGCAGGCGGCGAACAGCACCAGGCACAGCAGGATTTCGATCATGGCCAGCCAGGCGCCGGGCGGCGGCTCGCTGGTGGCACGCACCACGCCCTCGGCGAAGTAGATCCACACCAGCAGGCTGACCCAGCGGTAGGTGTACATGCGCCGCCGCAGCAGCCCGGCCAGCGGCACGAACAGCGGCAGCACCTTCAGCGCCAGCGTGCCGCTCCCGGTCGGGGCCAGCCACAGCTCCCAGGCCAGGCCCAGCAGGATCAAAAGCACCAGGCAGGCCACTGCCAGGTCGCGGGTGCGGCGCACCATCGGCGGCAGCGTTTCCAGGGGGGACTCCATTGACATGGCTGGCATCATAGGGTTGATGAACACCCTCACTGCCCGCCGGCGCGGCTGGCGAGCATGGTGCGTGGAATCCTGGCAGGTGCTGCGCCACTGGCCCTGGCGCGACACGCTGCTCACGCTGCGCCAGCGTTTTCGCGAAGACCACATCGGCCTGACCGCCAGCAGCCTGACCTTCACCACGCTGCTGGCGCTGGTGCCACTGACCACCATGGCCTTCGCGCTGTTCTCGGCTTTCCCGGTGTTCGGCGCGTTCCAGGTTGCGCTGGAGAAGTACTTCCTGCAGGCGCTGGTGCCTGAAACCATCTCGCGCCAGGTGCTGGGCACGCTCACGCAGTTCGCCGCCAAGGCACGGCGCCTGAGCGGCCTGGGCCTGGTGCTGCTGGGCGTCACGGCAGTGGCGACGATGCTGACCATCGACCGCGCGCTCAACGCCATCTGGGCCGTGCGCCGTCCGCGGCCCATCGGGCAGCGCGTGCTGGTGTATTGGGCCGCCATCACGCTGGGGCCGCTGGTGCTGGGCATCAGCCTCACGGTGACCTCCTATGCGCTGTCGGCCTCGCAGGGCTGGGTGCATGCGCCGCCCTGGGGCGTGAGCCTGCTGCTCAACGTCGTCGAGTTCAGCTTGCTGGTGGCGGGCATCGCGGCGCTGTTCCATTACGTTCCCAATACCCTCGTGCGCTGGCCGCATGCCTTTGCCGGCGCGCTGTTCGTGGGCGTGGCGTTCGAGGGCGCCAAGGACGCCATCGGCTGGTATTTCAGCAAGGTGCCGACCTACTCGGCCGTCTACGGTGCCTACGTCACGCTGCCGGTGCTGATGGTGTGGGTCTATGCCGGCTGGGTGATCGTGCTGCTGGGCGCCGTCATCGCCGCCAGCGCGCAGAGCCTGTCGCAGCACACCGCCCGGCTGCCCAGCGGGCCGGGGCAGCCCTTCGCGCTGGCGCTGGGCCTGCTGCGCGTGCTGGCCGCGGCGCAGCGCGAGGGCCGGCCCGGACGCTCGCAGCCGGCGCTGGCGCGCACGCTGGGCGTGGACCCGCTGCGGCTGGAACCGGTGGTGGACACGCTGGTGGCGCTGGACTGGGTCGGCCGCCTGGAGGAGGGCGGCGCGCAGCGCCTGGTGCTGCTGTGCGACCCGGCGCGCACGCCGGCCGCGCCGCTCATCGACCGGTTGCTGCTGGAACCCAGCGCCGCGGCCCGGGCGTTCCGGGCGCAGGCCGGCGTCGAGGCGATGTCGCTGGAGGAAGCGCTGCGCTGAGCCGCGCCGGGGTGGGGTGCAGGGTCTTTGCAGCCCACGCGCCTTGAAGCTACGGTGCGGCTGCATGCGGCGCATGCCGCGTGGGAGCCAGCATGAAAGCCAGCGACGAATTCACCGCCTTCATCGGCCGCGAGCTGCAGGGCCTGCGCCGGGACGGCCTGTTCAAGGAGGAGCGCGTCATCGCCGGCGCGCAGGGGCCGCGCGTGCGCCTGGCCGACGGGCGCGAGCTCCTCAACCTGTGCGCCAACAATTACCTGGGACTCAGCGCGCATCCGCGCGTGGTGCGCGCGGCGCAGGAGGCGATGGCGAGCCACGGCTACGGCATGAGCTCGGTGCGCTTCATCTGCGGCACGCAGGACCGGCACCAGGCGCTGGAGGCGCGGCTGTCGCGCTTCCTGGGCACCGAGGACACCATCCTCTACGCGGCGGCCTTCGACGCCAACGGCGGGCTGTTCGAGCCGCTGTTCACCGAGGAGGACGCCATCGTCAGCGACACGCTCAACCACGCCTCCGTCATCGACGGCATCCGGCTGTGCAAGGCGCGCCGCTACCGCTACGCCCACGACGACATGGCCGACCTGGAGCGCTGCCTGCGCCAGGCCCGCGCCGAGGGCGCGCGCTTCGTGCTGGCCTTCACCGACGGCGTGTTCTCGATGGACGGCAGCGTGGCGCAGCTCGACCGCATGCGCGTGCTGTGCGACGCCCACGGCGCGCTGCTGGGCATCGACGACAGCCACGCCACGGGCTTCGTCGGCGCCAGCGGGCGCGGCACGCATGAGCACCGCGGGCTGCTGGTGGACGGCGTCGCGGGCGTGGACCTGATCACCGGCACGCTGGGCAAGGCGCTGGGCGGCGCGTCGGGCGGCTTCACCAGCGGGCGGCGCGAAGTCATCGAGCTGCTGCGCCAGCGCTCGCGGCCCTACCTGTTCTCGAATTCGCTGGCGCCGGCGATCGTCGGCGCCTCGTTGGCGGTGCTGGACCTGCTGGAGGAGAGCGCCGGGCTGCGCGACACCCTCTGGGACAACGCCCGCTGGTTCCGCGCCGCAATGACCGAGGCGGGCTTCGACCTGAAGCCGGGCGAGCACCCGATCGTGCCGATCATGGTCTACGACGCCCACAAGGCCCAAGCGCTGGCGGCGCGGCTGCTGGAGCTGGGCGTGTACGCGGTGGGCTTCTTCTACCCGGTGGTGCCGCAGGGCCAGGCGCGCATCCGCGTGCAGCTCAGCGCCGCGCACACGCGCGCCGACCTGGAGCACGCCGTGGCCGCCTTCCGGCAGGCCGGGCGCGAGCTGGGGCTGGTGGCGTGAGGCGGCCGCCGATGTCCCCGCGAATGTCCCGGGAGTCGATGCAGTGACGGCCGCCTTGAAGATCCTGGTCGTCGGCGCCAACGGGCAGATCGGCAGCGAGCTGGTCGAGGCGCTGGCGCAGCGCCACGGGCGCGCGGCGGTGGTGTCCTCGGACCTGTCGCCCTCAGGTCGCGTGCCGGGCGTGGCGCACGAGGCGCTGGACGCCACCGACGCCGGCGCTTTGGGCGAGGTGGCGCGGCGCCATGGCGTCACGCAGGTCTGGCTGCTGGCCGCGGCGCTGTCCGCGCGCGGCGAGCAGCACCCGACCTGGGCCTGGGACCTGAACATGAAGAGCCTGCTCAACGTGCTGGAGCTGGCGCGCACGCGGCCGCTGCAGCGCGTGTTCTGGCCCAGCTCGATTGCCGCCTTCGGCGCCTCCACGCCCAAGGACGCCACGCCGCAGCACACGGTGATGGAGCCCGACACCGTCTACGGCATCTCCAAGCTCGCGGGCGAGGGCTGGTGCGCCTGGTACCACCGCCGCCACGGCGTGGACGTGCGCAGCCTGCGCTTTCCGGGTCTCATCAGCTGGAAGACCGCGCCCGGCGGCGGCACCACCGACTACGCCGTGGAGATCTTCCACGCTGCGCTGGCGCGCAACGCCTACACCTGCTTCCTGCGCGAGGACCTGGCGCTGCCGATGATGTACATGCCCGACGCGATCCGCGCCGCGCTGGAGCTGATGGAGGCGCCGCCACAGCGCATCCGCGAGCGCCGCGCCTACAACCTTGCCGGCATGAGCTTCACGCCGCGCCAGATCGCCGACGCCATCGCGCGCCGGCTGCCGGGCTTCACGCTGCGCTGCGAGCCCGACTTCCGCCAGGCCATTGCCGAAAGCTGGCCTTCGTCCATCGACGACACGGCGGCGCGCGCCGACTGGGGCTGGCAGCCGTGCCACGATCTGGAATCGATGGTGGATGCCATGCTCGCGGCGTTACGCCCTGCTTGATTTTGCGTAAGGGCCGGCACGGACTGCTGTGCTATGTTGCCCGGCAGTTCTGTTTCACTGTTTCTGGGGAATCTTTCATGAAGGTCCGCGACATCCTTCGCGTCAAGGGCAATGCGCTGTTCACCGTTTCGCCGGACGCCTCGCTGGCGCAGGCGCTGCAAACCATGGCCGAGCACGACATCGGCTCGGTCGTGGTGGTGAGCTACGGCGACGTGGTGGGCATGCTGACCTTCCGCGAGGCCATCGCCGCGGTGGTGCGCACTAACGGCCAGCTGGAGAACGCCACGGTGCGCAGCGTGATGGACGACTGCCCGCTGAGCTGCACCCCGGAGACCTCGATCGACGAGGTGCGCCGCATGATGCTGGCGCGCCACGCGCGCTACATGCCCATCCTGGACCACCGCACGCTCATGGGCGTGATCTCGTTCTACGACGTGGCCAAGGCCGTGGTGGACGCGCAGGACTTCGAGAACCGCATGCTCAAGGCCTACATCAAGGACTGGCCGGCCGAAGAGGAGGGCAGCGCCGCCCGCGCGGCCGAGCCGCAGGCCCCGGCGGCCTGAGCGCCTTTGCACGGCCGCCCCGGCGGCGGCTGTCACAATGTCGGGCCCGCGCAAGCGGGCCCTTTGCTTTGTCGATTCCTTTCCTCGCAGCAGCGCACCAGCATGTCCGGCAGCACCCTCGGCGAACTCTTCCGCGTCACCAACTTCGGCGAAAGCCACGGCCCGGCCATCGGCTGCGTGATCGACGGCTGCCCGCCGGGCCTGGCGCTCAGCGAGGCCGACATCCAGCCCGAGCTCGACCGGCGCCGCCCGGGCACCTCGCGCCACGTGACGCAGCGCAACGAGGCCGACGCCGTCGAGATCCTGTCCGGCGTGTACGAGGGCCAGACCACCGGCACGCCGATCTGCCTGCTCATCCGCAACACCGACCAGCGCAGCAAGGACTACGGCAACCTGCTCGACACCTTTCGCCCCGGCCATGCCGACTACGCCTACTGGCGCAAGTACGGCGTGCGCGACCCGCGCGGCGGCGGGCGCTCCTCGGCGCGGCTGACCGCGCCCACGGTGGCCGCCGGCGCGGTGGCGAAGAAGTGGCTGCAGCAGAAGTACGGCACGCGCTTCATCGGCTGGATGTCGGCGCTGGGCGCCACCGAGATCCCGTTCGAAGGCTTCGAGCACATCGCCAACAACGCCTTCTTCGCGCCCAACGCCAGCATCATTCCCGAGCTCGAAGCGCAGATGGACCAGCTGCGCCGCGACGGCGACTCGATCGGCGCGCGCATCAGCGTCATTGCGCAGGGCATGCCCGCGGGCCTGGGCGAGCCGCTCTTTGACCGGCTCGATGCGGACATCGCGCACGCCATGATGGGCCTCAACGCCGTCAAGGGCGTGGAGATCGGCGACGGTTTCAGGAGCATCGCCCAGCGCGGCTCCGAGCATGGCGACGAGCTCACGCCTGAAGGGTTCAGGAGCAACCATGCCGGCGGCGTGCTCGGCGGCGTGAGCACGGGGCAGGACCTGGTGGTGTCCCTGGCCATCAAGCCCACGAGCTCGATCCGCACGCCGCGCGCCTCCATCGACCGCGCCGGCCAGCCCAACACGGTGCAGACCTTCGGCCGCCACGACCCCTGCGTCGGCATCCGCGCCACGCCGATTGCCGAGGCGCTGCTGGCGCTGGTGGTGATGGACCACGCGCTGCGCCAGCGCGCCCAGTGCGGCGACGTGGCGCTGGCGCTGCCGCAGATCCCGGCCGCCGCGCCGCGCTGACGGCTTCGCGCCGGCTGCGCATGAAAAAACCGGCCCGCAGGCCGGTTTTTCCTGGGCGACTTCCCCTGCAGTGCTTCAGCGCCTCAGTGCTTCTGCGACGGGTTGCCGTTGAACATGGTGAAGCCGGCGTCGGCGAAGTGGCCGCTCCAGTTCAGCCAGTCGTTCCAGCCACTGGCTGCCATCTGCGCCGCCTGCCGGGTCGCCTCCTGGGCCGGCCACATCAGCGGGCTGGCCGCCATGGGGCTGAGCACGTGCTCGACCTCGGCCTGGATCATTTCTGAAGAGCCGCCCAGGCTGGTCTGCAGCCGGAAGAAGCTCAGCGCCGATTCCCAGTAAGCGCTCTGCAGCCGCACCAGGCCGTTGCCGGTTTCCTGGGCCAGCTTCAGCCACTGGTCGGCGCCGAGCTGGGTGAGGCGGGTGGCCAGCCGCATCAGGCCGTTGAAATCGATCTTGGCCAGGCTGGAGCCCACGCTGGCGAGATCGCCGAGGTTGCGGGCATCGCGCAGCTCGACATCGAGCCGTTCAAGGTTCTGGATCACCTGCTGGCTGAGCTCGTCCTGGGCCTGGCCGAGCTGCTGCGTGCCGCGCAGCGCGGCCGCGAGCGCCGACATCTGCCAGCGCAGCTGTTCGCGCATGGTGCTCTCGCTCCAGCCGTTGAGCACCTCGTCCAGCGTGACGCCGGCGTCGGCGCGCGGCTCGTTGGCCGAGGCGGCCAGCTCGATGGCAGGGGCGCCCAGCGGGGTATCGAGTGCGGGCGCGCGGCCCTTGTCGAGCGCGGCATCGGCGGCGGCCGACAGCGTCGAACGTGGCGTGCGGGGAGAACTGGCGCGTTGGGGGGAATTGGGCACGTATTTCACTCCTTCAGTCCCGGCAGCGGCGGCCGGGTGGGGCCGTGGGCCGGCCCGACAGGGATGGGAGTCCGGACCATAAAGGCCCAGGCCACGGCAAACAACCCAGGTTTTCCTCCGCGATACCGGCCGTAACCGCTCCTGCCTGGAAGGCCGTCTTTCGCCTTCAACCTGCTTGAACCCCGCTTGCTGCGCAGGTTTCCCCGGAGAAACCCTATGTGCTCAAAAACTTGCGCCGGACTGTCATCCGGTCCGCAGATTGCCACGTTGTGGCTGCACCGTCCCGTTGGACGCCTAGTTGTATCAGCCATGACGAAACACGCCGCCCACAACCGTCCTGCCGAGCGCAAGCCTGTCGATCCGCTGTTCGAAGGCACCGACAGCGCCGACAAGGGCCGCAAGTTCGAGCCCTTCTACATCGCGCCCCTGGGACACGACCGGCGCGTCGGCGGCCGCGCCCGGCGCTTCGACCAGAAGCGCTGACAGCCCCAAGCCGGTGACCGGCCCGCGGCCGTCACCGGGCTGAGCCAGCTCAAGGCGCGTCTCGCCGCGCCGCGCGATGCTGGTCTCCCCGATGCGTCAGGCGCCGCCTTCGCGGCCCGCGCTGCACATGAAGGAGACCGCATGCAAACCGCGCCCCACCAAGCCTTCCAGCCGCTGGACCCCGGCCGCGTCAACACCATGGACCCGGTCGAGCTGCAGTACTGGTGCGAGCAGCTGCACTGCAGCCAGGACGAGCTCCAGGACATCGTCGGACGCGTCGGCGAGCATGTCGCCGCGGTGCGCCAGGTGCTGGAGCAGCGCAGGCAAGCCTGAGCAGCCCCATTCCCGCAGCGCCCGGCCTGCGATGTCGGCCGGCGTGCAGCGTTGACCGCCGCGCCGTGCGCGGGCCCGGCAGCCGGACGCCTCAGCACTCCACGATGTTGACCGCGAGCCCGCCGCGGGCCGTTTCCTTGTACTTGGTCAGCATGTCGGCGCCGGTTTCGCGCATGGTCTTGATGACCTTGTCGAGGCTGACGTGGTGCGTGCCGTCGCCGCGCAGCGCCATGCGCGCGGCGTTGATGGCTTTCACCGAGGCAATCGCGTTGCGCTCGATGCACGGGATCTGCACCAGCCCGCCGACCGGGTCGCAGGTCAGGCCCAGGTGGTGCTCCATGGCAATTTCGGCGGCGTTTTCTACCTGTGCCGGGCTGCCGCCGCTGACCGCGCACAGCGCGCCGGCGGCCATCGAGCAGGCCACGCCGACCTCGCCCTGGCAGCCAACTTCCGCCCCGGAGATGCTGGCGTTTTCCTTGTAGAGGATGCCGATGGCGCCGGCCGTGAGTAGGAAGTCCACCACGCCGGCGTCGCTGGCGCCGGGCACGAAGCGCGCGTAGTAGTGCAGCACCGCCGGCACGATGCCGGCCGCGCCGTTGGTCGGCGCCGTGACCACGCGGCCACCGGCGGCGTTCTCCTCGTTGACCGCCAGCGCGAACAGGTTAACCCAGTCGATCACCGCCAGCGGGTCCGGTGAACCGCCGGCAGCTTCCTGCGCCAAGAGCTGGCGCCACAGCTGCGGCGCGCGCCGGCGTACCTTGAAGCCGCCGGGCAGCACGCCCTCGGTGCGGCAGCCGCGCTCGACGCACTGCTGCATCACGGCCCAGATGCGCAGCAGCCCGGCGTCGATCTCCGCGTCGCCGCGCCAGTGGCGCTCGTTGCGACGCATCAGCTGCGCAATGGACAGGCCCTCCCGCTCGCACAGCGCCATCAGTTCCTCGCCGCTGTGGAAAGGCAGCGGCAGCACCGTCGTGTCCGGCGCAATGACGCGGTGCCGGCTGCCGTCGGCCGCCACCTCCTCGCTGACCACGAAGCCGCCGCCCACGGAGTAGTAGGTGCGCTCCGAGAGCTGCACGCCGTTCGCGTCCAGCGCCCGCAACGTCATGCCGTTGGCGTGGAAGGGCAGGGTCTCGGTGCGGTGGAAACGCAGGTCCGACGCGGTGAAGCGCAGCGCATTCGTGCCGGCCAGCGGCAGCTGCTCGTCGTCGCGGATGCGTTGCAGCAGCGCCGGCACGGCGTCCACGTCCACCGTTTCCGGGTCGTGCCCGGACAGGCCCAGCAGCACGGCCTTGTCGCTGCCGTGGCCCTTGCCGGTGGCGCCCAGCGAGCCGTAGAGATCGCACCGCACCCGCGCCGTGCGCTCCAGCAGCCCCTCGCCGCGCAGCCGCTCGGCAAAGAGCCGCGCCGCCCGCATCGGCCCGACGGTGTGCGAGCTGCTGGGCCCGATGCCGATGCGAAACAGGTCGAAGACCGACACCGCCATGACTTCACTCCTTCAGGCGCCGCCGGTCCGTGCAGCGCGGTTTCAGTCCTCGTACGACGCCGTGGGCGGGCAGGTGCAGAACAGGTTGCGGTCGCCGTGCACGTTGTCCACGCGCCCGACCGGCGGCCAGTACTTCTGGCCCCGCAGCGCCGCCACCGGATAGGCGGCCTGCTCGCGGCTGTAGGCGTGAGCCCATTCCTCCTTGAGCAGCGCCTGTGCCGTGTGCGGCGCGTTCCTGAGCGGGTTGTCCTCGCGCGGCCAGGCACCGGACTCGACCTGCGCGATCTCCTGCCGGATGGCGATCATCGCGTCGCAGAAGCGGTCCAGCTCGACCAGCGGCTCGCTCTCGGTGGGCTCCACCATCAGCGTGCCGGCCACGGGGAAGGACAGCGTGGGCGCGTGGAAGCCGTAGTCGATGAGCCGCTTGGCCACGTCCTCGGCGCTGATGCCGGAACTGTCCTTGAGCGGGCGCAGGTCCAGGATGCACTCGTGCGCCACGCCGCCGCCCTTCAGGCCCTCGACGCCGCCGCTGAAGTGGATGTCGTAGTGCCCGGACAGGCGCGCTGCGACGTAGTTGGCCGACAGGATCGCCGTCTCGGTGGCGGCGGTGAGGCCCTCGGCGCCCATCATGCGGATGTACATCCAGCTGATCGGCAGCACCGCCGCGTTGCCCAGCGGCGCGGCCGACACCGGCCCGACACCGCCCGCGGCTTCCGCGCCGCCCGGCTTGCCGGGCAGGAAGGGCACCAGGTCTTTCACCACGCACACCGGCCCGACGCCAGGGCCGCCGCCGCCGTGCGGAATGCAGAAGGTCTTGTGGAGGTTCAGGTGGCTGACGTCGCCGCCGAACTCGCCCGGCGCCGCCAGGCCCACCAGCGCGTTCATGTTGGCGCCGTCCACGTACACCCGGCCGCCGTGCTCGTGCACCAGCGCGCACAGCTCCTTCACGTGCGGATCGAACACGCCGTAGGTGGACGGGTAGGTGATCATGATCGCGCCCAGCCTGGCCGAGTGCTGCTCGCACTTGGCGCGCAGGTCGGCCAGGTCCACGTTGCCCATGTCGTCGCACTTCACGACCACGACCTTCATGTTGACCATGCCGGCGCTGGCCGGGTTGGTGCCGTGGGCGGACTCGGGGATCAGGCACACGTCGCGGTGCGCCTGGCCGCGCGAGGCGTGCCAGGCCTGGATGGCCAGCAGCCCGGCGTACTCGCCCTGCGAGCCGGCATTGGGCTGCAGGCTGATGCCGGCATAGCCGGTGGCCTGGCACAGCCAGCCGCGCAACTGCTCGTCGAGCAGCCGGTAGCCTTCGAGCTGGTCGGCCGGCGCGAAGGGGTGCACGTGCGCGAACGCCGGCCAGGTGATGGGGATCATCTCGCTGGTGGCGTTGAGCTTCATGGTGCACGAGCCCAGCGGGATCATGCTGCGGTCCAGCGCCAGGTCCTTGTCGGAGAGGCCGCGGATGTAGCGCAGCATCTCCGTCTCGCTGTGGTGGGTGTTGAACACCGGGTGCGCCAGGAAGGTGCTGGTGCGCGCCAGCGCCGCGGGCAGCAGCGGCGCGCTGCGTTCCAGGTCGGCGAAGGTGGGCACGGGCTTCTCGCCGGCGAACACCTTCCACAGCGCCTGCAGATCGTCGCGCGTGGTGGTCTCGTCGAGCGTGATGCCCAGCGAGTCGGCGCCGGCGCGGCGCAGGTTCATGCCGGCGGCTTCCGCGCTGGCCAGCAGCCCGGCGGTGCGCTCGCCGGTCAGCACCTGCAGCGTGTCGAAGGCCTCTTCATGGGCCAGCGTCCAGCCCAGCTGCTTCAGCCCGGCGGCCAGGATCGCGGTGTAGGCCGCCACCCGGCGCGCGATGCGCTTCAGGCCCTCGGGGCCGTGGTAGACGGCGTACATGCTCGCTACCACCGCCGGCAGCACCTGCGCGGTGCAGATGTTGGAGGTGGCCTTCTCGCGGCGGATGTGCTGCTCGCGCGTCTGCAAAGCCAGGCGCAGCGCGGGCGAGCCGGACGAATCCACGCTGACACCCACCAGCCGCCCGGGCAGCGAGCGCTTGTGGCTGTCGCGCGTGGCCATGTAGGCCGCGTGCGGGCCGCCGCAGCCCATGGGCATGCCCAGGCGCTGCGTGCTGCCCACGGCAATGTCGGCGCCCAGCTCGCCCGGCGCCTTGAGCAGCGTCAGCGCCAGCAGGTCGGCGGCGACGATGACCTGGCCGCCGCGCGCGTGCACCGCATCGGCCAGCGGCTGCAGGTCGCGCACCTGGCCGGTGACGCCGGGGTACTGGAACAGCGCGGCGAAGCAGTCGTGCTCGCCCGCCGACTCGGCCGCGCCGGTGACGATCTCGATGCCCAGCGGCAGCGCGCGCGTGCGCATGACCTGCAGCGTCTGCGGCAGCACGTCGTCGGCCACGAAGCAGCGCGTGCTCTTGCTGCGGCCCACGCGCAGCGCCAGCGTCATGGCCTCGGCCGCGGCGGTGGCCTCGTCCAGCATCGAGGCGTTGGCGATGTCCAGCGCCGTCAGGTCCGTGATCAGCGTCTGGAAGTTGAGCAGCGCCTCCATGCGCCCCTGCGAGATCTCGGCCTGGTAGGGCGTGTAGGCCGTGTACCAGGCCGGGTTCTCCAGCACGTTGCGCAGGATGACGGTGGGCGTGAGCGTGCCGTGGTAGCCCTGGCCGATGAAGCTCTTGAGCACCCGGTTGCGCGCGGCGATGGCGCGCAGCTCCAGCAGCGCCTGCGCCTCGGTGGCGGGCGCGGGCAGCGCCATGGGCTGGTTGCGCGCGATGTTGCGCGGCATCACGGCCTCGACCAGCGCGCGGCGCGTGGCGGCGCCGATCACCGACAGCATCTGCGCCTGCTCGTGCGGCTCCGGGCCGATGTGGCGGTGGTGGAACTCGGCAGCGTTCTCGAGCTCGGCCAGCGGCGGAAAGGATTCGGACATGGTTCGAAGGGCAGAAGGAGAGGGTGGCGGCGCGGGCGCGGCGGGAGCCGGCCGGCGGGACTCGAAAGAGTCACTGGGAATCACGGGGGATCACCGGGGATCACTGGAAAGGGCGCGGCAATCGGCTTGCCGCGCCAAGGCCCGGGCAGCGCGGCGCCGCCCCGGCCTCAAGGGCTTACTTCTCGGATTTCAGCAGCGCGTCGTAGGCCGGGCCGTCCATGAGCTCGTCGAACTCGGCCATGTTGGTGATGCGGACCTTGAAGAACCAGCCGTTGCCCAGCGGGTCGGTGTTGGCCAGCGAGGGGTCGTTGCGCAGGTCCTCGTTGACCTCGACCACCTCGCCGCTCACGGGCATGTAGAGGTCGGCCGCGGCCTTGACCGATTCGACCACGCCGGACACCTCGCCCTTGGCGAAGGTCTTGCCGACTTCGGGCAGATCGACGAACACCACGTCGCCCAGGGCTTCCTGCGCGTGGTGCGTGATGCCGACCACGGCGGCGTCATGGTCCTCGATGTTGATCCACTCGTGCTCGGTCGTGTACTTGGTGGTCATGGGCGGGTCTCCTGGACGGTCGGCGCGCTGCTTGCGCCGGGTTGGGAAAGGGTTGGATTGATGGCAGCTCGCGCCGCGCCGCGGCGGCTCAGCCGCGGTGGTAGCGGTGCGGCGTGAAGGGCATGGCGACGACTCGCATGGCCTGCGGCTTCAGGCGCACCTCGGCCGACAGCTCGGCGCCGGGCTGCGCGTGCGCCGCGTCCACGTAAGCCATGGCGATGGGTTTCCCCAACTGCGGCGACAGCGTGCCGCTGGTGACCTTGCCCACGCGCAGGCCCTGCGCGTCGAGCACCGGCGCACCCTCGCGCACCGGCGCGCGCTCCAGGCCGAGCAGGCCCACACGCTTGCGCGGCGCGCCGTTGGCCAATTGCGCCTCGATGGCCTGGCTGCCGGGATAGCCGCCGGCGCGCGCGCCACCCGGGCGGCGCACCTTCTGGATGGCCCAGGTCAGGCCGGCCTCGACCGGCGTAGTGTCCTCGTCGATGTCGTGGCCGTACAGGCACAGCCCGGCTTCCAGGCGCAGCGTGTCGCGCGCGCCCAGCCCGGCGGGCTTGACTTCGGGCAGCGCCAGCAGCGCCTTGGCCAGCGCCTCGGCGCCCTCGGCCGGCACGGAGATCTCGAAGCCGTCCTCGCCGGTGTAGCCGCTGCGGCTGACGAAGCATTCGGCGCCGGCCAGCGTGAAGGTGCCGGTGGCCATGAACGTCAGCGCCGCCACGCCGGCGTCCAGCCGCGCCAGCGCCTGCGCCGCCTGCGGGCCCTGCAGCGCCAGCAGCGCGCGCTCGGGCATGGAGACGACTTGGCAGCGGTGGCCGATCTGGGTGCGCAGCAGCTGCAGGTCGTGGTCCTTGCGGCTGGCGTTGATGACCATGAACAGGTCGTCCGGGCGGCGCGCGACCATCAGGTCGTCCAGGATGCCGCCGGCGGTGTTGGTGAAGAAGCCGTAGCGCTGGCGCCCCACGGCGAGGTCGGCCACGTCCACCGGCACCAGCGACTCCAGCGCCAGCGCGGCATCGTCGCCCACCAGCCGCACCTGGCCCATGTGCGACACGTCGAACAGCGCCGCCGCCTCGCGGCAGTGCCGGTGCTCGGCCAGGATGCCGCCGGGATAGCTCACCGGCATCTCGTAGCCGGCAAAGGGCACCATGCGCGCGCCCAGCTCCAGATGCAGCGCGTGCAGCGGCGTGCGCTGCAGGACGGGGGTGGAAGCGTCGGCGGCGCCGGTGGCGGACGAGGCGGTGTCAGCGGTCATGAGTCAGGTCTCCCAAGGGCAAACGGCCACCGGCGAAGGTGGAACGTGGTGCCCCCGCTGTCCGCTTTACCTGAGAGATTGGCGAGGGCTTCCTGACGAGGATGCCACTGCGCTTGCCCCTTCGGTGGGCCGCAATACCCGGTGCGGGCGCGGCCTCTCTCCAGTGAGGTGTCGCCCCTCTTGAGAAGGGCGCTTGCCAGTCCTTTTGCCTGAGCGTTCGGGGCGGACCCCTGCGCCTTCGGCGGCCCCGCGTTCAGGGGGCTCTCTCCTGGCGCGGGCAGTGTAGCAGCCGCTCCGGCGAGTCCGGCCCGCGCGCAGCCGCCATGCCGCAAAAAGACAAGAGGCCGACGATTCCAGGCAAGCGCCGCCGGCCGATCCGGGTCAGGCACGGAGCCGGCCGCGCCGCCGCCGCGGGGCTTACATCCCCGCGTAGTTCGGACCGCCGCCGCCTTCGGGCGTGACCCAGACGATGTTCTGCGTCGGGTCCTTGATGTCGCAGGTCTTGCAGTGCACGCAGTTCTGGGCGTTGATCTGCAGCCGCTCCCCGCCGCCCTCGGCCGCCACGTACTCGTACACGCCCGCCGGGCAGTAGCGGTTCTCGGGCCCGGCGAAGGTCGGCAGGTTGATGCGCGTCGGCACCGTCGCGTCCTTCAGCGTCAGGTGCGCCGGCTGGTTTTCCTCGTGGTTGGTGTTGCTGATGAACACCGAGGACAGCTTGTCGAAGGAGAGCACGCCGTCGGGCTTGGGGTAGTCGATGCGCGGGAACTCGGCCGCCGGGCGCAAGCTGACGTGGTCGGGCAGCTTGCGGTTGACGGTCCAGGGCGGGTTCTTCATGCCCAGCCGCGGCAGCAGCCACTGCTCGATGCCGGTCATGAGCGTGGCGGTGGAGCGGCCCTTCTTGAACCACTGCTTGAAGTTGCGCGCCTGGTTCAGCTCCTCGAACAGCCAGCTCTTCTCGAAGGCCTGCGGATACGCCGTGAGCTCGTCGCCGCTGCGCCCGGCCTGCAGCGCCTCGAAGGCGGCCTCGGCGCACAGCATGCCGCTCTTGATCGCGGCGTGGCTGCCCTTGATGCGGCTGGCGTTGAGGTAGCCTGCGTCGCAGCCCACCAGCGCGCCGCCCGGAAACACCGTCCTGGGCAGGCTCAGCAGCCCGCCGGCGGTGATGGCGCGCGCGCCGTAGCTGATGCGCTTGCCGCCTTCCAGGTGCTTGCGCACGGCCGGGTGGGTCTTGAAGCGCTGGAACTCCTCAAACGGGCTCAGCCACGGGTTCTGGTAGTCCAGCCCCACGACGAAGCCGATGGCAATCTTGTTGTCCGCCGCGTGGTAGATGAAGCTGCCGCCGTAGGTATCGGGCTCCAGCGGCCAGCCGGCGGTGTGCACCACCAGGCCCGGCTTGTGATTGGCGGCCGGCACTTCCCACAGCTCCTTGAGGCCGATGCCGTAGCTCTGCGGGTTCCTGCCCTCGTCGAGCTTGAAGCGCGCGATGAGCTGCTTTCCGAGGTGGCCCCGCGACCCTTCCGCGAACACCGTGTACTTGCCCAGCAGCTCCATGCCCAGTTGAAAACTGTCGGTGGGCTCGCCGTCCTTGCCCAGGCCCATGTGGCCCGTGGCGATGCCGCGCACGCGGCCGTCCTCGGCATAGAGCACTTCCGCGGCGGCGAAGCCGGGAAAGATTTCCACGCCCAGGCCTTCGGCCTGTTCCGCCAGCCAGCGCGTGACTTCGCCCAGGCTGACGATGTAGTTGCCGTGGTTCTTGAAGCAGTCGGGCAGCAGGCCGTGCGGGGTGGCCTTGTGGCCGGTCTCGGACAGGAACAGGAACTCGTCCTCGGTGACGGGCTGCTTCAGCGGCGCGCCCTTGTCCTTCCAGTCGGGGAACAGCTCGCTGAGCGCGATGGGGTCCATGATGGCCCCGGAGAGGATGTGCGCGCCGGGCTCGGAGCCCTTTTCCAGCACCACCACCGACACCTCCGCATTCGCCGCGGCGGCGAGCTGCTTGAGCCGGATGGCGGTGGCCAGCCCCGCGGGGCCGGCGCCGACGATCACCACGTCGTAGTCCATGGACTCGCGCGGGCCGTACTGTTCGAGCAGTTGCTGCGGCGTCATCGATTGAAGTGTGGTTGGTGGGTGGACAAAGCCTGTCAGTTTAAGTCGGCCGCCTCACCCTGACGGCGGTGCTGCCGAGGCGGGCAGGCCCGTGCCGCGCCCGCGGCAGGGCGGCCGTGCGGGCGTGCTATCTTGGCCGGCCCCTTTCCCTGGATGCAGTCGAGGAGTCTCTCGCGTCATGAGTTATCAGATCGACCTTTCGGGCCGCGTGGCCTTCGTTACCGGCGCTTCCGGCGGACTGGGCGCGCAGTTCGCTCGCGTGCTGGCGCGCGCCGGCGCCGGCGTGGTGCTCTCGGCGCGCCGTGTCGAGAAGCTCAAGACGCTGCGCGCCGAGATCGAGGCCGATGGCGGCGATGCGCACGTGGTGGGCCTGGACGTGACCGACCCGGACAGCATCCGCGCCGCGGTCGCGCATGCCGAGACCGAGATGGGCGCCATCGACATCCTGGTCAACAACGCCGGCGTCAACGCGCAGCAGAAGCTGCTGGAGGTCACGCCCGAGGACTATGACTACGTCATGAAGTGCAACCTGCGCGGTGCCTTCTTCGTGGCGCAGGAGGTGGCCAAGCGCATGATCGGCCGCGCGCAGGGCTCGGTGCCGGGCACCTTCACCGGCGGGCGCATCGTCAACATCGCGGCCATGGCCGGGCACCGCGTGCAGGCTGAATCCGGCGCCTTCGGCATGAGCAAGTCCGCCATGCTCTACATGACGCGCGCCATGGCGCTGGAGTGGGGCGGTTACGGGATCAACGTCAATGCCATCTGCCCGGGCTACATCGACACCGAGCAGAACCACCACCTGTGGACCCGCGCCACGGCGCAGGACCTGGTCAAGATGACGCCGCGCAAGCGCATCGGCCGCCCGCAGGACCTCGACTCCACGCTGCTGATGCTCTGCGCCAACGAGAGCCACTTCATCAACGGCGCCGTCATCGCCGCCGACGACGGCTTCGGCGTCTGGTGATGGCACTGCGCGAGCTCACGGCCGCCGAGGGGCGCGTGCTGGCCGTGCTGATGGAGAAACAGGCTACGGTGCCCGACACCTATCCGCTGTCGCTCAACGCGCTGGTGGCGGGCTGCAACCAGAAGACCGCGCGCGACCCGGTCATGAGCCTGACCGAGGCCGACGTGCTGGAGGCCATCGAGGGGTTGCGCGAGCTGTCGCTGGTCAACGAGGTCAGCGGCATGCGCGTCACGCGCTACGACCACAATGCCCCGCGCGGCCTGGGCGTGCCCGGCGCGGCCGCGGCGCTGCTGGCCACGTTGCTGCTGCGCGGGCCGCAGACCGCCGCCGAGCTGCGCGCCAACTGCGAGCGGCTGCACCGCTTTGCCGACACCTCCTCGGTGGAAGGCTTCCTGGAGGAGCTGGCCGAGAAGGAGCCGCCGCGCGCGGTGCGGCTGGCGCGCGCGCCGGGCGCGCGCGAGGCGCGCTGGGCGCAGCTGCTCACCGGCGCGCCGTCGCTGCCGGTGGCCGGGCCCGAGGAGCTGACCGCGCCGAAGCCGGCAAGGGCCGACGAGATCGCGGCGCTGCGCGCGGAAGTCGCCGAGCTGCGCGCGCTGGTGCTGCGCCTGGCGGCCGAGCTGGGCGTGGAGGCCAAGCTCACGGCCTCGTCCGATTCCTGAAAACCTGATTGCCGACCTTCCGAACGCATGCGCTTCGAGCTGCCTGAAGACAAGAAACTGGTGTTCGAGATGCGGATCCCGATCCGCTGGGGCGACATGGATGCCATGGGCCACGTCAACAACACCGTGTACTTCCGCTACCTGGAGATCATCCGCGTCGAGTGGCTGCAGTCGCACGGCGTGCCGCCCGACCCCGGCGGCAGCGGGCCGGTGATCGTCAACGCCTTCTGCAATTTCCTGCAGCAGCTGGAGTATCCCGGCGAGCTGCTGGCGCGGCTCTACGTCGCCCGGCCCGGCCGCAGCAGCTTCGAGACCTACACCACGCTGGAGCGCGTGGACCGGCCCGGCGAGGTGGCCGCCAGCGGCGGCGCCAAGGTGGTGTGGGCCGACTCGGCCAGCAAGCGCTCGGTGCCGCTGCCGGCGTGGGTCAAGGCGCTGGTGGACTGAAGCCAAGAAGGCTGCCAAGCGCCGCTCAGGCGCTCAGCAGCTTGTGCACCAGCTCCGGCGTGGTCGAGGCGTTGTACTTGCGCATCAGGCGCGCGCGGTAGACGTCCACGGTGCGCGGGCTGATGTTGAGCTTGCGGCCGATGAGCTTGCTGGTCAGGCCGTCGATGAGCAGCGCGGCAATCTCGCGCTCGCGCGCCGTGAGCTCCAGCCCCAGGCGCCGGCGTGGGGAGAGGTCCTCGAAACTCCAGATGCCCGCGGCATGCGGCTGTGCCGGGTCGAGCGCGCGGCCCGAGACGTGGCACCAGAACAGCTCGCCGCGCTGCGGGCCGGCCACGCGCTTCATCACCCGCTCGTCGGCGTACCAGCCCTGCTGGTCGAGGCTGGCCACGATGCGCTGCCCGGTGCGCTCGAACTCCTCCACGCTCGGATACAGCATCTCGAAGGAGCGCCCGACCAGGTCCTCGCGCTCGGCGCCGAACATGGCCAGCACCTGGCGGTTGCAGTCCACCATCAGCCGGTTGCGCGAGATCACCAGCCCGATGGGCGCCAGGTCGAAGGCAGTGCGGTAATCCAGCGGCGCCAGCTCGGGTGCATTGGGCAGCGGCAATTGCATTTGCTCGGAACTCCGGAATCGGCTTTAGGCAATTCTACTTAACAACTACTTAATGCAGTAAGTAGTACATTGCGGACACCCTGTTAGGAGACCTCTGGATGAACAAGCTCTACCCGAGCGCCGCAGAAGCGCTGAAGGGCATCGTCAAGGATGGCCAGCTGCTGGCCGTCGGCGGCTTCGGCCTGTGCGGCATTCCCGAGGCGCTGATCGCGGCCCTGCGCGATACCGGCGTCAAGGATTTGACCGTCATTTCCAACAACGCCGGCGTCGATGGCTTCGGCCTGGGCCAGCTGCTGGAAACGCGCCAGATCCGCAAGATGATTTCCAGCTACGTGGGCGAGAACAAGGAATTCGAGCGCCAATACCTGGCCGGCGAGCTGGAGCTGGAATTCACGCCGCAGGGCACGCTGGCGGAGAAGCTGCGCGCCGGCGGCGCCGGCATCCCGGCCTTCTTCACCCGCACCGGCGTGGGCACGCTGGTGGCGGAAGGCAAGGAAACGCGCGAGTTCGACGGGCATACCTACATCATGGAGCGCGCGCTCAATCCCGAGGTGTCGCTGGTCAAGGCCTGGAAGGCTGACAGGAGCGGCAACCTGCTGTTCCGCCGCACCGCGCGCAATTTCAATCCGGCCGTGGCCATGGCCGGCAAGCTCACCGTGGTGGAGGTGGAGGAGATCGTCGAGGTCGGCGCCATCGACCCGGATGCCGTGCACCTGCCGGGCATCTACGTGCACCGCCTGGTGCTCAATCCGAACCCGGAAAAGCGCATCGAGAAGCGCACCACCCGCCCGGCCGCCTGAAGGAGACACGACATGCCCTGGACCCAAGACCAGATGGCCGCCAAGGCCGCGACCGAGCTGCAGGACGGCTTCTACGTGAACCTCGGCATCGGCATCCCGACGCTGGTGGCCAACTTCGTGCCGCCCGACAAGGAGGTGTGGCTGCAAAGCGAGAACGGCATGCTGGGCATCGGCCCGTTCCCGACCGAGGACGAGGTGGACGCCGACCTCATCAACGCCGGCAAGCAGACCGTCACCACCATCGCCGGCTCCAGCATCTTCGGCTCGCACGACAGCTTCGCCATGATCCGCGGCGGCAAGATCAACCTGAGCATCCTGGGCGCGATGCAGGTCAGCGAGAAGGGCGACCTGGCCAACTGGATGATCCCCGGCAAGATGGTCAAGGGCATGGGCGGCGCCATGGACCTGGTGGCCGGCGTGCCGCGCGTGATCGTGGTCATGGAGCACGTGGCGCGCAAGAAGGACGGCTCCACCGACCTCAAGATCCTGCCCAAGTGCACGCTGCCGCTCACCGGCGTGGGCGTGGTCAACCGCATCATCACCGACCTGGCGGTGATGGACGTGACGCCCGAAGGCCTGAAGCTGGTCGAGCTGGCTCCCGAGGTCACGCGCGAGTACGTGCAGGAGCGCACCGGCGTGACGCTGCTGTAAGCCGCCGCCGCGTTGTCCCCCTGACACACGAGCCGCCTGCGGGCGGCTTTTTCACGCCGGGCGCCGGCTTACAGCCACCACGCCCACAGCCGCGCCGCCTGCTCCTTGAGCCGGGCCGACAGCGGCCGGCGCGCCCACTCGGCCGGGTCGATGCGCCGGGACGAGGCCAGGTCGCGCTCGAACACCGCGCGCATCTGCGCGCCGAAGGCCGGGCCCAGCACCACAGCGTTGAGCTCCTGGTTGTGCAGGAAGCTGCGCCAGTCCAGGTTGGTCGAGCCCACGGTGGACCACACGCCGTCGATCACCGCCGTCTTGGCATGCAGCAGCGCCTCGTGCCGCTCCCAGAGTTCCACGCCAGCATCCAGCAGCGCCTGGTAGTAGGCGCGCCCGGCCGCCAGCACGAAGGCGCTGTCGCTGCGGCTGGGCAGCAGGATCTTCACTTTCACCCCGCGCCGGGCCGCGTCCTGCAGCGTTTCGAGCAGCTGCGGGTCGGGGACGAAATAGGCCGTCGTGATCAGCACCTCCGTCTCCGCGCTGCGCAGGGCGGAGATCAGGGTGGCGTAGATGAAGCTGTAGGGCTCGCCGGGTGAGCTGCCGATGGCGCGCACCACCTCGCGGCCCTGCGGCTGCTGCGCTGGGAAGTAGTCGCGCGCGGGCAGGGCGGGCCCGTGCTGGTCGGTCCAGGTCTGCATGAACAGGCGCTGGTACTCGGCCACCACCGGTCCCTCGATCTGCACCTGCGTGTCGCGCCAGGGCAGGGCGTCGATGTCGCGCTGGCGCTCCTGCTCGCGCCGCACGGCGCGCCCGCGCGAGCCCGATCCCGGCATCGAGCCACTGGAATACACGCTGCTGATGTTGATGCCGCCCAGGAAGGCCACGCGGCCATCGACCACGACCAGCTTGCGGTGGTCGCGCTGGTTGACGTTCCAGCCGCGGCGCACCTTGAGCGGATTGACGGGATTGAACTCCAGCACCAGCGCGCCGGCCTCGCGCAGCGGCTCGAAGAACGCCTTGGGCGTGCGCAGGCTGCCCACGCTGTCGTAGAGCAGGTTGACGTGCACGCCGGCGCGCAGCCGCTCCAGCAGCAGCTCGCGAAAGCGCTGCCCGACCTCGTCGTCTTCCAGGATGTAGAACTCGACGTTGACGTGGTCGCGCGCGCCGCGGATGGCGCCGAACATGGCCTCGTAGGTGGCCGGCCCGTCCTGCAGCAGCTGCACCCGGTTGCCCGCCACCAGCGGCGAGCCCACCAGCGCCTCCTCGATCGCGAGATGGCGCTCCAGCACGTCCGAAGGGCTGCCGCGGCTCCTGAGCCGCTCCAGGACGGCCTGGCTCTGTGCCGGCGTCAGCGGCCCGCGCGCGCCCTCGACCTGCACCGGGCGGCGCGACATGGCCATGTCGGGCACGATCGTCGGCAGCCCCCCGCAGCCGGCCAGCAGCAGGCACAGGACCCACAGCGTCCACGCCCTCCACGGTGCACGCGGCGCCGGCCGCCGCCAGGTCAGCGGCGCCATGGCAGGGTCCTTGCTGCGGGCGGCGGTTGCATGCCGCCATCGAGGCAAGCGGCATGCACAACCCGGGAGAAACCCATGAAGCAGCCCGCAGTGAAGGGGATGGCCCCGGCAGTGGCCCGGGCTGGATCGGCGCCCGGGTGCCGGGCCAGGATGGCGTGCCGCCGCGGGCTGTCGGCGCTGGTCCTGGCGGCCCTGGCAGGCTGTGCCGGCCCGGGGCCGCGGCCCGAGGCCGGCGCCGCGGCGCCGGCTCGGCCCAGCGAGGTCTTCAAGCGCATGGCCGTGGCCGCGGCGCATCCGCTGGCCTCGCAGGCCGGGCTGCAGATGCTGCGCGAGGGCGGCTCGGCGGTGGACGCCGCCGTGGCGGTGCAGATGGTGCTGACGCTGGTGGAGCCCCAGGCCAGCGGCATCGGCGGCGGCGCCTTCCTGATGAGCTGGGACGGGCGCCGGCTGCAGGCCTTCGACGGCCGCGAGATGGCGCCCGGCGCCGCCACGGAGGACCTGTTCCTGCGGCCCGACGGCACGCCCATGAGCTTCCAGCAGGCCGTGGCCGGCGGCCGCCCGGTGGGCGTGCCCGGCGTGGTGGCGATGCTGGAGGCGGCGCACCGCCAGCACGGGCGGCTGCCCTGGATGCACCTGTTCGAGCCCGCCATCCGGCTGTGCGAGGAGGGTTTCACGGTGACGCCGCTGCTGCATCGGCACCTGGTGGAAGGGCGCGAGGCCCTGGGCGCCAGCCCGCAGGCCGCGGCCTACTGGCTGCAGCCCGACGGCCAGCCCTGGCCGGTGGGCCACCGGCTACGCAACCCGGCGCTGGCGCAGGTGCTGCGCGCCATCGCGCGCGACGGCGCGGCCGCGTTCTATGAAGGCGCCGTGGCGGCCGACATCGTGGCGCGGGTGCGGGGCCATGCCACCAACCCGGGCTCGATGACGCTGGCCGACCTGGACGGCTACGTGCCCAAGGAGCGCGTGCCGATCTGCACCGCCTGGAAGGCGCGCTACCGGGTGTGCGGCTTCCCGCCGCCATCCTCCGGGCACCTGGCGATGATGCAGATCCTGGGCCTGCTGGAGCGCCTGCCCGCCGCCGTTGCGCCCGCCGCCGAGACGCCGCTGCAGCAGGGCCTGCCCGCGCCGGCCTGGCTGCATGCCTACACCGAGGCGGCGCGGCTGGCTTTCGCCGACCGCGCCGCCTTCGTGGCCGACCCGGACTACGTGCCCGCGCCGGGCAACGACTGGCGCACGCTGCTCGATCCGGAGTACCTGCGCCGCCGCGCCGCGCTCATCAAGCCGACGAGCATGAAGGCGGCCCGCCCCGGCGAGCCCGGGCCGCTGCCGCAGGCCTGGGCGCCGCAGGCCGCCCAGCCGGAGCACGGCACCAGCCACGTGAGCATCGTGGACGCGCAGGGCCGCGCGGTGGCGATGACGACCACCATCGAGGCGGTCTGGGGCTCGCGGCTGATGAGCGACGGCGGCACCGGGCTGCCCGGCGGCTTCATGCTCAACAACGAGCTCACCGACTTCTCCTTCGCGCCGCGCGACGCGCAGGGCCGCCCGGTGGCCAACCGCGTGCAGCCGGGCAAGCGTCCGCGCTCGAGCATGAGCCCGACGCTGGTGTTCGACGCGCGCGACGGCGCGCTGCTGATGTCGCTGGGCTCGCCCGGCGGGGCGGCGATCATCCACTACACCGCCAAGACGCTGTACTTCACGCTGGGTGCCGGACTGGCGCCACAGGCCGCCACGGACCTGCCCAACTTCGGCAGCTTCAACGGCCCGACGCTGCTGGAGCGAGGCCGCTTCGCGCCGGCCACGCTGCAGGCGCTGCGCGAGCGCGGGCACGAGGTGAACGAAACCGCGCTGGACAGCGGCATCCAGGCACTGCGGCGCGCGTCGGGCGGCTGGGTGGGGGCCGCCGACCCGCGGCGCGAAGGCGTGGTGCTGGGCGAGTGAAGGGCGTGCCCCGCCGCGGACCTGCCAGGACCATGCCCGCCCGACGCCGGCATGCCTCCGGACAAGGGGTTACCCGAGGTGCCAAAACGGCCTACAGGCGGTTTTCACCACGGCCTCGGGAAGCAGGGGCACACAAGACTGACATCTTGAAAAGCCCTGGACGGCAATTTCGGAAAGGTTGGCAGCAAACGAAGTAGAAGAATTTCAAATCACACAGTTGAAAACGTTTTCGACGGCGGACTGATATTTTTTGTAAATAGCTTTTGCAATTTTCGCGAAGGGCCTGGAATGCTATAACGAAGAAGTCCTGACGTTATGGCATGGGCCTGCGAGGTGTTCTAGGTGAATTCCTGGGACGGCGCATCCGGCTGACGGTGTGCAGGGCAATTCGACTTTTCGTCTTGAACGGTTGGCCTGAAGCCGATTTGCCACTCCGGGGTGCAAAGGATGTCCGACGTGAATGCCCTGCAACGTGACGCCATGCTGGCGCCCGGCTTGGCCCTGCTGCGCCGCGCGAGACGCGACGGCGAACGCAGCCTGCTGTATTTCTACGTCGTGGCGGCGGCGCTGTCGGTGTGGATCGCGCACTACCCGCCGCTGGGCGACGTGCCGCAGCACGCGGCCCAGGTGGCTCTGGCGCTGGATCTGCTGCAGGGCCAGTCGCGCTGGGACCAGGTCGTCACCTTCAATTTCTTCACGCCCTACCTGATCGGCTACGGGCTGATGGGGCTGTTCGCGCAGGTCATGTCGATGGCCAGCGCCGTGAAGCTGGTGCTGTCGCTGTCGGTGCTGGGCTTCTTCTGGGCCGCCTCGACGCTGCGCCGCCGCTTCGAGGCGCCGGCCTTCCTGGACTGGCTGCTGCTGGCCGGATTCTTCGGTTTTGCGTTCAAGTGGGGATTCGTCACCTTTTTGCTGGCCGCGCCCATCGGCATATTCTTCATATTGAAGTCGCTGGATTTCGTCGAGGACAGCAGCATTCGCCGCGGCATGGTCCTGGCCCTGATCGGCGTGCTGCTGTTCTTTTCGCACGGCCTGGTGTTCGTGGCCTGCGTCGGCATCGGTTTCTGCTATGCGGTGCTGGGCATTTCCAGCTGGCGGATGGCGGTGGTCCGGCTGCTGCCCTTCGTGATGCTGGGAATATTGACGCTGATTTACCTGCGTTTTTCCCGCGACGTTGCGGCCCAGACGACGGAAGCGCAGCCCTTCGTGCTGGAGTGGACGCCTCGGCGCGTCGTGCGCTTCTTCCGTTACCAATGGGACACGGCGCTGCGCGCCCGGTTGATGCCCGGCTACGTGCTCAACTGCCTGGCCTACGCGCTGTTCTATCTGACGCCGTTCCTGATGGGCATGCGGCTGCGGCTGACGCTGCGGCGTGCCATCCCGTTCGCGGTGATGCTCGTCATCGGCATGGTCGCGCCCCATACCGCGATGACGACGGGCTTCATCTACGAACGCTTCGCGCTGTTCCTGATGCCGTTCTACGTCCTGCTGTTCGCCCCGGCCGACGGGCCGCTGCCCGCGTGGCACGAGCGCATGCGGCTGCTGGTGCTGCTGGCGGTGCCGACGATCCTGCTGGCCATGACGGCATCGCGCTCCTGGGGCTACTTCAAGTTCAACCGCGAGATCCGCGACTTCCGGGAAGTCATGTCCGTGATACCGCCGCAGCAACGCGTGCTGTCGCTGATCATGGACAAGTACAGCCGCGCCGCCGACAACCCGCACACCTACCTGCATTTCCCGGCCTGGTATCAGGCGGAAAAGCGTGGTTTCGTCGATGCCAACTTCGCGCAGTGGCTGCCGCAGATCGTGCGCTTCCGGCCCGGCGAGGCACGGGTGCAGTCGCCCTTCGAGTGGAAGCCCTACCGCTTCGACTGGGTCAAGCACCGCGGGGAGCAGTACGACTACTTCGTCTTCCGCAGCGTGAGCCGCATGTTCCCGACCTTCCAGGGCGTGCCCTGCGAGATCCGGCTGGTGGCCAGCGCCGGCCCGTGGGCGGTCTATCACCGCCGCCCCGACTCCTGCACCACCGCGCCGAGCGGCGGCGCCGGCGTGAAACAGGTCCAGGGCGCGCCGGCGGCGGCGCCCGACCCGCAGCGCGCGGCCGTGCCGGCCGGCGCCGGCGAGCGCCTGCGCGGGTCGGCCGCGGACGGCGTGGCGCTGCCCGGCAGCGCTCAGGCGGCCATCGCCTGGGCCGCCTCGCGCACCAGTTCCGGCCCGCGGTAGATCAGCCCGGTGTAGATCTGCACCAGGTCGGCGCCGGCCGCGAGCTTGGCGCGCGCATCGGCACCGCTGAGCACGCCGCCCACGCCGATGATGGGATAGCCGCTGCCCAGCGCCGCGCGCAGCTGCGCGATGACGCGATTGCTGGCCTCGAACACCGGGCGCCCGGACAGGCCGCCCGCTTCCCCGGCATGCGGCAGGCCCTGCACGGCGTCGCGCGCCAGCGTGGTGTTGGTGGCGATGACGCCGTCGATGCCGTTGGCGCGCAGCGTCGCGGCGATCACACCCACCTGCGCCTCGTCCAGGTCGGGCGCGATCTTGACGAACATCGGCACGGCGCGGCCGTGCTGGCGCTGCAGCACCTGGCGCCGCGCCTGCAGCGCCGACAGCAGCGCGTCCAGCGCCTCGTCGCTCTGCAGCGCGCGCAGGTTCTTGGTGTTGGGGCTGGAGATGTTGACCGTCACGTAGTCGGCGTGCGGGTACACGCCGTCCAGGCAGGCCAAGTAGTCGTCCACCGCGTTCTCGATCGGCGTGGCGGCGTTCTTGCCGATGTTCAGGCCCACCAGCCCGCCCGAGGCGCGGAAGGACTTCGCGCGCTGCACGTTGGCCAGGAACGAGGGCAGGCCCTCGTTGTTGAAGCCCAGGCGGTTGATCAGCGCATCCTTTTGCGGAATGCGGAACATGCGCGGCTTGGGGTTGCCCGGCTGGCCCTTGGGCGTGACGGTGCCGACCTCGATGAAGCCGAAGCCCATGGCGCCCAGGCCGTCGATGCAGCGCCCGTTCTTGTCGAGCCCGGCGGCCAGGCCCAGCCGGTTCGGGAAGCGCAGCCCGGCCACCGTCACCGGCGCGTTGACGCGGGGCTGCGCCCACAGGCACTGCGCGGGCGTGTTCTGCAGCCGGGCGATGCTGCCGAGGGTCAGTTCGTGGGCCTGCTCCGGATCGAGGCCGAACAGGAAGGGGCGGGTGAGGGCGTAGGGGACCAGGGACATCCCCGGATTGTCGCAAACGCCCTCGCCGATAATCCGCGCCCATGAACCAGGACGAACTCAAGGCCCTCGTGGGCCAGGCCGCTGTCGCGCACGTGGTGAGCGGCAGTGTGGTGGGCGTGGGCACGGGCTCCACGGTGAATTGCTTCATCGACGCGCTGGCCGGCATCAAGGACCGCATCGCCGGCGCGGTGTCGAGCTCTGAGCGCAGTACCGAGCGGCTCAAGGCGCACGGCATTCCCGTGCTCGACGCCGCCAGCGTCGAGCGCATCCCGGTCTACGTGGACGGCGCCGACGAGATCGACCACGCCGGCTACATGATCAAGGGCGGCGGCGCGGCGCTGACGCGCGAGAAGATCGTCGCCGACCTGGCCGAGCGTTTCGTCTGCATCGCCGACGCCTCGAAGCTCGTGGACGTGCTGGGCCACTTCCCGCTGCCGGTCGAGGTCATCGGCATGGCTGCGGCGCAGGTGGCGCGGCGCTTCCAGGCGCTGGGCGGCGAGGCCACGCTGCGCCCGGGCGTGCTCACCGACAACGGCAACCCGATCCTCGACGTGCGCGGCCTGCGCATCACCGACCCGCTGGCCCTGGAGACCGAGATCAACCAGTGGCCCGGCGTGGTGACGGTGGGCATCTTCGCGCGCCACAAGGCGCAGGTTTGCCTGCTGGGCACGGCCGAGGGCGTGAAGACGCTGACGTTCTGAGCGGCCGTTTCCCCGCCGGCGTGCGCAACGGCCACGCCCGACCTTCACTCCACGGCGGCGCCTTCAGGCGCCGTCGTCGCTTGCGCCTGACGCTTGCGCGCGCCGGGCGCGGCGCACGCCGAAGCGCGCCGGGTCCACGGCCTCGACCAGCTCCGCTTCCAGCGGGAACGGGCCGCCGCCGGCCCAGGCGGCGACGAGCTCGCCCAGCAGCGGCGCCCAGCCGATGCCGCGCGAGGCCAGCGCGGTGCACACGAACAGTCCCGGCAGCCGCGGCAGCTCGCGCGCGCGCTGCGCGGCGGCGCCGGGCAGCGGCACGGCACCGACCACCGGCAGCCGGTCGTCGGCCAGCGTGCGCCAGCCCACGCGGCCGGCCAGCGGCACGCGGTCCGGCTCCACCTCGATGCCCAGGCGGCGCAGGCGCTGCAGGTTGAAGGCCTGGTCCTCGGCGCGCAGCGCCGCGTTCGGGTCCTGCAGCTGGGCCGTGGCGCCGCAGATCACGTCACCGCCGGCCAGCGTCAGCGCGTAGCCGCCGCCAGCCACGGGCAGGCGCGGGCGACGCAGTCCCGGCGTGTCGGCGGGAATGAGGCTCACCTGTCCGCGCTGCAATCCCAGCGGCCAGTGCGGCATGCCGTTTCCCACGCTTTCAAGCAACGTACACGCTTGTCCCGCATTAGCCAGCACCACGGCGCTGGCCTGCGCCAGCTCCTGGCCGCCAGCATCCAGCAGCGACCAGCCGCCCTCGGTCTGGCGCAGCGCCTGCACCGCCACGCCGGTGCGCAGCGCGATGCCGGGCCGCTCCAGCCAGTGGCGCACCAGCGCGCCGGGCTGCAGCCAGCCGCCGCCGGGGTAGAACCAGGCCGGCTCGGCCAGGGGCAGGGCGCTGAGCGCGCTGGCCGCGGCGGCGTCCAGCGGCTGCACGACGTCGGGCGGGATGCCCTGCGCCCGCAGCAGCGCCTGCATGGCGCCGAGGTCGGCGTCGGCGCCGGCCAGGCGCAGCAGGCCGTCGAGCTGGCCGGTAACGTGGCCGGCGGCGATCAGCGGCGCGTAGGTGTGCTGCGCCAGCAGCGCCGCGGCGCGGTTGAAGCGGGCATGCGGGCCGTCCTGGCCGTTGACCACGCCGTGGAACAGGCCGCCGCGGTTGCCCGAGGTTTCGCTTGCGGGTTCGGCATGGCGCTCCAGCACGGTGACCTGCCAGCCCGCGGCAGCCAGGGCCTGGGCGCAGGCGGCGCCGGCCAGGCCCGCGCCGACGACCACGGCCGTGCGCGGCGCGCCGGGCGCCACGCGGGCCGAGAGCGGGTGCCCCACCGCGCGCCGCGGCACGAACACCGGTGCGAAGCGCGCGCTCGTCATCTCGGGCTTGGGCGGGTAGCCCGGGACGCGCTCGGCTTCGAAGCCGGCCGAGCGCAACCCGTCGCGCACGGAGCGGGCGATCGTCCAGGTCGCGGCCGTGGCGCCCGGCGCGGCCAGACGACCCAGCGCCTTGAACACGTGCGGCGACCACAGCGCCTCGTTGCGCGCGGGCGCGAAGCCGTCGAGGTAGAAGGCGTCGGCTTCGAGCAGCAACTGCGGCAGCCACGACTCGGCATCGCCCCAGGCCAACTGCAGCACGACCCGCCCGCCGTCCAGGTGCAGCGTGTGCAGGTCCGGGCTCAGCGGCGGCCAGGCGGCGACGAGCGCGGCGGCCAGCGCCGGCAGCGCGGACGATGCGTGGGCGCGGCGGAGGTCGTCCGGGCGCGGCGGGTGCAGGTCGATGGCGACGTAGTGCAGCCGCGCGCAGCGTTCGGGGTCCGCGCGCCATGCATCCCAGGTCGCGAGGAAATTGTTGCCCAGGCCGAAGCCCGTCTCCAGCACCGCGAAGCGCGGCCGGCCCTGCCAGCGCCCGGGCAGGCCATTGCCGTGGAGGAAGACGTGGCGCGACTGCCCCAGCGCGCCGGCGCGGGGGTGGTAGACGTCGCCGAAGTCCGGCGCGTGCGGCACGCCGGCGCCGTCGAACTCGATGCGGGCCGGCACGACGGGGGAGCGTTTCATTGCGGGAGAGGAATGAGGGCCGGAAACGGCAAGGGGCACCGAAGTGCCCCTTGTCCTGACTCACTGCACGCGTCGGACGCGTGGCGCGTGCGCGCCTTAGACGCGCTTGCGGTACTCGTGGGTACGGGTGTCGATTTCGATCTTGTCGCCGTTCTCGACGAACAGCGGCACCAGGATCTCGAAGCCGGTGCCGACCAGGCGGGCGGGCTTCATGACCTTGCCGGAGGTGTCGCCCTTGACGGCGGGCTCGGTCTCGATCTCGCGCACCACGGTGGTGGGCAGTTCCACGGAGATGGCCTTGCCGTCGTAGAACACCACTTCCACCGCCATGTTGTCTTCGAGGTAGGAAATGGCATCGCCCATGTTCTCGGCCTCGACCTCGAACTGGTTGTACTCGCCGTCCATGAACACGTACATCGGATCGGCGAAGTACGTGTAGGTCGCTTCCTTCTTGTCCAGGATGATCTGGTCCATCTTGTCGTCGGCCTTGAAGACGACCTCGGCGCCGCCGCCGTTGAGCAGGTTCTTCATCTTGATGCGGACCGTGGCAGCACCGCGGCCGCCGCGGCTGTATTCGGTCTTGAGCACGACCATCGGGTCCTTGCCCTGCATGATGACGTTGCCGGCGCGGATTTCCTGAGCGAGTTTCATGGCGAGATTCCGTTGAATGGCGGCGGCACGGATCGAGCGCTCGGTGCTGCCTGGGTCACGCAGCAGGCCGTGCGTCTCACGACGCGGCACTGCGCAAAGCCAGCGATTCTACCGTCTCGCGGTGATGAAACCCTGCAGCCGGGTGATCAGATCGTGCTGCAGTTCCAGGCTTTGGCGCCAGCGCGCGCTGGCCGACCGCCAGGTGGCCTCATCCGGCAGCGCCGGCGGCGCGGTTGTCAGACCGTTCCAGGCGTCCCAGGCGGCGCGCAAGGCCGCGCCGAAGGCAGGCTCGCAGCCGGCGAGGAAACGGTCCAGGAAGGCGTGCAGCTTCTGCGCATGCACGCCGTCGTGCTGCTCGTAGATCTGCCACACGAACGGCGCGCCGGCCCATTGCGCGCGCACGAAGGAATCCTCGCCGCGCACGAAGTTCAGGTCGGCGGCCCAGAGCAGATGGTCGTAGTCGTGCTGGGTCAGCCAGGGCAGGCGCAGCACGCGCACGCCCGCGGGCAGCGCGCCGGGCAGGTCGGCCTGCGCCGCGCCCGGCGTGGCCAGCAGCAGCGTCGGGCGCTGCGCCAGCCAGGGCCACAGGCACTCCAGGCGCCGGTAGCAGAACAGGCTCACCACGCGCTCGTGCGGTTGCCACTGCGCGCCCAGCGCGTGCAGCCACGCGGCGCGGTCGAAGGCGGCGCGGCGCGCGGCCAGGTCGCCCTCGCGCAGCAGCCCGCCGGTGGCTGGCGTGAAGCCGGGATAGAAGAACCACTTCACCAGCCCCGCGCCCGGCCCGCAGAACTGTGGCGACTGCAGCCCGTGCGAGCGCTCGACATAGCTCTCGGCGCTCAGGTACTCCAGGTTGACCCAGGCCGGCGCCACCGGCTGCGCAGCCATGCGCTGGATGAAACCGGCGGGCGGATCGCAGCCGAACAGCTCGACCACCACCTCGCCCGGCTCGGGAAAGGCGCCGTCGTCGCGCCACGGCAGCACTTCCACGCCCGCCGCGCCTTGCGGAGCCATCCACGCCAGGGCCGAGGCGTCGTCCACCCACAGCCGCGCGCGCTCGCCGCGCGCGGCCAGGTCGGCGGCCAGGCGCCAGGCCACACCGAGGTCGCCGTGGTTGTCGATCACGCGGCAGAACAGGTCCCACAACATGGCGCGATTATCGGAACCTTCAGAATCACGCCCTCCATGAGCCAGCCCCCAACGTCCGAACCCTCCGCCGCGCCCGGTGCCGCGGCCAGCGCGGTCCCTGCCACCGTCGTTCCCGTTCCCGAAGTTCCCTCGCCCGAAGGCGCTGCGGGCGAAGGCAGCGAAGCCGCCGCCGCGCCGCGGCGCGCCGCGCTGCTGGCCGAGGTGGCGCAGCTGCCCGCGCTGCCCGGCGTCTACCGCTACTTCGACGCCGCCGGCAACGTGCTCTACGTCGGCAAGGCGAAGAACCTCAGGCGGCGCGTCTCCAGCTACTTCCAGAAGGACCACGGCGGCACGCGCATCGGCGTGATGGTCGGCCGCATCGCCCGCATGGAAACCACGGTGGTGCGCACCGAGGCCGAGGCGCTGCTGCTGGAGAACAACCTCATCAAGGCGCTCAATCCGCGCTTCAACATCCTCTTTCGCGACGACAAGAGCTACCCGTACCTGCAGCTCGTCTCGCACCGCTTCCCGCGCATCGCCTACTACCGCGGCGCGATGGACAAGAAGCACCGCTACTTCGGCCCCTATCCCAGCGCCTGGGCGGTGAAGGAGTCAATCCAGCTGCTGCAGAAGGTGTTCCGGCTGCGCACCTGCGAGGACACCGTCTTCGCCAACCGCAGCCGGCCCTGCCTGCTCTACCAGATCCGGCGCTGCACGGCGCCCTGTGTCGGGCTCATCAGCGACGCCGACTACACCCGCGACGTGCACAACGCCGAGCGCTTCCTGCGCGGCGAGCAGCAGCAGCTGCTCGACCAGCTGCAGCAAAGGATGATGGCCCACGCCGAGAGCTTCGAGTACGAGAAGGCGGCCGAGCTGCGCAACCAGATCTCCGCGCTGTCGCGCGTGCTGCAGCAGCAGTCGGTGGAGGCCAACAGCGCGTCCTCGGCCGAGAAGGACGTGGACATCCTGGCCGTGAAGGTGCAGGGCGGCCGGGCCTGCGTGAACCTGGCCATGGTGCGCGGCGGCCGCCACCTGGGCGACCGCGCGCATTTCCCGGCGCATGTCGAGGAGGCGGCCGCGATCGGCGCGGCCGAGTCCGACGTGGAGGAAGGCGAGGCCGGCGAAGGCGCCGGCACGGCCGCCGCGCCGGTGGCGCCCGAAGTCAGGGTGCTGGAGGCCTTCATCGCACAGCACTACCTCGACAGCGCCGTGCCGCCCTCGCTGGTGCTCAGCCACCCGGTGGACGCGGCGCTGATCGAGGCGCTGTCGCAGCACGCGGGCTCGCGCGTGAGCGCGCAGCACCAGCCGCGCGAGCAGCGCCGGGTGTGGCTGCAGATGGCGCAGCAGGGCGCGGAGCTGGCGCTGGCGCGGCTGCTGGCGCAAGAGGGCTCGCAGCGTGCCCGCACGCATGCCCTGGCCGAGGCATTGGGGCTGGAGGTGCAGGACCTCGACACTGTGCGCATCGAGTGCTTCGACATCAGCCACACCGCCGGCGAGGCCACGCAGGCCAGCTGCGTGGTGTTCGAGAACCACCAGATGAGCTCCGCGCAGTACCGCCGCTTCAACATCACCGGCATCACGCCCGGCGACGACTACGCCGCCATGCGCCAGGTGCTCACGCGCCGCTACGGCAAGCTCGCCGAGGGCGTGGCCGCCGGCACGGCGCGCATGCCCGATGTGGTGCTGGTGGACGGCGGCCGCGGCCAGGTCAGCATGGCGCGCGAGGTGTTCGAGGAACTGGGTCTCGACTTGTCGCTCATCGTCGGCGTGGAGAAAGGCGAGGGGCGCAAGGTCGGGCTGGAGGAGCTGGTCTTTGCCGACGGGCGCCCGAAGGTCTACCTGGGGGCCGACTCCGCCGCGCTGATGCTGGTGGCGCAGATCCGCGACGAGGCGCACCGGTTTGCCATCACGGGCATGCGCGCCAGGCGCGCGAGCGTGCGCACTGGCGGCAGCCGGCTGGAGGACATTCCCGGCGTCGGCCCCAAGAAACGAGCCCGGCTGCTGCAGCGCTTCGGCGGCGTGCGCGGCGTGGGCCAAGCGAGCATCGACGAACTCGCCAGCGTCGAAGGCATATCCAAGGATCTGGCGGAGGAGATTTACCGTGCGCTCCACTGAAACCCCACGCCCGCTGCGCTGGTGGGCCCTGATCGCGACTGCCCTGGGGTTGAGTGCCTGCAGCGTGCCCGGCTTGCTGCACAAGCCGCCCGAAACCGCCTCGGCGCCGCCCGCGCCGAACCCGGTGCTCAGTCCGTCCACGGCCGCGGCCGTGGCCGCGCTGCCCGCGCCGGCCCGGCCCGGGGACTGGACGTCGTACCGCATCCAGGCCGCGCTGCGGATGGTGGCGGCCAACCCGAAGACGACCTACACCGGCGAGGTGCCCGAGCCGCTGCTGGCCATTCCGGTGCTGGAGGTGGAGCTCAACCGCGACGGCAGCGTGCGCCGCATCAACGTGCAGCGCGTGCCGGGCCAGGCCAAGGACACGGTGCAGCTGGCCATCGACGCCGTGAACCGCGCCGCGCCCTTCGGCGACGTGGGCCACCTGCCGCGGCCCTGGAAGTTCAGCGAAGTCTTCCTCTTCAACGGCGACCGGCACTTCAAGCCGCGCACGCTGGACCAGTGAGCCGGTGACGCGCTGACAGGGACTCCCTCCCGCCGCGGCGCGTGCCGGCGGGAGGGGGGTGTAGCAGCAGGCACAATGCCGGCATGTTCTTCAACCTGCCCACCCTGCTGACCTGGGCCCGCATCGTGGCCATACCGCTGATCGTGGCGGTGTACGAGCTGCCGCTGGGCGAGAAGACGCAGAACCTCACGGCCACGGTGCTGTTCGTCGTGTTCGCGCTCACCGACTGGGCCGACGGCTGGCTGGCGCGGCGGCTCAATCAAACCTCTTCCTTCGGTGCCTTCCTGGACCCGGTGGCCGATAAATTCCTGGTCTGCGCCTCGCTGCTGATCCTGGTGCAGCTCGACCGCGCCGACGCGCTGGTGGCGCTGGTCATCATCGGCCGCGAGATCGCCATCTCGGCGCTGCGCGAGTGGATGGCGCAGATCGGCGCCTCGCGCAGCGTGGCGGTGCACATGGTCGGCAAGCTCAAGACCATGGTGCAGATGATCGCCATCCCCTTCCTGCTCTACGACGGGCGGCTGCTGGGCGTGATCGACACGCACCTCTGGGGCACAGTGCTGATCTGGCTGGCGGCGGTGCTGACCATCTGGTCGATGGTCTATTACCTGCAGAAGGCGCTGCCCGAGATCCGCGCCCGCGCCCGTTGAGCCAGGGCGTCACGCCGGCGGCCGGCGGCGACGGCGGCGCCGCGCTGCTGCGCGCCATGCCGGCGCTGTTCGTGGTGATCTGGAGCACCGGCTTCGTGGTGGCGCGCTACGGCATGCCGCACGCGCCGCCCTTCACCTTCCTGGCCTGGCGCTATGCGCTGTCGGTGCTGTGCTTCGCCTTGTGGATTGCGGTGAGCCGCCCGGCCTTTCCGCGCGACCGCGCGCAGGCGCTGCACCTGGCGCTCACCGGCGTGCTGATGCACGCGGGCTACCTGGGCGGCGTGTGGGCTGCCGTGAAGGCCGGCATCCCTGCCGGCACGGTGGCGCTGATCGTGGGCTTGCAGCCGGTGCTCACGGCGCTGTGGGTCTCGGCCAGCGGCCAGGAGGCGCGTGCCAGCGCCCGGCAGTGGGCCGGATTGCTGCTCGGCCTGCTGGGCCTGCTGCTGGTGGTGTGGCGCAAGCTCGGCACCGGCGAGGTCACCGGCTTCAACCTGCTGCTCTCGGTGGGCGCGCTGCTGGCCATCACCGCCGGCACGCTCTACCAGAAGCGCTATGTGAAACCTTGCGACGTGCGCACCGCCAGCCTGGTGCAACTGTCGGCGGCGCTGGCCGTGTCGCTGCCGCTGGCGGCACTCGAGTCCGAGGGCATGCGCTGGCACCCGGAGCTCATCGGCGCGATGGCCTGGTCGGTGCTGGCGCTGACGCTGGGCGCGAGCTCGCTGCTGTACCTGCTGATCCAGCGCGGCGCCGCCACCCGCGTCACCAGCCTGATGTACCTGGTGCCGCCGTGCACGGCGCTGCTGGCTTGGGGCCTCTTCGGCGAGCCGCTCACGCCCGCGGTGCTGGGCGGCATGGCGCTCACCGCCCTGGGCGTGAGCCTGGTGGTGCGGGGCGGCGGACGCTGAGGTAGCGCCGCCGCGCTGCCGCCGGCTTCAGAAATCCGCCTGCAGCGACACGCGCCAGGTGCGCGGCGCCAGCGGGTACAGGTACACGTGGTTCGCCAGTGAAGGCGACTCGCGCCAGGCACGGCGGTCGAAGGCGTTGTCCACGCCGGCGCGCCAGGTGAGCGTGCTGCCGTTCTCCACGCGCTGCGTGTAGCGCGCGCCCAGGTCCACGCGGGTCCAGCCGCCGATGCGCGGGCTGCCGTCCGTGGGCAGCACGGCGCGGTCGCCCTCGTGCACGACCCAGCCCTGCAGGTTCAGCCCGGGCAGGGCGGCGACGTCGTGGCCGGCCATCAGGCGCAGGCTGTAAGCCGGGACGTTGGGCGGGCGGTTGCCGTCGAGGTCGTTGCCCTCGATGCGGGCGCGCAGCGCCATCGCGCCGGCGGCGAACTGCCAGGCGCCGGCGCGCTGCTCGACGAGGCCTTCCAGGCCGCGATGGCGCTGGCGGCCCTCGATGGTGAAGCTGGCGCCGGTATCGCGCGCATAGGGCTGGTCGATGGCAAAGGCCGACACGTTCCACTGCAGGCCCTGCCGGCTGCTGCCCTTGAGGCCCACCTCCGCCTGGCGGCTGCGCTGCGCCGGCAGCACGAAGCCGGGGTTCGGGTAGCTCGGGAAGAAGGGCACGGCGCGCGACTCGATGCCGTGGCCGAAGCTGGCGTAGGCCATCAGCCGCTCGTCCAGCGCATGGCTCAACGCCACCCAGGGGGTGTTGAAGCTCTGCGCGTGGCCGGGCAGCACCGTGCCGTCGCTGCTGCGGCTGTCGCGCTCGATGCGGGTGTGGCGCAGGCCCAGCCAGAGCTGGTTGCGCGCGTCCAGGCGCACGTTGTCGCGCAGGTAAAGCTCGGTCGTGCGCTCCTTGCGGCTGACGGTGTCGAAGGTCAGGTCGGGGTTGGGATCGACCTGCACGCTGCCGTCGTCCTGGCCGGAGCCGGCGTAGTTGAAGGCCTGGCGCGGGATGCGGCTCTCGAAGCGCGAGACCAGGATGCCGGTGGTCAGGGCGTGGGTGACCGAACCCGTCTGGAACTGTCCCGAGGCCTGCAGGTCCAGCGCGTCGCTGCGGCGGCGCTCGTTGTCGCTGCGGTAGTCGTAGAGGTCGAAGCTGCCGTCGCTGCAGTAGCGGTCCGCGAGGTAGGTCGCCTCGTTGCCGCAGCCGAAGGGGTAGGCCAGGCGGTCGTCGGTGCGCAGGCGCTGCGTCATCGCGTGCGCAGCGAGCTTCCAGCCGCCGTCGAGCCGGTGCGTCAGCCGCAGCGAGGCGGTGTTGGCCTCGAAGACCACCGGCTGCGTCCAGCGTTGGTTGTTGAGGTTCAGGCGCGGATCGATGCCGTGCGCATCGGGCACGTCGGGGCCGCGCAGGCTGAAGCCCGGCACGCTGGGCTGCGACTGGCGGCCGTGCTCGATCTCGGCTTCCAGCAGCGTGTCGCGCGCGAGCTTCACGTCGCCGGCCAGGGCCAGCAGGTGGCGCTCGCCGCGCAGGTCGCGGGTCTGCGGGTGCAGCCGCTCGGCGGCGGCGTTCAGGCGCAGGCCGTAGCGCTCGTCCTCGCCGAAGCGCTGCGACAGGTCCGCCGCGCCCAGCACGCTGCCGTTCTCGCGCCAGCCCAGGACGGCGCTGCGCACGGTGCGGTCCGGGCGCTTCACGACGTAGTTCAGCAGCCCGCCCGGCGCGCTGGCGCCGGCCTGGATGCCGCTGGTGCCCTTGAGCAGCTCGACGCCGGCCTTGTTTTCCAGGGCGATGGCTGTCTCGCCGCTGATGGGCAGGCCATCGCGGCGGTAGTTGAAGCGCGCATCCAGCGCGTAGCCGCGCATGCTCACGTTGCCCCAGTAGCCCTCGCTGTTGTAGGCGTCGGAGACGCCGGCATCGAGCCGCACCAGGTCCGCCACCTGGCGCGCGCCGACATCCAGCAGCTGCCGCTCTCCCAGCACGCGCGCGCTGATCGGGGTGGAGGACAGCGGCTGCTCGCCGAAGCCGCTCACGGCCGGCGCCGGCGTGCGGCCGGTGACGGTGATGGTGGCGGTGACCGGCGCGGCGTCGGCGGCATTGGCGGCGCCGGACGGCGCGGTGGCGTCCTGCGCCAGCGCGGGCAGGGCCAGGGCCAGCGCGGCGGCCAGCGGGGACGCGGCGAACAGGGCGCGCGAAGTGAAGCGGTGGGTCATGGGTGCTACGGCGGTGCCGCGACAGGGCGGCACGGCCGCCGCCCTGGCGTCGTGCGACGAGGAGAGCGGCCACCGCGGCGTTCCCTGCGCGAGGATTACCTCAACAGGTTCAAAGGGACTTTCTCAGCCGGGTTCCGAAGCGGAACCCAGCACCCCCAGCGAAGGGCGCGATTATCGCGGCGGCGTTGCGGCCCTCTGTGGCCTGCGGGCCACGAAGGCGCGCCAGGCCTGGCAAGGCTTTGTGACGCGCCCATGAAAAAGGCCCGCAGCGCGGGCCTTTCAGGAGGTACGGGCGGGAAGCCGCGTCTCAGTCGAACACCGGCGTTTCCACGCCCAGCACCTTGTGCAGCTTGGGGCTGGTGGTCGTGTACTGCAGGTGCACCTTCTTCTCCGGGAAGATGTAGGGCACGGCACCGAAGGCGGCCAGCGCGGCCTCGTGGAAGCCGGAGAGGATCAGCTTCTTCTTGCCCGGGTAGGTGTTGACGTCGCCCACGGCGAAGATGCCGGGAATGCTGGTCTGGAACTTCTCCGTGTCCACCACGATCTGCTTGCGCTCCAGCGCCAGGCCCCACTCGGCGATGGGCCCCAGCTTCGGCGACAGGCCGAAGAACACCAGCAGCATGTCCATCGGCACCACGCGCGTGACGCCGTCACCGCCGGTGACCTTGACGCCGTTGAGTGTCTGGCCGTCGGCGCTGGCGTCGATGCCCGTGACCTGGCCGACGATGAACTGCATCTCGTAGGCGTCGCACAGCTCCTTCATCTTGGCCACCGAGGCCGGCGCGGCGCGGAAGCCGTCGCGGCGGTGGATCAGGATGACGCTCTCGGCCTTGTTCGGGCCCTCCTGCGCGAAGTTCAGCGCCCAGTCCAGCGCCGAGTCGCCGCCGCCGACGATCACCAGGTTCTTGCCGGCGAAGAGGGCGGGGTTCTTGACGCGGTAGAAGACCTGCTTGTCGTTGAAGGCGTCCAGGCCATCGACCTTGAGCATGCGCGGCTGGAACGAGCCCACGCCGCCGGCGATGAAGATGGTCTTGGTCAGGAAGCGCGTGCCCTTGCTGGTCTCGACGTAGAAGCGGCCGTCGTCCTGCTTCTGCACCGTCGTGACTTCCTGGCCCAGGTGGAAGGTCGCGCCGAAGGGCTCGATCTGCTTGAGCAGGTTGTCGGTGAGCTCCTTGCCGGTGCACATCGGCACGGCCGGGATGTCGTAGATCGGCTTGTCGGGGTAGAGCTCGATGCACTGGCCGCCGGGGTAGGCCAGCGAGTCGATGATGTGGCACTTGATCTCGAGCAGTCCGAGCTCGAACACCTGGAACAGGCCGCAGGGGCCCGCGCCCACGATCACGGCATCGGTTTCGATCGGGCCGTCGTGGCCCGCCGCCGTCTTGGCGACTTCTTCGTTCAGTTGGGGTTCCATGATCTCGCGGGGCTTACTTGATCAGTTCCGGCAGCTTGCCGGTGCGGTTCTTCCACTCCTCGGCATCGGGCAGCGCGGCCTTGCGCTTGGTGATGCTGGGCCACTGCTTGGACAGCTCGGCGTTGAGCTTGATGAAGTGCTGCTGGTCGCCCGGCACGTCCTCCTCGGGAAGGATAGCGTTGACCGGGCACTCGGGAATGCACACCGCGCAGTCGATGCACTCGTCCGGATCGATCGTCAGGAAGTTCGGGCCTTCCCGGAAGCAGTCCACGGGGCACACATCGACGCAGTCGGTGTATTTGCAGCGGATGCACGATTCGGTGACGACGTGGGTCATGGCGTTTGGAGTGGTGAAGTTGAGCCCGGCCGCGCACACGACCGGCGGCGCCGCGGCGAAAGGCGAAAAATGACGATTTTAAGGCCTGAGGGTTTCCACTGAAACCTGAGATACATCAAGAACGCGACGGGGCACCGCCTTATGTCGCTTCGGGCGCCTCGGCCGCACCGATGGCGTCCGCCGCGTCCGTCGCCTCGGCCGCATCCAGCGCCGACGCGCCCGCGCCCACGATCACGATCGTGGGCTGGCCCGCGTGCAGCGCCGCGGCCTCGGCCAGCGTGTCCACGCGGTGCGCGCTGGCGCGCTCCTGCGGCGTGCCGACGGCCGAGACCACGCTCACCGCCTCGCCCGACGGCCAGCCCGCGTCGAGCAGCCGCTGCGACAGCGCCGGCAGCGCGTGCCCGGCCATGTAGAACACTTCCGTGTCGGCGCTGCGGCTGGCGCGCAGCGTGCCCGCGCGCGTCATGGCCGTGCTCAGGCTGACGTTGCGCCCGCGCCCGCGCCGCGTCAGCGGCCGCTGCGTCGCGGCCGCGGCCGCCATGGCCGAGGTCACGCCGGGCACGACCTCGCAGTCGATGCCCGCGGCGCGCAGCGCCAGCAGCTCCTCCTCGAGCCGGCCGAACACGCTCGGGTCGCCGCCCTTGAGCCGCGCCACCAGCGCCACGTCCGGCCGCCGCGCCTGCTCGACCAGCAGCGCGTTGATGCGCGCCTGGCCGGTGCTGTCGCGGTAGCCGCGCTTGCCCACGTCGAGCCACTGCGCCTGCGGCGCCAGTGCCCGCAGCGCGGGGTCGGTCAGGGCGTCGAAGAGCACCACCTGCGCCGCGCCCAGGCGCTGCGCGCCGCGCACCGTGATCAGGTCCGCCGCGCCGGGGCCGGCGCCGATGAAGACCACGCGGCCCATCTGCTGCAGCGTCCTTCCCCGGTCAGGCCGGCAGGGCGCTTTGCTTGACGTGCAGGCCGCATTCCTTGGCCGACTCGTCCTCCCACCACCAGCGTCCGGCGCGGAAGGGCTCGCCCAGCGAGATGGCGCGGGTGCACGGCGCGCAGCCGATGCTCGGGAAGAACTGGTCGTGCAGCGCGTTGTAGGGCACTTCGTGCAGCTTGATGTAGTGCCACACGTCGCCCCAGGTCCAGTCGGCCAGCGGGTTGAGCTTTACCCGGCCCCGGTCGTCCTGGTCCTCGAACGGGACGGTGCCGCGGTTGTCGGACTGCTCGCGGCGCATGCCGGTGATCCAGGCGCCGCGCTCGGCCAGCATGCGCGACAGCGGCTCCAGCTTGCGCACCGCGCAGCAGCCCTTGCGCAGCGGCATGCTCTCGTACATGGCGCGCTCGCCGTGGCGGCCGACGAACTCGATCACCGCTTCCTGCACCGGGCGGTAGACCTCGACCTCGATGCCGTAGCGCTCCCGGATGCGCGGCAGCAGCGCCAGCGTCTCCGCGTGCAGCGCGCCGGTGTCGAGCGTGCCCAGGGCGATGGGCAGGCCATGGCGGCCGATCAGGTCGGTGATGACCATGTCCTCGGCGCCGAGGCTGTTGGCCAGCACGACGCGGCCGGGGAAGCGCTCGGCGGCGTCGCGCAGCAGGTCCAGGGCGCGCGCGACCTTCGCTTCGAAGTCGGCGCTGGGGCGGGCGTGGAGTTCGATGGCGCTCATGGCGGTGTCAGCTCCGGGAGGCGTAGGGCTGCGGGTTGTTGCGCGCGAACAGCGGTTGCGGGTGCTCGGTGTCGCCCTGGTAATGGCCGCCGAAGAAGCCCAGCGCGCGGCGCGCGAACTCGGGCTTCTGGTCGGCGCGCAGCTGCGCCGCGTCGAAGCCGGTGCGCTGCAGCAGCGGCACCATGTCCACCAGCACCTCGCCGGTGGCGCGGACCTCGCCCTTGAAGCCGTAGCGCGCGCGCAGCAGCCGGGCCTGCGAGTAGGCGCGGCCGTCCACCCACTTCGGGAAGTGCAGCACCACCAGCGCCAGGCGCGGCAGGTCGGCGGCCACGTCTTCCACGTCGGCATCGTTGGGCAGCATCACGCCCACGGCCACGCCCTGCGGCCATTCGGCGCGCACCGCGTGCCACTGCTCCAGCGTCAGCAGCCGGTGCGGCGCCACGGGCGGGTGGCTCTGCGGGCCGTCCTCGCCGCTGACCTGCTGCCAGCGGTCCTGATGGGGGTCGATGAATTTCATAACGGAAGGCAACTCGAAAGGCGTAAGGACTCGAAGGGCTCAGGCGGGCACGGCCTCGCGCTGCGCGGTGCTGCTGCGCACGGCGTCGGCGGCGGCCTTGAACGGGACCAGGCCCACGCGGCGCACGGTGTCGATGAAGCGCTCGCCCTCGCCGCGCTGCTGGCGGTAGGTCTCCAGGATGGCATCGATCACGTCGGGCACCTCGTCGGCCGCGAAGGACGGGCCGATGACCTTGCCGGCCACGGCCTTGCCCGACAGCGTGGAGCCGTCGGAGCCGCCCAGCGTGATCTGGTACCACTCGCTGCCGTCCTTGTCGACGCCGAGGATGCCGATGTGGCCGCTGTGGTGGTGGCCGCAGGAGTTGATGCAGCCCGACATGTGCAGGTCGATGTCGCCGATGTCCCACAGCTCGTCGAGGTCCTGGTAGCGCTCCAGCAGCGCCTCGGCGATGGGGATGGAGCGCGCGTTGGCCAGGGCGCAGAAGTCGCCGCCCGGGCAGGCGATCATGTCGCTGAGCAGCCCGATGTTGGGCGCGGCGAAGCCCGCGCCCTTGGCGGCCTGCCACACGGCGTACAGGTCGGCCTCGCGCACCCAGGGCAGCAGCAGGTTCTGGTCGTGCGTCACGCGCAGCTCGCCCAGCGAGTAGCGGTCGGCCATGGTGGCGGCCGCTTCCATCTGCGCCGAGGTCGTGTCGCCGGGCGCCTGGCCCACGCGCTTGAGCGACAGCGTCACGGCGCGGTAGCCGCTGACCTTGTGCGCGTGCACGTTGCGCTCCAGCCAGCGGCCGAAGGCCTGCTGCTGGTCGCCGTGGCGCGCGGGCTGGAAGCCGCTGGGCGCCGGGCGCACGCCCGCGGGCAGCGCGAAGCTCGCCGCCACGCGCTCGAGCTCGCGCGGCGGAATCAGGTGCGCCGCGCCTTCGGCGTCGTGGGCCAGGATCTGGCGGAACTCTTCATTGACGGCGTCGAAGAACTTCTGCCCCTCGGCCTTCACCAGGATCTTGATGCGCGCCTTGTAGAGGTTGTCGCGGCGGCCGTAGCGGTTGTAGACGCGCACGATGGCCTCGATGTAGACGAGGATCTGCTGCCACGGCACGAAGGCGTTGATCTCCACCGCCACCACCGGCGTGCGGCCCATGCCGCCGCCGACGAACACCTTGAAGCCGACCTCGCCGGCCTCGTTCTTCACCACTTGCAGCCCGATGTCGTGCCACAGGATGGCAGCGCGATCCTCGGCGGCGCCGGTGATGGCGATCTTGAACTTGCGCGGCAGGAAGGCGAATTCCGGATGCAGCGTGCTCCACTGGCGCAGCACCTCGGCATAGGGACGCGGATCGACCTCCTCGTCGGGCGCGATGCCGGCCAGCGCGTCGGTGGTGATGTTGCGGATGCAGTTGCCGCTGGTCTGGATACCGTGCATGTCCACCTCGGCCAGCAGCTCCATCACGTCGGCGGCCTGGTGCAGCGGGATCCAGTTGAACTGGCAGTTCTGGCGCGTCGTGAAGTGCGCGTAGTCGCGGTCGAACTCGCGCGCGATGCGCGCGAGCTGGCGCAGCTGGCGGCTGGAGAGCTCGCCGTAGGGCACGGCGATGCGCGCCATGGGCGCGTGGCGCTGGATGTACCAGCCGTTCTGCAGCCGCAGCGGGCGGAACTCGTCGTCGCCAAGCTCGCCGCGCAGGTTGCGCTCGAGCTGGTCGCGGAACTGCGCAGCGCGCGCGCGCACGAACTGGCGGTCGAAATCGGTGTACTTGTACATGTCAGTGCTTCACTTTCAGTCTGGCCGTCATCGGGGCCCCGTGCGCGGCAGTGCGCGCACCCGCTGCTCGGTCAGTTCCAGGCGCAACGGCGTCGCGGGCCGGCGGCGTTTCACATGCGCGAGGCCGGCTCAACGTCCTCGCCCAGGCCCGCCCGAAACGCCACCCGATCCAATCGCCATTCCCGCTTCGGAGTGATTGACTTGCGCGAGCTCAAGCTCTCGCCCAGGGTGTGAAATGTAAACGCCGTCCTTATATTTCAAAAGAACAGAAAAGTTGTTTGCTTATGGAGCGCATAAGCTAAGAAGCCCTGCGAGGCTGCCGCCCAAGTCCGGGTAAACCAGTGCCCGGGCCAGCTTTTCTAGAATCGAACCCCATGCATCAACGCCCCCGTTCGCGGTGCCGGAACTTGCTTTCCGTGCTGCCGCTGCTCGCGCTGGCCGCCTGCCAGAGCGTGCCGCCCCAGGTCTCCAGCACCATTCCCACGCCGGTCGTGACCCCGGCGCTGGTGGCCGTGAAGCCCGCCGTGCCGCGCGATCCGCCGCGCATCGGCCTGGCGCTGGGCGGGGGCGCGGCGCGCGGCTTCGCGCACATCGGCGTGATCCAGGTGCTGGAGGAGGCGGGCATCCGGCCGTCGCTGGTGGTGGGCACCTCGGCCGGCTCGCTGGTGGCGGCGCTGTACGCCAGCGGCCTGAACGGGAAGCAGCTGGGCGAGCTGGCGGTGGCGATGGACGAGTCGGCCATCACCGACTGGGCCTATCCCGGGCGCGGGCTGCTGCGCGGCGAGGCGCTGGCGCGGTACGTGCGCGAGCACACCGGTGCCAAATCCATCGAGCAGATGAAGCTGCCGCTGGGCATCGTCGCCACCGACCTCGACAGCGGCGCGCCGATCCTGTTCCAGCGCGGCGACACGGCCACCGCCGTGCGCGCCTCCAGCGCCGTGCCGGCGGTGTTCCAGCCGGTGCGCATCGGCAACCGCGAGTACGTCGATGGCGGGCTGGTGTCGCCGGTGCCGGTGCGCTTCGCGCGCCAGATGGGCGCGGAGCTGATCGTGGCGGTGGACATCACCAGCCCGCCCGAAGGCCAGCCCACGGGCGACGCCATGCGCATGCTGCTGCAGACCTTTTCCATCATGGGCCGCAGCATCAACAGCTTCGAGCTCAAGGACGCCGACCTGGTGCTGCGCCCCAGGCTCGACGGTGTCAGCAGCGCCGACTTCACCGCGCGCAAGCGCGCCATCCAGGCCGGGCGCGAGTCCGCCCAGGCGCTGCTGCCGCAGCTGCGCCAGCGCATCGCGCTGCTGAGCCAGTGAAGGCCGGCCGGTAGAGGGAAGGGGCCGTGCGCGCGGATGCGCAGGCCCCAAAGAAAAAGCCCGGCGGGCGCCGGGCTCAAGGTACCCTGAAACCACTTTCCCCAGGTACCGAGGAGACAACCTTTCGCGGCGGCATTGACACCGCCTCGTCAGCCGAACTGGCGTCCGGCCGCGTCCTAGGTTGTGATTCAGGCAGCCTTCTTGGCCTTGGCGGCCACGTTGGCGGTGGCCTTGACGGCGCTGGTGGTCACGGCGTTGAAGTTGGCTTCGGCCACTTCGGCGGCCTGCTTGGCAGCCTTCTGCACGCTTTCGTAGGCGTTGCTGGCGGCGGCGACGGCGGACTTCACCAGGGCGACGGCGTTCTCGGAGCCGGCCGGGGCGTTCTTGACGGCGCTGTCCACGAAGGCGGCGATGTTCTTCTGGGCGTCGGCCAGCTGGGCCTCGACGACCTTGCTCACTTCGGCGTTGGTGGCGGCGGCGATGTCATACACCTCGCGGCCGTAGGCCACGGCCTTCTCGGCGGCCGGCTGCAGCAGGCCGGCTTGCAGGGACAGCAGCTCCTGCGGGTTCGTCACGGCCATGGCAGCCTTGGTGTTCTCGGCGGCGTCGTTCAGGGCCGACTTGGCGGAAGCCAGGTTCAGGGCGGCCATCTTCTCCACGCCTTCCAGGGCCTTGCCGGCCAGACCGAAAGCGGTCTCGACGTTGGCCTTGGAAGCGGCGATCAGTTGTTCGGCGGTCAGCATGTTCGGTCTCCGGGATCGAGGGTTGGGGAACTTGGAAGTCTTTTGCTGCAGTGCAGCATGGGTGCAAGTATAGGCTTGTCGCCTGCCAGCGCAAGCACTTTTTGCTGCACCGCAACAAGGTCTTTTGTCGTTTGCACCACAGCGGCCTTGGGCGGCCCTGTCCGGAGGCCCGCACGCCGGCTGCGCACAATCGGCGCATGCAAGCCTTCTATGCCGACCAGTTCGTGCTGCCGCTGCCCGAAGGGCACCGCTTCCCGATGCCCAAGTACGCGCTGCTGCGCGAGCGCCTGGACGGGGAGCCCGGCATCCGGCTGGAGGCGGCGCCGCGCGCCAGCGACGGCGAGCTCGCGCTGGCGCACGAGCCGCGCTACATCACGGCGGTGGCCGAGGGCACGCTCGGCGCCGCGGAGCAGCGCGAGATCGGCTTCCCGTGGTCCGAGCGCATGGCCGAGCGCGCCCGGCGCTCGGTGGGTGCCACCATCGCCGCGGCGCGCACCGCGCTGCGCGAGGGCGTGGCCGCCAACCTTGCCGGCGGCACGCACCACGCCTACGCCCACAAGGGCAGCGGCTACTGCGTCTTCAACGACGTGGCCGTGGCGGCGCGGCTGATGCAGGCCGAGGCGCACCGCCGCTCGCGCCGGCCCACGCTGCGCGTGGCCGTGATCGACCTGGACGTGCACCAGGGCAACGGCACCGCGTCGATCTTTCGCAACGACGACACCGTCTTCACGCTGTCGCTGCACGGGGCGCGCAACTTCCCGTTCCGCAAGGAGGCCAGCGATCTCGACGTCGAGCTGCCCGACGGCTGCACCGACGAGCCTTATCTGAAGGCGCTGGATGGCGCGCTGGAGGCGCTGTGGCGCCACCACGGCGCCACGCCGCCCGACCTGGCTTTCTACCTGGCCGGCGCCGACCCGCACGAGAACGACCGGCTCGGCCGCCTGAAGCTCAGCGCCGAGGGCATGGCCGAGCGCGACCGGCGCGTCTTCGACGCCTGCCGCGAGCGCGGCGTGCCCGTGGCGGTGAGCATGGCCGGCGGCTACGGCCGCGACATGGCGCAGATGGTGGAGATCCAGTTCCGCACGCTGCGGCTGGCGCTGGAGAGCTGGCGGCAGTGGCGCGCGCGTAACGAAGCGGGCAATGCCGGCGCAGCCGGGCGCTGACCCGTGACATCGGCACAACAAGCCGTCCCCGGAACCGGGGTGGAGCGTCCCTAAAATCCTCGTCCCCACGAGCCCCGGCCCGCGTCGGCCGCATCAGAAGAATTCCATGACCGCCGCCGCCACGTTGCGCCGGGCCGCCTGCGCCGCCCTGCTGTCCACGCCCTTGCTCGCTGCCGCCGCCGAGATCGACGGCGCGGCCCTGTCCGTCTGGTGGGCGCTGCCCTTTGCCGGGATGCTGCTGTCCATCGCGCTGCTGCCGCTGCTGGTGCCGATCGTCTGGCACCACCACTTCGGCAAGATCGCGCTGGGCTGGGCGCTGGCCTTCCTGCTGCCCTTCGCGGCGGTGTACGGCGCCGGTGCCGCGGGCGCGGCCTTCGTGCACACGCTGCTGGCCGAATACCTGCCCTTCGTGATCCTGCTGACGGCGCTGTTCACCACCGCCGGCGGCATCTACCTGCGCGGCAACCTGCACGGCAGCCCGGGCACCAACTGCGTGCTCATGGCTGCGGGCGCGGTGCTGGCCAGCATCATGGGCACCACCGGCGCCTCGATGCTGATGATCCGCCCGCTCATCCGCGCCAACGACAACCGCCGCCACGTCGCGCACGTGGTCGTGTTCTTCATCTTCATCGTCAGCAACGCCGGCGGCTCGCTCACGCCGCTGGGCGATCCGCCGCTGTTCCTGGGCTTCCTGCGCGGCGTGGAGTTCACCTGGACCTTCCGCCACCTGTTGCCCGAGACGCTGTTCCTGGTCGGGGCGCTGCTGGCGATCTTCTACGTGCTCGACAGCTGGTGGTACCGCAAGGAAGGCGTGCTGCCGCAGGACCCGACCCCGGACACGGAGCGCCTGGGGCTGCTGGGCGGCATCAACCTGCTGCTGCTGGCCGTGGTGGTCGGGCTGGTGCTGCTCAGCGGCACCTGGAAGCCGGGCATCAGCTGGGACGTTGCCGGCACCGAGGTCGAGCTGCCCTCCCTGGTGCGCGACGTGGGGCTGGTGGGGGTGACGCTGCTGTCGCTGGCGCTGACGCCGATGGCGGCACGGCTGGCGAACCAGTTCTCCTGGGCGCCGATGCAGGAGGTGGCCAAGCTCTTCGCCGCCATCTTCCTGACCATGCTGCCGGTGCTGGCCATGCTCAAGGCCGGCGCCGCCGGGCCCTTTGCCGGCGTGGTCGAGGCCGTGACCGGCCCGGACGGGCAGCCGCTGCCCTGGGCCTACTTCTGGTTCACCGGCGTGCTCAGCAGCTTCCTGGACAACGCGCCGACGTACCTGGTGTTCTTCAACCTGGCTGGCGGCGACCCGCAGGTGCTGATGTACGCGCTGGCGCCCACGCTGGCGGCGATCTCGGCCGGCTCGGTGTACATGGGCGCCAACAGCTACATCGGCAACGCGCCCAACTTCATGGTCAAGGCCATCGCCGAGGACCGCGGCATCCGCATGCCCAGCTTCTTCGGCTACATGCTCTGGTCGAGCGCGGTGCTGCTGCCGCTCTTCGTCATCATGACCTTCATCTGGTTCCGCTGACGCGGGCTGCGGCCCGTCGGCGCCGGCACCACCGATTTCCCAGGAGACAAGCCATGGACAAGCCCGCCGTGCTGGTGGCACGCAAGGTATTCCCCGAGGTCGTGCAGCGCCTGGCGCAGCACTTCAGCGTCGAGGACAACCCGGAGGACCACATCCACTCGGCCGAGGAGCTGACGCAGCGGCTGCAGGGCAAGGTGGGCGCCTTCGTGACGCTGAGCGAGCGCATCGATGCCAGGCTGCTCGACGCGCATCCGCAACTCAAGGCCGTGTGCAACATGGCCGTGGGCTACAACAACATCGACGTGGCCGCCTGCACCGCGCGCGGCGTGCTGGTGAGCAACACGCCCGACGTGCTGACCGAGACCACGGCCGACTTCGGCTTCGCGCTGATGATGGCCACGGCGCGGCGCATCACCGAGTCCGAGCGCTTCCTGCGCGAAGGGCGCTGGGACCGCTGGGCCTACGACATGTTCGCCGGCTCCGACCTGCACGGCGCCACGCTCGGCATCCTGGGCATGGGGCGCATCGGCCAGGGCATCGCCCGGCGCGGCGCGCTGGGTTTCGGCATGAAGGTCGTCTATCACAACCGCAGCCGGCTGCCGGCCGAAGCCGAGGCACCCCTCGGCGCGCGCTGGGTGGACAAGGAAGCGCTGCTGCGCGAGGCGGACCACCTCGTGATCGTGGTGCCGTACTCGGCCGACACGCATCACGCCATCGGCGCGGCGGAGCTGGCGCAAATGAAGCCGACCGCCACGCTGGTCAACATCGCCCGCGGCGGCGTGGTGGACGACGCGGCGCTGGCGCAGGCGCTCGCCGACGGCCGCATCGCCGCGGCGGGGCTGGACGTGTTCGAGGGCGAGCCGCGGGTGCATCCGCAACTGCTGGCGCTGCGCAACGTGGTGCTCACGCCGCACATCGCCAGCGCCAGCGTCGCCACGCGCCGCGCCATGGCCGACCTGGCGGCCGACAACCTGATCGCCGCGCTCACCGGCGGCGTGCCGCCCACGCCGGTGAACCCGCAGGTGCTGGCGCGCGGCTGAGGCGGCGCGCTCCCGCGCCGGCGCACCACGTTGGCGCATGCGTATTCGCCACAACGGCGCGGCGGGTGCGGCTTCCTAGACTGCGGGCTTGTTTCTACGGGATCAAGGCATGGGGCTGGGATATCAGCCGTCGCGGCGCCGGCTGCTGCTGGGCTCGATGGCGGCGGTGCTGCCGCTGACAGGGCTGTGCGCGCAGGCGCAGGGCGGCAGCGGCGCTGCGCCGCGGCCGATCCGGCTGGTGGTGAGCAGCAGCGGCAGCGCCGAGGCGCTTGCGCGCGCCCTGGCCGCGCCGCTGGGCCAGCAGCTTGGCGCGCCGGTGGTGGTGGAGCCGCGGGCCGGCGTGGTCGGCATGGAGTCGGTCGCGCGCGCCGCGCCCGACGGCCACACGCTGCTGCTGGCGCACAGCGGCTCGCTGGCGCTGCAGGCCGTGGTCGGCACGCGGACCGCGCCGGCCGGGGGCCGCGGCAGCGACTTCGTCGCGCTCGGCGCCGTCGCCAGCCAGCCGCACGTGCTGCTGGTGCCCGCATCCAGCCCGGTTCACAACCTGTCGGAGCTGCTGCTGCACGCGCGCTTCGGCGCCGCGCGGCTGGCCTACGCCTCCACGGGCGTGGGCAGCGCCGGCCACGTCGCGGGCGAACTGCTGCAGGAGCTGGCCGGCGTGAAGCTGCAGCACGTGCCCTACAAGGGGCCGGCGCAGGCGCTGACCGATCTGCTGTCGGGCCAGGTGGACCTGATGTTCGGCACGCTGCCGCAGGCGCTGTCCCAGGTGGAGGGCGGCCGGCTGCGCGCCCTGGCCGTGACCGGCGCGCGCCGCAGCGCCGCGCTGCCGAACACCCCGACGCTGGCCGAGGCGGGCGTCAAGGGCTACGACTGCGCGCCGGCTTACGCGTTGCTCGTCCCGCGCGGCACACCGGCCGACGTGGCCGCGCCGCTGTCGGCGGCGCTGGGCAAGGCGCTGGAGAGCGCGGCGTTGCGCGAGGTGCTGAAGCAGGAGGGGGCCGAACCCCTGGCTCCGAGCACCGACCTTAATGCGCTGCTGCAGGCGGAGACGGAGCGGTGGAGCCGGCTGCTGGTGAAGGCGGGGGTAAGGCCAGAGTAGGTCTTCATTGAGAAGATACGAGTCTTTGGATAATGTGTTGCTCCGCTCCTTAAAAGGTTGGAGAATTGGATGCATCCAATTATTCAAAATTAAACTTTTCGCTGCTCCAGTGAATGTGGGGGAGTGGATTATTTGGATGCTGTGTTGGTAAATAAGCGGATGATGCTGGAATAAGCTCTCAGAGTAATGGGGGTGGTCAAGTTTCTGGTTTGGGCGGATATATCATAGATTAATAGAGACAAATCATTAAATACAAAAAAGCCGGCTCGAGAGCCGGCTTTTCCATTGCTTCAGCGAATGGCGCTTACCCCGCCATCCCCTGATGCCTCAACAGCGCATCGATCTGCGGCTCCCTTCCGCGGAAAGCTTTAAAGCTTTCCATCGCCGTCCGGCTGCCACCGGCTTCCAGGATTTCCCGCCGCAGCCGCCGTCCGGTTTCGGTATCAAAGACACCCGCCTCCTCGAACGCGCTCCACGCGTCCGCGCTCAGCACTTCCGCCCACTTGTAGCTGTAATACCCCGCCGAATACCCGCCCGCGAAAATGTGCGAGAAGGCATGCTGGAAGCGGTTGAAACTCGGCGGAATCAGCACCGCCACTTCCTGACGCACCTCGTCAAGGATCTGCTGGATGCGCTGCGGCGCGCCGGCTTCGGAGTGGATGCGCATGTCGAACAGCGCGAATTCCACCTGCCGCAGCGTCGCCAGGCCGCTCTGGAAATTCTTGGCCGCGAGCATCTTGTCGTAGAGCGCGCGCGGCAGCGGCGCGCCGGTGTCGGCGTGCGCGGTCAGGCGCTGCACCACTTCCCATTCCCAGGCGAAGTTCTCCATGAACTGGCTGGGCAATTCGACTGCGTCCCACTCCACGCCGGAAATGCCCGACACGCCCAAATCCGCCACCTGCGTGAGCATGTGGTGCAGGCCGTGGCCGAACTCGTGGAACAGGGTGGTGACGTCGTCGTGCGTCAGCAGCGCGGGCCGGCCGCCCACCGGCGGCGCGAAGTTGCATACCAGGTGCGCCACCGGCGTCTGCAGCGCGCCTTCCGGGCGCTGCCAGCGACCGCGCACGTCGTCCATCCAGGCGCCCGGGCGCTTGCCGGAGCGGGCGTAGAGGTCGAGGTAGAACTGGGCGATCAGCTGGCCGCCACGCTCGACGCGGAAGAAGCGCACGTCGGGGTTCCAGGTCGGCGCGGTGTCGGGGCGGATCGCCACCTCGAACAGCGTCTCGATGATGCGGAACAGCCCCTCCAGCACCTTCGGCTCGGTGAAGTACTGCTTCACTTCCTGGTCGCTGAAGGCGTAGCGCGCTTCCTTCAGCTTTTCGCTGGCGAAGGCCACGTCCCAGGCCTGCAGCTCCGGCAGGCCCAGCTCCTGCGCGGCGAATTCGCGCAGCTCCTGCAGATCCTTTTCGGCGAAGGGACGGGCGCGGCGGGCGAGGTCGCGCAGGAAGTCCGTCACCTGCTGCGGGCTGTCGGCCATCTTGGGCACCAGCGACAGCTCGGCGAAGCTCCTGTAGCCCAGCAGCTCGGACTCTTCCTGGCGCAGTTGCAGGATCTCGGCCATCAGCGCGCTGTTGTCGCGTTCGGCCGGGCCCTGCTCGCTGGCGCGGGTGGCGTAGGCCGTGTAGAGCTGGCGGCGCAGCTCGCGATTCGTGCCGTACTGCATCACCGGGAAGTAGCTCGGGAAATGCAGCGTGAGCTTGTAGCCGTCCTTGCCCTCGGCCTGGGCCGCGGCGCGCGCGGCGGCCTGGGTGTCCTCGGGCACGCCGGCGAGCTGCTCCTGGGTGACGTAGAGCGCGAACTTGTCGGTGGCGTCGAGCACGTGCTCGCTGTACTTCTGCGACAGCTCGGCGGCGCGCTCCTGGATCTGGGCGAAGCGCTCCTTGGCCGCGCCCTGCAGCTCGGCGCCGGAAAGCACGAAGTCGCGCATGGCGTTGGACAGCGCCTTGCGCCGCGCCGGGTTGAGCTGCTGCGCCGCGGGGCTGGCGGCGATCGCCTTGTACTTGGCGTAGAGCCGCTCATCCGCTCCGAGGCGCGTGTAGAACTCGGTGACCTTGGGCAGGTTCTCGTTGTAGGCCGCGCGCAATTCGGGCGTGTCGGCCACGTGGTTCAGGTGGCCCACCGCGCCCCAGGACCGCCCAAGGCGCTCGGTGGCCACGTCGAGCACCGCGGACATGGCGTCGTAGTCCGGCGGCACCTCCGGGCCCACGGCGCGCTCCAGCGCCGCGCCGGCCTGGGTCAGCAGTTCATCGACTGCCGGGCCGACGTGCTCGGGTCGGATGCGGTCGAAGGCCGGGAGCTCGGAAGAGGGCGTGTCGAGGAGCGGATTGGACATGGGCGGGAAGGGCAGGCTGTTGAAGCCGCGCAGGTGGTGGCGAAGTGTGCCAACACAAGTTGCCGCGGCCCCGATGACGCCCTGGCGCGCCGGCCCGGGACTCCCCGCGAAGGGATCAGGCCGCGGCGGCGCCGCGCTCGGCGGCCTCGACGGTGTTGACCAGCAGCATTGTGATGGTCATCGGGCCGACCCCGCCCGGCACCGGGGTGATGAACGAGGCCACTTCGCGCACGCCCTCGAAGTCCACGTCGCCGCAGAGCTTGCCTTCGTCATTGCGGTTCATGCCCACGTCGATCACGACCGCGCCGGGCTTGACCATGTCGGCCGTCAGCACGTTGCGCCGGCCCACCGCGGCCACCACGATGTCGGCCTGGCGTGTGTGGTGCGCCAGGTCCGCCGTGGCGCTGTGGCACACCGTGACGGTGGCGTTGGCCTGCAGCAGCAGCATCGCCATGGGCTTGCCCACGATGTTGCTGCGCCCGATCACGACCGCGTGCTTGCCGCGCGGATCGCAGCCGATGGCCTTGAGCATCTGCATGCAGCCGTAGGGCGTGCAGGGCTTGAAGCCCTGCTGACCCACCATCAGCGCGCCGGCGCTGGCGACGTGGAAGCCGTCCACGTCCTTGAGCGGCGAGATGGTCTCGATGACCTTGTGCGCGTCGATGTGCGCAGGCAGCGGCAGCTGCACCAGGATGCCGTGGATGGACGGGTCCTCGTTGAGCGCGCGCACGCGCGCCAGCAGCTCGGCCTCGCCCATGCTGGCCGGGTACTGCTCCAGCACCGAGTGCAGCCCGGTGTCGTGGCAGGCCTTGACCTTGTTGCGCACGTACACCTGCGAGGCCGGGTTGTCGCCCACCAGGATCACGGCCAGGCCCGGCGTGTGGCCGCGGCTGGTGAGGGAAGCGGCGCGCTGGGCGAGCTCGGTGCGGATCTGGCGCGAAAGGGCGACGCCGTCGATCAGCTGCGCGGTCATGGTGAGGGGCTCCTGAAGTGGCAATGAAAAAGGGCCGCGTGGCGCGGCCCCTCGGGGGTCAGTGAAGGCTCAGGCCTTGGTGTGGGCGCCCAGCGCGATCTTGAGCAGGTCGGCCACGGTGTTGGCGTTGAGCTTTTCCATGATGTTGGCGCGGTGCGCCTCCACCGTCTTGATGCTGATGCCCAGGTCGTCGGCGATCTGCTTGTTCAGGCGGCCGGCGACGATGCGCTCCAGCACCTGGCCCTCGCGCGTGGTCAGGCGCGACAGCAGCGCGTCGCGGCTGGCCTGCTCCTGGTGCTGGCTGAAGGTGCTGCGCGCCTGGTCGAGCATGCGCTCCACCAGCGACAGCAGCTCCTCTTCCTTGAAGGGCTTCTCGATGAAGTCCATCGCGCCCTTCTTCATCGTCGTCACGGCCATGGGCACGTCGCCGTGGCCGGTGATGAAGACCACCGGCAGCGGGCTGCGCCGCTCCAGCAGCCGGTCCTGCAGCTCCAGCCCGCTCATGCCTTCCATGCGGATGTCGGCAATCAGGCAGGCGACCTCGCGCGGGTCGAAGCGGGAGAGGAAGGACTCGGCCGAGTCGAAGCACTTCACCCGGTAATCCTTGCCTTCGAGCAGCCACTGCAGGGAATCGCGCACCGCTTCGTCGTCGTCCACGACATACACGGTGCCTTTCTTGGGAATCAGGCTCATGGGCTGGTTGTCTCGGTCGTTGTGTTGGAATCAGCCGCAGGCGCCGCAGGTTCGATGCGCGCCCCCGGCTCCACGGGCAGGGTGAACGAAAAACGGCAGCCCACGACTGCGTTTCCATTGTAAATGTTCTCCGCGCGCATCCGGCCGCGGTGCGACTCGATGATGGAGCGGCACAGCGACAGCCCGATGCCCAGCCCTTCCGACTTGGTCGAGAAGAAGGCTTCGAACAGGCGCGCCAGCACCTCCTCCTTCATGCCCGGGCCCTTGTCGGTGACGCTGAACTCGATCACGCCGCCCTCGTCGGGCGTGTGCCGCGGCACCACGCGCAGCTCGATGTGGCGGCGCGACGGCGGCAGCTTGGCCATGTCGATGGCCTCGGCCGCGTTCTTGAGCAGGTTGAGCACGACCTGCTCGATCAGGATCGGGTCCACCATCAGCGTGGGCAGCCGCTGCGCCACGTAGGTGTGGATCTGCACGTGCCGGCGGCGCAGCTCGATGCCGGCCAGGTCCACCGCGTCCTCGACGATGGCGCGCGCCTGCGCCGCCTGACGCTGCGGCTCGCTCTTCTTCACGAAGGCGCGGATGCGGTGAATGATCTGCCCGGCGCGCTCGGCCTGGCGCGCCGTCTTCTGCAGCGCCGCCACCAGGTCCTCCTTCTTGATGGCGTCGGCCTGCACGCGCGAGACCATGCCGCTGCAGTAGTTGGCGATGGCCGTGAGCGGCTGGTTCAGCTCGTGAGCCACCGAGCTGGCCATCTCGCCCATCGTCACCAGGCGGCTCGTCACCTGGGCCTTCTCCACCTGCAGCCGCTGCTGCTCCTCGGCCTGGCGCCGCTCGGTGATGTCGGTGGCGATGAGCATCTGCGCCAGCCGCCCGTCGGTCCACTGCAGGTAGCGCGAGCGCACGTCGAACCACTTCTGCAGCGACTCCACGAACACCTCGCGCGGGTCGGAGCCGGCCTGCGTGAGCTCCTGCACCGGCAGCCCGCCGAAGGTGTCCACCGAGTCCTCGACCGCGCGCGGCTGCGCCGGCGTGCCCGCCAGCAGCGCGTGGCCGCGCGCGTCGGCGCCGAACCACAGCCGGTACGAGCGGTTGGCGAACAGCAGCTCGCTGCGCTCCACCGACAGCACCGACACGGCCGCGTCCAGGCCCTCCAGCACGGTCGTGAAGCGCTCGTGCGAGGCCGAGAGCTGGTCGCGGATGCGCTTGGCCTCGGTGATGTTGGTCATCGAGGTCATCCAGCCCGTCTGCTGGCCCTTGGGGTCGATCAGCGGCGAGACGTACATGCGCGCGTCGAACATCTGCCCGTCCTTGCGCATGACCTTGACCTCGACGCCGCCCGCGGGGCTGCGGCCCTGCAATTCCTGCCGCAGCAGCCGCGCGTTCTCGTCGATGCGGTCCGGCGGCCAGTGCGGGTAGGGCGGGCGCCGGTCGATGAGGTCGGCCTCGGAGAAGCCCGTCATTGCGCAGAAGGCCGGGTTGACGTAAGTGATGCGCCCCTGCAGGTCCATCGCGCGCATGCCCGTGAGCATGGAGTTCTCCATGGCGCGGCGGAAGTTCGTCTCCTGGATCAGCGCGTTCTGGATCTGCGTACGCCGGCGCATGTGGCGCCACGAGCCCAGCAGCATCCACACCGTCAGCACCGACAGCGCCACCACCATCCAGAACAGCGTGCTGCTGATCAGGCCGATGGAGGTGCGCCAGCCCACGCCGCGCAGCACCAGCCCGGTGCCCGCGGGCGTGAGCGGCACGTCGTGCACGATGGCCGCGCGCGCGCCCTGGGCGCCGGCACTGACGCTGTTGCCGGCGATCTCGTTGCCGGCCTCGTCCACCACGGTGATGGCGTGGCGCCGCGTTACTTCCGCCGGCACCAGCAGCCGCTCCAGCGCCGGCACCGAGTACTCCGCCACCAGCGCGCCGACGAAGCCGTTGCGGTCGATCAGCGGCACGTGCACCTGGAACACCGGCACGCCGGCGGCGTTCTGGAAGGTGCGCGAGTACACCGGCGCCTGCAGGTCGCGCGCGGTGCTGAAGGCGCGCTCGGGCTCGCCGCGGCGGCCCTCCATCGGCAGCGAGGGGTCCACCGCGCCGTCGCGCGACATCCCTTCGAGCCCCGGCGCCTGCCACTGGCCCTGCACCAGGCGCCGCGGCGCCAGCCACAGCAGCTGCGTGAGCTCCGGGCGCTCCGCGGCGAAGCTGCGCGCCTGGCCTTCGAAGCCGCGGCTGTCCACGGTGCGCGTGGCCAGCTCGCGCGCAAGGCGCAGCAGTTGCTCCTGGCTGTCGATCAGGCGCAGCTGGATCTGCTGCTGGGCGATCTCGGTGTCGCGCTTGAGCGAATCCGTTTCGCGTTCTATCTCTTCATTCCGGAGATACCAGAAAGCCGAAATGATCGCCGCCAGGAACATCAGCACGGACACCAGCGGTCCGACCGTCACGAAACGGTCCTGGCGTGCCGGCGACTGGCTCCGCCACCAATGGCCGAACAGGCGTTGGCGCACGGCCGGCGCGGCCCGGACGGGAGAAGGCGGAGGCGAGACAGACATCGCCCGGATTATCAAGCCCCGGGAAGAGGGCACACGGACCCCGGACATGACACGGCGCAGCATGTATCTCACATGCTGAAATCGATACGCACTATTTGAAATTTTCAAAGCCTGTGCGACACTGCGCCACCTTTTGCGAGACCCCGACCCCCAAAGAGGAGACTTCCCATGTCGGCATTGCCTGAACAGTTCATCGGCGCAGCGGCCAACGACCAGGACCCGCAGGAAACGCGCGAGTGGCTCGACGCCCTGTCGGCCGTGATCGAGAGCGAGGGCCGCGAGCGCGGCCACTTCCTGCTGGAGCAGCTGCTGGAGCACGCGCGCCAGAACAGCATCGACATGCCGTTCTCCGCCACCACCGGCTACGTCAACACGATCGAGCCGCAGGAAGAGGAGCGTTGCCCGGGCAACCTCGAGATCGAGGAGCGGCTGCGCGCCTACATGCGCTGGAACGCCATGGCCATGGTCGTGCGCGCCAACCGCCACAACCCCGCCGACGGCGGCGACCTGGGCGGCCACATCTCCAGCTTCGCCTCGCTGGCGACGATGCTGGGCGCGGGCTTCAACCACTTCTGGCATGCCGCCACGCCTGAGCACGGCGGCGACCTGCTCTACATCCAGGGCCACTCGGCGCCCGGCATCTATGCCCGCGCCTTCCTCGAAGGCCGCATCACCGAAGAGCAGCTGCTGAACTTCCGCCAGGAAGTGGACGGCAAGGGGCTGTCGAGCTATCCGCACCCGAAGCTGATGCCCGACTTCTGGCAGTTCCCGACGGTGTCGATGGGCCTGGGGCCCTTGATGGCGATCTACCAGGCGCGCTTCCTGAAGTACCTGCATGCCCGCGGCATTGCCGACACCTCCAAGCGCAAGGTCTGGGTGTTCCTGGGCGACGGCGAGATGGACGAGCCCGAGAGCCTGGGCGCCATCGGACTGGCCGCGCGCGAGAAGCTCGACAACCTGATCTTCGTCGTCAACTGCAACCTGCAGCGCCTGGACGGCCCGGTGCGCGGCAACGGCAAGATCGTGCAGGAGCTCGAAGGCGAGTTCCGCGGCGCGGGCTGGAACGTGATCAAGCTGCTGTGGGGCGGCACCTGGGACCCGCTGCTGGCGCGCGACAAGGAAGGCATCCTCAAGAAGGTCATGATGGACACCCTCGACGGTGACTATCAGGCCATGAAGGCCAACGACGGCGCCTACGTGCGCAAGCACTTCTTCGGCCGCCACCCCAAGCTGCTGGAGATGGTGTCGAAGATGAGCGACGACGACATCTGGCGCCTGCAGCGCGGCGGCCACGACCCGCAGAAGGTGTACGCCGCCTACCACCGCGCCGTGAACACCACCGGCCAGCCCACGGTGCTCCTGATCAAGACGGTCAAGGGCTACGGCATGGGCAAGATCGGCGAGGGCAAGAACACCGCGCACCAGACCAAGAAGCTGGCCGAGGACGACATCCGGGCCATGCGCGACCGCTTCAACATCCCCATCCCCGACGACAAGCTGGAGGAGGTGCCGTTCTACAAGCCCTCCGACGACATGCCGGAGATGAAGTACCTGCAGGAGCGCCGCCAGGCGCTGGGCGGCTACCTGCCGGCGCGCCGCGCCAAGGCCGAGGAGTCGCTGACGGTGCCGCCGCTGGAGACCTTCAAGGCCGTGCTGGAGCCCACCGCGGAAGGCCGCGAGATCTCCACCACGCAGGCCTACGTGCGCTTCCTGACGCAGCTGCTGCGCGACAAGGAAGTCGGCCCGCGCGCCGTGCCCATCCTGGTCGACGAGGCCCGCACCTTCGGCATGGAAGGCCTGTTCCGCCAGATCGGCATCTACAACCCCGCTGGCCAGCAGTACACCCCGGTCGATAAGGACCAGGTCATGTACTACAAGGAGGACAAGGCCGGCCAGATCCTGCAGGAAGGCATCAACGAGGCCGGCGGCATGAGCTCGTGGATCGCCGCGGCCACCTCGTACGCGACGAACAACCGCATCATGGTGCCGTTCTTCGTGTACTACTCGATGTTCGGCTTCCAGCGCATCGGCGACCTGGCCTGGGCCGCCGGCGACATGCAGGCGCGCGGCTTCCTGCTGGGCGGCACCTCCGGGCGCACCACGCTCAACGGCGAGGGCCTGCAGCACGAGGACGGCCACAGCCACATCCTGGCCGGCACCATCCCCAACTGCGTCAGCTACGACCCGACCTTCGCGCACGAAGTCGGCGTGATCCTGCACCACGGCCTCAAGCGCATGGTCGAGAAGCAGGACAACGTCTTCTACTACATCACGCTGCTCAACGAGAACTACCCGATGCCCGGCCTCAAGCCCGGCACCGAGGAGCAGATCATCAAGGGCATGTACCTGCTGGAAGAGGCCCCGGCCGAAGCCAAGGTCACGGTCAACCTGCTGGGCAGCGGCACGATCCTGCGCGAGTCGATGGAAGCCAAGAAGCTGCTGGAGGCCGACTGGGGCGTGGGCGCCAACGTCTGGAGCTGCCCGAGCTTCAACGAGCTGGCCCGCGACGGCCAGGACGCCGAGCGCTTCAACCTGCTGCACCCGACCGAGACGCCGCGCGTGGCCTACGTCACCGAGCAGCTGGCCGCGCACGCCGGCCCGGTGGTGGCCTCGACCGACTACATGAAGAACTACGCCGAGCAGATCCGCGCCTTCATCCCGGCCGGCCGCAGCTACAAGGTGCTGGGCACGGACGGTTTCGGCCGCAGCGACTTCCGCTTCAAGCTGCGCGAGCACTTCGAGGTCAACCGCCACTACGTCGTCGTGGCCGCGCTCAAGGCCCTGGCCGACGAGGGCGTGGTGCCGGCGCGCACGGTGGCCGACGCCATCGCCAAGTACGGCATCAAGGCCGACAAGATCAACCCGCTGTACGCCTGATCCGGGCGCCGCACAACAAAACCAACGGAGATATTCGCCATGGCATTGGTGGATGTGATGGTCCCGGACATCGGTGACTTCAAGGACGTCGCGGTCATCGAGGTGCTGGTCAAGCCCGGTGACACGGTCAAGGAAGAGCAGAGCCTCATCACCGTGGAGTCCGACAAGGCCTCCATGGAGATCCCGTCGTCGCACGCCGGCGTGGTCAAGGAGCTGCTGACCAAGATCGGCGACAAGGTCAGCGAGGGCACGCTGGTGCTGCGCGTGGAAACCGGCGCCGATGCCGGCGCCGCCGCCCCGGCGCCCGCGCCGGC
>NZ_VIDQ01000040.1 GCF_009760915.1 Azohydromonas aeria
AGCGAGGTGGTCCCACCCCTTCCCATCCCGAACAGGACCGTGAAACACCTCAGCGCCGATGATAGTGCGGATTCCCGTGTGAAAGTAGGACATCGTCAGGCTAATATCCCGGCAAACGCCCCGACCAGAATATGGTCGGGGCGTTTTGCTTTGTGCGTTTGATAATGGGTTTCGTGCGTCCGGAATGCCGCTGCAATGGCCCGCGCCCGGGCGCGCCGCGCGCCAGCCGCGACAATGGCCGGGTGAATCAACCTGCAGACATTTCCCAAGCCTTGCGCGCCGCCACGGCGCCCGTGCTCACCACCCTGGACAACGGCGTGCGCGTCGTCACCGTGCCGCTGCCGCACCTGCGCAGTGCCAGCGTGGCGGTGTTCGTGCGCACCGGCTCGCGCAATGAGTCCTCGAAGCTCGGCGGCCTCTCCCACTTCCTGGAGCACATGGCCTTCAAGGGCACGGCCACGCGCGACGTGCAGGCCATCAACCTCGACGCCGAGCGCATCGGCGCCGACATGAACGCCTGGACCTCCAAGGACACCACCGTCTACTACCTCAACGGCCTGGGCCGCGACGCGCCGCGCATGCTCGACATGCTGGCCGACGTGGTGCTGCACAGCACCTTCCCCGAGGCCGAGATCGAGCACGAGCGCGAGGTGGTGCTGCAGGAGCTCACCGAGTACGAGGAGGACCCGCAGTCGGTCGTGTCGCAGCTGCTCGACGTGGCCGCCTACGGCAAGCAGCCGCTGGCGCGGCCGATCATCGGCACGCGCCGCCACGTCGAGCGCATCACGCGCGACGACCTGGTGGCCTACGTCGGCCGCCACTACGCCGGCGCCAACCTCGTCATCGCCGCCGGCGGCGACGTGCGGCCGGCGCAGGTGGAAGCCCTCGCGGAGAAGCTCTTCGGCGCCGTGCCGCGCGGCGAGGCCAACGGCGCCGAGGCGGTGGCGCACCTGGGCGGGCTGCAGTCGCGCCGGCGCCCGGGCATCTCGCAGGTCTATTCCTCCATCGGGCTGCCGCTGCCCAGCCAAACGCAGGGCGCGCGCGCGCACCAGGCCGGGCTGGTGGCGGCCACGCTCTTCGGCGGCGGCATGAGCGCGCCGCTGGTGGACGAGGTGCGCGAGCGCCGCGGCCTGGCCTACCACGTGGCGGCCGAGGCCGAGACCAGCGACGTGCATGGGCTGATGGTCATCGACGCCATCACCCAGCCCGACAAGCTCATGGAGTACCTGCGCGCCGTGGGCGCCCTGCTGCGGGCGCAGGCCGAGGGCATCGACGCGCAGCAGCTGGAGCGGGCGAGGAACCAGCTGCTGGTGCAGGCGGTGCACAAGCAGGAGCGGCCCTTCAGCGCCATCGAGGCCGCCGCCGAGCAGCTGTTCGTGCACGGGCGGCTGATCGGAGCCGATGAAGCCGTGGCGCAGATCGAGGCCGTCACGGCCGAGGACGTGCGCGCGGTGTTCGAGGCCATGCTGCAGGCCACCCCGGCCGTCGGCCTGACCAGCCGCGGGGCGGTGGGCGAGGTGATGGCGGCGCTGGAGGCGGGGCGGGGCTGAGCCGGCCGCGCCGACTCAGCGCCTCAGTGCTTTACAGCCAGCGCGGCAACCCGTCGTCGGTGGACAGCGCGTCGGTGCAATGCACCGGCCGGACCAGGCCGGCCTGCGCATCGGCCAGGGCCTCGATGTGCAGCAGCGGCGCGGGCGCGGGCGACTGCACCGCGCCGAAGATGGTGGCGAAGGCCACGTCGGCCGCGTCGCGGCCCGTGCCCAGGCGCACGAAGCCCATCGGGATGGCGGTGCCGGAGGGGTCGAACAGGTACCAGCGGTCGCCCAGGAACACTTCGACGTAGGCGTGGAAGTCGGTCGGGCCCAGGGCCGGGTCGGCGCCGTAGTCGATGCCGGTGGCGAAGCGCGCCGGCAGGTTCAGCGCGCGGCACAGCGCGATCATCAGGTGCGCGAAGTCGCGGCACACGCCCACGCGCTCGATGAGCGTGTCCACCGCGGAGGTGGTGGAGTCGGAGCTGCTGGAGCGGAAGGTGACGTGCCGGTGCACCCAGTCGCGCACCGCCTGCACCCGCGCGTAGCCCGGCGCCAGCGTGCCGAACTCCGTGTAGGCCAGGCGCAGCAGCCGGTCGGACTGGCAGTAGCGGCTCGGGTACAGGTAGGGCAGCACGTGCGCGGGCAGCCGCGCCACCGGCACCTCGGCCACGTCCTGCGGCCGCGCGGCATGGTGGGCGATGTCCACGGTCGCCTCGTAGCGCAGGCGCAGCGGCCCGGGGCCGGCATGCAGGCGCAGGTAGCGGCTGCCGTTGAACGGGTCGGTCCGCACCTCGTGCGAGAGTTCCGGCAGCAGCCACAGCGCTTCCGCGCGCACTTGCTGGCAGCGGGTCTGGGCGGCGTGGACGTTGAAGACGAAGTCGCACGCGCTCGACAGCACGTGGTAGTTCAGTTCAAGGGCGAACTGCAGCCGGACGGTAGGATTCAAGGCGGGCAGACAGGTGGCCGGAAGGCCGCCGGGCGGCGGGACCGGAGCCGGCCCCCTGGCGGGGGCCTTGGAAGCGGGGCGCCACTGTAGCAGGCGCCCCGGTACAAGCCCTGATTGGCAGGGGCTCTCAGCTCGTCGTGCTCGCCTCCCGCGCCCGCGCCCGCGCCGGCTGCACCGCGGCGCGCGGCGGCACCTTGGCCTCGGCCGGGTCGCCCAGGTAGTGCGGCGACATGATCTGCACGCCGCGCTCGGCGAACACGTCCTGGATGTGCGCGTGCAGCGCATCGAGCACCTCCGCGCGCGGGCGCGGCGCGGCCGGGATGGCCTGGCACACCAGCCGGTACTCGGGATAGAAGTCGCTGAGCGCGGTCTGGAACACGCGCGGCGCGGGCTCGCGCAGCACGCCTTCCGTGCGCCGCGCCGCCTCCAGCAGCATCGCCTCGACCTCGCGCCAGGGCGTGTCGTAGCCGATGGTCACGGTGGTGTCGAGGATGAAGCCGGGGCCGCGCACGGTGCGCGAGTAGTTGCGCGTGACGTTGCCCAGGATCAGCGCGTTGGGCACCGTCAGCTCCTCGCCCAGCCCGGTGCGGATGCGCGTGGTGAACAGCCCCGTGTCGGTGACGGTGCCCTCGTGCTCGGCCACGCGCACGTACTCGCCGCGGCGCAGCACGCGGCTGTAGGCCAGGATCAGGCCGCTGGCGCCCTGGCCGACCAGGCTCGACGCGCCCAGCGACAGCATCAGCCCCAGCAGCACCGACAGGCCCTTGAAGGCCTCGGTCTGCGAGCCGGGCAGGTACGGGTAGGCCATGGCCAGCGCGAACAGCCAGATCAGCGTGTTGGACAGCCGCGCCGTGGCGTCGGCCAGCTCCGGGTCGAGCCAGCCCAGGCGGATCTGGCCGCTGCGCACGCGCGCGAAGAAGGCGCGGCACAGCTGCGTGGCCCAGCGCGCCAGCACGAACATCAGCAGCGCCGTGAGCAGCCCCGGCAGCGCGGCGGCGATGCCGCCCAGCAGCTCAGCCAGCACCGCCAGCAGCCGCTCGTTGAGTTGCTCGCCCCAGCGCCGCGTGTAGGGGAACTGCGCCAGCACCACGCTCAGCCAGGCGTAGCCGATGAGCCCGCCCAGCGCCAGCGTGAGCCCGCGCAGCAGCGCCGGCACGGCCTGCGCCAGCCGCTCGCGCAGCAGCAGCGCCGCGCCGTGCAGCGGCAGCCGCGACGCCTGCCGGGCGGTCCAGCGCAGCGCGCGGGCCTGCGCCCGCCGGCCCAGGCGCGCCAGGCCGAAGCCCAGCACCAGCGCCACGCCGCTGGCCGCCGCCGACCGGCCGGCCGACTCCGCCATCGCGCGCACGTCGCGGCTCTCGCGCCGCTCGGCCAGCGCCCGCTCCAGCGCGGCGGCGGCCTGGCGCACCAGCGGCGCCTCGCCGGGCGGCTGCAGCGGGTCGGTGTCGGCATCGAGCACGGCGAAGCAGAAGGCGCCGTCGATGTACACGCCCTGTCCGCCCGCCACCGGCCACACCGTCACCGCCAGCGGGCCGCCGGCCGCCAGCTGGCGCGCGATGCGCGCGCGCGCGCGCTCCACGCGCTCCTGCGGCGCGACGCCGCCGAGCATGGCGCGCAGCAGCACGACGTCGCGGTTCATCACCCGCAGCAGCGCCGGCTCGGCGCCGGGCAGGGCGTCGCGCGCCGGCGCGGAGATCGCCGCCGGTGCGACGCCCTGGGCCGCAGCGCCCGGCACCGGGCCGAGCACGAGCAGCGCGAGCCACAGCAGCGGCAGCAGCAGGCGCACCAGCGCCGGGCCGTCAGCCCGGCGCGGGAAGGACAGGCGGTTCATGGCACCTCCGGTATTTCTTCTGGGGGAGCCGGCGCGCCGCCGTCGGGTGCGCGCGCATCGGCCCCGCCCGCAACGGTAACCGAGCCCCGTGCCTGCGACAGCTGTCGCGCTGCGACGGCGCACGGCTGCAACACCTGTCGCGCCGCGCGCGCCCGCCGTCCCCGCCGCTCGGGCGCGGCGCCGTGGCACGGAAGCTGCGGACGGGCCTCCCCAGGCGGCCGTGACGATGCCGCCCGCGATCGCCGAGATCCACACCTTCCAGGAGACGAGCCATGAACGAGACGACGGCGCGCCCGCAGCGGCGCTGGCATCACGCGGGGGCGGCGCTGTGCGCCGCGGGACTGTTGGGCCTGGCCCTGGGCGCCGGCGCCCAGGGCACGGCGCCCCTCGTCGCCCCGGGCAGCGGCCCCGGCTTCGACGATCCGCACAACTGGCCGCAGTACCACCGCAGCCACAACGCCTGGCGCTTCAGCCCGCTGCAACAGATCAACAAGGCCAACGTCAAGCGGCTGAAGGTGGCCTGGGTGCACCAGCCGGGCGTGATCACGCACGGGCTGCAGGCCACGCCGATCGTGCAGGACGGGGTGCTCTACTACATCGCCGCCGACAACAACGTCTTCGCCGTGGACGCCGCCAGCGGCAAGACCCTCTGGCGCCACGCCCCGAAGCTCGACCCGATCGTGAAGGAGGTGTTCTACGGCTCGGCCAGCCGTGGCGTGACCGTCGGGCGCGGGAAGGTCTTCATCGGCACGCTGGACGGGCGCTTCATGGCGCTGGACCAGAAGACGGGCAAGGAGCTGTGGTCCACGCAGCTCAGCGACCTGAAGAACGAGTACGGCGCGCTGTTCTCCTCGCCGCCGCAGCTCGCGGGCAACATCCTCTTCGGCGGCACCACCGGCGGCGACCAGCCCACCATCGGCAAGATATACGCGGTCAACGCCGACACCGGCGAGCGCGCCTGGACCTTCGAGGTGCCGCGCGACGACCCGCAAAGCTGGCCCGGCGACAGCCGCAGCAAGGGCGGCGGCTCGGCCTGGCTGCCCGGCACCTGGGACCCCACGACCGACACCATCTACATCGGCACCAGCAACGCCGCGCCGGACTTCAACCGCGACGACCGCATGGGCGACAACCTCTATACCGCCACGCTGCTGGCGCTGGACCCGAAGACGGGCAAGGTGAAATGGCACCGCCAGGAGGTGCCCAACGACACCTGGGACTTCGATGCCGCCTACGAGGCGCTGCTGGTGCCCGACGGCCGGGGCAAGCAGGCGCTGGTGCACCTCAACAAGAACGGCTTCGTGTACGTGATGGACAAGGACGACGGTTCCATCCGCAACGTCTGGCAGTACACCGAGAACATGAACTGGGCCAAGGGCGTGGACCCGAAGACCGGCCTGCCCATCGACCCGGTGCACCCGGAGACCGGCAAGCAGAAGCTGCACTGCCCGAACCTGCTGGGCGCGCGCAGCTGGAACCATGGCGCCTACAGCCCGAAGACGAAGCTCTGGTACTCGCACGGCATGGAGGTGTGCAACACCGTGACGAGCGCGAAGCAGGGCGAGGTGCCGGGCATCGGCATGCTGTCGCTGGGCCTGTCGGAGATCACGCTGGTCGATCCTCCGGGCAAGAAGGCTGACGGCTGGCTGGGCGCCTTCGACCCGCTCACGGGCCGGCAGGCCTGGAAGGTGCGCTTCGAGCTGCCGCCGCTGAGTTCGGCGCTGGCCACCGCCGGCGGGCTGGTCTTCACCGGCGACATGCAGGGCAGGCTCTACGCCTTCGACGCCGACACCGGCAAGGAGCTGTGGAGCTTCAACGCCGGCTCCGGCGTGCGCGGCGGGCCGGTCAGCTATGCCGTGGGCGGCAAGCAGTACGTCGTGATCCCGACCGGGCTGGGCTCGCACGCGCCGGGCTTCCTCACCGGCGCCTTCCCGCAGATCCGCAACCTGCCCGGCGGGGCGGCGCTGATGGCGTTTGCGGTGGAGTGAGGGCGATTCGCCGTGACAACGAGCGGCTGGCCGAAGCCGGTAGGAGGCCCGCTTGCGGGCCGAATTCCTGGCTGCCGTCGTGTGGTTCGGCCCGCAAGCGGGCCTCCTACCGGCCGTCCTGGACCAGGCATCGGTACGCCGCCACCTTTGCATTGCACCGTTCCAGCCAAGACAAGCCGATGAGCAAATCCACCTCCCCGACCCGCGCAATCCTGCCCGCCGTTGCCCTCGCAACCGCCGTTGCGCTACCCGCCACCGCCGCCGACGCGCCCCCCTTCGAGCTGACCGACCCGCAGCGCATCGCCGCCGGCAAGGCGCGCTTCGGTGCCACCTGCGCCGCCTACTGCCACGGCAGCGAGGGCGCGGGCGGGCGCGCACCCAGCTTCAAGGGCCGCGGCAGCGAGTTCGTGCCAGCCGCGGCGTTCCAGGTCATCACCGAGGGCCGGCGCGGCGCGGACATCATGCCGCCCTGGGGCAAGGCCTTCACGCCCGAGCAGATCTGGGAGCTGGTGGCCTACCTGAACTGGCTGGCGGCGCAGCCGGCGCCGCAGTGAGGCGCTGAAACGGCGGGCGTCGCGCACCGGGCACCCCTTCGGCCCAGGCGGACGCCGCGTCCGGCCTAGACTTCCCATCCCGCCGCGATGTAGCCGGCGGGCGCGAAGCCGGGACGACTCTGCTTCCGGTACTTCATCGGGGACGGCCCCGGCATCCTTGGGGAATCCGATGAGCTGGTTGCTCTTGATCGTGGCGGGCCTGTTCGAGGTCGTCTGGGCCGTGGGCCTGAAGTACAGCGCGGGCTTCACGCGCCTGTGGCCCTCCGTGGGCACCGGCGTGGCCTTCGTGCTCAGCATCGGGCTCCTGGGCTGGGCCCTGCGCGAGCTGCCCGTCGGCACGGCCTATGCCGTCTGGGTGGGCATCGGCGCCGTGGGCACGGCCCTTGTGGGCATGACGCTGCTGGGCGAGCCGGTGTCCCTGGCCCGGCTGGGCAGCCTGGCGCTGGTGGTCGCCGGCATCGTCGGGCTGAAGCTGTCGTCGGGCGCGTGAATGGCCGGGGACGGCCTGCGCCTCGACCCCGGTCCTGGCTACGGCGTCGGCGCAGCCCTCAGCAGGGGACCCGGCGCCCGGCCACGGCGCGGCCCAGCGCCTGCGCCAGCGACGCCGCCGACAGCGGCTGCCCGCCCTGGCCCATCGGCCGGGGCGCCACGGCCGGCACCAGGTTGGCCACGGCCTCCACGCTGTATTGCCGGTCGCTGCCCAGCCGGGCCTCGAAGGCGTTGGCGCGCTCGACCAGCCGCCGCAAGTCCGCCTCGACCAGCACGCAGGCATGCGCCAGCACCACGTGCTCCTGCGCGTTCACGCGCCGCCAGTACTGCGCCGTGCCCACGGCCTTGCGCCCGTCCAGCGCGAGGTTGAAGCGGCCGTCGCAGAACGAGCCTTCCACGGCCTGCGCCGAAGTCTCCAGCCCGAAGGTTTCGAACGCTGCCTGCAGCACGCCGCACAGGTGCAGGTAGACCGCCTCCATCGCGTCGCCCAGGCGCGAGCGCGTGCGCCACGCCAGGCTGAGGTTGACCATGCCCGGCCCCTGCGGCACCAGCCCGCCGCCGGAGCGGCGCACCGACACCGGCCAGCCCTGCGCCGCGAAGCGCTCGCACAGGGCATCGAAGCGCTCGAAGCGCCGGTAGGTGGGCGGCACCACCAGCGCGGGGCGGCATTCCCACACCGCGGCGCAGGCGCCGCCCTCGGCCGCGTGCTCCAGCAGCCGCTGCTCCAGGGCCAGGTCCGACTGCGGGACGCCGGCATCGGGCAGCAGGGTGAAGCACGGGCGCGGCGGCCCGCAGGCCGCCGCGCCGGGCAGGGTGGCGTCAGCCCCCGACATGCCGCCGCAGCAGCCGGTTGACGTCGCTGGCGCGCTCCATCTGCACCATGTGGCCGGCGCCCGGGAAACGCTCGACCGTGGCGCCCGGCGGCGCGTGGGCGGCATGCGCGGCCGGCACGATGCGGTCCTCCTCGCCCCAGACCACCAGCACCGGCGTGCCGCCGGCGCCCAGCTCCAGGCCCGGCCGCTCGGCCTGGCGCCCGTCCGGGAACAGCGCGCGGCTGAGCGACAGCAGCAGCGGCTCCACGCCGTCGAGGCGCTTGTACTTCAGCACGTCGTCCACCATCTGCCGGCTCACCAGCGAGGCGTCGGCAAACAGTTGCTCCAGCACCGGTTTCAGCTCGCGCCGCGACGCCGCCGTGGCGAAGCCCTCGGTGTAGCCGTGGTTGATGTCCTCGCCCAGGCCGGCCGGCGCGATCAGCGCCACCGAGGCCACGCGTGCCGGGTGCGAGCGCGCCAGCTGCGCCGCGATGGCGCCGCCCATCGAGTGGCCCACCGCATGCACCCGCTCCACGCCCAAGGCGTCGAGGAAGCGCGCCACGAAGCCGGCCAGCGCCGCCAGGCTCTCGCCCGGCAGCTTCACGTCGGACTGGCCGTGCCCGGGCAGGTCCAGCGCGATCACGGGCGCGGCTTCGGCCACCGCGTCGATGTTGAACAGCCAGTTGTCGAGGTCGCCGCCGAAGCCGTGGATGAACAGCACCGGCGTGGCGCTGCCGTCGGCATCACCCCGGCGCGCGTAGCGCACGCGCAGGCCGTCCACCTCCGTGAAGAGGTAGGCGGGCGCGGCGTCGGCGTCCTCGTCTTCCCCGGCCGAGGGCGTGACGTAGGCCGCCACGTAGGCGTCGATGTCGGCGTCGGCCACCTCGGCGGGCGCCATCACGCCCAGCAGCGCCTTGACCGGCAGCAGCTCGCCCTCCTGCGCCACCTTGCGCCGCAGCAGCCCGGGGTCGGGCGCCTCGACGGCGTTGGCGATCTTGTCGGTCTCGACCTCCAGGATCGGCATGCCGACCGTGATCTCGGTGCCTTCTTCCACCAGCCAGGACATGACGGTGCCTTCCTTCATCGACAGGCCCCACTTGGGCATGACGATGGGGGTGATGCCTGCTGCCATTACTGCTTGCCTCCCTTGAGCGTGCGACGCGCGGCGTCGGCGATGGCGGAAGCGCTGGGGATGTAGAGGTCCTCCAGCGTCGGCGAGAAGGGCACCGGCACGTGCGGCGGCGCCACCATCTCGATCTGCGCCTTCAGGGCCCTGAAGGCGTGCATGGCCACCTGCGCGGAGATGTCGGTGGCGATGTTGCAGCGCGGGCTGGCTTCGTCCACGCACACCAGGCGCCCGGTGCGCTCCACGCTCTCCAGCACCGTGTCCATGTCCAGCGGCGAGAGCGTGCGCAGGTCGATCACCTCGGCCTCGATGCCTTCCTTCGCCAGCGCGGCCGCGGCCTCCAGCGAGCGGTGCACCATCAGCCCGTAGGTGACGATGGAGACATGCTCGCCCTCGCGCACCACGTTGGCCTCGCCGAAGGGGATGGCGTAGGACGCTTCGGGCACCTCGCCTTCGAGCGCGTACAGGTTCTTGTGCTCGCAGAAAATGACCGGGTCGTTGTCGCGGATCGCCTGGATCAGCAGCCCCTTGGTGTCATAAGGGCTGCTCGGGCACACCACCTTCAGCCCGGGTATGTGCGTGAAGACGGGCGTGAGCATCTGCGAGTGCTGCGCCGCGGCGCGGAAGCCCGCGCCGACCATGGCGCGGATGACCACCGGCGTCTCGGCCTTGCCGCCGAACATGTACTTGAACTTGGCGGCCTGGTTGAAGATCTGGTCGAAGCACACGCCCATGAAGTCGATGAACATGAGCTCGGCGATCGGGCGCATGCCGCAGGAGGCGGCGCCGATCGCGGCGCCGACGTAGGCGCTCTCGGACAGCGGCGTGTCGAGCAGCCGGTCGCCGTACTTGGCGTACAGGCCCTTGGTCACGCCCAGGACGCCGCCCCAGGCGTCCTTCTCTCCTTCCGCGCCGGCGCCGCCGACGATGTCCTCGCCCATCATGATCACCGACGGGTCGCGCGCCATTTCCTGGTCGATGGCCTCGTTGACGGCCTGCTTGAGGGAAATCTTCCTCGCCATGTGGATGTCTCCTGGCTGTGTTTGAAGGGAGTTGTCGTTGCTGCTGCTTGAGCGGGTGCCGGCTCAGTACCTGACGTACACGTCGGTGAGCAGGTCGGCGGCGGTGGGTAGCGGCGCGGCCTTGGCCTGCGCCACGGCGTCCTCGATCAGGCCCAGCACCTCGTGGTCGATGGCGGTGAGCTCCTCGGCCGTGATGAGCCCCGCGCCGGTGACCTCGGCCGCGAACTTCTTGAGGCAGTCGCGGTTGTTGCGGATGTCATCGAGCTCGCCGGGGGCGCGGTAGGTCTGCGCGTCGCCCTCGAAGTGGCCGTAGAAGCGCACCATCTTGCATTCCAGCAGGGCCGGGCCGCCGCCGTCGCGGGCGCGCTTGATGATCTCGCCGGCGGCCTCGTGCACGGCGAAGAAGTCGGTGCCGTCCACCGTCACGCCGGGCATGCCGAAGCCCGCGGCGCGGTCCACGTAGCTGTCCACCGCGGTGCCGTAGTCGCGCGCGGTGGACTCGGCGTAGCCGTTGTTCTCGATGACGAAGATGGCCGGCAGGTTCCACACCGCCGCCAGGTTCAGGCTCTCCAGGAAGGTGCCCTGGTTGGAGGCGCCGTCGCCCACGAAGCTGATCGCCACCTCGCCGCTCTTGCGGTACTTGGCCGCCAGCGCCGCGCCGCACACCAGCGGCGCGCCCGCGCCCAGGATGCCGTTGGCGCCCATCATTCCCCGGGACAGGTCCGCGATGTGCATCGAGCCGCCCTTGCCGTTGCAGGAGCCGCCCTTGCGCCCGTAGATCTCCTTCATCATCGCCACCACGTCCACGCCCTTGGCGATGCAGTGGCCGTGGCCGCGGTGCGTGCTGGCGATGCGGTCGCCGTCGCCCAGGTGGCTCATGATCCCGACGGCGGTGGCCTCCTCGCCGGCGTACAGGTGCACGAAGCCGGGGATGTCGCCGCGGCCGAAGTCCACGTGCAGCCGCTCCTCGAACTCGCGGATGGTGCGCATGGTGCGGTAGCACTGCAGCAGCGCCTGCCGCTCCAGCGGGAAAGGATTCACGTCAGCCATGGTCTTGCCTCCTTGTCAAAGGTTGCTTGCGGAACGGTGGAACAGGCCGTGGACCGCCGCGAACTGCAGGCAGCGCTCCACGTCCACCGTGGGAAAGGCGTTCGCGCGCAGCGTCAGCCGCACGCGCTCGCCGGGATCGAAGGGCAGCTCGCGCTCGCCGTCCAGCGCCACGACGCCGCCGGCATGCTCCACGTCGAAGGGCTCGCCGGGCGCCATCGGCTCCCAGCCGGCGACGCGCACCTCGCGCAGCATCCCGGGCGCGATCGGCGCCTGCAGCGCCAGCCGCGCCGGGGCGCCCTCGGGTGCCAGCCGCACCGCCAGCCCGTGCGGCTCGCGCCGGCCCACGGGCTGCAGCAGCGCGCCGATGGCCGACAGCCCGATGGCGCAGGGGTCGGCGAAGGTCAGGTAGGCGGCGGCCAGCTGCCCGGTGCGCCACAGCGCGCGCGCGCCGATGCAGCGCTCGGTGGAGATCACCGCGTCCACCAGCGCGATGTCGCGCCGGCGCCCGTCGCCGATCTCCACCTCCAGCAGCTTGTTGCCCGCCAGCGCCTCTTCCGCCGGGACGCGGCCGGTGGCCAGCAGCGCCACGGCCATGGCCACCAGCGTGGGCTCGCGCAGCTCGGGAAAGGCGTTGTTGGTGCCGGTGGACAGGCCCGCGATGGGCACGTCCGCGCACTCGCGCACGACGGCGCGGTGCGTGCCGTCGCCGCCCAGCACGACGAGCGCGCGCACGCCGGCGGCGCGCATGCGCCGCGCGGCCTCGAAGGTGTCCTCCACCGTCGAGGTCACGGGCATGTCCAGGAACTCGACCGCCGGAAAGGCGTCGCCCTCGGGCCCGCCGCGCTGCAGGTGCCGCTGCAGCAGCGCGCGCAGGCCGGCCTTGTCGGGCATCAGCAGCACGCGGCCCACGCCCAGCGACTTCAGGGTGCTCAGCAGGCGCAGCACGATGCTCACGCGCTCGGCGATCTGCAGGTTGCTGGCGTTGGCCACGACGCGGCGGATGTCGCGCGCCGACACCGGGTTGGCGATGATCCCCACGCACACCTCGCTCGCTGCCGCCGCTTGCCTCGTCATTCGCTGGCCCTCTCGCATTCCGTTGACGCGGCACCAGACCGCAAGGGCCATGCCATCGCCGACAGGCCGGCGCCAGCGCCCGGCATCGGCCCTTCGCTCCCGGGGCGGGCCGGGGCGCCGCGCGCGGCGGCTGTCGCAGCGGGCCGGCGCGGCCTGCGACAGGTGTCGCACCCGGGCTGCGACAGGCGCCGCATGCCCTGGGCGATGTGTCGCTTCGGGATTGGGGTTATTGCGGTTTCCCCCCTTCGGGGGTGGGTTCGATGATGCGTGCCCGGCACACGCCGGACACCGGGCCCTCCACAGCCCCGTGCCCAAGCAGCACGGCCGCGGCGCGGCAGCAGCCACAGCAGTCACGGCGGCGGCAGCGCGGCGGCCGGCACGAGGAGACCGCCATGCCCGATGCCCTGACCCGCCACATCGACAACGTCATCGCCGTGGGCACCGGTGCGCTCACGGCGCCCGCGGCCGCGCGCGAATCGCTGTTCCACAAGTCCTGGGCGCGCTGCATGAGCCAGCACGGCCTGGACCCGACGCGGCCCACGCCGGCGCGCATCCTGCCCTCGGCGGCGGTGCGCGAGCACCGCCAGCGCATGGAAGGCTTCCTGCGCGTGGCGCGCTCCGGCATGGAGGACATGTACCGCCGCGTCGCCGACCTGGGCTACATGCTGCTGCTCACCGACAGCGACGGCATCGCCGTGGACTACATCGGCAACCCCGCCACCGAGCCGCAGCTCAAGCGCGCCGGGCTGTACGTGGGCGCCGACTGGAACGAGGCCCATGCCGGCACCTGCGGCGTGGGCACCTGCCTGATCGAGCGCACCACCATCACCTGCCACCGCGAGGAGCATTTCGATGCCACGCACATCGGCCTGACCTGCACCTCCGCGCCGCTGTACGCGCCCGGCGGCGAGCTGCTGGGCGTGCTCGACGTGTCGGCGCTGACCTCGCCCGACGCGCGCGACAGCCAGCACCTGGTCTGGCACCTGACCACGCTCTACGCGCAGATGATCGAGGACGCCAACTTCCTGCGCGCCTTCGCCGAGCGCTGGATCCTGCGCCTGGGCCGCGCCCATGGCCTGGTGGAGGTGGCCGGCGAGCTGATGCTGGCCTTCGACGAGGACGGCGTGATCGTGGGCGCCAACACCGGCGCGCGGCGCCAGTTCTGGCAGACGCTGGGCGGCGACCGCGCCGCGCCGGGGCTCATCGGCACGCCGCTGACGGACCTGCTCGACGTCAGCCCGCAGGCGCTGTGGAGCCTGGCGCGCGGCCACGGCGCGCCGGAGGTCGCCACGCGCTTCCCGCACCACGGCCAGCGCTTCTTCCCCAGCGTGGTCGCGCCGCGCACGCGCGCCGGCAGCGTGCTGCGCATGCCGCCGCCGCGGCTGCCGGCCGAGCCCGTCGCCGAGGCGCGGCCGCGCGGCGGCGCGCTGCAGCAGCTCGCCGGCGACGACCCGGCCATGCAGCGCCTCATCGACCACGGCACGCGGCTGGTGGACAGCGGCGTGGCGCTGCTGGTCCAGGGCGAGACCGGCGCCGGCAAGGAAGTGCTGGCCAAGGCGCTGCACGCGCAGAGCCGGCGCCGCGGCAAGCCGTTCGTGGCGGTGAACTGCGCTTCGATCCCCGAGTCGCTGATCGAGAGCGAGCTCTTCGGCTACACGCCGGGCACCTTCACCGGCGGGCGCAGCAAGGGCATGAAGGGGCTGATCGCGCAGTCCGACGGCGGCACGCTGTTCCTCGACGAGATCGGCGACATGCCGCTGCAGCTGCAGACGCGCTTCCTGCGCGTGCTCTCGGAGTCGGAGGTGCTGCCGCTGGGCGCGGACAAGCCGGTGCCGGTGCAGCTCAACGTCATCGCCGCGACGCACCGCGACCTGCGCGGCGCCATCGAGCGCGGCACCTTCCGCGAGGACCTGTACTACCGGCTGTGCGGCGCGGTGCTGCGGCTGCCGCCGCTGCGCGAGCGCCGCGACGTGGGCTACCTGATCGACACCGTGCTGGCCGAGGAGGCGCAGCGCCTGGGGCTGGTCGGCGCGCGGCTGACGCAAGAGGCGCTGCAGCGGCTGCTGGCGCACCGCTGGCCGGGCAACGTGCGCGAACTGCGCAACGCGCTGCGCTACGCGCTGGCGCTGGCCGGCAACGCGCCCGTCACGCCGGCGGAGCTGCCGGCGGAGATCGCCGCCGCGACGCCTGCCGCCGCCGCGCTGCCGCGCCCCGTGCCGCCTGCCGCCGCCGACGGCGACACCGGCGCCGCGGCAGCCGATGGCGATGCCGATGCCGGTGGCGATGCCGAGGCCCGGCAGCTGCTGCAGGTGCTGCGCCGGCACAAGTGGAACGTCAGCGCCAGCGCCAAGGCGCTCGACGTGTGCCGGGCCACCGTCTACCGGCAGATGAAACGCCACGGCATCACGCCGCCGAACCAGTTGTGAACGGCGCCGGCTGCGCGGCGGCCGCCACGGCCTGGCCCGAAAGGGGGAGGCCGCTTACCCGCGCCAGCGAGTCACCACCCCATTGCGGGGGCGTCCTTCATGCCGATGGCGTGCCCAAGGTCACGCACCACAATTCATGTGGCTTGTCAACGTTTCCCCGGCTGGCGCATCTCCCCGCGCCATGCATGGAAAACCGCGGCAGGTGCCGAATTTTTCCCGACTTACTCCTGGGGGAAGCTATGCACTGTGTCACCGAGTCGCCCTGGACCCACGCCCGTGCCGGCTATGCCGCCGCGCTCGTCGAAGAGCCCGTCACCCGCCGCGTGCTGCTGGTCGATGACCACGAGCTGATCCGCTGCGGCGTGCGCGCCCTGTACGCGGACATCGATGAAATCCACATCGAGTGGCTGGAAGCCGGCACGCTCGACGAGGCGCTGGAGGTGTATGCGCAGTCGCGGCCCGTCGACGCCGTGCTGCTGGACCTCAACCTCAACGACTGCAAGGGCCTGCAGGGCCTGCGCCGCTTCGCGCAAGTCCACCCGGGTGCGCGCGTGGCGGTGTTCAGCGGCACGCAGGACGAGTTCGTGGTGCGCCAGGCGCGCGCCCTGGGCGCCGCGGCCTGGGTGCACAAGGGCGCGCTGATGGCCGACATGCGTCGCACGCTGCGGGCGCTGCTCATGGCGCCGAGCGGACGCCGCGACGCAAGCCCGGCCGCGGCGGCGCTGTTCCCGCGCTGCGCCAATGCCGCGCTGGTCGATCGCGTCAGCGAGCTCGGCCCGCGCCACCTGGAGATCCTGGAGCTGGTGCTCTCGGGCTGCGCCAACCAGGAGATCAGCCAGTCCATGTCGCTGTCGCTGGGGACGGTCAAGAACTACGTCTCGGCGCTGCTGCTGGCGCTGGACGTGAAGTCGCGCGCGCACCTGATCACGCTGTTCCGCTGAAAGCGGCGGCCACGCACGGCTCGAAATCGGAAGCGGAGCATGGCTGCCGTCCTGCCCGCCGGGTTGCACCGCGGCGCCTATGTCGCGGTCAGCGACTGCTGCGGCGCCGATGCCGCGGCCCCGGCCTGGATCGAGCGCCGTGCGCGCCGGCGCCGGCTGCACGACCGGGCCCGCGCCGAGCTGCGGCAGGGCGCGCCGGTGGTGGTGGTGTCGGCCGGCACCGCGCTGGCCGCGGCGCTGCTGGCAGTGCCCTTCGACCCGCGGCTGTGGGTGTTCGTGCTCGTCGGCGCCGTGCTGTGGGCCGGCTGGACCGCGTGGGCCCTGGGCGACCCGCCGGGCGGCATGGCCGCGGGCTCCGTGTCGGCGGGCGGCCTGGCGCGGCGCATGACGGTGTCGCACGCCGCCTTCGCGGCCTGCACGGCGCTGTGCCTGCTGGCCCTGGGCCTGCTGGCCTGGTGGCCGATGGACGAGGTGCCGAGCCGGCTGCTGGGCCTGCTGCTGGCCGTGGTGGCGCTGAGCGCCGCCCATGCCCTGGCGCCACTGGGTCCGATGGCCTGGCTGGCGCTGCTGCCACCGTGGTCGGCGGCGCTGGCGCAGGCCTGGCACGCGCCGGCGTTGGCCGCACCCGCGCTGGCCGTGGCGGCGCTGCTCAGCGCCCTGCTGCGCGCGCTGACGGCGCGGCGCCGGCGGCGCTGGCGCCTGGCCGCCGAGGCGCAGCTGGCGCTGGAGGAGCAGCTGCGCGCCGTGTCGGCCGAGCGCGACCGGGCGCTGCGCGCCGATGCCGACAAGACCCGCTTCCTGGCCAACGCCAGCCACGACCTGCGCCAGCCCGTGCACGCCATCGGGCTGTTCGCCGCGACGCTGGAAAAGCGCCTGCGCGGCAGCGACGACGAGCCCTACGTGCGCAACGTGATCTGCTCCATCGACGCGCTGGAGCGCTCCTTCAACGCCATGCTCGACGTGACGCGGCTCGACGCCGGCACCGTCGAGCCCAGTCTGCAGCAGTTCCCGCTGTGCGACGTCTTCCGGCGGCTGTACATGCAGTTCGCCGGCCAGGCCGAGCTGCGCGGGCTGAGCCTGCGTTTCGCACCTGGCGGCAAGTCCGTCTGCAGCGACCCGCAGTTGCTGGAGCGGCTGCTGGCCAATCTGGTGCAGAACGCGCTCAAGTACACCGAGCGCGGCGGCGTGGTGGTGGTGGCGCGCACCACGGCCTCGCACGTCAACATCGAGGTCTGGGACACCGGCGTGGGCATCGGCGCGGCCGAGCTGCCGCGGGTGTTCGACGAGTTCTACCAGGTCGGGCGCAGCGAGCGCACGCGCATGCAGGGCCTGGGCATGGGGCTGGCGATCGTCAAGCGGCTGGCGCAGCTGCTGGAACTGCGCCTGAGCGTGGCCTCGCAGCCCGGGCGTGGCACGGTGTTCCGCGTGGGGGTGCCGCGCGGTCGCCACGGCGTGGTCGAGAACGCAGCCGTGCCCGCCGACACCCTGCCGCTTGCTGACGACGGCTCGCGCACGGTGCTGGTGATCGAGGACGAGGCCCCCATCCGTGAGGCGCTGGGCGCGCTGCTGCGCGAATGGGGCCATGCCGCGGTGGTGGCGGCCTCGGCGCAGGAGGCCGAGCAGGCGCAGCGTGCGCTGCGCGCGCCGCCGGACCTGATCGTGTCGGACCTGCACCTGGGCGAGGGTACCGACGGCATCGCGGCCATCGCCGCGGTGCGCCGCCACTGGGGCTGCGAGGTGCCGGCCGTGCTCGTCACGGGAGACACCTCGCACCAGGAGCTGCGCCGCGCCACCGACAGCGGCTACGAGGTGCTGGTCAAGCCGGTGCCCGCGCGCAAGCTGCTGGGCGTGCTGCGCGGGCTGGAGCGCTGAGTCCCGTAGCGGGTGACTTTCGCCACTGTGGTGCGCAACCACGGGCTCCGAGACTGGCTTCCAGCGCAACCAATGTGCCGGGACCGCCGCATGGCCGAGTTCGATCTGGAGAGCCTCAGCGCGCCGCTGGCCGGCGAGGCGCCGTGCGGCGCCAACCTCGAATACGAGCCGGCCTTCCTGGCGCTGCAGGAGGCCGGCGCGGGGCGGCCCGAGCAGCAGTACGGCGACACGCTCATCGCCGCCCGCGAGCCCGACTGGCCCGCCGTGCGCGATCAGGCGCTGGCGCTGTGCGCGCTCACCCGTGACCTGCGCCTGGCAGTGTGGCTTGTTCGCAGCGGCGCGCGGCTGCAAGGGCTGGCCGCGGCGGTGCAGGGGCTGGAACTGGTGCGGCTGCTGCTGGAGCGGCACTGGGAGCACGTGCACCCTCAGCTCGACGCCAGCGACGACGACGACCCCACTGCACGGCTCAACGCGTTGCTGCCTCTGCTGCACGCCGACGCTGGCTTGGCCGACCTGCGCGCCGCACGGCTGGGCAGCGCGCGCGTGGCGGTGAGCGTGCGCGACATCGAGCTGGCACTGGGCCGCGCCGAGCCACTGCCCGGCGAGCCAGTGCCCACCGAGGACGGCGTGCTGCAGGGCGTTGCGGCAGCGCTGGCCGCCACACCCGCGCTGCGCGGGCACATGCTCGCCGGCGAGGTTACGGTGCAGGGCCTGTCGCGTGCCATCGATTCTCGCCTGGGCGTGGCGCGCGCGCTGGATTTCAACCCGCTGCTGCGGCTCATGCACGTGGTCGCCCAGGCGGCGTGCCGCGTGCCGGCACCGCAAGCCGGCCCCGTCGCGCCGGCACGGGTTGCGGCGGATGAGGAGGCGCCCACGCCGCTTGCCGCAGCCGCCGCGCCCGGCGCCATCACCTCGCGTGAGGACGCCGTGCGCGCGCTGCAGCGCGTGTGCGACTGGCTGGAACAGCATGAGCCCAGCCATCCCGCGCCGCTGCTGATCCAGCGCGCGCTGCGGCTCATGAGCAAGAACTTCATCGAGATCATTCGCGACCTGGCGCCCGACGGCCTGGGTCAAGTTCAGAAGCTTGCCGGCAGCGGCAAGGAGTAGGAGCGCTCCACCATGGCCACCTCCAGCCAGAAGACCATCGCCCGCAACCGCGCTCCGCGTGTGCAGATCGAGTACGACGTGGAGCTGTACGGGGCGGAAAAGAAGATCCAGCTGCCCTTTGTGATGGGCGTGCTGTCGGACCTCTCGGGCAAGCCGGCCGAGCCGCTGCCGCCGGTGGCCGATCGCAAGTTCACCGACATCGACGTGGACAACTTCGATGCCTGCATGAAGTCCATGAAGCCGCGCGTGGCCTTCGCGGTGCCCAACACCCTCACCGGCGAAGGCAACCTGATGGTGGACCTCACCTTCGAGGGCATGGACGACTTCTCGCCCGCGGCCGTGGCGCGCCGAGTGGAGGGGCTGCGCCAGCTGCTGGAGGCGCGGCAGCAGCTCGCCAGCCTGCTGACCTACATGGACGGCAAGGCCGGGGCCGAGGCGCTGATGTCCCGGGTGGTCCAGGACGAGGCGCTGCTGAAGTCGCTGGCCGCCACGGCCAGGCCCGCCGACGAACAGGCTTGATGAGCTGAACGGGAGCACCGCCATGGCCGAGGAAAGCGTTGCGCAAACCACCGCCCTGCAGGGCGTCGAGTACGGTGGCGGCGAGTTCGCCGCGCTGCTGGACAAGGAGTTTCGCCCGAAGTCGGACGATGCGCGCTCCGCCGTCGAGACCGCGGTGCTGACGCTGGCGCAGCAGGCACTGGCCCATACCGCGCTGATCGGCACGGACGCGATCACGTCCATCGAAGCCATGATTGCCGAGCTCGACCGCAAGCTGTCGCAGCAGGTCAACGCCATCGTGCACCACGCCGACTTCCAGCAGATGGAGAGCGCCTGGCGCGGGCTGCACTACCTGGTCAACAACACCGAAACCGACGAGATGCTGAAGATCCGCGTCTTCAACATCTCCAAGCAGGAGCTGGGCAAGACGCTCAAGCGCTACAAGGGCACGGCCTGGGACCAGAGCCCGCTGTTCAAGCGCGTGTACGAGGAGGAGTACGGGCTGTTCGGTGGCGAGCCTTTCGGCTGCATGGTGGGCGACTACTATTTCGACCACAGCCCGCCGGACGTGGAGCTGCTCGGGGAGATGAGCAAGATCGCCGCGTCGGCCCACATGCCCTTCATCTCCGGCGCACGGCCCTCGGTGATGCAGATGGGCTCGTGGCAGGAGCTGGCCGATCCGCGCGATTTGAGCAAGAAGTTCACCATGCCCGAATACGCGCCGTGGCGCTCGCTGCGCGAGTCGGAAGACTCGCGCTACATCGGGCTGGCGATGCCGCGCTTTCTTGCGCGGCTGCCTTACGGCGCCAAGACCTGCCCGGTGGAGGAATTTGACTTCGAGGAGGAAACCGCCGGTGGCAGCCACGCCGCCTACACCTGGGCCAACTCGGCCTACGCCATGGCGGTCAACATCAACCGCTCGTTCAAGCTCTACGGCTGGTGCTCGCGCATCCGCGGCGTGGAGTCCGGCGGCGCGGTGGAGGGCCTGCCCACGCACACCTTTCCCACAGACGAGGGCGGCGTGGCGATGAAGTGCCCGACCGAGATCGCCATCAGCGACCGGCGCGAGGCCGAGCTGGCCAAGAACGGCTTCATGCCGCTGCTGCACCGCAAGAACTCGGACTTGGCGGCCTTCATCGGCGCGCAGTCGCTGCAAAAGCCCGCCGAGTACGACGACGCGGACGCCACGGCCAACGCCAACCTGGCTGCGCGGCTGCCGTACCTGTTCGCGTGCTGCCGCTTCGCGCACTACCTCAAGTGCATCGTGCGCGACAAGATCGGCTCGTTCAAGGAACGCGACGACATGCAGCGCTGGCTCAATCGCTGGATCATGAACTACGTGGACGGCGACCCGGCCAACTCCTCCGAGGAGGTCAAGGCGCGCAAGCCGTTGGCGGCCGCCCAGGTGGTGGTAGAGGAAGTGCCCGGCAACCCCGGCTACTACACCTCGAAGTTCTTCCTGCGGCCGCACTACCAGCTCGAAGGACTGACGGTGTCACTGCGACTCGTCTCCAAGCTGCCGTCGCAGAAGGAGAAGTGACCCGCGGGGAATCTGAGCGGGCAATCGAGGCACCGACGCGTCGCGTGTGCTTCGTCCGACGGCGTCGGAGCGGTGGACGGCGCGCAACCTGCAACGGGAGAACCCGACCATGGCCAGTGTGGACTACTTCCTCAAGATCGAGGGCGTCGACGGCGAGTCGAGCGACGACAAGCACAAGGGTGAGATCGAGCTTGAATCCTGGAGCTTCGGCAGCACCAATGCCGGTTCGTTCAGCAGCGGCGGCGGCGGCGGCTCGGGCAAGGTAGCGATGCAGGACTTCAACTTCGTCAAGCGCGTGGACAAGGCCTCGCCCAAGCTGTTCGCGTCGTGCTGCACCGGCGAGCATCTGAAGTCGGCCACGTTGGTGTGCCGCAAGGCCGGCGGCGAGCAGCAGGAGTTCCTCACTATCGTGCTCAGCCCGGTGCTGGTGAGCTCGTTCCAGACCAGCGGCGCGTCGGGCTCGGAGGTGATCCCGATGGACCAGGTGTCGCTGGACTTCGGCAAGATCGAGGTCAAGTACAAGGAGCAGAAGCCCGACGGCTCGCTCGGCGGCGAGGTCATCGGCGGCTGGGACGTGACCACCAACAAGAAGGTCTGAGATGTCCGCCGCGCCCGGCTCGCGTTCCGACGTGTTCCTGCACCTGCAGGCGCGGCGCGCCGGCAAGATCAGGGGAGAGAGTGCCACCGAGGGGCACGAGGGTGACATCGAGGTGCTGTCCTGGGACTGGGGCGTGAGCGCCAGCGCCGCACTGGGTGCGCTCGGTCCCGCGGAGCGTCGCGCGTACAAGCCGCTGGTGCTGCGCAAGTACGTCGATGCCGCCTCAACCGGGCTGCTCAACGCGCTGGTCACCAACGACGAGGTGCGCGAGGCGGTGCTGGCCATGCGCAAGGCCGGCGGCGAGGCGCTGGACTACTTCACCATGAGGCTTGGCGCCGCGCGGCTGGTGGCCGTGGACATCGAGGTCGATGCGCAGGGCCTGACGCTGGAGCGCGTCACGCTGACCTTCACCCGCATCGAGATCGAGTACCGGCGCCAGGAGGGCACGGGCCAGGGCGGCGGAGCCTTCACGTTCAGCGACGAGGTGCTCGGAGGCTGGCATGGCGGGCGAACGTGACTGCGCGAGGACCGCCGCAGATTCCGCGGACGACGCGGCATGGGCATGAACCCGCGCGACCGGCTGCAGCCCGCGCTGCTGGACCGCCTGGTCGATGACGATCGCGAGCACTGCACCGAGCCCTTGGAGCGGCGCGTGCTCAGCCGCGCGCAATTGCGCCAAGCCGTGCTGCGCGACCTGGGCTGGCTGCTCAACGCGGTGCAGCCGCTGGACCGCGCGGGACAGGCCCAGGCGGGATTGGCCGACAGCGTGCTGAGCTTCGGGCTGCCGCCGTTGTCGGGGCAACTGGTTTCTCGCATCGACGTGGCACAACTGGAGCGCGCCATCGCCCAGGCCATCCAGCGCTTCGAGCCGCGCATCCTGCGCGACACGCTGCAGGTGCGTGCGCTGGAGGCCACCAGCGTGCTGGACACGCACAACGTCATCGAATTCGAGATCCGCGGCCACCTGTGGTCGCAGCCCGTGCCGCTGGAGATCCTGCTGCGCACGCAGATCGACCTGGAGGCGGGGCAGGTGGAGGTGCGGGACGTCGGTGCAGCGGCGTCGACAAGGGTGTAGCTCGCCAGGCAGGCCACCACAAGGCCGACGAAGGAGATCCGACATGCCGATGAAGCCGGTCGTCCAGCTCCGTCCCGGAGACCAGATCCGCGCCCGCTTTCTGTTGGACAAGGCGCGGGTGGCGCACTGGAAGTACGGTGCGGAAGCGCCCCCTCATTTCTCGATCGTGGCCGCGGGCGCGGTGCTCAGGATCTTTGAGGTACACGCCGTCATGCCCTACTGGGTCAAGGCCTGGTTGCCGCATACGCACGAAACGGCTTGGCTGAAGATCGCAGGCGAGGAACTGGCAATGAACTTCGATTTTGTTGCGGCGTAGCCGGTGCAATCCCCACATCAGGAAGGCCGGCCATGGACCCTCGCCTGCTGCGCCTCTACAGCGACGAACTCGCGCACCTGCGCGAGGTGGGGGCCGAGTTCGCGCACGAGTTCCCCAAGATCGCGGCGCGGCTGGGGATGGACGGCACCGAGGTGGCCGATCCCTACGTTGAGCGGCTGCTGGAGGGCTTCGCCTTCCTGGCCGCACGCGTGCAGCTCAAGCTGGAGAGCGAGCAGCCGCGCGTGATCGCGCAGTTGCTGGAGGCGCTGTATCCCAACTTCCTGGCGCCGCTTCCGTCGATGATGGTGGTGCGCCTGCAGGTCGATGCCACCGACCCGAACCTGCTCAAGGGCTTCACCGTGCCGCGCGGTGCGGCGTTGAGCTCGCAACACCGGCGCGGGCAGGACACGCACTGCGAGTTCCGTACCGCGCATGCCGTGACGCTGTGGCCCATCGAGCTGCGCGAGGCCCGCTACGCGCAGCTGGCGCCGGAGCTGCTGGGTGCCAACCTGCCGGCGGCTCAGGCCTGCCAGGGCGGGCTGCGGCTGCGGTTGCGCACCGGCGGCGGCGTGCCCTGGCGCCACTTGGGGCTGGACCGGCTGGTGCTTTACCTCAGCGCCCCCGGCGACGTGGGCTTCAGGCTGCACGAGCTGCTGCACGGGGCGGCGCTGGGGAGCTGGGTGCGCACGGGAGCGGGCGACGACGCGGCGCCGGCTCTTCAGTGGCGTGACGCCGCCTCGCTGCGGCCGGTGGGTTTTGCCGCCGAAGAGGCACTGCTGCCCGAGACGCTGCGCCATTTTTCCGGCCATCGCCTGCTGCAGGAAGTGGCGGCGCTGCCGCAGCGGCTGCTGTTCGTGGAGATCGGCGACCTGGCGCCGCGGCTGGCCCGCGTGGCGGGGGATGAGATCGAGATCCTGATCCCCTTCGCCCGCGCCGACGACGCGCTGGAGGCGCGGGTGGACATGCACAGCCTGGCGCTGTTCTGCACGCCGGCGGTGAATCTGTTCCGCAAGCGGCTGGACCGCATCCGGCTCGGTCCCGGGGCCTGGGAGTATCACGTGGTGCCCGACCGCACGCGGCCGATGGACTTTGAGGTGCATGCGCTGGAGTCGGTGCGTGGCTTTGGCAGCGGGGCCGTGGCGCAGCAGGATTTCCTGCCGCTGTACGCGAGCCACCATGGCGAGGCGGGCGCGGCGCACGGCTACTACACCGTGCGTCGCGAGCCGCGGCTGCTGTCGCCGCCGCAGCAGCGCCAAGGCACGCGCAGCGCCTATGTCGGTGAGGAAGTGTTCCTGTCGCTGGTGGACCCGCGTCATGCGCCGTACCGGGAGGACATCCGCCAGCTTTCGGTGTCGGCCTGGGTCACCAACCGTGACCTGCCGCTGCTGCTGCCCAATGAGCCCACGGCCTGGACGCTGGACGCGCCCGGCCCGGTCAAGGCCGTGGCGGCGCTGCAGCGGCCGACGCGGCCGGTGTCGCGCCGCCCTGTGGGCGAGCTGGGCTGGAGCCTGGTGAGCCTGCTGTCGCTGCCGCACCTGCCGCTGGTGGACGAGCCGCCCGCGCGTGCCGCCGCCACGCTGCGCCGGCTGCTGACGCTGTTCGGCCCGCCTGAGGATGGCGCCTGGGCGCGGCAGCTGCAGGGCCTGCAGTCGCTGCAGGCGCGCAACGCGGTGCGGCGGCTGCCCTTCAAGGGGCCACTGACCTTCGGCAGCGGCGTGGAGTTGACGCTGGAGCTCGACGAACTCGCGTTCCAGGGCGGCAGCGCCTTTGTGCTGGGCAGCGTGCTGGAGCGCTTTCTCGCCCGCCATGCCGAGATCAACACCTTCACCCAACTCACGCTGCGCAGCGCCCAGCGCGGGGAATTGATGCGCTGGCCGCCGCGGGTGGCGACGCAGGCCACGGCATGAGCCGCCGGACCGTCATGGACCGGGCCGCGCGCGGCGCGAGGGCGCGCCCATGAGCGCGGGCGCGGAGCCGGGCGTGGGCACCGAGGAGGCCGAAACGCGCCGGGCCACGCTGACGGGGCTGTTCGAGGCGGTGCGGCGCCAGCCCGAGGCCTACGACTTCTTCGCCCTGCTGCGCCAAGTGGAAGCGCTGGCCGGCGGGCCGCGACTGGGCCAGGCCGCGCGCCCGGCGCAGGAGCCGCTGCGCCTGGGCCAGGAGCCGGAACTGGACTTCGCGCCCGCGGCGCTGACGCGACTGGACATGACCGGGCGCGCCGTGCCGCGCCTGGGAGTGCGCTTCTTCGGGCTGCTCGGCCCGCAGGGCCCCATGCCGCTGCACTTCACCGATTTCGTGCGCGAGCGCCGCGTACAGCGCGACGATCCGACGCTGTTGCACTTTCTCGACATCTTCCATCACCGGCTGCTGCTGCTGTTCTACCGCGCCTGGGCGCAGGCGCAGCCCGCCGTGCAGCATGACCGCCCCGACGACGACCGCTTCGCCGCCTGGCTGGGCGCGCTGGCCGGCGTGGATGGCGCGGCGCGCGCGCAGGACGCCGTGCCGCGCGGCGCGCGGCTGTACCAGGCCGGCTGGCTGGCCGCGCGCGCCCGCAACGCCGAAGGGTTGGAGAAGCTGCTGGCGCAATACCTGGGCGTGCCGGCGCGCATCGAGCAGTTCGTGCCGCACTGGCTGTCGCTGCCGCGCGGCGAGCGCACGCGGCTGGGATACGCGCGCAACCGTCCCGAGCGCCTGGGCAGCGTGGCCGTGCGCCTGGGCCAGGACGCGAGCACGGGCAGCAAGGTGTGGGACCGCCAGTTCCGGTTCCGCATCGTGCTGGGCCCGCTGACGCTGGCGCAGTACCGTGGCTTCCTGCCCGGCGGCGCGGCCCGCGCGCCGCTGCGCGACTGGGTGCGCGAAGCCATCGGGCAGCACCTGCAATGGGAGCTGCAGCTGGTGCTGGCCCGCGACGAGATTCCCGAAGCCCGGCCGGCGCGGCGGGTGCAGCTGGGCTTCACCGCCTGGCTGGGCCGCAAGCCGCGGCGCGACCGCGGCGACCTGTGCCTGCACGACCACGCCCTCACCCCTTCATTCCGTTGTGGAGCCCCGCCATGACCGAGATCTCGCGCGCCGCGCTGTTCGGCAAGCTCGACCCGGTGGCCTACAAGGCCATCGAGGGCGCCACCGTGTTCTGCAAGCTGCGCGGCAATCCCTGCGTGGAGCTGCAGCACTGGCTGCAGCAGATCCTCAATGCCCCGGACTCGGACCTCCACCGCATCGCGCGCCACTACGGGCTCGACGCCTCGGCCCTGGCCGCCGACCTGACCGCGGCACTGGAGCGGCTGCCGTGCGGCGCCGCGGCGGTGGCGGACCTCTCCAGTTGGGTGGACAAGGCGATGGAGCGGGCATGGATGCACGCCTCGCTCGGCTTCAGCGCCGCGCAGGTGCGCAGCGGCCACCTGCTGGTGGCACTGTTGAAGTCACCCACGCTGCGTCCAGCGCTGCTGGCGATTTCGCGCCAGTTCGAGCGCGTGCGTGTCGATGAGCTGGTCCGCAACTTCGACGCCGTGCTCGCCGGCTCGCCCGAAGGCGGGGTGCGTGCCGCTGACGCCGGCGGGGGTGACGCCGCGCCGGGCGAGGCCAGCGGCGCGCTGGCCCCGGCTGCACTGGGCCGCCAGGAGGCTCTGCAGCGCTACGCGGTGAACCTCACCGAAAAGGCGCGCAGGGGCGAGCTGGACCCGGTGACGGGGCGCGACGCGGAAATCCGCCAGGTCATCGACATCCTGCTGCGGCGGCGCCAGAACAACCCGCTGCTCACCGGCGAGGCGGGCGTGGGCAAGACGGCGGTGGTGGAGGGCTTCGCCTTGCGCGTGGCCGCGGGCGACGTCCCGCCGGCACTGCAGGACGTGTCGGTGCGGGTGCTCGACGTGGGCCTGCTGCAGGCTGGCGCCAGCATGAAGGGCGAGTTCGAGCACCGGCTGCGCGGTGTCATCGACGAAGTGCAGGCCTCGCCGCAGCCTGTGATCCTGTTCATCGACGAGGCCCACACGCTGGTCGGCGCCGGCGGCGCCGCGGGGACGGGCGACGCGGCCAACCTGCTCAAGCCCGCGCTGGCGCGCGGAACGCTGCGCACCATCGCCGCCACCACCTGGGCCGAGTACAAGAAGTACATCGAGAAGGACCCGGCGCTGACGCGTCGCTTCCAGGTGGTGCAGGTGGGCGAGCCCGACGAGGCGCAGGCGGTGTGCATGCTGCGCGGCATCGCGGGCCTGCTGGAGAAGCACCATGGCGTGGCTCTGCTGGACGAGGCGGTGGAGGCCGCGGTGCGGCTGTCGCACCGCTACATCCCGGCGCGGCAGTTGCCCGACAAGGCCGTGAGCCTGCTCGACACCGCCTGCGCCCGCGTGGCCGTGAGCCAGCACGCCACGCCGCCGGCGATGCAGGCCGCGCAGCGCCGCCTGGAGGCCCTGCAGATGGAGCGCGACGCCCTGGCGCGCGAGCAGGCCATCGGGCTGGACGCGGCCGAGCGGCGGCGCACGGTGGAGGCTGCCATCGACGCCGAGCATGCCGCGCTGGCCACGCTGCAGCAGCGCCATGCCCAGGAGAAGGCGCTGGTGGAGCGGCTGCTGGTGCTGCGCGAGCAATTGCGCGGACAGCTCGACGCCGACGCGCGCGAGCCGCTGCTGGCCGAGCTGGAGCCGCTGCAGTCCTCGCTGCGGGCGCTGCAGGGCGAGGCGCCGCTGATCCTGCCCACCGTGGACGCGCAGGCGGTCGCGGGGGTGGTGCAGGACTGGACCGGCATTCCCGTGGGCCGCATGGTGCGCAACGAGCTGCAGGCGGTGCTGGCGCTGTCGCAGACGCTGCAGCGGCGCGTGCTGGGGCAGGAGCCTGCGCTGGACGCCATCGCGCGGCGCATCCAGACCTCGCGCGCGCGGCTTGACAACCCGGACAAGCCCATCGGCGTGTTCCTGCTGTGCGGTCCCTCGGGCGTGGGCAAGACCGAGACGGCGCTGGCGCTGGCCGAGGCGCTGTACGGCGGCGAGCACAACGTCATCACCATCAACATGAGCGAGTTCCAGGAGGCGCATACCGTCTCCACGCTCAAGGGCGCGCCGCCGGGCTACGTGGGCTACGGTGAAGGGGGCGTGCTCACCGAGGCAGTGCGGCGCCGGCCCTACAGCGTGGTGCTGCTCGACGAGGTGGAGAAGGCTCACCCGGACGTGCATGAACTGTTCTTCCAGGTCTTCGACAAGGGCTGGATGGAGGACGGCGAAGGTCGCCACATCAACTTCCGCAACGCCGTGATCCTGCTCACCAGCAACGTGGGCAGCGAGCTGATCCTGGAGCGCTGTGCCGACCCGGCGCGGTTGCCCGAGTCTGAAGCCCTTGCCCGCGCGCTGCGCGAGCCGTTGCTGCGGGTGTTTCCGGCGGCGCTGCTGGGGCGGCTGGTGGTGGTGCCCTACGTGCCGCTGGACGACGCGCGGCTCTCGGCCATCGTGCGGCTGCAGCTGGAGCGCATTGCGCAGCGCGTGCGCGAGGCGCACGGTGTGCCTTTCGAGTACGGCGAAGCGGTGGTGGAACTGATCGTCAGCCGCTGCCACGAGGTGGAAAGCGGTGGGCGGGTGGTCGATGCGCTGTTGACCCAGACCGTGCTGCCGGCGGTCAGCCGCGAGCTGCTGTCCCGGCTGTCCGAGGGGCGCTTGCTGCGGCGGGTCAAGCTCACAGCGAGCGAAGACGAGTTTGCCTACGACTTCGACTGACTTTCGACGGAATGACTGCCGCCGCCGTTTCAACTATCAGACATCAGGAGCCATTCCATGTCGCCATCTCGACGGGTTGCATGTGCGGTGTTCTGTGGCGTGCTGATGTCGGCGCACGACGCGATCGGCCAATTGCCGCCTGGGGTAAGCACGTCGGACGTTGCCGCGGCGCAGTTGCCGCGCCCAAGCGTCGTGCCGGGCGAACTGCCGCGTCCGTGTCCTCCGGACGCGGCTCGGCGCTATGGCGCACCAGTCGCAGACCTACGTTTCGCGTCCGAGGATGTGCGTGCCGCTCTGGAGCCTTTCGCACGTCTGACGTTGCTGGCCTGGGCACGCAAGAATTTCGGCTACAGGAACGACGCCTGCATGGAAATGGACTACATCGTCCGAAAGTTCCAGGCCGCCACCGGCAGCGACGTGACCGGCGCGTTGAGCGCTGCGGACGTGCAGCGGTTGGCCCATTCCCTCCAGGCCGGCCGGCAGGGCATCCGCCGCGAGGCGGCCGACATGCCTCGCGGTGCCGTGGACTTCATGCCCCGCGGAACCAGCGATTTGCGCCTGGGCTGCACGTCGCGCATGCACACGGCGGCGGCCCAGTTGCGCCAGACCGTCCTGGAACGCGTGATGGCGCTGCCGCCGTCAATGCGCCGTTCGGGCGTCACGGAGGCCGTGGAGCGGGACGTGAAGGCACAGCTGCTGGCCGTCGCTCCCCAGTGGGCCGACCTGTGGCAACGCCAGCCGCTGATGCAGGAGTGGGCTCGCCGCAACGATTGCAACAGCGACCTGCGCTTCATGGTCGAGCACTGGCAGATTGCACTCGGCTTGGCGCCCAATGCACTGGATACGCAGGCGATTCCACGCACCCTGGAGGTCGTCGAGCAGGCCGAGACGCAGGCGCGGCAGTACACCGGCGAACAGAACCGCCGCTTCGCCGCCGAGGCGGTCAGCAGCGGCGAGGCTGCGAAGGCACGGGTCTGGTCGCTGGACGAACTCTCCGGCCGCACGCAGCTGCGCAGCGTGTTGGCGCAAATGCCCGCAGCCTTTTGTGGTGCCCAGGGATCGGTCGTGACCTGCCGCAAGGTCGGCGCTTGCGATGCGGAGTCCGCCGAACTGCATACGGCTGAGGCCGCCGCACGCTGGACGCGGCTTGCGGCCAATCCGCTCGATCTTCGGGTGACGCCGGGTCGCGGGGAGGCCGGCATGCGGGTGCAGGCAGCCCAGGCGGCGCTGGCACGCTGCGAGGCGAAGAGCCCGTACAGCGCCGCTGCGCAATCGCGCATCCGATTTGCAGGGCTGGATGTGTCCTCCGTTCGGCTGCACTTCAATACCGCAGGGCTTACGACGGCGACTTTCGAGATCAATGGCGATGCCGAGCCCGCGCGTGCGCACTTGACGCGCATCTATGGCCGCCATGAGACTCAGCAAGAGGTCCGCACGCGTCCCCGCGTCGTGCTCCTGCCAGGCCCGGCGCCAGCTGACGGCAGCGGTCCGGCGCAGATGCAGCCAGACGTCATTCCTGAGAATTACTCGGTGACGCGCTACATCTGGAACGGGCCCAAGGTGCGAATTGAGGAATCCTCAGGCACCTTCGAGATGCGATTTTCCGAATAGCGGCTCCATGTCCAGGAGCAACAAGGACTTCGCCCTGCGCATCGTTGCGCATGCAACTTAACCACATCCTGGCCGCATGGTCATGGGCTCGTGTGCTGAGGTGGACCGGTGGCCCACCTTGGCACGGCTTGTGCGCCCGCCGGAACGCTGGCCGGCCATCGAAGCACAGGACTGCCCGCGTGCCCGGTGACTTTGGTCCCTTCTCCCGGCGCTGGGGCTTCCATAGCGTGGGCGCATGAACCAGGCCGTGTCCGCCAAAGTGCTCAGCCCCTGTCGGCTCCACACGCCGCTGGAGTCGGACCTGCTGCTGGCGGGATGCGTGGCACGCGAGGGCCTGAGCCGTCTGGGCGAGACCGAGCTCACGCTGCGCAGCGAGACGAAAGACATCGATCCGGACACGCTGCTGGGCAAGCCCGTGGGCCTGGCGATCGACTTCGGTGCCGAGGCTGCGCCGCGCCACGTGCACGGCATCGTCACTCGCTTTGCGCACGGCGGCTTCGAGGGCCGACACTTCGTCTACCGCATGACGCTGCGGCCGTGGCTGTGGCTGCTCACGCGTACCCGCGACTGCCGCGTGTTCCAGGATCTGAGCGTGCCCGACATCGTCAAGACGGTGTTCCAGGACCACCCGATGGCGAACTTCGAATTCAGGTTGTTCCGCAGCTACCGGGTGTGGGGCTACTGCGTGCAGTACCGCGAGAGCGACTTCAACTTCGTGGCGCGGCTGCTGGAGCACGAAGGCATCTACTGGTGGTTCGAGCATGCCGAGGCAGCACACAAGCTTGTGCTGTGCGACGCCGCCAGCGCGCATGACGCGGCCCCGGGCTGCGAGGTGCTGCCCTTCATCGCCAGCGCGGCGCAGGCGCCGCCGGGACGGGAGTACGTGGGCGAGTGGCGGTCCTCGCGTGGCATCAAGCCGGGCAAGGTCGTCATCACCGACTACGACTTCAAGCGCCCCTCGGCCTCGCTGCTTACCGACCAGGCGCGCGCGCGCAGCTATGACCTGTGCGACGCCGAGGTGTTCGACTATCCCGGCGGTTACCGCCAGAGCGGCGACGGGGCCCAGTACGTGGAAGACCGGCTCGACGAGATCCAGAGTGGCTTCGAGGTCTTCAGCGCTGCCACCAACGCCCAGGGCGTGCGCGCGGGCTGCCTGCTGGCACTGGAGCGCCATGCGCGCGAGGACCAGAACGCGCAATACCTGGTGACGGCCACCACGCTGGAAGTGGAGTTGCCTGCGCATGAGGCCGCGGGCGGCCAGGCGCGGCTGGACTGTCGCTTCGAAGCCATTCCCGCCGCGCAGCAGTTCCGCCCGCCGCGGCGCAGCGTGAAACCCTGCGTGCCCGGGCCGCAAACGGCCGTGGTCACCGGGCCGGCCGGCGAGGAGATCTTCACCGACGAGTACGGCCGGGTGAAGGTGCAGTTCCACTGGGACCGGCGCGGGCAGCGCGACGAGAAGAGCTCGTGCTGGGTCAGCGTCGCGCAGCCCTGGGCCGGCGCCAACTTCGGCGGCGTGGCCATCCCGCGCATCGGCCAGGAGGTCATCGTCGGCTTCCTCGACGGCGATCCCGACCGCCCCATCGTCATCGGCCGCGCCTACAACGGCCAGAACATGCCGCCCTGGGAATTGCCGGCCAGCGCCACGCAAAGCGGCATCCTTACCCGCTCCAGCAAGGGTGGGGCGTACGCCAACGCCAACGCCCTGCGCTTCGAGGACAAGAAGGGCGCGGAGCAGCTGTGGCTGCACGCGGAGAAGAACCAGGACGTCGAGGTCGAGAACGACGAGACGCACTGGGTCGGCCACGACCGCGCCAAGACCGTCGACCACGACGAGACCACCCACGTCAAGCACGACCGTACCGAGACGGTGGACCACAACGAGACCATCACCATCGGCGTGGACCGCACCGAGAAGGTCGGCAGCAACGAAGCCATCAGCATTGGCAACAATCGAAGCGAGAATGTGGTTGCCAATGAAACCATTTCCATCGGCGGCAACCGCAGCATCACCGTCAGCGGCAGCGAGACGGCCGCGGTGGCGATGCAGCGCACGCACGCGGTGGGCATCAACGAGACCATCACCGTGGGCGCGGCGCAGGAGATCGCCGTCGGCGCCGCGCAGGTGGTCGCGGTGGGCGCGGTGCAGACGATCACGGTGGGGGCCAACCAGTCCACCAGCGTGGGCGCGAACCAGAGCACGCAGGTGTCGGCCAACCAGAGCACCAGCGTGGGCGCCAATCGCAGCGTGAACGTCACGGGAGCGCAGAGCACCAGCGTGGGCAAGGGCCGCAACACCTCGGTGGCCGAGGGCGACACGCTCAAGGTGGGCAAGAGCCTGGTGATCGACGCGGGCGATGCCGTGACCATCACCACCGGCAGCGCCAGCCTGAGCATGAAGAAGGACGGCACCATCGTGCTCAAGGGCAAGGACATCACGATCGAGGGCTCGGGAAAGATCAACGTCAAGGCCTCGGGCGACGTGATCGTCAAGGGCTCCAAGATCCTGCAGAACTGAAGCGGACATGGGGGGTGAACCATGGGCAGCCGGGAAAGCTTCGAAACCTGGGCATTGCCGGCGGTGCACCTCGGCGAGTTGATCGCGCTGGTCGACGAGGGCGCGACGGCGCTGGTGATCGACCCGCTGCACCCCGAGGCGCCGGCGCGGCGGGCGCGCACGGTGGTGGACCTGCAGGCCGTGCACATCGGTCGCAGCGTGGTGCTGGCGTTCGAGGGCGGTGACCCCGCTCGTCCCATCGTGATGGGCGTACTGCGCGGCGGTCCGGAACTGCCCGCGCCGCTGAAGGTCGAGGGCGACGGGCAACGCATGCTCGTCAGTGCCCAAGGGCAGCTCGTGCTGCGCTGCGGCAAGGCCAGCATCACGCTCACGCGCGCCGGCAAGGTGCTGATTGAAGGCACCTACCTGCTGACTCGCTCCACCGGCGTCAACCGCATCCAGGGCGGTTCGGTGCAGCTCAACTGAGGAGGAGGACGCCCATGGCCACCGCGCAGCAAGCCAGCGAGTTCCGGAACAGCGTGATTAAGCCTACGTTGCTGAAGATCGGGCTGTGGACTCCAGCGGCCGAGGAACTGCTGTTGGGTACCGCCCTCAAGGAAAGCGGCCTGCAGTTCCGCCGGCAAATCGGTGGCGGTCCGGCGCGCGGCCTGTTCCAGATGGAGCCAGCCACGCACGACGACATCTGGAAGAACTTCCTGAAATACCGTGCCAAGCTGGCGGACCAGATCCTGGGGCTGCGCGCTTCGCCCGGCGCTGACGCCATCCAGGAGCTGACCGACAACGACGTTTATGCCGCGGGCATGGCCCGGGTGCACTACCTGCGTGCACCCGCGGCGCTGCCGGCGGCTGGCAACGTGCAGGCCATGGCGGCGTACTGGAAGCAGCACTACAACACCGTCCTCGGGGCCGGCACGGTGCAGGGCTACGTGGACGCGTGGAACGCGGTTTTTGGGGCATGAGCAAGCGCGGGACGTGGAGCGGCCTGCTTGGCCTGGCCGCCCTGGCCCTGCCGCCGGTGGTGGCTGCCCATGGCGACAGCGGCGAAGGGGCTGCCGTGGCGACGCTGGCGCGCGCGGCCATCGTGGCCGTGGAGCCGGCGGCCGGCCTCACGCGCGAGGCCTTCGGCGAGCGCTGGGGCCAGTTCGAGATCCAGGTGCGCCGGCAGGATTTCCCGGTGCCGGCGCCGCACTGCCGGCGCCACGTGATCCTGCGCGTGCCCGCCGTCGCGCCCGATGCGCCCGGACGCGAACAGCAGCTGGAGCAGCGCTGGACGCTGTACCGGCAGGCGCTGGCCGTGCAGGCCGGGCGCGAGGCGGCGCTGCAGGTGCCGCTGGACCTGTCGCTCTACACCGAGCGCTCGGACGGGAAGGTGGCGCTGCGCTACTGCAACGCCTACGCCCGGCTGCGCTGAAGCCGCCGCGACGATGGAACTGGTCAACGCCACCCGCATGGTCGCCGGCTACACCATGGGCCTGGAGCCCAGCGGGCGCGAACTGCTCGTCGTCGTGATCAAGGGCACCTTCGTGCTGCCCAGGCCGGGCGAGGCGGTGCACTTGCACGAGGAACAGCAGCCGCTGGTGATGGCCGACACCTTCAGCGGGGAGCCAGGCTTCAGCGCGCCGGTGCACGAGGTGGACTTTGCGCCGCGCAAGCCCGCCTGCGACGTGCTGCTGCTGGGCAGCGCCCACGCGCCCGCGGGCCGCGCCGTCACGCGCTTGTCCGTGGGCCTGCGCGTGGGGACGATGCACAAGCAGTTCGAGGTGGTGGGCGACCGCGTGTGGGAAGCTGGCGTGTCGGGCATCCGCCCTTCGGCGCCGCGGCCCTTCGTGCGCATGCCCATTTCCTACGACGTCGCCTTCGGCGGTGCCGACCGCGAGCCCGAGGATCCGGCCGAGCACGATGCCTACGGGCCCAACCCGGTGGGCCGCGGCTGGCGCAAGCACCTCAAGAGCGCCTGGGTGGACGGCCGGCCCCTGCCCAACACCGAGGCGGCGGGCGAGCCGGTGAGCTGGCCGGCGGGGCGCTATCGGCCCATGGCCTTCGGGCCGCTGGGGCGGGGCTGGCCGGCGCGCCTGCAATACGCCGGAACCTATGGTGAACAATGGCTGGCCGAGGATTTTCCGTTCCTCCCGAAGAATTTTGACGCTCGCTATTTCCAGGCAGCTCCGCTGGATCAGCAGATACCGCATCCGAACCGACTGCTGGAAGTGGTTCTGGCTCATTTGACAGCGGATGGAATGCGCCATTTCCTGCTGCCGTATTACGAGGCGCCTGTATACGTCTACCCCAAGAGGGGTGAACGGGAAAATCACGCCGTGGTGCTGGACACCATTGTTTTCGAACCGGATGCTGAACGTTTTTCCATGACGTGGAGGATGGTCAGACCGATTCGCAAGAGCATTTTCGAATTGGCGGAGGTCCATGTGGGCAGAATGATGCGCCCCTCCGTTCTGGCGCGGCAAAAAGGATCGGCGCCAATGCCCATCAAGATCCTGCCGTCGGACGCCGAAGAAGCAGCTGACGAAGCGAAATGAGCTCGCTTTCCTTGCGTGTTTGCCTGTATGGGAAAGGTTTGGTGACTGCCGTGGGCCTCAGTGCAGTATCCAGCTGCGCTGCGCTAAGGGCCAAGATCAGCAATCCAAATCGTACTGTTTGTGTTGATTCACAAGGCGAGTGGATCATGGGCCACGAAGTTCCCATGCCGAGTGCGCCAACAGGTATGGGGAAATTGGCCGACATGGCCACCTTGGCCCTGTCGGAAGCCTTGCAGGACGTGCTGCCAATGCGCGCCTGCCCGTGGCCACTGCTGTTGTGCCTGCCAAGACCGCGGACCGGATTTGATGCGGATGCGGAAAAAACCTTGGTGGCTCACGTCGAGAGCGGGATCGGCATGAAATTTACGACTGGCATGGTTGCCGTATGCCACGGACGCACCGGCGTCGCAGTTGCTTTGCGCCATGCCCGGCAGATGCTTGAGCATATGTCGGTCGATCGCGTCGTCATTTTGGCGGTGGACAGTCTGTTGGATGCAAGAATTCTTGAGCACTATCTGGAGTCGGATCGACTGCTCACTTCCGTAAATTCGAATGGTTTCATGCCGGGAGAGGCTGCGGCGGCCCTCGTGGTTGGTCGTCCGGAGGATCGGAAACGGCTTGAAGTGTTGGGTGTTGGGTTTGGAATGGAAGAGGCGCATATCGACTCCGAACGACCGCTGCGCGCTGACGGCATGTTGCAGGCCATTCAAAATGCCGTCAGAGATGCAGCCTGCGAAGTGCATGACGTTGATTTTAGGGTTACCGACCTCGCCGGCGAACACTATTATTTCAAGGAGGCTGCGTTGGCATTGCAGCGTGGCCTGCGCCGCCGCAAGGAAGAATTTGAAACCTGGCATGCAGCCGAATGCATCGGAGAAACTGGCGCCGTTGCCGGCATGGCGGGATTGTGCTGGATCGATGAAGCCTGCCGCAAAGGATATGCGCCGGGCACGCGGGTCTTGCTGCATTTGTCTGATGATGCCGGACAGCGTGCGGCACTGATCCTGAATTACGGGCGGTAGCAATGGCCAACCAAGTCTATGCCAACTCCATGGAGATCTCGTGCAAGGCTGGTGCCGGCAAATCCATATGTGCATTTCCGGATGTGTGCTTCACCCCGCCGCAAACACCGGCAACACCGCCAGGCGTTCCCGTTCCCTATCCGAACACCGGGTTCTCGTCCGACTGCAGCGACGGCTCCACGACGGTCAAGATTGCCGGCCAAGAGGTGATGCTCAAGGACAAGTCCTATTTCAAGCGCAGTACGGGTGACGAGGCCGGTTGTGCGCCCAAGAAGAATGTCATCACCAGCAAGATCACGGGGAAAGTGTATTTCAACGCCTGGTCCATGGACGTCAAGTTCGAAGGCGAGAACGTGGTGCGCCATCTGGACCTGACCACGCACAACCATGCGTCCAAGCCGGGTGCCACACCGCCCGTTCCAGAGCAGGAGGAAATGGCCGCCGGGCTTCCAAAAATGCCCCTGGACTGCGAGAACAAGACCCGCAGCAATGATGAGCCTTGGTCGAAATGTGATTATCAACAATATTGCAGCAAGATTGCAAAGATAAACCGCCAAGCACGGAACAAGAACAACAAGCTTAATAAAGCTTATAAAAATAAGAGGAGTGCAAAGAAGTTGAAGCGACAGAAGAGAAATGCCCAGCGGCGGCATCGTGTCAGATGCGAGCGTGAATTCAATAATGGGACCAAATCCCAGCAGCAGATCAAGCGCCAGTTTGCGCACCCCTGTGCTTACCGGGAGTGGAAGAAGAAAGGAAGCCTTGATGATTTTCAGCCTGATCATACCCGCGAGGTCCAGCTGGGTGGGCATCCGAGCAGTCCGAGCAATTTCAAGTGGATGACGAGTCATGTCAACGCATCCCTCGGCGCAACGCTCCAGAGTTACGACCCCGAGAAGTACTGCGGCGTCAAGGCCACTTGCTGCCCCGCTTGAGAATGCGTTTTGCGACAAATTGGCATTGCTGTTTTGAGCGTGAGGTATCCATGTGCGCTGCTGTCGTCAATATGGAAGTTTTGGTGAAGGAACTGTACGCGTGTAATGCGGTTTATGCTGAAATTACGGGTGAGCCCATCCACCAGCAATTGGGAAGACCTGCGGACCCTTCCGGGATTGAAGCGGTGGAGCAACATGTTGGAGTCGCCATGCCTGAAGACTTCAAAACCTTTTTGCTGCTGCACGATGGCTGGAAGTTTTTTGATGAAGAGCTTTCTATCCTCTCGCTGGACGAAATGATCCGCGGGACGGTGTATGAATGGATTGGCGCGTTGAAGAGCGAATGGGGTCCTGGGGACAGGGCATTGGAAATGGGATGGGTGTTCGTGGCGGCTCACGGACAAAACACGGTCACGTTTTTCGATCTGAGCAAGAAACGTCGCGATGGTGGCCTGGATGTCGTCGAGTGGGATGAGGGCGAGGTCGTGCAGCGCTACAAGAGCTTTACGGCATACTTGAAAGAAACATTGATCGTGGTGAAGGAACTCATCGAGGAAAACCGATAAATTGCGGACGGAAGTAGGCCATGCAATACCGCATTGGGGATGAGTGGGTCTGTGGCATCGCTCTGGATCTGACACTGTATCTCGATGGGCGTCCCACGCAGGACGTTGCTCGTCGAGCGCTGGATGCTTATCTTGCCGTTTGCCCCAGGGACCGGGCTTGTCAGGTCATGCTGGGAGATGTGGGTTTGTGGGACGAATACGAAGGCAAGCCCGCGCCTGAAGTTTTTGAGAATTATGTTTCACGCTTCGGCACGCCGGGTCACTGGGTATTGAAGGTATGGGATGGCCGGGAGGATGAATGCTCCTGGAGTTTCACCCTGCACGGCCTGCGCCGCGTGGACGACCGGTCGGCGGCTTCGTTCTGTGAAATACTGCTGCCGCCGGATGCGGCGCCTGAAATTTTGCATGGGCTTGCGCGGTCATTGATAGAGGTGTTTCCAAATCTATTGTCCGGACACGGTGGTTTTGCTGCGACATTCAATCCCTGGCACAAGGAAGAGGCTTTTGACCAGATCTTTGCCTGGTCCAAGCGTTATTGGGGCCTCGATGTCCAGGATCTCAATCGCACCTTGCCGGAGGTGCTTGGTGGACTCAAGGGCACGAATTGGCTCACGCTGATCGGGCCCAAGTGGTGGAACCGGTTGGAGCCGACGCCCCTGCCTGAATGTCCAGCACCGGGACCCTGCATCGCGGGCCGGTCGCCGTCAGGCGCACGACTTGTCATGACCGCTCCCGAACCCTCGCTGCTGGACCGGCATGGCAGCGAGTCGGCTGCACCGTACGCGGCCGTGGAAGCCTGGATTTCCAAGGTCCGCGTGCCCTTGCATGACGAGTTCGCTGGTTTGTTCGAAGCGCGTGCCGCCACTTGGCAGTGGTTGCACCGCTTCGACGCCGACTCGGCTTGGTAGCCTGACCGCAGGCGTCGCCGCCTCAGCACGCCAGCATCCTGAACTCCACCCGCCGATCCAGCGCGTCGCTGGCATCGTCGGTGCCCGTGCCGATCAGGTTCTGCCTGAACCCCGCGCCGCTGGACTGCAGCCGCGGCCCCAGCTCCGCAGACTCGGCGACGAGCTTCTGCCGGATCGCCAGCGCCCGCCGCTCGGACAGCCGGTCGTTGTAGCTCTCGCTGCCGCTGCGGCTGGTGTGGCCCACCACGTTCATGCAGGCCTTGGACGCGGCCACGTGCCGGGCGATCTGGCGCAGCCACAGCGGGTAGGGGCCGCTGATCTTGGGCTCGGGCCAGAAGTCGGTGCTGTTCGGGCTGAAAAGAAACTTCACGCCCAGGCTGTTGTTGGCCACCGCCGTCTCCACCACCTTGCCGAACGCCGCCTCGGCGTCGGCATCGCGGCCGAGCTTCCAACTGGAGAGGTAGATGCCGTTGCGCGTGCGCATCTGCTCGCCGGCGGGGTTGTCCAGCGCCGTGCGGTACAGGCCCAGCGCCTGCTCGTACTGCTCGGCGTTGTAGGCCTGCGTGGCGGCGTTGATGATGGTGGCCACGTTCACGCGCTGGAAGTAGTCGGCATCGGCCGGCGTGCCGGGCCGCGCCTGCGTGGTGCGCACGTAACCGTCCACCACCTTGTCCTTCACCAGCACGGGGCTGTCGCGGTAATAGGGCGTGGGCGTGGCATCGAGCCGGTCGTTCACGGCGCGGCTCGAGGCCTGGGCCACGACGTGGCCGCCCTTGAGCTCCACCAGCGACAGGTTGAGCTGCAGCGGCGGGCGCCCGCCCGGGCGCTCCCGGGCGTCCTGCAGGTGCTGCAGGGTGCCCACGAGCAGGTAGCGCGCCTTGCCCAGGTTCGTGCCCTGGAAAGGCAGCACCTCGAACTCGCCGGCACGCAGCCGGGCGCTGACCTTGTCCTCCAGCGCGCGCGTCAGCGCCGACTGCTCGCCGGAGCCGCCCTCGATCATCGGGTCCACCACGACGCTGCGGGAGGCGAACTGCGCCTTCAGCCCCAGCGCCTGCCGGGCCTGCGTGATGAGGCTGTCCGTGGCGGTGGCCACCGCCTGGTCGAAGCTCACGGCCTCGGTGCTGGCGGTGGGGCCGGTGGGCGTGGCGCAACCGGCCAGCGCGGCCAGGGCGATGGCCGGCCAGGCCGGGAGCCGGGCTCGATGGGTCATGGGGATGTTGGGCGTCGTCTTCATTGCTTGCACTCCTGTTTGAGAACGTCGCGCTCTTCGGGCGCCAGGGGCTCGCCCAGCATCACGCGCTGGATGACGTCGGCGCAGCGGGCGGAAAGCGGGCGCCGGGCCGCCGGTTGAGGCGCCGCGGCTGGCGCGGTACGCGCCGCGGTTGTTTCCGGTGCCGGTCGCGCAGGCGGCGCGTGGGAGCGCGGTCCGGCGGCTGGTGCCTGCAAAGGCGCGGGCCGCTCGACCCGTGGCAGCGGGGGTTGGGGTGGCGCTGGCGCCACGGCATCCGCCGGCGCGTTGCGCGATTGCGCCGGCTGGGAATATGTATTGGGTGCGGGTGCGGGTGCGGGTGCGGGTGCGGGTGCGGGTGCGGGTGCGGGTGCAACCGGCTCGGTGGCAGGGGGACTTGGCGAAGGTGCGGAACTCGGCGCCATGGGCAACGCGGGCGGTGTTGGCCTGCCGGTGCCGCCGCGCGCGAACAGTCCGTAGGCCACCGCGGCTGCCAGCGCCAGCGCGGCAGCCGTTGCAAGCGCACCCGTGAGCGGTCGGCGCTGCGGCCGTGGTGCCGGCGAAGGCAAGGGCGCTTCCAGCAGCGCCCGCAGCTCTGTGGCGCTTTGCGGACGGTGCCGGGGCAGCACGGCCAGCGCGCGGTCCAGCGCCTGCAGCAAACCCGGGCCGTAGCGCCCGGCAGCCACGCGTGCCAGCGGCTCGTACTTGTCCGACAGCAGCCGCTGCAGCGCCGGCGGCGGCGTGCGGCCTGTGATGGCGAAATGGGCCACCGAGGCCAGGGCATAGAGGTCGGTCCACGGGCCCTGGTGCATGTCGGGCGCGTCGCCGTATTGCTCCACTGGGGCGTAGCCGGACTTGAAGATCACGGTCAGCGCGCGCTTCATGTCGCTGATGACGTGCCGCGCGGCGCCGAAGTCCAGCAGCAGCGCGCGGCCATCGGGCAGGATGAGGATGTTGTCCGGCGCGATGTCGCGGTGGCAGCATTGCGCCGCGTGCAGCACCTCCAGCGCCTGCAGCAGCTGCAGCAGCAGCGCGCGCAGCCAGGCCTCGTCGGGTGGGCGGGCCAGCGCCTTGAGGTGTTGCGCCAGCGTGATGCCGGCGTAGTAAGGCATGGCCATGTAGGCCGTGCCGTGGGCTTGCCAGAAGCGGTGCACCTTGAGCAGCGAGGGGTGGTCAAAGCGCGCCAGCAGCCGCGCCTCGTTGATGAAGCTGCGCAGCCCGGCGTCGAAGGTGTCGGCGTCGCGCTTTGAGCGGATCGACACCGTGAGCGCCTGCGTGCGCTCGGCCAGTGCTGCAGGCATGTACTCCTTGATCGCCACCTGGCGCTGCAGCGCGTGGTCCTGCGCGAGGTACACGATGCCGAAGCCGCCGGCCCCGAGCACCGACAGCAGCTCGAACTCGCCCATGCGCAGCCCCGCCGGCAAGGCGCTGGCGTGCGCCGCCGAGGGGCCGTCGCCCGCCAGCGGCCCGGTGTGCAGCTGCGTGCGGTCGTCGTCGGGTGTGGCCATGGCTGCGGGGTTGCGCACCCCAAGTTAGCCCGGCCGAGGCGTGCCGTGGCGTGACCTTGGTCCATCGCCCGACCATCGCGCCGTGCCCAACATCCCGGGACGCGCATGGACATGCTCATGAAGCTCTACACCCTCGGCGACGTGCCGCCGCCGGTGCCGGCTGCCATGCGGCTGCGCAAGCCGCTGGGGCCGGAGCACGATGGCGCGCTGGGCTGGGTCGAGGCGCACTTCGGCGCACGCTGGCGCAGCGAGGCTGGCGTGGCGCTGGCGAACCGCCCGGTGTCGATGTTCATCGTGCAGCACCGCGCCGAGCTCCTGGGCTTCGCCTGCTTCGATGCCACCGCGCGCGGCTTTGTCGGCCCCATTGGCGTGCTCGATGGTGTGCGTGGCAAGGGGCTGGGGGCGGCGCTGCTGTACGCCTGCCTGCACGACATGCGCGCTGCGGGCTACGGCTATGCCGTGGCCGGGCACGTGGGTGCGCCGGGCTTCTTCCGGCGGGTGGCCGGTGCCATCGAAATTCCGGACTCGACGCCAGGGCTGTACGGCACGCTGCTCCGATGACTTTGGTCCGTTGCCCGAAATCGCGGCGCAGCGGGAGCATGCCCGCAACACGCGCAAGGCGCGACAGGCGAGGTTGCAGCCATGGCATCACCGGACGGCTCTCCCGTGCCGACCCCTTCACCCGCGGCCGGCAGTGCCGGCTCGCTGGCCGCGACGCGGCCGCCGCAGCGCCCGGCCAGTGCCGACGACGATGACGACGAAGCCACGCGCCTGATACCGGCCCCGCGGCCGCCCGGCGTCGGTGCGTCTGCAACGGCATCGCCCGGGCTGCCGCCGCAGCCGCTGCGCGACGCGGGTGCAACCTTGCCCGGCGGACCGCCTGCAGGCGAGGCGCAGGTGCGCCAGGTCGGCCGCTACGAAATTCGGGAGCGCCTGGGCCGTGGCGGTATGGCCACGGTGTTCCGTGCCCACGACCCGAGCATCGGGCGCGATGTGGCGGTGAAGTTCCTGCACGCCTCGCTGTCGGAGAACGAGGAGGTGCGCGCGCGCTTCCTGCGCGAGGCGCGCGCCGCGGGGCGGCTGTCGCACCCGAACATCGTCATCGTCTACGACGTCGGCGAGATCGAGGGCCGGCCCTACATGGCCATGGAGCTGCTGCAGGGCCAGCCGCTCAATGCGCTGATGGACCAGGGCGAGCCCCTGGAGGTGCGCGAGGCGCTGGTGCTGGGCATCCAGCTGGCGCTGGCGCTGGACTACGCGCACGCGCACGGCATCGTGCACCGCGACATCAAGCCCAGCAACATCGTGCGGCTGCAAGGCGCACAGACCATCAAGGTCACCGACTTCGGCATCGCGCACATGGACACCGTCGGCGACGAGCAGCGCACGCGCGTGGGCGACATCCTGGGCACGCCGCAGTACATGTCGCCCGAGCAGACTCAAGGGGAGAAGCTCGACGGCCGCTCGGACCTGTTCTCCGCCGGCATCGTGCTGTACCAGATGCTGGCTGGGCAGCGTCCCTTCACCGGCGACAGCCTGGTGTCGCTGGCGCTGCAGATCGCCAAGGAGGACCCGCCGCCGCTGGAGCGGTTGCGCCCGGAGCTGCCGCCGGGCCTGGCGCGCGTGGTGCAGCGCTGCCTGGCCAAGGCGCCGCAGCAGCGCTACCAGAGCGGGCGCGAGCTGGCCGAGGCGCTGGGCAAGGTGCTGGCCGCGATGGACGAAGCCGCGCAGCAGCGCGACAAGCCGCGCATCGTGCCGTTGCGCGTGAAGTGGGCCGCCTCCATGGCGCTGGTGGTGGCGGTGGTGATGGGCCTGGCCGCCACCGTGGTCACACAGCGCCAGGCGGCGGCCATGCGAGGCCAGGCCATGGACGTGGGCGCCGCGCTGGCGCGGCTGATCGCCGTGCAGAACGCCGCGCCGGCGCTGGCCGAGGAATGGGTGACGGTGGAGGTGGCGCTGCAGGAGGCGATGCGCACGCGCGACCTGCACGACGTGGCCGTGCTGGACCGCGCCGGTGTCGTGCGCGCCTCCAGCCAGGGTGCGCTGCTCAACCAGCCCTATCGCGCACCGGCAGGGCAGGCGTTGGGTCGGCGTGGCGACGCGGTGCAGGTCACGCGCTACCAGGACGGCACCGCGTCGGTGCTGGGCTTCGAGGCGCCCATCACTTTCCAGGGCAAGGCCGTGGGCCGCGTGGTGCTGGGTCTGCCCGAGGCGCCGCTGCTGGCCGTGGTGCGGCTGTCGCTGGCGTGGATGGCGCTGCTGGTGCTGGTGACCGTGGTGGCCGTGGCGGCTGCCATGTATTTCCTGGCCGAGCGGCTGGCGCGCCCGATCCGGCGGCTGGGCAGTGCGCTCGACGAGATTGCCGCCGGCCACGTCGAGCACCGTATCGGCGAGCAGCGCAAGGACGAGTTCGGGCTGCTCTTTGCTGCCTTCGACCGCATGGCGCAGGCGCTGCAGTCGCGCCTGGGTCCTCCGGAGCGCACGCCGTGAGGTGCGGCGCCGCGCTGGCCGGCGCTACGCTGGCATGGGGGCTGGGCGGCTGTGTCACGGCGCCGCCCACGGCGTTGGCGCCGCCTCCGGTGCGTGCGCTGCAGGCCCCGGCTCCGCCGCCGCCGCCCGTGCGCGCGGTCAAGCCGCCGGCGCCGCGCGCCACGGCGGGCCAGGTGCTGGCGCGCAGCGAGCGCTTCGTGATCTACGCGCCCGCGGCCGGCGAGACGCTGCGCGCCGTGGCCGCGCGCTTCCTGGGCAGCGAGGATGCGGCCTGGTCCATCGCCGAGCTCAACGGCGTGGAGCAGGCCGAAGCCGGCCGCGCGCTGGCGCTGCCGCTGCAGGCGCCGAACCCGCTGGGCGTGCGCGCCGACGGCTACCAGACCGTGCCCATCCTCTGCTACCACCGCTTCGGCCCGGGCAGCGGCAAGATGGTCGTCTCCAGCGCCAGCTTTGCCGCGCAGCTTGACTGGCTGCAGCGCAACGACTACCACGTCATCCGGCTGGGCCAGCTCGTCGACTACCTCGAAGGCCGCGCGGCGCTGCCGCGGCGCTCCGTGGTCATCACCATCGACGACGGCTATGCCTCGGTGTACCGGCACGCTTTCCCGCTGCTGCGCCAGCGCGGCCTGCCGGTCACGCTGTTCGTCTACACGGACTTCATCGGCAGCGGCGGCGAGGCGCTGTCCTGGTCGCAACTGGCGGAGATGGCCGGCTCAGGGCTGGTGGACGTGCAGGCCCATTCCAAGTCGCACCGCAACCTGATCGATCGCCCCACCGGCCAGAGCGAGGAGGCTTACCGCCGCGTACTGGAGCAGGAAGCGCGCGTACCGCGCGAGCTGCTGGAGCGGCGGCTGCCGGTGCAGGTGCGCCACTACGCGCTGCCCTACGGTGACGCCAATGAAGCGGTGCTGGAGGTGCTCTCGCGCCAGCAGTACCGGCTGGCGGTGACGGTGAACCCGGGCGGCAACGCCTTCTTTGCCCAACCGCTGATGCTGCGCCGCACCATGATCTTCGGCGACCACGACCTGGACGACTTCAGGGCCAAGTTGCAGGTCAGCCGGCCTTTGCCCGCTGCGGGGGCGCCATGAGCATGACGGCCTGGCGGCGACTCAAGGCGACAGCACGGCACCCCATGGCCGTGGCCAGCTGTGCTGTGCTGCTGGCCGGCTGCGCGGGCGTGTCCGCACCGCCGAGCGACGCACCGCCCGTCGCGGTGCCGGCGCTCCGGCCCGCCGTGCTGCCTGCCGAGGCCTTCGAGCGGCGCCAGCGGGAGGCCGCCGCGCTGGCCGAGGAGCAGGGCCGCCTGGCCGACGCGGCACTGGCTTGGGAGCTGCTCGCGCTGCTGCGGCCGGAGGTGGAGGAGTACCGCACGCGGCTGGAGGCGATGCGCCGGCGCATCGAAGCCGAGGCGGAGCAGCGCCTGCAGCGCGCCGCGCAGGCACGCCAGCGCGGCGACCTGGACGCAGCGGCCGCGCAGTACCTGGCAGCGCTGGCGGTGAAGCCTGACGACCTCCGCGCCGCCGAGGCGCTGCGCGGTATCGAGCGCGAGCGCAACCGGCGGTTGTACCTGGGCCGCTACTCGCGCTACACGATCACGCGCCGCGCCAACCTGGAGGCGGAGATGATCAACGCGCGCACGGCTCGTGATCCGCAGGCCGGCACGCGCACCACCATCGCCGACGGCAGCGTGGTGGGGTCCGCACCGGATGCTGTCGGGCGCCCGCTGCGCGCCGCGCGGCCGGAACGCCTCGGCCACCCGAAGCGCAGCCAGCGGGAGGCGCACGCTGCCGTATCCGGGCGCAACGAGCTTGAGCACGCCTCGATGCTCATGGCGCAGGGCCAGATTGCCGATGCGCAGGCGATGCTGGAGGCCAGCGTGGCCGCCGATCCGCACGACGCCGCCAGCCGGCTGATGCTGGCCGAGGTGTACTACCAGCACGGCGAGCGGCTGGCGATGCATGACCGCGCCGCGGCCATCGCGGCGTTGGAGAAGAGCGTCAAGGCGGACGCGACACACCCGAGGGCGCAGGCACGGCTGAAGCAATTGCGGGCGTCACGGGTTGCAGGCGAGGGGGCGCTGGACGATCCGCGTTGAGAGGGCGCGCAAGGACGGCGGGCCCGGGACGTCATGCACATCCCACTGGCTTTCGGCTGCCGTGGCGGCGATCCGAAACGCTTCCGCACACCGGGCCGCTTCCATCTCCTCTCCGGCTGGAGCGCGCGGGGGAAAGGCTGGCACGCCGAGCGTTTCGCGGCGGCACTCCGAAGTTCGAGTCAGGTGGGTATCTCCCGGCCCGCCGGTGCCTCACTTCAGCGCTTCCACTTTCCGCTTCAGGTCCACGGCGCGCTGCCTCTCCAGCCGGGCGGTGTCGTTGCCCGGGTCGAGTTGCAGCACGCGGTCCCAATGGCGGATGGCGCCGTCCAGGTCCTGGCGGGCGAAATCGCCGCGCGCGTTCGCGGCGTAGCGTGCGGCCAGCCGCTTGTTCAGCGCCGCCAGCCGGGCGGCCGGGGCGGAGCCGGCGTCCAGGCCCGTGGCACGCCGCGATTCCGACAGCGCCCGCTCCAGTTCGCCGGCGCGCTCCGCCGCCTCGGCGCTGGTCAGCGCCCGTTCTGCCACGGAGGGCTCCGGCGCCGCCGTGGGCAGCGGCAACGGCGTGGTTGCCGGTGCAACCACGGGCACGGGCAACGGCGCAGGTGCGGGGGCGGGCACGGGTGCAACGGCGGTGGCGGGTGCCTTCCTGGGCGACTCCGTCATCTCGGTCCGGGCCGGCACGCGCGGCTCGCGCGCATCGCGCTCGCGTTCGCGCTCTCGGGCCTCGCGTTCCGCCAATGCCGGACCCTTGCCGGGCACGCGCAGCGACTGGCCGCTGGAGAGCTGGCGCGGCACCTTGAGGTCGTTGAAGCGCGCCAGTGCGTAGAACAGGAACTTGTCGCCCATGAAGCGCTCGGCGATGCTGGACAGCGAGTCGCCGGGCCGCACGGTGTAGCTGAAGCTCTCGCGTGGCGCGATCACGGGCTCGTTGATCTGGCGAAGCAGGCTCAGTGCCAGCCGGCTCTGCGGGTCCAGCACCAGCGCGCGTTGCAGCTCGGCGCGGGCCTGCTCCTCCTGGCCGGCTTCCAGCGTGACGACGGCCGCGAGCGCCATCTTGTGCGCCTGTTGTTGCGCCGCGGGCGAGGCCGGGCCGGGGGCGGGCGGCGTGGCGGAGGCGGAGTCGCGTGGCGGCGGCGCTTCGGAAGGCGCCGAGATGGTTGCGGGCGGAACCGCTGCCGCTTCGGGCTGGGACGGCGGCTTGGTGGCGCAGGCACCCAGTGCCGCGGCCACGGCGCACAGCGCGCCGCAGCGCGCACGCAAAGTGAAGCTGTTCATGGCAGGGCCCTGTCCCGGCTCGGTCCAGTAAGCGGTGCCAGGCAGTGTGCGCCAGCAGCCTCCGCAGGCCGTGTGACTAAGGTTGGTTGTGCCGCGCGGGGCCTCTTCGAAGCATGGGTGCGATGCAAGGCTTGGAGCGCCCGCCCATACCTGCCGTGGTGCAGCAGCACGCGCAGGACTGCGCCCACCTGCGCCACGTGCGGTCGGTGCTGGTGCGCGCACCGCACGTGCGGCTGCGTCACCTGCGGCGCCTGGACGAGCGCATCGCCGCGCACCTGGACGGCCTGGTCGTGGCCGGTGCCTACGGCCGCGCCCTGTGCACGGCCGCGCTGGCCAGCCCCGGTGCCGGCGAGGTGTTCGCCGTCGCGGTGCTGGCGCTGAACGGCCAGGACCGGCCGGCGCTGCAGCGGCTGCTGGCGCTGGCCGCGGAGCTGCCGTCAGCACGGCGCGGCCTGCTGTCCGCGCTGGGCTGGCTTCCGGCCACGGCGCTGCAGGGCACGGTGCAGGCACTGCTGAGCGCGGTCAATCCGGCATGGCGTGCGCTCGGCCTGGCCGCCTGCCGTCTGCATCGCACCGACCCGGGCGCTGCGCTGGAATCGGCCCTGGCCGCCGACGTGCCGCTGCGCGCCGAGGCGCTGCGCACGGCGGGGGCGCTGGGCCGCACCGATCTGCGGGACCACGCCCTGGCCGCCCTGGACGGCGAGATCGCTGATCAAGCCGCCTGGACGGCCTGCCTGCTGGGCGACCGCGATGCGTCGCTGCGCCACTTGGCGCTTCGGGCCCAGGACGACGGTCCGGATGCCGAAGCCGCGTTGGCGCTGTTGTTGCGGGCGGCACCTTTCACCGACGCGCAGGGTGCCGTCGCCGCGCTGTCGCAGCGCGTCAGGCAGGCGCCGGCGCTGCGGCGGCAACTGGTGCGCGCCATCGGCGTGCTGGGCGACGCACAGCATGTGCCGTGGCTGATCGCGCTGATGGACGACCTGCGCTTCGCACGCCTGGCCGGCGAGTCCTTCTCGCTGATCACCGGCGCCGATCTGGCCGCGCTGGACCTGGAACGCAAGCCCCCCGCGCGCCTCAACGGGCCGTCCGACGACCCCGAGGACGAGAACGTGGCGCTTGACGAGGACGAGGGCCTGCCCTGGCCCGAGCGGGAGAAGGTGCAACGCTGGTGGCAGGCGCGGGCGATGAACGTGCCGGCCGGGGTGCGCCTGTTCATGGGCGCACCGACCTCGGCGTCCCAGGCTGCGCAGGTGCTGCGTGAGGGCACGCAGCGCCAGCGCCTGCTTGCAGCGCGTGAGCAGGCGCTGCTGCAACCGGGGCGACCGCTGTTCGACGTGCACGCGCCCGCGTGGCGCCAGCAGCGGCTGCTGGCCTGAGGCCTGACGCGCATGGCGCCGCGGGTGTTGTTCCCCCTGCTGGCCCTGGGCTTCGTCGTGGCGGCGGCCTGGCGCTGGGGCCATGTGCGACGCATGGATCCCGCGGCGTGGACGTGGGCGCTGTTGGCGCTGCTGTTCGCCGTGGCTGCCGTGGCTGCGGCGCTGCGCGCGGCGTAGGGGATGCCGCGCGCTCGTGACTTTCGGCCATTGATGACCCCCGCCACGCGGGAAACCATGGTTTCCACAGTCCCGCCACTCCGAACCTGCCAGCTGCCATGAGCCTGACCTTGCGCGCGGTGTCGCTCGACGACCAGCCGCTGTCGCGCCCCCTTGCGGCGCGCTTCGGGCACGAGGGCGGCACCATCGGCCGTGCCGACCACAACACGCTGGCACTGCCCGACCCCGAGCGCCACATCTCGCGCCAGCAGGCGCAGGTCAGCCGCACGCCCGCCGGCTTCGTCATCACCAACATTGGCAGTGCCAACCCGATCACCGTGCGCGGCCAGACGCTGCTGCAGGGCCAGTCCGCGCCGCTGCTGCACCACGCCCAGGTCCGCATTGGCGGCTACCTGCTTGAAGCCGCCGAGGACGAGTCCGATGCCGAGGCCACGGCACTCATCCCCGTGTCCGCGCTGCGCACCGGGGATCCGACGCCGACGCCGGCCGGCGCGCGGGTGGCCGACGCGGCGGCTCCGGTGCCGCTGGACGAGCACGAGCAAAACGCACCCATGCCGCTCCCGATCGAGTGCGCGCTCAACCAGCGCCTGTCGGCTGACAATCCCTTCGCCGAGCTGTTCGGCCCCGCCGATGCCGCACCGGCCTTCTCGCCCGATGCCGCAGCCGCGCGCTCGCCGCGGCTGCCCGACGATTTCGACCCCTTTGCGCCGCGGCCCGCGTGCACGCCGCCGTCCGCGCCGCCGCTGGCGCCGGCTGGTGCCGGCGTGTTCGACGACCTCATCCCTGGAGCAACCCCGCGCTCGATCGACGAAGCCTTCGAATTGCGAGACGGGCGCGAGCGGCTGCGCGACTTCGAAGCCGGCCTGGGCCAGCCGCTGGGCGACCCGCCGGCCGGCGCGGCGGCGCATGCCGATCCTTTGGCGCTGTTCAGCGCCGCCCCGGGTGTCGCGCCGCCCGGGCCCACGCTGCCCGATGCCACGTCAGAGTTGCGTGCAGCATTCCGGCCGCCGCCGCTGGCGGCCGTGCCGGTGGCGCCGACAGCGCCGCAGGCACCCGCGGGGGTGCCCGCCGTGGCGCGGCGGCCTGCGCCGGCGGACGAGGCGGAGCTGTGGAAAGCCTTCTGCGAGGGCGCCGGCGTGACGCTCGATCTGCCCCAGGGGCCGACCCCGGCGCTGTTGCGCACGGCCGGCGCGCTGCTGCGCAACGCCGTGGGCGGGACGCTGGAGTTGATGTGCGTGCGCGCCACCATCAAGCAGGAACTGCATGCCGACGTGACCGTGATTCAGTCCCGCAACAACAACCCCCTGAAGTTCTCCCCGGATGCGCAATCGGCGCTGGAGCAACTGCTGCAGCCGCCCCTGCGTGGCTTCCTGGATGGACCGGCGGCGATGGCCGACGCGATGGAAGACCTGGTCGGCCATGCCATCGGCACCATGGCCGGCACGCGCGCAGCGCTCGAAGGCGTGCTCGGCCGCTTCGCGCCGCAGGCACTGGAAGGCAAGCTCAGCGGGCCCAGCATGTTGCAAAGCCTGCTGCCCATGAGCCGCAAGGCCCGTCTCTGGGAACTGTACCTGCAGCATTTCGAGTCCATCCGCGACGAGGCGCAGGAGGACTTCGACACGCTGTTCGGCAAGGCCTTCCTGGCCGCCTACGAGCAGCAGATGCAGCGGCTGCGCCAGACGCGCAACGGCTGAACGCACCAGCGATGGAAGCCATCGACATCGCCGGCTGCAGTTACGCCGGCGCGCGCAAGCGCAACGAGGACGATTGGCGCGGCGGCGGCGCCGGTGCCCGCGCCTGGGCCGTGCTGGCTGACGGCGCCGGCGGACACCGCGACGGCCGCGAGGCGGCGCGCTGCGTGGTGGAGCAGGTCCAGGCCGCGCTGGCGGCCGAGGGCGCCGTGTTCGTGCCGGACACGCTGTCGTGGGCCGTCTCCGCGGCGCATGCCGCGCTGTGCGAGGCACAGCCCGGCGCCAGGGGCGTGGAGCGCATGCACGCCACGGTGGTGGCGTTGTGGCTGGATCTCGAAGGCGCGCGCGCGCTGTGGTCGCACGTGGGTGACTCGCGCCTGTACCGCGTGCGCCGCGGCGACGCGGCGCTGCTTACGCGCGACGACAGCGTGGTGCAGCAGTTGCTCGATGCCGGGCTGCTTACCGAGCGCCAGGCGCTGTCGCACCCGCACCGCAACCAGTTGCTGGCCGCGCTGGGCATGCCCGAAGCAGTGCAGCCTCACACGCTGGCCGAGCCCGAGGCGGTGGAGACCGGGGATGTCTTCCTGCTGTGCAGCGATGGCTGGTGGGGCGCGCTGGAGCTGCGCGACATCGCGGCGGCGCTGGAGTCCGCCGCCGGCGTGCAGGCTTGGCTGGCGGCAATGTGCGCGCGCATCGAAGCCCGGGCCGTGACGGCGCAGGACAACTTCAGTGCGGTGGGCGTGGCGTTCCGGCGCTGACGTGTGTGCCCGATGCTTGCGCAGCTGGGGCTCGGGCTGCCGCAGGCACGGCCAGGGCGATTCTTCTCGGCAGCGGGTGGTCCCCGAGACCGCCGGCGACGGCTGGCTCCGTGCCGAATTCGCACCGCGGAGCGCTGGTTTCTATCGTGTAAGTGTCGTGGCCGAATCGTTGAGAACCGCGCCGGACGACTTGGTGGTCATACCGGCTGAAGCGTCGTGATCGGTCGGAACCTGGGTTCCCCAAGGAAGCTGTTCAGAAACTCACGATGCCCGGCTGTCCTGGCGACGTGATCCAGTTGTCGTCCAGGAGCAACCCACTCCATTCCTCGCTCCTGGGCAGTCCCCGGCTCACTTTCACCAGCAGGGCACCATCGCCTTGCGCACCGCGCCACCACAGGCTGCAGCCCGACAGCCGCGCTTGCGCTTCCCGCAGCGCCAACGCCAGCGCCCACTCGCCCAGTGAACACGGCGGCGCCGGCGGCATGCGCGGCACCGGCCAGGGCGGCAGCGTCTGCAGCGCGGCCTCGAAGCTTTCCACCGAGGCCCGCGCGCCCAGCGTGTGCAGCGCCGCCTGCGCCACGGCCTCGTACCAAGCCTCCAGGTGTTCCAGCGCCGGTCGGTCCGCGGGCGGCTGCGCCCGCGCCTGGACCACCAGCAGCGGGAAATAGCGCCCCACGGCGTCGCAGCTGGGCATGAGCACACCGAACCACCAGGACGGTCCCTGCACGCCCGGCGCCCAGGCAAAGCGCAGCAGCGGCGCGGTCAGATAGATCTCCAGCCAGCGCGTGCCCAGCCGCTCCTGCCCGGCCCGCATGCCCGCGGACAGCCAGGCGTCACAAGCGTCGCTGACTTCGGGCGCCAGGCGCCGCCGCGCGAAGTCCCCCAGCGCGGCGAGCTTGCCGTACCAGCCGGGGGCCCCGGCGCTGCCGGCGTCGTCGAGGGGCGCGGCCAGCGCCATCACAGCCCCGCCGGGCAGGAGAACTCCGCCAGCTCTGCCAGGCGGAAGGGGTTGCGCACGCTGCTGGCCGTCACTTCGAACACCGCGCGACGCCCGTCGATGTCGAAGGTGGCGCGAAAGCGCTCGGGTGCGCCGCCGGGGTCGATGCGCACGCTGTCGAAGAGCCGGAACAGCGCCCAGGGCCCTTCCTTCACCAGCCCGGAAGCGCCTGCGGCGCTGGGCGGCACGAGATGCACCCGCACCTGCGAGCTGCCGCGCGGCCCGGGCCATTGCACCGCCGTCGGAATGGCCGGGCCGTGGGCATAGCGCACGAGCTGGCCGTCCACGTCCAGCGTGAACTGCGAGATGGTGGGGTCCATCTCCAGAGGCTTGAACTCCAGCCGCAGCGACGGCACCGCGCCGCCGGGGAAGAAGGTCTCGCGGATGGCTGCGGCGCGCTGGAACTGCGGTAGCGAGCCGCTGTCTCCACCCAGCGCCGTGCCTTCCACGGGACGGAAGCGCCAGGGCCGCGCGCTGGTGTCCACGTAGGGCGCGAGCTTCTGCTGGAACAGTTGGTCGATCTTGCCGCCGGGGCCGAACAGTTGGGCAAAGTCGGCCTGCGTCACGTCGCGTGCGGCGTGGCGGTCCACCGGGTAGCGGCCGGCCACGGCCTGGCGGCAGAACTCGCCCACCTGCGAGCGCACTTCCTGCGACAGGCTCTGGCGCAGCACGATCCTGGAGATCTGCGCGCTGCCCTGCGCCAGCGTCTCCACCATGGCGCGCAAGGGCTGCGGCATCCCCGCCGCTTGCGCCTGTGCCTGGGCCGGCAGCGGCGAGGGCGGCGGTGCCGCGCCACCCTTGAGCGCCAGGTCCGCCGCGGTGAGTTGCAGGTGCAGGTCGGCGATCAGCGCCAGGGCTCCGTCCAGCGGCGCCTTGCCGCCCTCGGGGGCGGTGACGAACTGGCGCAGCGCGGCGAAGCGCTCGTCCACGAGCTGCACTTCCAGCCGCGGCGCGTCGGCCGGCGCCGCGCCGGTGCCCAGCGAGTCCGCGATGCCCTGGCGCACGCTCGTGATCAGCTCGTTGGCCTTGCGTCCGCCGCTGCGGTCGGGCGCACCCAGCGTGGTCTCGCGCGCGATGGCCTTCAGCAGCGGCGCCAGCGGGTTGTCCGGCGCGGACAGCAGCCGCGCCATTTGCGTGGCCTGCGCCATGCCGGCCAGGGGCTGGAGCTGGATATCCCCGATGAAGCCTTCCCAGGCGGCGGCGTAGTCGCCGAGGTAGAGGCGCCGCACCTCGTCCACCAGGGGCGCGTCGCTGCGCACCAGCGCCGCGGCATCCCGGGGCGCCTCGCCCACGCCCAGCACCCAGGACTGCTCCCGGGCCAGCTCGCCAGCCACGCGGGCCACCTCGCGCTGGAATCCCTGGTGGTAGCCCGCGTAGGAGAACAACCCCGGCACGCCGCGCGTCAACGGCGCGCCGCTGGGACGGCGGAACACCAGCGCGGCGTTGGCGCCGGCCGCACGCGCGATGCTGAACTCCGGGAACTCCTGGCCCAGCCCCTGCTGGCGCAGCCTCCGGTACACGCGCTGCGGCAGCGGCACCGAGGCCAGGCGCAACCGCGCCTGCTCCACCAGCGCCCGGTCCAGCGGCAGCGGCGACACCACCACCTCCTGCGCCAGCAGTGCGTCGAGGTGGGCCGAGAGAGCCGCGCGGTGCGCGTTGTCGAGGGAGCGGCCGAACTCCGTTTCCCAGCCCGCCTCCACGTGGCGCTTCAGTGCGGCGGCATCGAAGTGCTGCCGGTCGTGCAGCATCAGGTACGCCTTGAGCACCTCGTAGTCCGACTCCAGCGCGCCCATTGCGCGCAGTTGCGCCTCCAGGCGCAGCGCCAACCGCGGCAGCAGCGCGTCCACCAGCATGCGCTCGTAGGCGGCACGGACGGCGCTGTCCATCTTGCGGCCCTGGTACAGGCCGAAGCCCAGCGTCCACGGCGCCCCGTCGTCCCCGATGCCGGCGCGGGCCAGGCCGCGCGTGGCGTCCAGCGCCGGGACGATGGGCAGCAGCTCGGCCGAGGCGCGGTTGGGCGTGGCTTGCACCAGCTGGCGTACCTCGGCCGTGCGCTGCGCCACCTCGGCCAGGTAGTGCCGGTTGCCGGCATAGCTGGTGGCCCAGGCGGCAAGGAGGCCGGTGCCCAGCAGCGCCAGCGCCGCGTAGCCGCCCAGGGCCAGCAGGGTGCGGCGCCGCTCCCAGGCCAGGTTGGTGCCGGCCACGCCGGCCTCGGCGAACACCACCTCGGTGATCAGGCGCGAGAGGAAGAAGCTCTTGCCCACGCCGGCGTGCGGCGCGGAAAAGGCCTGCTCCAGCCGGTGGCGGCGCGCCACGCTGGCGAGCACGCGGTCGATGGGCGTGCCCTCCTGCGTGCCGCTGACGAAGTACACGCCGCGCAGCAGCGGCTCCACCTCGTAGGGGGAAGGCGAGAACGCCGCCTCCAGGAACTCCTGCAACAGGCTGCGCAGCCCTGCGAACTGGCCCGGGAAGCCGTAGACGAGCGCGCGCCTGCCCGGATCGCGCTCTTGCTGCAGCCGCTCGATCAGGCCGTCGTCCAGCCGCTGCTGCAACGCATCGAACTCCGGCCCGAAGCGCTCCAGGCTGTCGCGGGTGGCCGCGCCCAGATCGAAGGTGAAGCCCCAGGGCTCGGCGCGTTGCGCCTTGCCCAGCGTGTCGAAGGTCTCGGTGAAGCCGGCCATCAGGTCGCACTTGGTGACCAGCAGGTAGATTGGCAGCCGCAGTCCCAGTTGCGTGTGCAGCTCCTGCACCCGTGCACGCACCGTGGCGGCGTACTCGGCGCGGTCGATGGCGCCGCGCGTGAGCAGGTCCTGTACCGACACCGTGACCAGCACGCCGTTGAGCGGCTGGCGCGGGCGCGAGCCCTGCAGCAGTTGCAGGAAGCCGCTCCAGGTGGCGCGGTCGGTGGCGCGGTCGCTGTCCTGCGTGGTGAAGCGGCCGGCGGTGTCGATGAGCACGGCGCGGTCGGTGAACCACCAGTCGCAGTGGCGCGTGCCGCCCACGCCGCGCACGGCCTGCTCGCCCATGGCGGACGCCAGCGGGAACTGCAGTCCGCAGTGGCGCAGCGCCGTGGTCTTGCCCGAGCCCGGAGCGCCGATGAACAGGTACCAGGGCAGCTCGTAGAGGTAGCGCCCGCCCAGCCGCGCCGACCAGCCCGAGAGCAGCCCGCCACGGCCCAGGCGCGCGCGGCGCAGCGTCAGCAGCGCGCGCTCGAAGCGTTCGCGCACGGCGGCAAGGTCGGGGCTCTCGGTTTCCGGCGCCGCCGCCGGCGCGGCCAGGAGCTGGTCGACCACGGCCTGGTTGCCGCGGCGCGCGCGCCAGGCCTTCCAGGCCGCCATGAGCAGCGCGGCGGCGGCGAGCGCGGCGATGGCGATCCAGCGCGCGCGCTCGCTCTCCAGCGGGCGCACCTCCGCCACGGCCAGCAGCGGCCCGACGATCCACAGCGCCAGACTGGCGGCGCCCAGCAGCACGGCCCGCAGCAGCCAGCGGTTGAAGAGCAGCGACAGCAGCTTGCGGATCATTGCGCGGCTCCCTTGCCGGCCGGCACGAACAGCGTGATCTCGACACGGCGGTTCTGGGCGCGGCCCGGCTCGCTGTCGTTGGACGCGACCGGCTCGCCGGCGGCGCGGCCCTCGGCACGGATGCGCTCGGCCGGCACGCGGCGCTCGACCAGTCGCTCGCGCACGGCCTGCGCGCGTGCCTCCGAGAGGTGCCAGTTGGAGGGGAAGCGCGCGGTGCGGATGGGCGCGGCGTCGGTGTGGCCGGTGACCAGCACCGCGCCGCCGAGCCGGGCCAGCGCGTCGCCGATGCGCTGCAGCAACTCCTCGCGGGCGGCGCCGGGCGTGGCGCTGCCGGGTGGGAACAGGCCGTCGCCGCGCAGCGTGACCACGCTGCGGTCGGCCTCGTCGCGTACCGTCACCAACCCGGCCTGGATGTCGGACTGCAGCAACTGCGCCAGGCGCGGCGCCGCGGCCGGCCGCGGCGCGGGCACCGGTACCGGCACGGTGACCGCTGCCACGGCCGCCGGCGGCATCAGGCGCAACTGCTGGATCGCGGCGAACGCGGCGTCGGAACGGCGACCCAGCGAGCTCGCCAAGCCTAGATAGGTGCCGGCCAGCAGCAGCGCCACCAGCGCCGCCGTGGCTGCCAGCGGCAGCGCGCTGCGCCAGGCGCGTCGTGGCGCAGCCTGCACCTGCCAGTGCTGTGCCAGGGGCACGGGTACCGCGCCGCGCTCGCGCAGCAGGATCTGCGCGAGCTTGTCGCGCACGGCTTCGAGCTGGGCACGGCCATTGGGGATGAGGCGGTAGCGGCCTTCGAAGCCCAGCGCCAGGGCGCTGTAGATGAGCTCCAGCAGATCGCGATGCTCGCGCGGCTTGTCGGCCAGGCGGGCCATCAGCTGGAACACCTTCTCCCCGCCCTGGACCTCGTTGTGGAACAGCGCCAGCAGGCTCTGGCCGGCCCACGCGCCGCCGCCGCCCCAGGGCGTGTCGGCGGCGGCCTCGTCGAGCAGGGTGCACAGCACGTAGCGCGCGGCCATGACGCGGTCGGCCGCCACGCCGGCGGCGGCCGCGCGCGCGGCGAAATCGCGCACGCCCTGCGCCAGCGAGGCGCGCAGCGCGGCGAGGTCGTCCACGCGGCGCGTGGCCCGCAACTGCGGCGCGGCCAGCAGCAGCGGGTTGGCCAGCGCCACCAGCGGGTTCAGGCCGCCGGCGTGCAGGGCGGCTTCGGCATCGGCGTCGGGCTCGGCCGCGTCGGCACGCCCCGGCGCCGCGCGCAGCGCCGCCGTGGCGCGCCCGCCGGGGTTGGGCTTGATGAAGGTCTGCTGCTCCTCGTCGCCGGCGGAGAAGGGATCGGGAAAGGCAGCGCGCTCGGTCATGGCGTCATTGGCGGATGGCCCAGAGTTCGAGCTCCAGCCCGGGGAAGTCGCCGGCCACGTGCAGCGCCAGGCTGCCGTTGCGCTCGATCTGCTGCCACAGTTCGCCGCCGCGTTCCAGCTCGAAGTAGTGGAAGCCGGCATGGAAGGGCAGCTGGCGCGGCGCCACCGGCAGCAACCGCAGCGGCACGCCGGGCAGGTGCAGGTTCACCAGGTCGCGGATGCGGTCGGCAGGCCCCAGCGTGGACTGCGCCGGGAAACGCTGGCGCAACGGCTCGCCTGGCAGCGCGGCGTTGACGGCCAGCACGAAGCTGGCCTTGCGCGCCAGCGCCGGGTCCGGGATCAGTGCCGTGCGCACGTTGTGCAGGCGCTCGACCAGCTCGATCTGCAGTGCGTTGCGCTCCAGCACCGAGGACAGCATGCGGCGCAGGTCCTCGACCAGCGGCGCGAACGAGCCCTGCAGGTCGTCGTGCCGGTAGAGCGGGTAGTCGGGCGGGCGCCGCGAGGGGCTCAGCAGCGTGGCCAGGTCGCCAGCCAGCTGCAGGCAGGCCTGGTGCAGCGTGAAGGGGTGGGCTTGCGGTGCCAGCGCGAGCTGGCGCAGCAGCGGCTCGGCACGGTTGAGGGCCTGCAGCATCAGGAAATCGGCCATCTCGGACACGCCATGGCCGAGCTGCCCCATGCGCGTGGCCAGCAGCTGCGCGCGCTGGCGCACCAGGCCGTGCAGCAGCGTGGCCATGGCAGCGAGCTGGCCACTGGCGTCGAGCCGCACCTGCGGCGCGACGTAGCCGCGGTCCAGCACCACCTGGCAGTCGCTGCGCAGCTCCTGCACGCGCGCGATGCCCAGCGCTGCGCAACCTGCGGCGGCATCGCGCGCGCGCAGCAGGCGCAGGCGCAGCGCGCCGGTCTGCACCGTCTCGGGCTCGTCTTCGGCATGGGTCTGGTCACGCAGCGGCTCGTCCACCGCGCGCCAGCGTGCCGGGCCGCGCTGCGCGGCGGCATCGCCCGGGGTGCCGTCGTCGTCGAAGTCCACCTCGGTCACGCCCTCGCGCGCCAGCGGCACGGCCAGGCACACCAGCTCGTCCTTCATGTCGGCAGCCAGCTGCAGCGGCGGCGGCGCGGCATCGACCTGCGGTATGCGCAGCGGCGTGCCGTCGGGCAGCACGCCGCTGGCGCGTACCAGGCCGACACGGCCCTGCGCGAGCTGCGCCTCGTCGAGCACCAGCTCGAAGAAGCCCCAGCCGTGCGCGCCGGCGGCCTGCGAGCGCATGTCCACCAGGTACTCGATGTGGCGCCTCTCCTGCTGGAAGTGGTGCGGCAGCAGGAACATGCCCTGCGACCACACGATGCGGCTGTGACGGCTCACCGCTTGGTCCCGGGCTGCGGGGCCAGGGGCTGCAACTCGACCGTGGCGGCCAGCCGCGAGCCCTCGGCGCGGATGCGCAGCCGCTGCGTGCGGTGGGGCATCACCGGCAGCACGCTGCGCCAGGTGGCGTGCTCCAGGTCGCGGAACGCGCCGAGGAGGCCAATGAAGCGTGTCTCCGGCGCCAGCGTGCGCTGCAGCGGCCGCGTGCTGTCGGGCGCGAGCACGAGCTCCTCGCGTGCCACCAGGTCGGCGCCGAGCTCGGCTTGGTCGCGCTGGTAGAGCGAGACGAAATCGGCGTTGTTGAAGGCCGTGTCCGACTTGAGCTCGTATACCCGCAGCAGCAGCGGCGAGGGACGCCGGCTGATGCTGGGGTTGAGGTTGCCCGCGGCCTCGATGCTGCCCAGGAGCAGCGTGGGGGCCGGCGGCGGCGGGGGCTTGGGAGCGGCGCAACCGCTGCCCAGCACCCCGGCTGCAATCGCCGCAATGACCGATCCGACGCCGCCGATGGACACGATGGGCCTCCTGTCGTCCGGGGCAGGATAGGCAGCCCCCCGGCGACTGCCTCGTGACAAAGGTCACCGGCGCGAAGGCACCATGGGCGGCTTTGCGATGGAGATTCCTTTGACACGCCTTTTCGTTCCCGCCGCGGCGCTGGCGGCGCTGCTGGCGGGTGGCGCCGCCCGGGGCCAGCCGCTGCCCGAGACGCCGCCTGCCGATGCCTCCCTGGCGCCCTGTGTCGCCGCGCTGCGCCAGCGCCTGCCCGAGTTTCCCGAGGTGTCCGCGGCCACCTTCGAGCGCCACACCCGCGCCGCGCAGGATCTGCGCCCGGTGATCGAGGCCGCCACGGCCGCGCAGCCGGAGTTCCAGATCCCGATCTGGGACTACCTGATGCGCCGCGTGGACGCCGAGCGCGTGGCCGACGGGCGCGCGCTGCTGGCCGCGCAGTCCGCGGCGCTGCAGGCGATCCAGCAGCGCCATGGCGTGGACCCGGCGACGGTGGTGGCGGTGTTCGGCATCGAGACCGACTACGGCCGCGTCTCCGGCCGCTACCCGGTGGTCAGCGCCACGCTCAGCCGCGCCTGCCTGAGGCTGGACAGCGCCGAGCGGCGCCGCAACTTCTTCGCCGCGCTGTGGCTGCTGCAGGAAGGGCACGTGCAGCCCGACACCTTCCTGGGCTCCTGGGCCGGCGCCTTCGGGCAGACGCAGTTCATGCCCGCCACCTTCAAGGCCTACATGGACGGCGCGGTCGAAGGCGCGCGTACCGTGGACATCGTCGGCAACACGGCCGATGCGCTGGCCACCACCGCGCGCTACCTCTCCGCCCTGGGCTGGCGCCGCGGCCTGGCCTGGGGCGTGGAGGTGCGGCTGCCCGATGCGGCGCTGGAGCGCTTCAACGCCCAGGAGTCCGCGCACCGCTGCCTGGAGCCGAACCAGCCCATGGGCAGCTGCCGCACCCTGGCGCAGTGGTCGGCCGACGGCGTGAAGCGCGCCGACGGCGGCCCGCTGCTGGGCGAGGGCGGCACGCCGGGCTGGGAGCCAGGGCTGCGCACCGCGCTGCTGATGCCCGCGGGCAGCGCCGGCCCCGCGTGGCTGGTGACGCCCAACTACCAGGCGATCTGGCGCTACAACCGCGCCGACGCCTACGGCCTGGCCATCGGGCTGCTGGCCGACGCGCTGCGCGGCCAGCCCGGGCCGCGCACGCCGTGGCCCACCGACGACCCGATCCTGTCGCGGCGCGAGGTGCGCGAGCTGCAGGCGCTGCTGCAGTCCCGCGGCCATTGCGAGGTGCAGCCCGACGGCCGCGACGGCCCGCGCACCGCGGCGGCGATCCGCGCCGAGGAACTGCGGCTGGAGCTGCCGGCCACCGGCCGGGCCGGGACGCGGATCCTGGCGCGGCTGCGCGCGGACACGGGCACGGCGGCGGCCGCACCGGCGTGCGACGCGGCTGCCGCCGCGACGGCAGCCCCGCCTGCGGCCCCGACCCCGGCGCCGCGCTGAGGGCGCCGGGCGGCCTGCATTGCCGCATGGCGAACCCCGGTTCGCCATGCATGAAGCGGCGCGGCAGGCGCGGGCGCCGCGGGGGCGTTCCTCCGTACAGTGCCTTCCTTTGCCGCCCCGGCGGCGGAGCCGTCCCCCTTGAAAGCCGTCCCTCCCGCCGCCCGTGTCCCGGGCGTGCCCCCAGCCGCGCCGCGCGCCCCTTCCGCCTTCGCCTGCCTCGCCGCCACCCTCGCCATCCAGGTGCTGGCCTCGGCGGCGGTGATCGCGCCTACGGCGGTGGCGCCGGTGATCGGCGCGCAGATGGGGCTGCCGGCCGCGGCCGTGGGCCTCTATGTAGCGCTGGTCTACCTGGGCGCCATGCTCGCCAGCGTGCTGGGCAGCCATTTCATCGCGCGCCACGGCGCCATCCGCACCAGCCAGGCGTCGCTGGCGCTGTGCGCCGCGGGCCTCGGGCTGATCGCGACGGCCACGCTGTGGGCGGCGCTGCCGGGCGCCTTCATCCTGGGCCTGGGCTACGGGCCGATCACGCCGGCGAGCTCGCAGATCCTGGCCCGCACCACGCCGGCGCACCGCATGGGGCTGGTGTTCTCGCTCAAGCAGACCGGCGTGCCATTGGGCGGCGTGATCGCCGGGCTGGTCGTGCCGCCGCTGTCGCTGGCCGCCGGCTGGCCCCTGGCGCTGGGGCTGCTGGCCGCGGCGTCGCTGCTGTGCGCGGCGCTGGCGCAGCCGCTGCGCGCCGCGCTGGACGCCGACGCGGGCGGCTCCCAGGCCGGCGCCGGCACGGGTTTCGGCGCCCTGGCGCGGCCGGTGGCGCTGGTCTGGGCCGACGCCACGCTGCGGCGCCTGGCGCTGTGCTCGCTGGTGTTCTCCTGCGTGCAGGTGTGCGTGACGGCCTACCTGGTGAGCTTCCTCACGGCGCAATTGCACTGGGCGCTGGTGGCCGCGGGCGTGGCGCTGTCGGTGACGCAGACGGCCGGCGTGGCCGGGCGCGTGCTGTGGGGCGCGGTGGCGGACCGTGGCCCGGGTGCGCGGCGCATGCTGCTGGCGCTGTGCGTGCTGATGATCGCCGCCGGCGCCGCCATGCCGCTGCTGCGCCCGGACAGCCCGGCCGCGCTGGTGCTGGCGCTGCTGGCCATCTACGGCGGCACGGCCATCGGCTGGAACGGCGTGTACCTGGCCGAGGTGGCGCGGCTGGCGCCGCCGGGCCAGGCCGGCGTGGCCACCGGCGGGGTGCTGGCCTTCACGTACCTGGGCGTGGTGGCGGGGCCGCCGCTGTTCGGCGCGCTGGCGTCGAGCGGCGCGGGCTTCGGCTGGGCCTACGCCGCCACCGGGCTGCCGCTGCTGGGCTGCCTGGCGCTGCTGGCCGGCGCGGGACGAGTGCGCAAGGCGTGAGCCGGGCATGAAAAAGGCGCCCGCGGGCGCCTTTCGACTTCAGCTCCGGACAGCGCCGAAGCGTGCGGCCGCGTCAGGCCGCGGCCGGGCGCACGCGCGGCGCCTTGCCCTGCGCCATCTCGGACACGGCGCGGGCGGCCTCGCCGGCCATGGACGGCGCCTTCTTCAGAAAGGCTTCCTGGCTCTGGTCGGCGAAGACCAGGGCGCTCTGGCCCAGGTCGGTCAGGAACTCCATCCAGTTCTTGACCAGGCCCATCAGGAACTCGCTGAAGGCGTTGGAGGCGAGCAGCCCGGAGGCGGCATCGGTGCTGCCGGTGGAGAACTTCTGCGCCGCGCCCAGGGTCTGCGACATCACCTCGGGCGAGGTCGAGAACTTGGCGATGAGGTCCATGTTGGCGCGCGCGAGCTTGGTGTAGGGGCTCAGCAGGGTTTCGAAGGCGTCGGTGGGCATGAAGGGCTCCTTGTGACGGAACAGGTTGCGGGTGTGCTCGGCGATCTGGTCCGCCCCGGCTGTGGCTTCGTCGAGCGTCCTTTGGCGCCACCCGCGCCGCGCGACGTGGCGCGGCACGGGCAACGCCCCTTGTCTCCTGTGCGTCCGGGCGGTGCGGCTTGATTTTGCTGCAATGCAGCAATTCGTGCGCCGACATCGGAGCGGCGTTGCGCATCGACACAAATCGGCAGCGATCGTTGGACGCCGGTCCCGGTCCATGGCAGGAGGAGCGCAAGCGCGATGCCGAAGCTGTTCTGGGTGCTGTTGCCGCTGCTGCCGGCGCTGGCGTGGCTGGCCTGGCGGGTCGGGCAGGGGCGCGCGCCGCCGCGGCGGGTGCTCAATGCCGCCAGCAGCCTGCTGCTGCTGGCGTACCTGGCGGCCACCGCCGGGCTGGGGCTGTTCTGGGTGGCCCGGCAGCAGTTGCCGGTGTTCGACTGGCACTACCTGTTCGGCTACGCCACGTTGGGGCTGCTGGCACTGCACCTGTCGCTGAACCTGGGCAGCGCCTGGCGCGCGCTGCGCGGCGGCCG
>NZ_VIDQ01000041.1 GCF_009760915.1 Azohydromonas aeria
ACGGTCACCCCGGTCAACGACAACCCGTTGGCCAACCCGGACACCTTCACGGTGGCCGAGGACAGCGGCGCCACGGTGCTCAACGTCCTGGCCAATGACACGACCGGTCCTGACACGGGGGAGACGCTCAGCGTCACCGCCGTCACGCAGCCGGCCCATGGCGGCACGGTCACGCTGGTCAACGGCGTGGTCGCCTTCACGCCCGCGCCCGACTTCTTCGGCACCACCTCGTTCACCTACACCGTCTCCGACGGCAATGGCGGCACCGCCACGGCCACCGCCACCGTCACGGTCACGCCGGTCAACGACGCGCCCGTGGCCCGCCCGGACACCCTCACGGTGGCCGAGGACAGCGGCGCCACCGTGGTGGACGTGCTGGGCAACGACGACGCCGGCCCCGACAGCGGCGAGACGCTGACCGTCACCGCCGTCACGCAGCCGGCCCATGGCGGCACGGTCACGCTGGTCAACGGCGTGGTCCGCTTCACGCCCGCGCCCGACTTCTTCGGCACCACCTCGTTCACCTACACCGTCTCCGACGGCAACGGCGGCACCGCCACGGCCACCGTCAACGTCAACGTCACCCCGGTCAACGACAACCCGTTGGCCAACCCGGACACCTTCACGGTGGCCGAGGACAGCGGCGCCACGGTGCTCAACGTCCTGGCCAATGACACGACCGGTCCTGACACGGGTGAGACGCTGACCGTCACCGCCGTCACGCAGCCGGCCCATGGCGGCACGGTCACGCTGGTCAACGGCGTGGTCCGTTTCACGCCGGCGCCCGACTTCTTCGGCACCACGTCGTTCACCTACACCGTCTCCGACGGCAACGGCGGTACCGCCACGGCCATCGCCACCGTCACGGTCACGCCGGTCAACGACGCGCCCGTGGCCCGCCCGGACACCTTCACGGTGGCCGAGGACAGCGGCGCCACGGTGCTCAACGTCCTGGCCAATGACACGACCGGTCCTGACACGGGTGAGACGCTCAGCGTCACGGCCGTGTCGCAGCCCGCCCACGGCGGCACGGTCACGCTGGTCAACGGCGTGGTCCGCTTCACGCCCGCGCCCGACTTCTTCGGCACCACCTCGTTCACCTACACCGTCTCCGACGGCAATGGCGGCACCGCCACGGCCACCGCCACCGTCACGGTCACGCCGGTCAACGACGCGCCCGTGGCCCGCCCGGACACCCTCACGGTGGCCGAGGACAGCGGCGCCACCGTGGTGGACGTGCTGGGCAACGACGACGCCGGCCCCGACACCGGCGAGACGCTGACCGTCACCGCCGTCACGCAGCCCGCCCATGGCGGCACGGTCACGCTGGTCAACGGCGTGGTCCGCTTCACGCCGGCGCCCGACTTCTTCGGCACCACGTCGTTCACCTACACCGTCTCCGACGGCAACGGCGGCACCGCCACGGCCACCGCCACCGTCACGGTCACGCCGGTCAACGACGCGCCCGTGGCGCGCCCGGACACCCTCACGGTGGCCGAGGACAGCGGCGCCACCGTGGTGGACGTGCTGGGCAACGACGACACCGGCCCCGACACCGGCGAGACGCTGACCGTCACCGCCGTCACGCAGCCGGCCCATGGCGGCACGGTCACGCTGGTCAACGGCGTGGTCCGCTTCACGCCCGCGCCCGACTTCTTCGGCACCACCTCGTTCACCTACACCGTCTCCGACGGCAACGGCGGCACCGCCACGGCCACCGCCACCGTCACGGTCACGCCGGTCAACGACGCGCCCGTGGCGCGCCCGGACACCCTCACGGTGGCCGAGGACAGCGGCACCGCGGTGGTGGACGTGCTGGGCAACGACGGCACCGGACCTGACAGCGGCGAGACGCTCGGCGTCGTGGCCGTGACGCAGCCCGGCGCCGGCGCCGGCACGGTCACGCTGGTCAACGGCGCGGTGCGCTTCACGCCCGCGGCTGGCTTCTCCGGCACCACCTCGTTCACCTACACCGTCTCCGACGGCAACGGCGGCACCGCCACGGCAACGGCCACCATCACCGTCACGCCGGTGGAGAAGCCGCCCGTGCCCAAGCCCGTGCCCGCGCCGGCGCCGGCGCCCGCGCCCGCACCGGAGCCGGTCGCCCCGCCGCCCGCGCCCGCACCCGCGCCGGTGCAGCGCTTCGACTCGACGCTGGTCGCGCACCCGGTCCTGGACCGGGCCGCCGTGGTGATCGACAGCACGGCGCGCACCGTGGTCGTGGAATCGACGGACGTGGGTGACATCTACACCCGCTCCAGCGGCTTCCGCGCCATGGTCGCGCCGGCCAACGAGCCCACGCTGCGCACCTTCCGCGGCATCGAGGACCAGGTCGTGCCCGCGGCGAAGCAGCTCAACCTGCAGGTGCCCGCTGACGCCTTCGTGCACACCCAGGCCAACGAGACCGTGACGCTCACGGCCACGCTGGCCGACGGCCGCCCGCTGCCGTCGTGGCTGCAGTTCGACGGCAAGGCCGGCACCTTCAAGGGCGAGCCGCCCGCGGGCCAGGCGCTGGACCTGCGCATCAAGGTGCAGGGCCGCGACTCGCAGGGCCGCGAGGCCAACGCGATGTTCCGCATCAAGTCAGGCACCGAGGCCGCGGCGGAGCGCACGGACGGCCCGGCCGAGGTCGATGCCGCCAACGGCACGGAGGCGCCGGCCGCCAAGCTGCGCGCGGGCATCGGCGCGCGCGGCGGCCTGGACGCGCAGCTCATGCGCGGCGACGCCCTGACCCAGCGCCAGGGCCTGTGGCAGTCGCAGCGCAACGGCCAGGCCATGGCCCAGCGCGACGTGGCGGCACGCCGCGGCGCCTGACGCCAACTTTGACGCGGCGGCACGAGGCACGCGCCGCCGCGCCATTTCCCGAGGGGCGGCCTGCGTGGTTTCATGCGCGCCTCATCCACGCGACACCCCAATGAGCCTCGATTCCCAGGCCGCCCTGCAACTGCTGGCCGAGACCCGCGCCGCCGACGGCGCCGCGGCGCGCCGCTTCACGCTGCTCAACCGCACGCGCGAGCAGCTGCCCTACCACGCCGCCGCGCTGTGGCAGGACGGCGCGCTGCTGGGCCATTCCGGCGCCAGCCAGGTCGATGCGCTGGGCCCCTACGGCCAGTGGCTGCAGCGCCTGGCGCGCGAGCGCGCCCGCACGCCCGGCGCCTTCGAGGCCGCCGAGCTTCCCGCCGCCCTGGCCGGCGCCTGGGACGAGTGGTGGCCGCCCTATGCCCTGTCGCTGCCGGGCGCGCAGGGCCGCGTGCTGCTGCTCGCGCGCGAGCTGCCCTGGAGCCGGGCCGAGATCGACGCGCTGGCCGACTGGTTCGAGCTGTGGCAGCTGGCCGAGGCAGCGGCCGACGCGCAGGCGCCGCGCCGCGCCATCGACCTGGGCCTGCTGCGCCAGCGGCTGCGCCAGTGGCGCCCGCGCGGCAGGAACGCCCTGGCGCTGGCCGCCGTGGCGCTGCTGCTGGCGCTGCCGGTGCGACTGACGGTGCGCGCGCCCGGCGAGATCGTGCCGCGCGAGCCCACCGTGCTGCGCGCCAGCGTGGACGGCATGGCGCGGCGGCTGCTGGTCGAGCCCAACCAGGTGGTCCAGGCCGGGCAGCTGCTGGCCGAGCTCGACGACGCCGCCGCCGCGAGCCGGCTGCAGGTGGCGCGCCAGGCGCTGGCCACGGCCGAGGCCGAGTGGCGCCAGACCACGCAGCAGGCGCTGGGCGACGCGCGCGCCAAGGCGCAGCTGGCCGTGACGCAGGGCCGCGTCGAGGAAAAGCGCACCGAGGTCGCCTACCTGGGCGAGCAGGTGCGCCGCACCGAGCTGCGCGCCCCGCATGACGGCGTGGTGCTGGTGGACGACCCGGGCAGCTTCGCCGGCCGCACGGTGGCCGCCGGCGAGCCGCTGCTGCGCTTGGCCAAGCCCGAGGACCAGGAGGTCGAGGCCTGGCTGCCGGTGGCCGACGCGGTGGAGCTGCCCGAAGGCAGCCCGGTGAGCCTGTTCCTCAGCAGCCGCCCGGCCAGCCCGGTGCGGGCGCAGCTGCGCCTCTACGCCTACGAGGCCTCGCCGCGCCCCGAGGGCGGCCTGGCCTACCGGCTGCGCGGCAAGCTCGACGGCGCGGCGACCGAGCGGCTGGGCGCGCGCGGCACGGTGCACGTGGATGGCGCGCGCGTGCCGCTGGCGTACTGGGTGCTGCGCCGCCCGCTGGCCGCGCTGCGCGAGGCCACGGGGTGGTGACGGCGGACGTGGCGGCGCAGGTGGCGGCGCCGGCGCCGCGCGGCGCCACGCCGGACCAGGAACCGCCCTGGCCCGCGCTGCGCCAGGAGCTGCAGCTGCACCACGCGCCGGCGCTGGCCGACGGCAGCCCGAGCTGGACGCTGCACGACCCGGTGCGGCACCGCTTCACGCGCATCGACTGGATCACCTACGAGGTGCTGCGCCGCTGGTGGCTGGCCGACGCGGCGCTCATCGCCGAGCAGGTCAACACCCACACCACGCTGGCGCTGGAGCCCGGCCACGTGCGGCAGGTGCTCGAATTCGCGCGCCGCAACGAGCTGGTCGAGCCGGCCGCCGCGCCGCGCACGCCCTGCTACCAGACGCCGCTGCGCGCGGCGCTGACCTGGCTGCTGCACCACTACCTGTTCTTCCGCGTGCCGCTGTGCAACCCCGACGCCCTCCTGCAGCGGCTGCTGCCCTGGGCGCGGCGGCTGGGCGGCACGGCCTTCACCCGGGCCACGGTGCTGGCGCTGGCTCTGGGACTGCTGGCCGTGGCGCGCGACTGGGCGGCGTTCGCCACGCAGGCGGTGGACATGCTGTCGTGGCGCGGCCTCGCGCTCTACGGCGTGACGCTGGTGGGCGTGAAGGTGGCGCACGAGTTCGGCCATGCCTTCACCGCGCGCCACCACGGCTGCCGCGTGCCGACCATGGGCGTGGCCTTCATGGTGCTGTGGCCGGTGGCCTACACCGACACCTCCGAGGTCTGGCGCCTGGCCGACGCGCGCGCGCGGCTGCGGGTGGCGCTGGCGGGGGTGCGCACCGAGCTGAGCATCGCCGCCTGGGCCACGCTGGCCTGGGCGCTGCTGCCCGACGGCCCGCTGCGCACCGCCGCCTTCACGCTCGCGACGCTGACCTGGATCAGCACGGTGGTCGTCAACCTCAGCCCGTTCATGCGCTTCGACGGCTACTTCGTGCTGTGCGACCTGCTCGACCAGCCCAACCTGCACGAGCGCAGCTTTCAGCTGGCGCGCTGGTGGCTGCGGCGCGTGCTGCTGGGCTGGGACGCGCCAGTGCCCGAGGACGTGTCCCCGGGGATGCGGCGGGCGCTGATCGCCTTCGCCTTCGCCACCTGGGCCTACCGGCTGGTGCTGTACCTGGGCATCGCCTGGCTGGTCTACCACTTCGCCATCAAGGCGGTGGGCATCGTGCTCTTCGCCGTGGAACTGGGATATTTCGTGATGCTTCCCGTGATCAGTGAGCTCAAGGCCTGGCGTGCCGGGCACGCCGCCTGGGCCGGTGCCGCGCGCTGGCGCCGCAGCCTGGGCGTGCTGGGACTGCTGGCGCTGCTGGGCTTCGTGCCGCTGCCGGGGCGCGAGAGCGCCGGCGCGGTGCTGCAGCCGGCGCAGCACCTGGCGCTGCGGCTGCCCACGGCCGGCGTGCTGCAGGCGGTGCACGTGCAGCCGGGCCAGCGCGTGGCCGCCGGCGAGCCGCTGCTGGAGGCCTCGGCCGCGGCGCTGGAGCAGCGGCTGCAGGCGGCGCAGGTGCGCATCCGCCAGCTGCAGCTGCAGGTGGGCGGCGCCAGCGTGGACGTGGCGCAGCAGGCGCAGTGGCAGTCGCTGCAGCAGCAGCTGGCCACGGCGCGGCAGGAGGCCGTCGCGGCGCAGGAGGAGATGGCGCGGCTGCGCCCGCGCGCGCCCTTCGACGGCGTGGTCATGGCCGTGGACGAGGCGGCGCGCCCGGGCAGCGTGGCGGGGCCGCAGCAGACGTTGCTGCAGCTGGCCGCGCCGGGCCAGTGGCGCGTGGTGGCCTATGCCAGCGAGGGCACGGCGCGCGCGCTGCGCGAGGGCGACGCGGCAAGGGTCGCCGCCGACGCCGCGCCGCTGCGCGGCCTGGACGCGCGCGTGGTCAGCGTCGCGCCGCACGCCAGCACCGTGCTGGCCGAGCCGCTGCTGGCGCAGGCCCATGGCGGCGCGGTGGAGGCCACGCCGCAGGGCCGCGACTGGCTGCTGACGCAGCCGCTCTACCGCGTGGAGCTGGAGCTGCTGGACGACCCGCGGCTGTCGCCGCGGCAGTGGCGCGGCCACGCCGTGCTGCCGCAACCCGCGCGCAGCGCCTGGGAGCGGGCCTGGACCGTGGTGGCGGGCGTGGCGGTGCGGGAAATGGGGTTCTGAAGCCCGGTCTCCCGGCCGAAGGCGTCCTCAGACGAACACCCGCTCCCGCAGCCACTTCGTCGCCACCCACTTCTCGCCCGCGATCACCGGCGCGCCGCCGTGCAGGGTGCGGGTGTCGGGATGCGCGCGCGCGTAGCTGAAGAACACGGCGTTGCCCTTGAAGGGGGCGACTTCCAGGCCGACGTCGGGGAAGGTCGTGCCGCCGCCCTGGGCCGGGGTGTTGAGGTACATCACCAGCGTGCCCACGCGCTGGCCGCCGCGCTGCAGGATGGCCGGCGTGCCGGGCTGGCTCGGGTCGAAGTAGTCGTGGTGCGGCCGGTACTCGGCGCCGGGCCCGTAGCGCAGGATCTGCAGCCCCTCGCCGTTCTCCACCGGCCAGTTCACCAGCGCGGCGATGCGCGCCTCGATGCGCTGGTGCAGCGCCGTCTCGCCGCGGCCGAAGAACATGCCGCTGCTGGTGCGCGCGGCGTTCACTTCGCTGCCGCCGGTGGCGATGTCCACCGTCTCCGAGCGCGCCAGGCGCGGGCGCGCCAGCTCGATCAGCTCGTCGCATTCCTGCGCCGACAGCAGCCCGCCGAAGACCACCACGCGCGGGTTCTCCATGGTCATGAGCACCTGCACCTCGCGGTCCAGCGCCTTCACGACACTCGGGTGCTGGCCCAGCGCCGGCTCGGGCACGGCCACCCTGGCCAGCGGCGCGGGCTGCACCGCGGGCTTCTGCAGCGAGTCCATGAAGCCGCTGAGGGTGCTCTCCATGGCGTCGATGGCCGTGGCCTCGTCCCAGCCGCTGGCGCGCATGGCCGCCAGCACGGCCTCGGGGCGGTGGCCGGCGCGGGCCTGGTCGATGATCCACTGGCGCAATTCGGGGGTGATCTGCTGGCTCATGGCGGGCTCCCGGGAAGCTGGTCGGTTTCCGTCCTGATGGATGCGTCGGCGTCAGCGCCCCATCGACTCGTTCAAAGGTAGGCGGCTCACTGCGGCCGGCGCCGGAACACCAGCCGGTCGGCGGTGGAGGCCGTGGCGTCGAAGCGGTAGCCGTCGGCGTCGAACTCGCGCAGCGCCTCGACCCGCACCGCGCGCTGCTGCACCGCCCAGCGCGCCATCAGGCCGCGCGCGCGCTTGGCCCAGAAGCTCACGACCTTCCAGCCGCTGCCCTTCCAGTCCTCGAACACGCATTCGACGATGCGCGTGCCCGGCAGCGCCTTGCGGTCCACGGCCTTGAAGTATTCCTGCGAGGCCAGGTTCACCAGCAGCGGCTGCGGGTCCTGCGCCAGGCGCGCGCGCAGGTGGTCGGCGATGCGCGTGCCCCACCAGGCGTACAGGTCCTTCCCGCGCGGATTGGCCAGGCGCGTGCCCATCTCCAGCCGGTAGGGCTGCAGCCGGTCCAGCGGGCGCAGCACGCCGTACAGGCCCGAGAGGATGCACAGGTGCTGCTGCGCCCAGGCCAGGTCGTCGGCGGCGAGCGTCCTGGCCTCCAGCCCGTCGTAGACGTCGCCATTGAAGGCCAGGATGGCCGGCTTGCTGTTGTCGTCGTCGAAGGTGCGCGACCAGGCGCCGAAGCGCGCCACGTTGAGCGCGGCCAGCGGGGCCGACAGGTCCATCAGCGCCGCGATCTCGGCCGGCGTCTTCGGCTTGAGCAGCTCCACCAGCACCGCGGCCTCGTCCACGAACGCGGGCAGCGTGGCCTGGCGCAGCACCTCGGCCGGCGTGGGGGTGTCGTAGTCCAGGGCTTTGGACGGAGAGAGCAGGAAGAGCATGGGGGCGAATGGAACGGACGGGGCGGTTCGGGAGGCAACCCGGCCCGGCGGGCGCGGGCCAGGAGCGGCGGGAAACAGCGCATTTTGCGCGGTCGTCCGCGGCCCCGGGGCAAGCCCGGGGCTGGTTACAGGCCGTACCGGCCGTCAGTGCGGCTCGCCGCCACGCTGCAGCGCCGGCACCGCCCCCAGTGCCGCCTGCCAGGTGCGGTGCGGGATGTGGGTGCGCAGCCGGTGGATGGCCTCGGCGATGAGCGCCGGGTGCAGCTCGTGGCCGACGCCCTCGGCGATGTCGAGCGTGGCGTCGCCGCCCAGCAGCGCCAGCCGGTCCAGCGCCTCGCGCGCGTGGCGCGCGGGCATCACCGTGTCGGCGCCGCCGTGCAGCAGGTGCAGCGTGGTGAGCCGCGGCGCATGGTCGGGCAGCACGGCGTAGCGGCCGCTGAAGGCCAGCACGCGCCCGGCCAGGCCGTCCTCGGCCTGCGCGGTTTCCAGCGCCAGGATCGCGCCCTGCGAGAAGCCCACCAGCGCCGTGACGGCCGGCTCGGCGCGCAGCCGCGCCTGCGTTGCATGCAGCCACTTGACGAAGCGCTCGCGCGCCGCGGCCACGCGCGCCGGCCGGTTCTCCTCGGTGATGCTGTTCACCGAGAACCACTGCCGCCCGGCCGACCCGCCGTCGAAGGCGTCGAAGCCCTCGGGAATCAGCAGCGCCGCCTGCGGGAACTCCGCGCGCAGTGCCTGCGCCAGGGGCAGCATCGAGGCGGCGTCACCGCCCACGCCGTGCAGCAGCACCATGAGCTGCGGCGGCACCCCGTCGTTGGGGGGCAGGAATTCGATGCACTCATTCATCCGGGGATTGTGCGGGACCGTCATCCGCGCACCCCGCCCGGGCGCCAAAGCCCTGCTCCGGGCGCCATTGAAAATGCTTGCAGCCCGGGCCGGCCCGGGGCTTGCCAGGGAGCGGCGGCCTACCATCACCGCATTCCACGCTTGGCGCCCACCGCCCGCCCCGGTCCGCATGACCCGCATCGGCCTGATTTCCGACACCCACGGCCTGCTGCGCCCGCAGGCGCTGGCCGCGCTGCAGGGCTGCGACGCGCTCATCCACGCCGGCGACATCGGGCCGGAGGAACTGCTGCGGCGGCTGGAGACGATCGCGCCGCTGACCGTCGTGCGCGGCAACAACGACCGTGCCGACTGGGCCCTGGCCCTGCCCCACAGCGCGCTGCTGGACGTGGAAGGGGTGCGGGTGTGCGTGGTGCACGACGTCAAGGAAGTCCCCGCGCCGCTGCCGCCGGGCGTGCGCGTGGTCGTGGCCGGGCACTCGCACAAGCCCGGCTGCGCCGAGCGCGGCGGGGTGCTGTGGGTCAACCCCGGCAGCGCCGGGCCGCGGCGCTTCAGGTTGCCGGTGTCGGTGGGCGAGCTGCGGGTGTCGGGCAGCCGGGTCGAGGTCGAGCTGCACACGCTGGCGGTCTGAAACCGGCCGCCTTCATCACGACAAAGGGAGCTGCAAAGCATGGAAGCCGTCGATCTGGAGCTCATGCGCGCCGCCCTGGCCTGGACGGGCGAGGGCCGGCGCTGCTGGAGCGCCACGGTGCTGCGCACCTGGGGCTCGGCACCGCGCCCGGTGGGCGCCATGGCGCTGCTGTGCGAGGACGGGCGCGTGGCCGGCTCGGTGTCGGGAGGCTGCGTCGAGGACGACCTACTGGCGCTGCTGCGCGCCGACGCCACCGGGCTGGACGCCGGGCGGCGCCTGGTCTATGGCCGCAGCGACGCGGAGCGCGCCCGGCTGCGGCTGCCCTGCGGCGGCACGCTGGAGCTGTGGGCCGAGCCGGCGCCGCTGAGCGACTTTGAACAGGTGCTGCGTTTCATCGACGCCGGCCAGGGCTGCGTGCGCGAGATCCTGTTGCCCGACGGCACGTCGGGCGTGCGGGCCGCTCACGCCGGCGACGCGAGCGCGCTCGACGAGGCTCAAGGCCGGTTCACGCAGCGCCTGGGGCCCCGGCGACGGCTGGTGCTCGTCGGCGCGGCGGAGGTGTCGCGCTACCTGGCGCCGATCGCGCGCACGCTGGATTTCGAGGTCGTCGTCATCGACCCGCGCCGCGAGTACCTCGACGGCTGGCCGGCGCAGATTCCCGCGCGCTTGATGGCCGACATGCCCGACGACGCGCTGGCGGCCCTGAAACCCGACGCCAGCACCGCCGTCGTGGCGCTGTCGCACGACCCCAAGCTCGACGACCTGGCGCTGCTGGAGGCGCTGCCCGGCGCGGCCTTCTACGTCGGCGCGATGGGCTCGCTGCGCAGCACCGAGGCGCGGCGCGAGCGGCTGGCGCTGTTCGAGCTGGCGCCCGAAGCCATCGCGCGGCTGCGCGGGCCGATCGGGCTGGACCTGGGCAGCCGCACCCCGCCGGAGATCGCGGTGGCGATCGCGGCGGAGCTGATCCAGTGCTGCCGCGCCGAGGAGACGCGCCAACGCCGCGCCGCCGCGGCCGCGCTGGAGGGCGGCGCCGATGGCTGCCGGGTGGTGCCTTGAGCGCCGTGACGGTGCGGCCGCTGCTGCTGGCCGGCGGCTTCTCCGTGCGCTTCGGCGCCGACAAGCGCTTCGTCCCGCTGCCCGAAGGCGACACGTTGCTGGAGCGCAGCGTGGCGCTGTGGCGGCAGGCGCTGGGGGAAGTGTTCGTGGCGCTGCGCGGCGACGACGCCGCGCTGGCGCAGCGCGTGCGGGCGCTGGGCGGCGCGCCGGTGCTTTGCGATCGCAGCGCGGAGGGCCTGGGCGCGACGCTGGCGCAGGCCGCGGCGCTGCTGCCGCCGGGGCCGGTGCTGGTCGGGCTGGCGGACATGCCCTTCATCCGCCGCGACACGCTGCGGGCGCTGGCGGATGAGCTGGCGGCCGGCGCCGAGGTGGTGGCGCCTTTTTTTGGCGCGCGGCGCGGCAACCCGGTGGGCTTCGCGGCGCACTGCCGGCCGCTGCTTCTCGGACTCAGCGGCGACCGCGGCGCCGGGGCGCTGCTCGCCACGCTGCCGCTGCGGCGGCTGGCGGTGGAAGACGCGGGGGTGCTGCTGGACATCGACCGGCCGGGCGACCTGCAAGCCGCCGCCGATTGACCAAGCCGTTCGTTCAGACCACGAACAAATCGACCGCGTTCAGCGCCGTGCCGGCGCTCAGCCTGGCGAACAGCACCGCGGCACCCGTGCCGCTGCCGTCGGCGTCATAGCGCAACTCGCCGCTGGCGCGGTCGTAGAGCAGCCGGTCGTCGCGATCCAGCGCCGCGCGGCCCTGCACGAAGGTGCCCGCAGCCACCGCGCCGACGGGGCCCAGGGCCTTGAACACCGCGTCGTCGAATTCGAGCCGGTCGTCCACGGTGTTGAAGTCGGCAATCGCGTCCAGCGTTGCGACGGTAGGCAGGTCCGCGAAGCGAAAGGCGTCCTGGCCGCTGCCGCCGACGAGCGTGTCCAGCCCGGCGCCGCCGGCCAGTGTGTCGTGGCCATCGCGGCCGACCAGGAAATCCGCGCCCGCCCCGCCGTCGATCGTGTTGGCGCCGGCATTGCCCAGCAGGATGTCGTCGCCTTTGGAGCCGGTAACGTTCTCGATATTGCGCAGCGTGTCGATGCCGGAGCCGCCGGTATCCTGGGCCAGCGCCGATGCCAGATTCACCGTGACGCCGGCAGCGGCGTAGAGATAACTGGCAGTATCGGCACCGGCAGCGCCATCGAGAACGTTGTCGCCGGCACCGGAAAACAGCACGTTGTTCAAGTTGTTGCCCGTCAGCCCGGCCGCGCCGGGCAGCAGGATGCGGCCGTTCTCGATGTTTGCACCCAGCACATGGGCATTCAGGAAGCTCCACACCGTGTCGATGCCGCCGGCAGCGGTGGCATTGGTTTGCGTCACGGTATCGCCGGTATCCCGAACATAATAGATATCCGAACCGTCGCCACCCGTCATGGTGTCACTGCCGGCGCCGCCGTCGAGGGTGTCATCGCCGGCCAGGCCGTTGAGTATGTCGTTGCTGGCCTGACCGACGATATTGTCGTTGCCCGAAGTGCCATTGAACACATTGGCCGGTGTGACCGTGAACTGGAAATCATCGTGAACGCTGGCGCCCTGGCCATCCCGGGCGGTCAGCCGCAGATGATAGGTGCCCATATCGGCACTGCCGGGCGTGCCGCGCAGCGTGCCGGTGGCCGTATCGAATTTCAGCCAGGGTGGCACTCCCGAGCCATTAGACATGGCAAGCGCAAATGTCAGGGCGTCGCGGTCCGGATCAATGAGGCTGTTGGCCGGCAGCTTGAATTCGAAAACTCTTCCAGCCGTTGCACTGCGGTCCGGCAGCGGGTTGGAGACCACGGGCGCATCATTGGCGGCAATGATGCGCACCGTGCTGCTGCCGGACACGCTCAGTGCCCCGCCCGTGCCTTGAGAACCGGTATTGCCGTCGCTGAATATCCAGTCAATCCGCACCTGCGCCGGCGGCGCGTCGGAACTGTTGGAATAGCCGATCTGCTGCAGGGCGCGGTCCACCAAGGTCTGGGTGGCCGAGGTGTTGAAGCTCAGCACCAGTTGCCCGCCGGCATTCTTCAGCACCCTGCCGACAATCACGCCATCGACCGAAAACTGATTTCCCGCCACGAGGGCCGACAGCGTGGAATCGGCCGTCGTGGAGAACACGTCCGAGACGTCCGCTCCGCCATGGCGGGCCAGCGTCAGCGTGGCGCCACCATAATTTCCTCGCGCATTCAATTGGGCATCGAAGACATGGACGCCAGGAGACAGTTCGACCGGAAAATTTGATGGGTACAGCGTGGGCTCGCTGTAGGTGGCGACGAAGGGCAGCGTGTCTCCTGCGGGGGAAAAGCTCAGGTCCAGGCTGCCGTCGGTGTTGTAGCGAAGCAGCTGGAAGTCCTGTGTCTCGTATCCCTCTCCTCGCGAGGTGGAAACCAGTATCTTGCCGTCCGCTTGAATCGCAACGCTGTAGTTGATGCCCGTCCTGTCCACGTCCCATGTCAGTTTCGTGATGACCTTGCCGTCGCCATCGAAACTGGTGTCCAGGCGGCCGTCGGGAAGATATCGCACCACGACGACGTCACCATGGCTCTCACCGGCCACCACGATCTTTCCATCCGCTTGCAAGGCAACGCTGAAAGCCTCGGAATAATCGTAGTCATGGGCCACAATACGGGTAGTGACCAATCCCTGATTTCCAAAACCAGCATCCAAGCTGCCGTCAGCGTTGTAACACTTGACAGCAATATCTCTCTGCGCATAGCCTACCGCCACTATTTTTCCGTCAGCCTGCACGGCCACGGCCCCGTCGTAACTGTGCGAACCCAGGCCCGAAACAACCATGCTGTCGACGCCGAACTTCAAATTCGCCTTGCCATTGGCGTTGTATTGAACCATGACCAACTTGTAGTCGACCAGTCCGACCATCAATATGTTTCCGTTCGGCAATACCAATATATCCCGCGTAGAGATATCGTAGCCATAATAAGGACCAACCTTTCCACTCCGGCCAAAGCTGGTGTCCAGCGTGCCGTCAGTGTTGTAGCGCGCCACGACGAAACCGCCGGGTGCCGCCAGCAGTATCTTGCCGTCTGCCTGCAAGGCCACTTGCGAGCCATCTGCATACGATCCGGAAAGAGAGGAAACAATCTTTCCCCCAACCCCGAAACCAGCATCCTGGCTGCCATCGGCATTCAGTCGCGTCAGCACCACGCGGCCGTCAACAAACCCAGGCAGCAGCATCTTGCCATCCGGCTGCAGCGTGACGGTACAGCCATATCCCGGCTGGTAATAAACTGGCCCACTTGCATTCCCCGTTTGCCCGACCGCAGCGAGAAGCAGCTTGCCATCCCCGTCGAAACTCGTGTCCAGCGTACCGTTGGACAGATACCGGGCCAACGCAATCCGGCCCGAGCCGTTGTCGCCCTCGTTGCCCATCAGGAGAATGCGGCCGTCCTTCAGCACGGCCATCGATCTCAGGCATTCGCTGCCGCCCAGGTCGGTCACCACTTTCCCATCCGCGCCGGAAAACGTTGGAGCCGAATTGGCCCCAAGCAGGCCATTCAAGCCATTCAATGCCAGTGCCTGTGTTTCGACGGCACCCACTGTCGATTCCAGCCGCAGGTTCCCGCCCCAAGCCGCCGGGCCGGTGGCATCGACCGACGCCGCCACATCCGCGCCCGTGGCCCGTGCCCAGGCGCCGACGTAAGCCTGCCCCAGCGCGCCCTGCGCCACGCCGCAGCCGTAGAGCAGGATGTCGCCGCTGGCCGTGAGCGCCTGGCCCATGGACCGCAGCGCGGCGGCGTGGCCAGCCAGGGCGGCGGTGTCCACGAGCGTCGAGCCCAACTGCAGCGCTCCAGGCGCGCCGTGGCTGACGACGTGGATGCTGTCCAGGCCGCCGCGCCCCGCCAATGCCCGCTGCATTTGCAGCAGGCCGACCTGGCGGGCGTCGAGCATGATGGCCTCGGTATCCGCAACGAGCTGGCTGACGATGGAAGCAAGGCCGGCGACGCGCGCGTCGATGAACACCACTTTCTTTGCCATCTGCCTGTCCACGCCGGCCCTTGGAAAGCCGGCGCCTCCCTGGAAAGCAATCGTTTACAGATACTAACGATCAGCTTTCAGCGCTCCGGTGCTGTTCCAGGACCCGGCAAACCCGCATGGACAACAACGGGCAAGACGGCGATGGCGGGCCGCGTGGATGTGCGCAGGCCCGCGCGGATCGCTCCGACGCGGGCCTCGGCAGGGACGCAGGGCTGACTGCCCTGCTGATCCAGGCGGGCTGCCGGGGTTCAGCGCCCCTTGCGCCCGCCCGCCGCCTTGGACGGGCCGCCTGCGCGCCCGCCCGTCTCCCGCGGCGGCAGCCCCGTGTGCTGCGTCAGCACCGTGCCGCGCTTCGGTGCCGCGCCGGCCGGTCTGGCGTAGCTGACCGCGCCGCCCTTGGCCGGCGCGGCCTTGCCGCCGGAGAGCTTCGACACGGTGGCGCCCGCACCCTGCGCGCCCATCGGCTTGCCCAGCGGCTTCGCGACCGAGGTCCTGGCCCCGGGCGCCGTGCTGTTCTTGCGCCGCGCGCTCTGGTAGGTGCCGTCGGTAGCGGGCTGGAAGGTGGGGATCAGGTGGTGCTTGCCGTTGCCGATCAGGTCGGCCCGGCCCATGTCCTTGAGCGCCTCGCGCAGCAGCGGCCAGTTGTTGGGGTCGTGGTAGCGCAGGAAGGCCTTATGGAGCCGGCGCCGGCGCTCGCCGCGCACGATGTCCACCTTCTCGCCCTTGGCCGGGTCGCGGCTGATGCCCTTGAGCGGGTTCTGCCCCGAGTGGTACATGGCCGTGGCCGTGGCCATCGGCGAGGGGTAGAAGGTCTGCACCTGGTCCGCGCGGAAGCCGTTGCGCTTGAGCCAGAGCGCGAGGTTCATCATGTCCTCGTCGCTGGTGCCCGGGTGCGCGGCGATGAAGTACGGGATCAGGAACTGCTGCTTGCCGGCCTCGGCGCTGAACTGCTCGAAGAGCTGCTTGAAGCGGTCGTAGGTGCCGATGCCCGGCTTCATCATCTTCGACAGCGGCCCGCCCTCGGTGTGCTCCGGCGCGATCTTCAAATAGCCGCCGACGTGGTGCGTGACCAGCTCCTTGATGTACTCCGGCGACTTCACCGCCAGGTCGTAGCGCAGGCCCGAGCCGATGAGGATCTTCTTGACGCCCGGCAGCGCGCGGGCGCGGCGGTACATCTTGATCAGCGGGGCATGGTCGGTGCGCAGGTTCTGGCACACGTCCGGATAGACGCAACTGGGCTTGCGGCAGGCGGCCTCGATCTCGGGGCTCTTGCAGCCCAGCCGGTACATGTTGGCGGTCGGGCCGCCCAGGTCGGAGACGACGCCGGTGAAGCCCGTGACCTTGTCGCGCATCTCCTCGATCTCGCGGATGACGGAGTCTTCGCTGCGGCTCTGGATGATGCGGCCCTCGTGCTCCGTGATCGAGCAAAAGGTGCAGCCGCCGAAGCAGCCGCGCATGATGTTGACCGAGAAACGGATCATCTCCCACGCCGGGATCTTGGTCGCGCCGTCGTGGCGCCCGCTCTCGTCGGCGTAGCGCGGGTGCGGGCTGCGCGCGTAGGGCAGGTCGAAGACGTGGTCCATCTCCGCCGTGGTCAGCGGGATCGGCGGCGGGTTGATCCACAGGTCGCGCTCGCCGTGGCGCTGCACGAGGGCGCGCGCGTTGCCGGGGTTGGTCTCCAGGTGCAGCACGCGGTTGGCGTGGGCGTAGAGCACCGGGTCGGACTTCACCTGCTCGTAGCTCGGCAGCCGGATCACGGTGCGCTCGCGCGGCGGCATGGCGATGCGCCCGCTCTTGCGGCTCACGGGCATGGCGATGACGGCCACGCCGGCATCTTCGGATTCGGCCTGCGCGCCGGATTCCTTGGCGCAGGTGCCGCCCTTCTCCGCCGCCTGCTCCTCGGTGGTCAGGTAGGGGTTGATGTGATCGTCGATGCGTCCGGGGCGGTCCACCTCGGTGGAGTCGAGCTCGAACCAGCCCGCGGCGGTCGGGTCGCCCGTGCGGCGCATGAAGGCGGTGCCGCGCACGTCGGTGATGGCCTCGACCGGCTCGCGCCGCGCCAGGCGGTGCGCCACTTCGACCAGCGCGCGCTCGGCATTGCCGTAGAGCAGCAGGTCGGCCTTGGCGTCCACCAGGATGGAGCGGCGCACCTTGTCCTGCCAGTAGTCGTAGTGGGCGATGCGGCGCAGCGAGGCCTCGATGCCGCCGATGACGATGGGCACATCGGGGAAGGCCTCGCGGCAGCGCTGCGCGTACACCAGGCAGGCGCGGTCCGGGCGCCGGCCGCCCTCGCCGCCGGGGGTGTAGGCGTCGTCGGAGCGGATCTTCCGGTCCGCGGTGTAGCGGTTGATCATCGAATCCATGTTCCCGGCGGTGACGCCCCAGAACAGGTTCGGCTTGCCCAGCGCCCGGAAGGGATCGGCGCTGTGCCAGTCGGGCTGGGCGATGATGCCCACGCGGAATCCCTGCGCCTCCAGCACGCGGCCGATCACGGCCATGCCGAAGCTGGGGTGGTCCACATAGGCGTCGCCGGTGACGAGCACCACGTCGCAGCTGTCCCAGCCCAGTTCGTCCATTTCCGCCCGGCTGGTGGGCAGGAACCTGGCCGTGCCGAACCGCTTGGCCCAGTACGGGCGCCAGGAGGTGATCGGCTTGGCGGTGGGGAGGGTTTGGGTCACGGCGGAGGGGCTTGATGCGGGCAAACCCCACATTGTCCGTGCTTGACCCGTGCGGGCGGCGACTGGGGTTGTGTACTGCTGCCGGGACTGGGGCTTCGTGCCCGGTGGCCGCGCCAGCCGGAGTGCGTCAATCGACGCGCGATGCCCAGTAACGCGGCCGCTTCCGATGGGGCGCAATGGCGATCACGAGAATTTCCCGTGCCGACACGCGGTAGACCACGCTGAACGGAAAGCCCTTCACCAGGACGCTGCGGGTTTCCTGTCAGGAAGGGGCGCCTCCCAAGGGGTGCGATGCCGCACGCGCGACCGCGGCTTCCACGGCCGCCTGGAACCGAACACCCGTGCCGGTGCGCGCCTTGGAGTAGTACCCGACTTCGTCCAGCAACTCGGCTTGCGCAGCGGGCAGGAAGCGGACCTTCACTGTGCGATCCGGCGAGCCTTGGCAAAGACCTCATCGGCATCGACCGCCTGCACTTCGCCCCGGTCGTACTCGGCCAGGCGCCGCTCGATCTCCGGCGCCCAGGCCGAATCCAGCTGCGAGGCTGCCGGTTCGTTCAGCGATTCCAGCAGCCGGTCCACGAGGCGCTGCCGGTCTTCCGGCGAGAGGGCCAGCCCGTGCTGGACCAATTCGGCAACTCGATCAGGCACGGCCACTCCTTGAAGACATATCCGGGTCCCGATCGTAGTACCGCCTCACGGCCTTCATTTCAGCTGCCCTGCCGCAACCTTTCCTCCAGGAACCCCAGCAGCCGCGCGTCCGTCCCCCATGCCGCGTTGAGCCGCAGCCGGTCCAGCCCCGCGCCGCGGCGCGAGAACATGTGGCCGCCGGCGATGACGATGCCGGCCTCGCGCGCGGCCTCCACCACGGCCGGCGCCTCCACGCCCGGCGGCAGCGCCGCCCACAGGAACACGCCCCCGCCGCCCGCCGCGTCGGCGTCGAAGCGCAGCCCGCAGCGCTGCAGCGCGGCGATGGCCGCGCCCCGCGCGCGCGCCAGCCGCTCGCGCAGGCGCAGCACGTGGCGGTGGTAGCGGCCGCTGCGCAGCACCTCGGCCACCAGCGCTTCCTCCAGCGTCGAGCCCGAGAGCACGTCCATGAGCTTCAGCGCCACCAGCCGCTCCACCAGCGGCGCCGGTGCGGCCAGCCAGCCCACGCGCAGGCTGGGGCTGAGCAGCTTGCTGAAGCTGCCCACCTGCACCACGCGGCGCAGGCCGTCGATCTGCGCCAGCCGCACGCCGGCGTCGCCGGCCAGGTCGCCGTAGACGTCGTCCTCGACCAGCATGAAGTCGTGGGCCTCGGCCAGGTTGAGGATGCGGTGGCTGCGCGCCGGCACGGTGCTGCCGCCGGTGGGGTTGTGCAGCAGCGTCTGCGTGAAGAAGGCGCGCGGCCGGTACTCGCTGGCCAGCGCGGCGAGCGCGTCCAGGTCCGGCCCCTCGGCCTCGCGCGGCACGCCCACCACGCGCAGCCCCAGCGCGGCGAGCTGGCTGTGCAGCAGGAAGTAGCCCGGGTCGTCCACCAGCACCACGTCGCCCGGCGCGGCCAGCACGCGCGCGGCGAGCTGCAGCGCCTGCGAGGCGCCGAAGGCCGTGACCACGTGCGCGGCGCTGGCCGGTATCTGGCGCCGGGCCAGGCGCTGCGCCAGCTGCTCGCGCAGCGCGGGCAGGCCCTGCACCGGCGGCACCACCGCGGCCTCGGCGCTCTCGCGCAGGCTGCGCGCCAGCGTGGCCGGGGCGATGGCGTCCTCGTACCAGTGTCGCGGCAGGTAGCCCGAGCCGGCCTGCAGCAGCGTGGCGTCGGCCGACAGCGCGCTGTGCGTGAAGCCGGCCGTGGTGGTGGCCGGCTCGGCCCGCGGCGGCGGCGGCGCCTGCACCGCGGCGCGCCCGGCCGGTCGCTGCACGTAGTAGCCCGCGCCCGGGCGCGAGGCGACGTAGCCCTGGCCGGCCAGCCGGTCCAGCGCCGCCAGCACGGTGTGCACGCTGACCTCCAGCCGCGCCGCGAGCTGCCGCACCGAGGGCAGCCGCGCCCCGGGCAGCAGCGCGCCCTCGTCGATGCGCTGCGCGAAGTGGCGCACGATCTGCTCGGTCAGCGGAACGGCGGCGTCCTTCGTCAGGGTGAACATGGCGAGCGGCATTCAAGCATGGCCGCCACGGTAACCGTTCTGGTCCGCGCGCCAAACAGTTCGCCGACCGTTACGGTCGCCGTACCGGGACGGTGCAACGGTGCCGCCTTAGCCTTCGGCTCCCTGCTGCCCTGGACACCTGCCTGCCGCCATGAGTTCCACCGCCGACACGCCCCGCTATCCCCTGTCCACCCGCGCCGCCGCGCTGCGCAGCTCCGACGTGCGCGAGCTGCTCAAGGCCGCGCAGCAGGCCCACGTGATCTCGCTGGCCGGCGGGCTGCCCGCGGCGGAGCTGTTCGACACCGAGGGCCTGCGCGCCGCGACGCAGGCCGCGCTGGCCGAGGGTGCCGGAGTCGCCGCGCTGCAGTACGGCCTGACCGAGGGCCAGCCCGCGCTGCGCGCCGCGCTGCGCACCCACGAGGCCGGGCGCGGCATCGACATGGCTGGCCGCGAGCTGCTGGTGACCACCGGCTCGCAGCAGGCGCTGGACATCGTGGCGCGGCTGCTGCTCGACGAGGGCGACGTGGTGGTGGTGCAGCGCCCAAGCTACCTGGCCGCCCTCCAGACCTTTACCTTGGCCGGCGCGCGCTGCGTGGGACTGGACGAGGACGCCGAGGGCGCGCGGGTCGAGGACCTGGAGACGCTGGCGCTGCCGGCCAGGCCGAAGCTGGTCTACCTGGTCTCGCCCTTTGCCAACCCGTCGGGCGCCTCGCTGTCGCTGCGCCGGCGCCAGTGGCTGCTGGCCTGGGCCGCGCGCCACCAGGTGCTGGTGCTGGAGGACGACCCCTACGGCGTGCTGCGCACCGAGGGGCAGGAGCTGCCGAGCCTCACCGCGCTGGCGCAGGAGGTTCCCGGCGCGCGCGCCTGGTGCGGGCGCACCTCGACGCTGTCCAAGGCCGTGGCGCCGGGGCTGCGCCTGGGCTGGCTGGTGCTGCCCAGGCCGCTGGCCGAGGCCGCGGCGCGCGTCAAGCAGGCCATGGACCTGCACACCTCGTCCTTCGCGCAGGAAGTCGCCGCGCGCTACCTGGAAAGCGGCCGGCTGCCCGCGCACCTGGCGCGCGTGCGCGAGGCCTACCGCGAGCGCCGCCGCGCGCTGTGCCGGGCGCTCACCGACGCCTTCGGCGCGGCGCTGGAATTCGACGAGCCCGAAGGCGGCATGTTCGTGTGGGCGCGTTTCACCGACGGCACCGACACGCGCGCGCTGCTGCCGCGCGCGCTCGATGCCGGCATGGCCTTCGTGCCCGGCGACGCGTTCTACGCCGAGGGCGCGCCGCGCGACCGGCTGCGCCTGAGCTTCACCACGGAAAGCCCCGAGCGGCTGCGCGAGGGCGTGGCGCGGCTGCACGCGGCCTGGCGCGCCGCGCGCGGCGGCTGACGGCGCCCGCCCCTCACACCACGAACAGGTCGCCCAGCGTCAGCGTGGTGCCCGCCGCGAGCCGCGCCACCAGCACCGCCGCGCCGGCGCCGCTGCCGTCGGCGTCGTAGAGCAGCTGACCGGTGGATTGCATGTAGATGAGCCGGTCATCGGCATCGAGCGCCTTGGTGCCCAGCACGAAGGCGCCGGCCTTGACCGCGCCCACCGCACCCAGCCTGGTGAACACCGCGTCGTCGAACTCCAGCCGGTCGTCCACCGCCAGGAAGTCGGTGAGGTGGTCCACGTTGCTGGCCGCATTGGGCGCGGCGTTGAAGCGGAACGTGTCCTGGCCGGCACCGCCGGCGAGCGTGTCGTTGCCCACGCCCCCCGCGAGCAAGTCGTTGCCCGTGCCGCCCGCGAGCGAGTCGTGGCCCAGGCCGCCGTCGAGCGTGTCGTTGCCGGCGCCGCCGCTGAGCACGTTGGCCGCGCCATTGCCGGTGACGAGGTTGTGGCCGGCGTTGCCCGTGCCGTTGACGGCGGCGATGCCGGTGAGCGCCAGGTTCTCCAGGTTGGCGCCCAGCACCCACGTCACCGTGGACTGGACCGTGTCGATGTCGCCCGCGGCGCCGGCATCCTCGGTGACCTTGTCGAGCAGGCTGTCCACCACGAAGGTGTCGCTGCCGCTGCCGCCGGCCAGGGCGTCGTCGCCGGTGCCACCGTTGAGCGTGTCGTTGCCCGCGCCGCCGGAAAGCGTGTCCGCCCCGGCGCCGCCGTTGAGGCCGTTGGCCGCGGCGTTGCCGGTGATGTGGTTGGCCAGCGTGTTGCCGGTGCCGTTGATCGCCGCGCTGCCCAGCAGCACCAGGTGCTCCAGGTTGGCGCCCAGCGTCCAGCTCACCGAGGACCGCACCGTGTCGGTCTCGGCGGCCAGCGTCGAGGTCTCGACCACCTTGTCCAGCACGCTGTCCACGACGTAGGTGTCGTTGCCCGCGCCGCCGCTCAGGGTGTCGAGGCCGGCGCCGCCGTCGAGCACGTTGGCCGCGGCATTGCCGGTGAGGGCGTTGGCCGCGCCGTTGCCCGTGCCGCTGACGGCGGCCGTGCCCGTGAGCACCAGGTTTTCCAGGTTGAGGCCCAGCGTCCAGCTCACCGAGGAGCGCACCGTGTCGGTCTCGCCGGCCACGGCGGAGGACTCATCCACGCCGTCCGACACGTTGTCCACCCAGTAGGTGTCGGCACCGGCGCCGCCGATCATCTGGTCGGCGCCGCTGCCGCCGTCGAGCGTGTCGGCGCCCTGCCCGCCTTCGAGCCGGTCGCTGCCCTCGCCGCCCAGGAGCAGGTCGTCGCCGTCCACGCCGAACAGCGTGTCGTTGCCGGTGCGGCCCTCGATGCGGTCGGCGGCGCCGTAGCCGTAGAGGCCGTCATGGCCGGAGCCGCCCAGCAGCGTGTCGGCGGCCTCGGTGCCGAAGCGGAAGGTGCCCGGGCTGCTGCGCAGCACGAAGCTGCCGGTGGCGCTGGCGCCCTGCGGGTCGGTGACCCTGATGGCCAGGGTCCAGGCGCCGGTCGTGGCGTAGGGCGCGGTGCCCGAGAGCACGTGCGTGGCCGCGTCGTAGCGCAGCCATGAGGGCAGCGGCTGGCCGCTGGCGAGCGTGACGCCGAAGGCCAGCTGCGCGTCGTCCTCGATGTCGTGACCCAGGTCGTCCAGGTCCAGGGTGAAGGGCTGGTCGCCGCTGTCGAGGAAGGTGCGCTCGAACAGGTTCGTCAGCGTCGGCGCGTCGTTGACCGGCGTGGCCTGGAACTGCACCTGCCGCGTGATCACGCTGCCCTCGTCGTCCATCACGCTGTAGGCGAAGCCGCCCAGGGCGCCGTTCTGGTGGGCCTGGGGCGTGAAGCGCAGCCCGGTGAGCTGCGCGGCGCTGAGTGCCTGGCCGCTGGCCACGGCGCTGCCGTCGGCCAGCGTGAGCATGCCGAGTGAAGGCGACGGCAGCGCGTCGATGCGGATGGTCGGCATGCCGCCGTCCGGGTCGCTGGGCGCGGTCAGCCCCAGCGGCGTGGCCGCGGCGTCCTCCAGCAGCAGCACGGTCTTGTCGTCCTGCGCGGTGGGCGCGGCCGGGTTGGTGCCCACGCGCGGCGCCAGCGCCTGCACGAAGTTGGCCGCCGTCAGGCTGCCCGGGGCCACCCCCTGCAGCAGCGCCAGCGCCACGTAGCGCGCACCGTTGCCCGCCGCGTCGGCATCGAGTTCCAGCAGCGTGCCGCTGCCCGCGGGCGTGAGGCGCAGGTGGCCGCTGGCGAAGGGGTCGGCCCCGGCGGACAGCGGCAGCCGCGCCAGCACGGCGGAGAGGTCGAGCCGGTCGCCGCCCGCGCCGGCCGTGAAGTCGGTGAGCACCGGCGCGGGGCGCAGCTCGCCGGGCGCGCGCCAGGCCAGCCGCACCACGTCGGCATCGGCGCCGGTGCTGATGCGCCCCGAGCCCCCGTTGCCGCTGGACAGCACGATCAGGTCGCGCCCGGCACCGGCGTCGATCGCCAGCGCGGTGCCGGCGAAGTCGATGGTGTCGTTGCCCAGGCCGCCCAGCACCGTGCTGGCGTCGCCGCTGCCGGTGAGCTGGTCGTCGCCATCGCCCAGGTCCACGCTCAGCCGCGCGCCGTTCATGGGCACGGACACCGTGTCGTTGCCCGCGCCGCCCAGCACGGTGCTGTCGCTGGCCAGCAGCACCAGGGTGTCGTGGTCGGCGCCGCCGTCGACGAGCCCGCCCTTGCCGCCGAGGTAGAAGATGTAGTCGTTGCCCGCGTCGCCGCGCAGCGTGTCGGCGCCGTCGCTGTTGCTGCCGCTGCCGCCATTGATGTCGTCGGCGCCGTCGCCGCCGCTGACCGAGTCGCGGTCCGAGTCCGTGCCGGTCTTGATGACGTCCGCGCCGGCGCCGCCCAGCAGCGTGTCGCCGCCGCGGCCGCCGTCGATGCGGTCGTCGCCGTCGCCGCCGTCGATGAAGTCGTTGCCTTCCTCGCCGTTGAGGCCCGCCTGGTTGTAGGCGCGGCCCTTGTAGGTGCCGCTGAACCAGCCCGCGTCGTTACCCGAGCCGCCCTGGATGGTGTCGTTGCCGAAGCCGCCGAAGACCACGTCGTTGCCCAGGCCGCCGTCGAGCAGGTCACCGCCATCGAAGCCGAAGAGCAGGTCGTTGCCCTCGGCGCCGCGCAGCGTGTCGGCGCCGCCGAAGGCGCCGTCGAGCAGGTCGTCGTCGCCGGCACCGGCCAGGCTGTCGGCGCCGTCGGCACCGACGAGGGTGTCGGGTGCCAGCGTGCCGTCGGCGGTGCGCGGCGCCGTGTCGCCCGCGGGCGCGATGCGGTCCACGAAGTTGTCGCGCGTGAAGGCCGTGGCCTGGGTGCCGCGCAGCAGCGCCACGGTGGTCCATTGCGCGCCGTCCACCGGGCCGTTCAGGTCGGCCTGCAGCTGCGTGTCTGCGCCCGATTGCACCAGCCGCAGCCAGCCGCCGGTGAAGGGGTTGCCGTAGTCGTAGCCCAAGGCCCACAGCCGGCCCAGCACGGGCGAGAGGTCGAGCCGGTCGCCGCTGGCGCCGGTGCTGAAGTCGGTGATGACGGCGGGCGCGTAGCCGCGGTCGATCACGCTGGCCAGCGACAGCCGCACCGTGTCGCGGCCGGTGCCGGTGGTCACGGTGGCCGCGGCGCGCTCGTCCACCGCGAGATCGACGAGGTCGTCGCCCGCGCCGGCGTCGATGACCAGCGCCTCGCCGGCGGCGCGGATGGTGTCGTTGCCCAGCCCGCCCACGAGCGTGGCGGCGTCGTTCTCCCAGGACGCGTCGTTGGCGTGGCCCGCGCCCAGCGCGGCGTCGAGCAGGTCGTCGCCCTCGCCGCCGTCCACGCGCGCGCTCAGGCTGCCCTGCACGGTGAGCAGGTCGTCGCCCGAACCGCCCAGCAGCGTGCTGCCGCGGGTGAAGCTCAGGCGCAGCGTGTCGTTGTCGGCGCCGCCGTCGAGCAGCGCGCTGCGCGGCAGGCTGCGCTCCTGTTGGTTGCGGTCGAACAGCAGCGTGTCGTTGCCGGCCTCGCCGCGCAGCGTGTCGTTGCCCCAGCCGCCGTGCAGGGTGTCGGCGCCGTCGCCGCCGAGCACCGAGTCGGCGTCGCGGGTTTCGGCGGGGCTGCCGCCGTCGGCGGCGATGAGGTCGTTGCCGGTGCCGCCCAGCAGCGTGTCGTTGCCGCTGCCGCCGTCGATGCGGTCGTTGCCGTCGCCGCCGTCGATGGAGTCGTCGCCCTGCTCGCCGTTGAGGCCCCAGACCTCGTAGGCGCGGCCCTTGTAGGTGGCCTTGTAGGGGGCGGCGTCGTCGTCCGAGCCGCCCAGGATGGTGTCGTTGCCGTAGCCGCCGAGCACCACGTCGGCGCCCAGCCCGCCGTCGAGCGAATCGGCGTCGCTGAAGCCGAAGAGCGTGTCGTCGCCCTCGCCGCCGCGCAGCGTGTCGCGCCCGCCGAAGGCGCCGTCGAGCAGGTCGTTGTCGCCCAGGCCGGCGATGCTGTCGTGGCCGTCGGCACCGGCCAGGGCGTCGGCGCGCTCGCTGCCGTTGACGAACTGCCCGGCCGCGAAGCCCGTGGGCGCGATCTGGTAGACGAAGTTGTCGGCACTGAAGCCCAGCGGCGCGGTGTTGCGCAGCAGCGCCAGCGTGAGCCACTGCCCGCCGTTGCCCGGGCCGCTGAGGTCGGCCTGCAGCAGCGTGTCGCCGTTCGAGGCCGTCAGCCGCAGCCAGCCGCCGGTGAAGGGGTTGGCGTAGTCGTAGCCCAGCGCCCACAGCCGGCCCAGCACCGGCGCGAGGTCGAGGCGGTCGGGGTCGGCGCCGAGGTTGAAGTCGGTGATCGCGGGCAGCGCGAAGCCGCCTTCCACGCTCAGCAGCGACAGCCGCACCGTGTCGGCGCCGTCGCCGGTGGCGACGGTGGCCGAGGCGCCCTCGCTGATGGCCAGGTCGATGAGATCGCGGCCCGCGCCGCCCTCGATGCGCAGCCTGGCGCCCGAGGCCAGGATGGTGTCGTCGCCGCCGCCGCCGCGGATCGTGGCGGCGTCGTTGACCCAGACCGGCTGCGACAGGCCGCCGCTGCGGTTGCTGGCGTCGATCAGGTCGTGGCCGTCGCCGCCGTCGAGCAGCGCGCCGGTGCTGCCGCGGGCCTGCAGCGTGTCGTCGCCGGTGCCGCCGAGCACGGTGCTGGCGCTGGTGTGCCACAGCAGCAGCTTGTCGGCGTCGGCGCCGCCGTCGAGCAGCACGACGCGGTTGGCGGCGCGCTCGGTGGCGGTACGGTCGAACTCGATGAAGTCCGCGCCGGCGTCGCCGCGCAGCGTGTCGTTGCCGCCGCCGCCCTGGATCGTGTCGTCGCCGAGCCCGCCGCTGGCGGAATCGGCGTCGCCAACCCCGGGCGTGGCGTTGGCGGCGTTGATGACGTCGGCCTCGGCGCCGCCGAACAGCGTGTCGTTGCCGTTGCCGCCGTCGATCAGGTCGCGGCCGTCGCCGCCGTCGATCCAGTCGTTGCCCTCCTCGCCGTTGAGGCCCACGGCGTCGAGCACGCGGCCCTTGTAGGTGCCGCGGTAATGCCAGGCGTCGGACGTGCCGCCGTCGTCGCCCGCGCCGCCGAGCACGGTGTCGTCGCCGAAGCCGCCGAGCACGACGTCGCGCCCGGCGCCGCCGTCGAGCGAGTCGGCGCCGTCGAAGCCGAAGAGCAGGTCGTCGTCGTCGCCGCCGAAGAGCCGGTCGGCGCCGCCGCTGCCGCCGTCGAGCGTGTCGTTGCCGGCCAGGCCGTACACGGTGTCGTTGCCCCCCGTGGTCCTGACGCCGACCACGGGCAGCGTGTCGGTGAGGGCGTCGTGGCCCGCGGTGCCGGTGATGAGCTCGCCGTCGCCGCCCAGGGGCGGGATGAAGTTGGCGCCCAGGTCCAGCGCGCCGGGCGGGACGCCCTGCAGCACCACCACCGTGATCCACTGCCCGCCGCCGGCCGGGCCGTTGAGGTCGGCCTGCAGCAGCAGGTTGCCGTCCAGCGGCTGCAGCCGCAGCCAGCCGCCGGCGAAGGGGTTGCCGTAGTCGTAGCCGCCCTCGGCGAGCCGGCCCAGCACCGCGGAGACGTCGAGCCGGTCGCCGCCGGGGCCCGGGGTGAAGTCGGCGATGACCGGGGGGGCGTGGGCGGCTTCGGCGCTGCGCAGCGACAGCCGCACCGTGTCGCTGCCGCTGCCGGTGCGCACCAGGCCCCAGGCGTTGTCGTAGGCCGCGAGGTCGATGAGGTCGCTGCCCGCGCCGCCGTCGATGACCAGGCGCTCGCCCGAGGCCAGGAGGGTGTCGTCGCCCGCGCCGCCCAGCAGCGTGGCGTCGTCGTTGCGCCAGCGCAGGCCGCCGCCGCGCAGGTCGGCGTCGGCGGCGCCGGCGTCGATGCGGTCGTTGCCCCCGCCGCCGTCGGCCCTGGCGGCGGCGGCGCCGTGCAGCGTGATGACGTCGTCGCCGTCGCCGCCCAGCAGCGTGCTGTTGCGCGTGGAGTGCAGCAGCAGCGTGTCGGCATCGGCGCCGCCGTCGAGCAGCACGGTCCAGGCGCTGCCGCGGTCGCGGTCGTCGCGGTCGAAGGCCAGGGCGTCGCTGCCGGCGTCGCCGCGCAGGGTGTCGTTGCCGTGGCCGGCGTCGAGGGTGTCGTTGCCGCTGCCGCCGCTGAGCGAGTCGTGGTCGGTCTGGCCGGCGCGGGGGGCGTCGTCGGCCAGCAGCCGGTCGTTGCCGGCGTCGCCACGCAGCAGGTCGTTGCCGGTGCCGCCGTCGATCACGTCGTGGCCGTCGCCGCCCGAGACGGTGTCGTCGCCCTCCTCGCCGCTCAGGCCCGCGGCCTGGTAGGCGCGGCCCTTGTAGGTCTGCAGGAAGACGGCGGCGTCGTCGCCGGCGCCGCCATCGATGACGTCGTTGCCGTAGCCGCCGAAGGCCACGTCGTCGCCGTCGCCGCCGTCGAGCGAGTCGGCGCCGCTGAAGCCGAATAGCGTGTCGGCCCCCTCGCCGCCGAGCAGCGTGTCGGCGCCGCCGAAGGCGCCGTCGAGCCAGTCGGCGCCGCCCAGGCCCGAGAGGCTGTCGCCGGCGTCGCCGCCGTGCAGCGTGTCGGCGCCCCCGGTGCCGGCCAGGCGGCGCGCGAGCAGGTCGCCCTGCGGGTCGATGCTCCAGACGAAGCTGGGCTGGTCCAGCGCCGCCGGGCTCACGCCGCTCAGCCGCGCGATGTCGAGCCACTGCCCGGCGTTGGCCGAACCCGTGGTGTCCACCTGCACCAGCGTGTCGGTGCCGGCCGCCACCAGGCGCACCCAGCCCTGGGTGAAGGGATTGGCGTAGTCGTAGCCCAGCTCCCACAGCCGGCCGAGCACGGGGTCGAGGTCGATGCGGTCGCCCTCGGCGACCTTGAAGTCGCTGACCTGCGCGGCGGCCCGGCCGAGCTCGCGCGAGCGCAGCGACAGCGCCACCGTGTCGGCGCCGCTGCCCAGCGCGGCCACGCCGGTGCCGTGGATGGCGGGGCTGGACTCGAAGGCCACCACGTCGTTGCCGCTGCCGGCCTGCACGGCGTTGCCGGCGTCGCGCACGGCGATGCGGTCGTGGCCCTCGCCGCCGATGAGCGTGGAGGAGCCGCCCACGCTGAGGGTGTCGTCGCCCGTGCCGGCATCCACGTGGTGGCCGCTGCCGTCGGCGATGACGAGGTCGGCGCCGGCACCGGCGAAGGCCACGAGCTGGCCGTCGCCGCCGTTGAGCGTGTCGTCGCCCGCGCCGCTGACCAGCGTGTCGGCGCCGCTGCCGCCGCTGAGCGAGTCGCCCAGGACATCGGTGTCGGTGACGGTGAAACGCACGTCGGTGCGGCTGGTGCCGAAGCTCACGCCGGTGACGCCGGACCAGAGGCGGTCGTCGCCGTCGCCGCCGCTGAGCCAGTCGCGCCCGGTGCCGCCGTCGAGCATGTCGTCCTGCGCGTCGCCGAAGAGGTAGTCGCTGCCCGCGCCGCCGGCGAGCGTGTCCTTGCCGCTGCCGCCGCGCAGTTCGTCGTCGCCGTCGCTGCCCAGCAGCTGGTCGTTGCCGCTGCCGCCGTCGGCGACCATGCGCGAGTCGCCCTGCAGCAGGTCGTCGCCGCCCTCGCCGTGGAGGAAATCCACCCCGGCGCTGGAAGCCCCGCTGCGCAGCGTGTCGTTGCCCCAGCCGCCGTAGAGCGTGTCGCTGCCCAGGCCGCCGTCCACGCTGTCGTTGCCGTAGGTGCTGCGCACCAGGTCGTCGCCGGCGCCGGCGCGGACGGTGTCGTTGCCGTCGAGGACGAAGAAGTTGTCGTTGCCCGGCGTGCCGTCGAGGTCGGCGTGCACCACGGCGCCGTCGAGCCGGAACGGCGGGTCGAAGTTGTGCTGCTGCAGGCTGCCCAGTGCCACGCCGCGCAGGATCACCACCGTCTGGTACACCGAGCCGTCGAGCCCGCCGGTGGCGTCCACCTCCACCAGCGTGTCGGCGCCCTGCTGGCGCAGCCGCAGCCAGCCGTTGCCGCCGAGCACGCCGGCGCTTGACTGCACCACGCGCGTGCCGTCGAGCGCGAAGCGCTGCTGGTCGAGGAGCGGGTTCAGGCCGTCGTAGCCCGCAGCGGCCAGGTCGGCGAAGACCTCGTGCAGCGACAGCACGTCGCCGCCGGCGCCGGGCTTGAAGTCCTGCACGTCGTAGACGCCGTGCACGATGCGGTCGGCGTAGGAGGCGACGACGCGGTCGCCGCCCTCCAGCGGCGTGGTGGCGTCGTTGTCGTCGGTGAAGATGGTGCCGGTGGCGCGGATCACGTCGGCGCCCAGGCCGCCGACGACCCAGTTGGTGCCGGAGAGCGCGACCAGGGTGTCGTTGCCCAGGCCGCCGTCGAGGGTGTCGCTGCCCAGCCCCAGCACCGAGTCGTTGCCGCCGCCGGCGTGGACGGTGTTGCCCAGGCCGGCGCGGATGGTGTCGTCGCCGGCGTCGGCGCGGTCATGGGGCGCGTCGGCGTAGCGGTCGCCCCAGATCAGGTTGCCGCTGCTGAGGTCGGTGAGCGTGTCGGCCGCGCCGCCGCCGTAGAGGGTGTCGGCCCCGTCGAGGCCGTTGAGGTCGTCGCTGCCGGAGCCGCCGGCCAGGACGTCGGGATCGTTGGTGCCTTGGATTGCCATGGATGGGCAATCTCACACGCGCCCCTGTGCCGGGCATGGGAGGAAGCGACGGGCCGGACCGGGAGCTTTGTGGGGCGCTTCGGGGTGCCGCGGAGGGAGCTTTGTGGGGGGTGCCGCCGGCCGCGCCCTCAACCCGCGCGCCGCACCGCGACCCGCTCCAGCAACGCCAGCCCGTCGGGCAGGCAGCGCGTGGCCAGGTCGTAGCGCTCGACGACCGTGGCGCGGGCGGCCTGGCGCGCGGCCTCGACCTCGGCGCCGCCGCGCAGCACCTGCGCGAGCTTCCCGGCCAGCGCTTCGGCGTCGAAGAAGTCGGTGAGCCAGCCGTTGCGCCCGTGCTCGATCACTTCCTGCACCGGCGCCGTGCGCGAGCCCACCACGGCGCATCCGCTGGCCAGGGCTTCGAGCATCGACCACGACAGCACGAACGGGTAGGTCAGGTAGGCGTGCACCGCCGAGACCTGCAGCAGCTTCAGGTACTGCGCGTAGGGCAGCTTGCCGGTGAAGTGCACGCGCGACCAGTCCACGCGCGCGCCCAGCTCGGCCTGCAGCCGTGCCCGCCAGGTCTGCCCCGGCGCCAGGCGCTGGCCGTAGCTGACCTCGTCGCCGCCGACCACCACCACGCGCGCGTGCGGCGCGCGCGCCTGCAGCGCCGGCAGCGCGCGCATGAAGGTGTGGAAGCCGCGGTAGGGCTCCAGGTTGCGCGCGACGTAGGTCACCACCGGGTCGCCGCGGCGCAGGCGCAGGCCGTCGCGCTCGAACACCGCCTCCAGGTCCGGGCGCACCAGCCGCGTGTCCACGCCCTCGTGCACCACGGCGAGCTTGTGCTGGAAGCCGGCCGGGAACTGCGCGCGCTGCCACTCGGTGGGGCACACGCCGGCGTCGATGTCGTCGAGCGCGAGCAGGTGCGGCGCCTTGCGCAGCTGCAGCCGCGCCAGCGCGTCAGGCCCGCTGGGGAACTCGGGGTCGAAGCCCACGTCGGCGCCGCGCGCGCGGTAGAAGAACTCGCAGTAGCCCAGCATCGGCGTGTCCGGGCACTCGGCGCGGATGAACATCGCCTCGCCCCAGCCGGGGTGGACCACGATCAGGTCGGGCCGCAGGCCCTTGGCGTTGAAGGTGCGCAGCGCGCGCGCCACGGCGTGCCCGCGCGCGACCTGCGCGTCGAGCTCGCGCAGGTGCGCCGGCGTGGCGGCGAACTGCTTCGGGTCGGGCAGCCCGTAGCCGAACACGCTCAGCCGCGCGTGGCGCGCGCCCCAGCGCTCGACGGCGCCGCGCTCGCCCACGGCCAGCACCTCGTCGCCGCGCTGCAGCAGCGCCGCGATCAGGTGCCGGAACTGCGCCGGCATGTTCTGGTGGATGAAGCACACGCGCATCGATCGGTTCCTTGAAAGCGGAAAAGCCGGTCGCCGCCCCGTGCGCCATGGGGGCAGCGACCGGCCGACTCGGGCCAGGCCCGGCGCGTCAGACCACGAACAGGTCCGCGGCCGTCAGCGCCGTGTTGACGCCGAGCTTGGCGATGAGCACGGCCGCGCCGGCGCCGCTGCCGTCGGCGTCATAGCGCAACTCGCCCGTGGCCTGGGTGTAGATCAGCCGGTCGTTGGCATCGAGCGCCTTGGTGCCCAGCACGAAGGCGCCCGCGTCCACCGCCGCGCCCGCGCTGCCCAGCCCGGCGAAGACGGCGCGGTCGAACTCCAGCCGGTCGTCCGCCGCGTTGAAGTCCAGGATCGTGTCGGCACTGGCACCGCCGGCGATGGCGCCGGTGAAGCGGAAGACGTCCTGGCCGGCACCGCCGTCCAGGGTGTCCAGGCCCAGGCCGCCGACGAGGGTGTCGCTGCCTTGGCCACCGCTGAGCCGGTCGGTGCCGTCCCCGCCGTCGAGCAGGTTGCTGCCGGTGCTGCCGGCGACGCGCAGCACGTCGGCGCCGAGGCCGCCGGCCAGGGTGTTGTCGCCGCTGCCGCCGTCGAGGTCGTCGTCGCCGTCGCCGCCGGCGAGCTGGTCGTTGCCCAGGCCGCCATCGAGCAGGTCATTGCCTGCCTCGCCCCGCAGGACGTCGGCGTCGTCGCCGCCGCGCAGCGTGTCGTTGCCGGCGCCGCCGGCCACCGAGTCGGCGCCACTGCCGCCATCGAGGCTGTCGTCGCCGGCGGCGCCGTTCAGGACATCCTTGCCGGCGCCGCCCACGAGGGTGTCGAGGCCGCTGCCGCCGACGATGGAGTCGTTGTCCCCGCCGCCATCGAGCAGGTTGCGGCCGGCGCTGCCGGTGACGCTCAGCACGTCGTTGCCGAGACCGCCGGCGAGGGTGTTGTCGCCGCTGCCGCCGTTCATGTCGTCGCCGTCGTCGCCGCCGTCGAGGCTGTCGTTGCCGTCGCCGCCGAGCAGCGTGTCCATGCCACTGCCGCCGAGCAGCGTGTCGGCCGCGCTGCCGCCGACGACGGCGTCGTTGCCGTCGCCGCCTTCGAGCCGGCAGGCGCTGGCGTTGCCTTTGCTGCTGAGCTGGTCGTTGCCGGCGCCGCCGACCAGCGTGTCGCTGCCCGCGGCGTCGCTCAGCAGGTCGTTGCCCGCGCCGCCATCGAGGCGGTCGCTGCCGGCGCCGCCAGCCAGCGTGTCGCTGCCGTCGCCGCCGACCAGCGTGTCGTTGTTGTCGCCGCCGGCGAGCTGGTCGTTGCCCAGGCCGCCGTCGAGCAGGTCGCTGCCTGCCTCGCCCTGCAGGATGTCGGCATCCTCGGCGCCGCGCAGCGTGTCGTTGCCGTCGCCGCCGGCCACCGAGTCGGTGCCGCTGCCGCCGTCGAGGCTGTCGTCGCCGGCGCCGCCTGCGAGGTAGTCGTTGTCCGCGCCGCCCCACAGCGTGTCGCGGCCCGCGCCGGCAAAGAGCTGGTCCCGGCCGGCGCCGCCGTCGAGGCTGTCGTCGCCGGCGCCGGCGTCCAGGGTGTCGTTGCCGAGGCCGATGCCGCCCAGTAGCGTGTCGCGGCCCGCGCCGGCAAAGAGCCGGTCGTCGCCATCGCCGCCGTCGAGGCGGTTGTTGCCGGCGCTGGCCTGCGTCACGAGCTGGTCGTTGCCGGCCTCGCCCATCAGCACGTTGTCGCCCTCGCCGCCGACCAGGCTGTCGGCGCCCAGGCCGCCCCAGAGCGTGTCGTTGCCGAGGCCACCGTCGAGGAAGTCGTTGCCGGCGCCGCCCCACAGCTTGTCGCGGCCGCTGCCGCTGGTGAGGGTGTCGTTGCCCTCGCCGCCGTCGAGCTGGTCGTCGCCGCCGTAATCGACGCTGCTGTTCGTCGTGGTGAGCCAGTCGTTGCCGGCACCGCCCCGCAGCGTGTCGGCGCCCCTCCAGCCCTGGAGCATGTCGTTGCCAGCGGTGCCGGTCTTGGCGTCGTTGCCGTCCGTGCCGTACCAGCGCACGCCCGCCGTCGTGGGCGCTGCCGCGGTGGCGGCGGATGCAACGTTGCTGGCCATTCCTGTGCTCCCCTGATCTGCGATCGCTTCTCTTCTTCCGCTATGGCCTGCCGCTTCACTGCCATGAAAGCGGCGAGGTCTTTTTTCATTATGTTGCAGTCAACCCCTGCACCCGGACTGGACGTCTGCCGGAACGCCCGGGCCGGCCCGGGATTTGCCCAAGGGGCGCTGACCTCTCCACCCGTGACAGGAGTTCCCGTGACACTGCGCCCCGCCCTGCTGGCTGCCACCGTGACCGCCGTGCTGGCGGCCTGCGGCAGCGACACGCCGCGCCTGGTCGCGGCCGACATGACCGGCCCCGACCCCACGCTGCCGCCGCCCCGCAAGACGCTCATCCCGACCGTGGACATCGCCCCGGCCGTGGGCTGGCCCAGCGGCGCCGCGCCCACGCCCGCGCCCGGGCTGCAGGTGAAGGCGTTTGCCACCGGGCTGGAGCACCCGCGCTGGCTGCACGTGCTGCCCAACGGCGACGTGCTCGTGGCCGAGACCAACGCGCCGCCCAAGTCCGAGGGCAACAAGGGCTTCCGGGGCTGGGTCATGAAGAAGGTGATGGACAAGGCCGGCGCCGGCGTGCCCAGCCCCAACCGCATCTCGCTGCTGCGCGACGCCGATGGCGACGGCGTGGCCGAGACGAAGACGGTGTTCGCGCAGGGGCTGAACTCGCCTTTCGGCATGGCGCTGGTGGGCAACGAGCTGTACGTGGCCAACACCGACGCCGTGGTGCGGCTGCCCTACCGCCCGGGCGACACGCAGGCCGCCGGCGCGCCGCAGACGCTCACCGACCTGCCCGGCGGGCCGCTCAACCACCACTGGACCAAGAGCCTGATCGCCAGCCCCGACGGGCAGCGCCTCTACGCCACCGTGGGCTCCAACTCCAACGTCGCCGAGAACGGGCTGCAGGCCGAGGAGGGGCGCGCCGCGATCTGGGAGATCGACCGCGCCACGGGACGCAAGCGGCTCTTTGCCACGGGCATCCGCAATCCCAACGGCATGGCCTGGGAGCCCACGACCGGCCTGCTGTGGACGGTGTCCAACGAGCGCGACGAGATCGGCAACGACCTGGTGCCCGATTACCTGACCTCGGTACGCGACGGCGCCTTCTACGGCTGGCCCTGGAGCTACTGGGGCCAGAACGTGGACGCGCGGGTGAAGCCCGTCAACGAGCAGGCCGTGGCCAAGGCCCTGAAGCCCGACTACGCGCTGGGCGCGCACGTGGCGGCGCTGGGGCTGGCGTGGAGCGGCGAGCAGGCCGCGGCGTTGCCGGCCTCGCTGCGCAGCGGCATGTTCATCGGCCAGCACGGCAGCTGGAACCGCAAGCCGCTGTCGGGCTACTCGGTGGTGTACGTGCCCTTCTCCAACGGCCGCCCGGCGGGCGCGCCGCAGACGGTGCTCTCGGGCTTCGTCAACGGCAAGGGCGACGCACAGGGCCGCCCGGTGGGCGTGGCCCTCGACGGCCGCGGCGCGCTGCTGGTGGCCGACGACGTGGGCAACACGGTGTGGCGGGTGACGGCGGCGCAGTGAGGCCCCGGCTCACGCCGGCAGCGCCTCGTGCAGCTGCTGGAACTCGCGCGTGAGCTTGTGCCGCGGGTCCAGGAACACCATGGGCTGCGCACGCTGGTGCGACTCGCGGATCTTGACCGAGGCGCTCAGGTAGGGCTTGAGCACCGGCAGCCCGTCGTCGATGAGCTGCTGCACCAGCTGCTGCGGCACGTTGGCGCGCGGCTGGAACTGGTTGACGACGATGCCTTCCACGCGCAGCGGCGCGTTGTGGTCGCTGCGGATCTCCTCGATGCTGGCCAGCAGCGCGTCGAGCGCGCGGCGCGAGAAGGTGTCGCAGTCGAAGGGTATGAGGCAGCCGCCGCCGGCGATGAGCGCCGAGCGCGTGTAGAAGTTCAGCGCCGGCGGGGTGTCGATGTAGATGCGGTCGTACGCCGGGGCGATGGCCGCCAGCGCGTCGCGCAGCTTGTTCATCTTGTAGCGCGACTCCAGCTTGCCCTGCAGCTCCTCCAGCATCGGGTGCGAGGCCAGCAGGTCCAGGTGCTCGAAGGGCGTGGGCACCACGCAGCTCTGCAGGCTGCGCTCGTTGAAGATGCTCAGCACCGACTCGAACCAGCGCCCCAGGTTGCGCTCCTCGTCCGGCGGCGCGTCGCCCATGAGGTAGTGCGTGGAGTTGCCCTGCGGGTCCAGGTCCAGCACCAGGGTGCGCAGCCCCTGTTGCGCGCTGATGGCGGCCAGGTTGCAGGTGATGGTGGACTTGCCCACCCCGCCCTTCTGGTTGAACACGACGTAGCGCATGGACCTTGGCTCCTGGTTCCCTGGTGGATGCTGATGCGGCGGCCGCCCGGGGCGGCGAACCGCGTATTGTGCAGTGCGGCAAACGCGCGGCCCGCCGCGCCAGATCAAGGCACGGCGCCCGGCCGGGAACAGGGCTCATGCGGAACGGACAAAAAAAGCCCGTTCGGGCTGAGCTTGCCGATGCCCCCCTGGCAGCGTCCCGAGCGCCTGCCCTTCGACAGGCTCAGGGCGAACGGGAGGATGGGTCTGACGGATAAGTCCGTTTCGTGTATCAGGGCCGGCGCGTGCTGTCCGGCGGCAGCGCCAGCTTCAGCAGCTCCGAGCCCAGGCGCAGCTGCGCACGCTGCGCGGCCTCCTGGTTGACCTCGAAGCGCAGCCGGTTGTCCAGGCGCACCAGGCCGATGACGCCGCCGGCGACGGCAAAGCCCGGCGCGTCGCCGATGCTCAGCTGCCCTGCGCCCACGCGCTGCGGCTCGAAGGTGTCGAGGAACAGCGCCTGGCACTCGCGCGTGCCCTCGTGGCGGCGCAAGGGCCGCAGCTGCAGCGGCCGGCCCCGGACCATGTCCACGCCCGTGTGCCGCAGCGCCGCCAGCAGCGGCTCGCGCGCGGCATCCACGCACAGCACCAGCGGCGCGCCGGCCTGGGTCCAGGTGCCCGCGGGCCACTCGGTCAGGCGCAGGAAATTGATGACGAACACCGCCTGCAGCTCCGACTCCTGCGCCGCCGGCGCGGCCTGGAGCGGCGCCGGCGCCAGTGCGGGCGCCAGCGCCAGCGCCACCGCGAGACGGCAGCGCAACCAGGTGGAGAGCCGGCGCATCAGAACCGCGCCTGCAGCCCGATGCCGAAGCTGCGCTCGATGCGCACCGGCTCGTACAGCCCGAAGTCGGGCATGACCTGCACGCGCGACCGGTGCAGCAGGTTGCGCCCGCTGAACGTGAGGTCCACCGTCGGCGACACGCGCCAGACCAGGTGCGCGTCGAGCTCGGTCAGCGCCGGCGTGTGGCTGTCGGGCCGTGCCGTCGTGCCGCGCTCGGCGTTGTGATGCAGCATCAGGTCCAGCGTGGTGTTGGCGTCGAGGTCGATGGAGCTGCGCAACTGGATGATCTGGCGTGGCGAGGCCTGCGCCGCCAGCGGCAGCGCATCGGCGGCGCCGTTGAAGCGCAGCCCGCTCCAGCTCAGCTGCTGGCGCCAGCCGGGCGTGATGCGCCAGTCCACCGCCACTTCCAGTCCGTTGGAACGCACGCTGCCCGTGCGCTGCTCGACCAGCGCCAGCAGGTGCGGCTGCGGCCGCGCCACGAACGTGGGCGCGCCCAGGCCGCTGTTGCCCAGCGCCGAGTTGCGGTAGCGGTTGGCAAAGGCGGCGACGTCCAGCGACAGCGTCGGGGACCACTGCGTGCGCCAGCCCGCCTCCAGCGCGTCCACGGTCTCGGCCGACAGCGCGCCGAAGGCGCCGCGCTGCGCGGCCACCAGCAGCGGCAGGCCGCCCGTGGACGCGCTCGGCGGCACGACGCCGAGCCCGCTGATGGCGTCGGCTTCCAGCCGCGAGGGCACGCGCACGGCACGCGACAGCGCGGTCCAGACGCTGGAGCTTTCGCTGAGGTTCCACAGCAGCCGCGCGCTGGGCTGCGGCGAGGTGCCGGTGAGGCTGTGGCGGTCGATGCGCCCGCCCAGCGTGAGCCGAAAGTGCTCGGCCAGCACGCGCTCATCCTGCACGTACAGGCCCCACTCCGTGATCGAGCGATAGGCGGGGTCGAAGCGCAGCAGCAGCGAGTCGGCGGGCGTGTTGAAGTCGCTGCCGGTCCAGCGCCCGCCGACGCCCAGGATCAGGTTGTGCCCGGGCCCCAGGCGCCAGTGGCCCCGCGCGTCGAGCTCGGCGCTGCGCCCGTGGTAGCGGCCAAGGCTGCCGTTGTCGAGCCGCGCCGCCGAGAGGCTGCCCTGCACCGCCAGATCCAGGTCGGGCGCGAGCGCGCGCTCGTAGGTCGAGCCCAGCGTGGCGCGCTCCACGCGCTGCGGCGCGGGAAGGAGCGTGCGGTAGGGCGGCACCAGCAGCGGCACTCGCCAGACAGCGCCGGATTCCGAGCGCACCACGTCGCCGCGCAGGCTCAGCCGCGCCCCCCGGGGCAGTTGCCAGTCCGCGCGCAGCCCGGCCGAGGTGGCGCGGGTGCGGTCGTTGGCCGGCGCCCCGGCGTCGGTGCGCAGCGCGCCGCTGCCCTCGCGCTGCGCGTACAGCCGCACGTCCGGCCCCGTGGCGTCGCCGGCGCCCCAGCCGTGTTCCAGCGTGAGCGCGTGCTCGCCGCGCGTGGCCGCGCGCGCCTGCACGCGCGTGCCGTGGGTGTCGGCCGCCGCGCGCGTGATGACGTTGACCACGCCGTTGACGGCGTTGGCGCCCCACACCGCGCCGGCCGGGCCGCGGATGACCTCGATGCGCTCGATGTCGTCCAGCGGCACGCGCTCGGCCTCCCACTGCACGCCCGAGAACATCTCCCAGTAGAGGCTGCGCCCGTCGATGAGCACCTGCAGCTTGTCGGCGTAGCGCCCGGGAAAGCCGCGCGCCGTGACGGCGTGGTACGCGCCCGACACCTGGGCCACGTCCATGCCCGGGGCCAGGCGCAGCGCCTCGGGCAGCGAGCGCGCGCCGGCGCGGCGGATGTCCTCGCGCGTGATCACGTGCACCGCCGCGGCCACGTCGCCCAGCGTCTGGGCACGGCGCGAAGCGGAGACGATCTCCACTTTCATCAGCTCTTCGAGGCCCAGCTGCAGCAGCGGCGCGAGCTCGGCACGGGCCGCGGGCGCGGCCAGCAGGCCGGCCGCCACCAGCAGCGACAGCCGCTGCGTCCCGCGGCGCGGGCGTTGGGTATGACAAGGCATGGAGGAAATGCGGTTCGGGACCATGTTTCGGCGCGGGGCCGGCAACCCCGCAGCATCGGCCATGGCGGCGCGCACTTGAGCGCGCGCGGCAACCTGTCACGCGCAAACAACGCACGAGCGTGAAATCCGGGCGGCCCGGACCGCCCGCGGTCCCGGCGCCGCGGCGCTCACAGCGCCGGGCGCGGCGCCTCTTCCTCGGCCTCGTCGGCGTCGCCGCTGCGCGGCACCACGCTGGCCTCGTCCTCGTCCTCGGCGATGAAGCCGCCGCTCTGGTGCGCCCACAGCCGCGCGTAGATGCCGCCGCGCGCCAGCAGGCTGCGGTGGTCCCCCTCCTCGACGATGCGGCCGCGGTCGAGCACGACCAGCCGGTCCATGGCGGCGATGGTGGACAGGCGGTGCGCGATGGCCACCACCGTCTTGCCCTCCATGAGCTTGTAGAGGCTGGCCTGGATGGCGGCCTCGACCTCGGAGTCCAGCGCGCTGGTGGCCTCGTCGAGCAGCAGGATCGGCGCGTCCTTGAGCATCACGCGCGCGATGGCGATGCGCTGGCGCTGCCCGCCCGAGAGCTTCACGCCGCGCTCGCCGACGTGGGCGTCGTAGCCGGTGCGCCCCGAGGCGTCGTGCAGGCCCTGGATGAAGTCGTGCGCCTCGGCGCGCCTGGCCGCGGCGAGCACCTGCGCGTCGCTGGCGTCGGGGCGGCCGTAGACGATGTTGTCGCGCACCGAGCGGTGCAGCAGCGAGGTGTCCTGCGTGACCATGCCGATCTGAGCGCGCAGGCTGTCCTGCGTGACCTGGGCGATGTCCTGGCCGTCGATGAGCACGCGCCCGCCCTGCACGTCGTAGAAGCGCAGCAGCAGGTTCACCAGCGTGCTCTTGCCCGCGCCGGAGCGCCCGACCAGGCCGATCTTCTCGCCCGGGCGGATGTGCAAATTGAAATCGTCGAGCAGCGGCACGCCGGCATCGCCGCCGGCGCCGGCATAGGCAAAGCGCAACTGCTCGAAGCGGATGTCGCCGCGCGCCACGCGCAGCGGCGGCGCGCCGGGCGCGTCCACCACCGTGCGCGAGCGGCTCAGCGTGTTGATGCCGTCCTGCACCGTGCCGACGTGCTCGAACAGGCCCGCCATCTCCCACATGATCCAGTGCGAGATGCCGTTCAGGCGCAGCGCCATGGCCGTGGCCGCGGCCAGCGCGCCGACGCTGGCCTGGCCTTGCAGCCACAGCCACAGCGCCAGCCCGGCGGTGCTGCCGATGAGCAGCATGCTCAAGCTGTGGTTGACGACCTCGAAGCCGCTGACCAGCCGCATCTGGCCGTGCACCGTGACCATGAACTCCTTCATCGCGCCGCGCACGTAGCCCGCCTCGCGCTGCGCGTGCGAGAAGAGTTTCACTGTCGCGATGTTGGCGTAGGCGTCGGTGATGCGGCCGGTCATGAGCGAGCGCGCATCCGCTTGCGCGCGCGAGACTTTCCCGAGCCGCGGCACGAAGTACCACAGCGCCAGCGCGTAGAGCACGACCCACACCAGGAACGGGCCGACCAGGCGCAGGTCGAACGCCCCCACGACGGCCACCATGGTGACGAAATAGATGGTGACGAAGACCAGGATGTCGCCCAGCGTGAACCAGGCCTCGCGCACCGCCAGCGCGGTCTGCATCACCTTGGCGGCGACGCGGCCGGCAAACTCGTCCTGGTAGAAGGCCAGGCTCTGCCCAAGCATGCGGCGGTGGAAATCCCAGCGCAGCCGCATCGGGAAGTTGCCCGCCAGCGTCTGGTGCTTGAAGGCGGTCTGCACCGCCACCACCAGCGGGCTGAAGGCGACGATGGCGGCCAGGCCCAGCAGCGTCCACTTCTCGCGCGCCCAGAGCTCATTGGGCGGCACGTCGGCGAGCCAGTCCACCATGCGGCCGAGCATGCCGAACAGCAGCGCCTCGAAGGCGCCGATGACGGCGGTGAGCAGCGTCATGCCCAGCAGCCACGGCCGCATGCCGCGCGAGCAGGCCCACAGGAAGGCAAAGAAGTTCTTCGGCGGCGCCGGCGGCGGACCTTCCGGATAGGGATCGACCAGGCGCTCGAAGAACGCGGCGAATGAGCGGAACAAGGGCATCGGTCTCCTGCGGTGGGGCGGGCGGTGGCGGCTGCGCTCAGGCGTCCTGCGGCGGGTCCTGCAGCAGCCGCAGCTTCACGCGCCGGCCCTTGAGCTTGCCCTGGGCCAGCCGCGCCACCACGGCGGCGGCCACCTCGCGCGCCACGGCGACGTGCGTGTGGTAGTCGCCGACGTGGATGCGCCCGACCTGCGCGCCGGCCAGGCCGCCCTCGCCGGTGAGCATGCCCAGCACGTCGCCGGGGCGGATCTTGTCCTTGCGCCCGCCCAGGATCTGCAGCATGTGCATCGGCGGCTGGAGCGGCCCGCCGGGCGCCTCGCGCAGCGCGTCGAGCTTCTCCCACTGCGACTCGCGCCCCTGCTGCTGCTCGATCAGGCCGACGCGGCCCATCTCGTCGAGCGTGGCCAGGTTCAGCGCCAGGCCCGGCGCGTCGGCGCGCCCGGTGCGGCCGATGCGGTGCACGTGCTGCTGCGCGTCGGGCGTGATCTCGACGTTGATGACCGCGTCCAGCCCCTCGATGTCCAGGCCGCGCGCGGCCACGTCGGTGGCCACCAGCACCGAGCAGGCGCGCCCGGCGAAGCGGATGAGCACCTGGTCGCGCTCGCGCTGCTCCAGCTCGCCGTGCAGCGCCAGCGCCTCGATGCCCTGCGCGCGCAGCACCTCCACCAGGTCGCGGCACTGCTGGCGCGTGTTGCAGAAGGCGATGCTGCTTTGCGGCCGGTAGTGCGCCAGCAGCTGCGACACGGCGTGCAGCCGCTCGTTTTCCGTGACCTCGAACCAGTGCTCGGCGATGCGCGCGGCCGCCTTGGGCTCGGCCACCTTCACTTCCCTGGGCTCGCGCAGGAAGCGCTGCGCCAGCTTGGCGATGCCTTCCGGGTAGGTGGCGGAGAACAGCAGCGTCTGGCGCTGCTTCGGGCACTTCGCGGCCACGGCGGCGATGTCGTCGAAGAAGCCCATGTCGAGCATGCGGTCGGCCTCGTCGAGCACCAGGGTGGTGAGCGCGTCCAGGCGCAGGTTGCCGCGCTCCAGGTGGTCCAGCAGCCGCCCGGGCGTGCCCACCACCACGTGCGCGCCGTGCGCCAGGCTCTCGGCCTGCGGCTTGATCGGGCTGCCGCCGCTCAGGTTCAGCGCCTTGACGTTGGCCTCGGCGCGCGCCAGGCGCCGGATCTGCTGCGTCACCTGCTCGGCCAGCTCGCGCGTGGGGCACAGCACCAGGGCCTGCACCTCGAAGCGATCCGTGTCCAGGCGCGTGAGCAGCGGCAGCGCGAAGGCAGCGGTCTTGCCGCTGCCGGTGCGCGCCTGCGCGATCAGGTCGTGCCCGGCCAGCGCCAGCGGCAGCGCCGCGGCCTGGATGGGCGTCATGGCGGTGAAGCCGAGTTGTTCAAGGTTGTCCAGCAGCGCGGGCGGCAGCGCCAGCCGAGCGAAACCCGGGCCGGCGGCGGAAATGCTTGATTCGGTCATTGGGTCGATTATCCGGAGCCCCCGGCGCCGCCATCCTGGCAAGGGCCTTGCCGGGACAACCCTGATGCCGCGGTAGATTGCGCGGCCTTGCAGGCTCCACCCATGAAACTTTCCGTTCTCGACCAATCCGTGTCCCTGGCCGGCGCCGGGGAAGACGCCGCGATCCGCGACACGCTCGACCTCGCCGTGCACTGCGAGGCACTGGGCTACGAGCGCTTCTGGTGCTCGGAACACCACAACCTGCACACCATCGTCGGCAGTGCGCCGGAGTTACTGCTGGCCGCCATCGCCGCGCGCACCACGCGCATCCGCCTGGGCAGCGCCGGCGTGATGCTGCCGCACTACTCGGCACTGAAGGTGGCCGAGCAGTTCCGGGTGCTGGACGCGCTCGCGCCCGGGCGCATCGACCTGGGCGTGGGCCGCGCCCCGGGCGGCGACATGCGCACCGCGCGCGCGCTCAACCCCAACGCCGCGGCGGCGGCGGAAGACTTTCCGCAACAGGTGCAGGCGCTGCAGGCCTGGGTCGGCGGGCAGCCGCTGCACGGCATCGCCGCGCACCCGCGCCCGCCGGAGAACGCCGGCCCGGAGCGCGCGCCGCAGCTGTGGGTGCTGGGCAGCTCGGACTACGGCGCGCAGCTCGCCGCGCACCTGGGGCTGCCCTACGCCTTCGCGTACTTCTTCATGGACGGCCAGGGCGTGGAGCAGGCGCTCGACCTCTACCGCTCGCTCTACCGCCCAAGCCCCCGGCACCCGAAGCCGCAGGCCACCATCTGCGTCTGGGCGCTGGTGGACGAAACGGATGAAGAGGCGCAGCACCACGCCCTGTCGCGCGAGCGCTGGCGGCTGGACCGCGAGCGCGGCGTGTTCGGGGCGCTGCAGCCGCCGGACGGGATCGCCAGGCGCGGCTTCAACGAGGTCGAGCAGCAGCGCCTGGTGCCGATGCGCCGGAAAGCCTTCGTGGGCACGCCGGCCGACGTGGGCGCGCGGCTGCGCACGCTGGCCGCGGCGCTGGAGCTGGATGAACTGGTGGTGAACACCTGGGCCTTCGACCCGGCCGTGCGGCGGCGCTCCTACGCGCTGCTGGCACGCGAATTCAACCTGGCCGGAGCGGCCCGATGAAGATGGAACAGATCGATTTCGAGCTGCGCGGCGAGTTCATCCCGCTGGATGCGCTGCTCAAGGCCACCGGCCTGGCCGACAACGGCGGCGCGGCCAAGGCGATGGTGGCCGCCGGCAAGGTGGAGGTGGACGGCCGGCAGGAGCTGCGCAAGACGGCCAAGCTGCGCGCCGGGCAGGTGGTGGCCATCGCGGGGGCGCGGGTGCGCCTCCTGGCGCCGGGGACGGGCCCGGGCGGCCAGGACGCCGCCTAGCGCTTGCTCAAAGCTTCATCTCCAGCCGCACCAGCCAGTCCACGTAGCTGCGGCTCACCGTCTGCGACGCCTCGCGCAGCGAGGCCGAGTCGTAGACGTTGCCGCGCAGCCAGTCGGGCGCGGAGAGGTTGGTCGCCGACACCCGCAGCGCCAGCGTGGGGCTGAAGGTCCACAGGCCATAGGCGTCGAAGGCCGGCTTGCGGCCCTGGATGTCGAGCTCGGTGGCCGACAGCCGCGTCACGTAGCCCGGCGTCCAGGCCAGGTTGGCGCCCAGCGTCAGCGGCACGGCGCGCAGCCTCCAGTCCGCGCCCAGGCTGGCCGTGCGGCCCGGCTGGCGCTCGACCCGGTTGTCCGGACCCGGCACGTCGTGCACGCGCGAGCGGAAGAAGCTCGCGCCGGCGCGCAGGTCCACCGCCGGCGCGCCGGCCAGCAGCACGCGCAGCGGGAACTTCGCCTCCAGCTCCAGCCCGCGCACCGTGGCGTCGCCGACGTTGTAGGGCCGGTTCACCCAGCGCGTGCCGGCGCCGGGCAGCGTCTCCAGCCGCGTCTCGTTGCGCACCAGGCCGCTGATCTCGCGCTGGAACACGCCCGCGCTGAGCAGCCCGGCGTTGCCGCCCAGGTAGTGCTCGTAGGTGAGGTCCAGCCCGGTGGCCAGCTCCGGGCGCAGCGCCGGGTTGCCGCTGCGGTCCGGGCTGGTGGGCGAGTTCAGCGTGCTGGGCACGACGCGGCCCAGCAGGCTGCCCAGCGTCAGCGCCCGGTAGCTGCGGGTGAGGCTCGCGCGCAGCTGGTCGCGGCCCTTGGGGTCGGGCTTCCAGACCGCGTGCAGCAGCGGGCTCCAGACGCTGGAGCGGTTGCTGCCCTGCTCGCCGTCGGGCCCGTCGCCGCGGGTCTCGATCGCTTCCCAGCGCAGCCCGGCGTGCGCGGCCCAGTGCGGGCTGATCTCCCACTCGTCCTGCACGTAGGCGGCAATGCGCTGCGAGCGGGCCTGCACGCCGTCGGCGAAGGCGGGAAAGCGCGGCACGCCGTCGAGCAGGTTGCTGCGCGTCTCCTCGCGCCGGATGCCTTCGAGCTCCAGCCCGGCCACGCCGCTGTGCGCATCGGCCAGCAGGGTGCTGGCCTTGACGCCGGCGCTCCAGCTGTCGTCCCGGCCCTGCGAGCGGTCGTCGTAGGTGCGCAGCAGGCGGCCGGTGGCGTCGCGCTCGGTGCGCCGGCTGTCGCTGCGGGATTCCCAGTGGCCCACGCTGGCGCGCCATTCCAGCCGCGTGCCGTCGGCCAGGCGCTGCGTGCGCAGCGCGCTCAGCCGGCCCAGGCCGAAGCGGCTGCCGCCCTCGGTGGCGGCGCCGGCCCAGGGCGCGCTGGCCGGATCGGAGGGCTGCGCCAGCACGGCGCTGCGGCGGCTGTCGTTGTCGGTCCAGAACATGACCGGCGTGAGCGTGAAGGCCTCGCCCTCGCCCAGGCGCCACTGCAGCCGGCCGTTAAGCCCTAGGCGCAGGCGTTCGTTGCGGGCGTCGGCGCCTTCCTCGCGCCGCAGCACGGGCTCGCCCACGGCCTCGCGCTCCAGGGTGGTGTCACTGTGCGCGCTGCCGCGCGTCTGCGTCGCGCTCAGCGTGAAGGTCCAGGACAGCGCGTCGGCGCTGCCGTTGCGCGTCCAGTTCAGGCCCGGGCTCCAGCGGCCATGCTCCAGGTTGGCCGACAGGCGCAGGTCGTTGAGGCGGCGGCGCACGCTGTCGCGCGTGACGATGTTGATGGTGCCGGCGATGGCGCGCGCGCCGGTCTCGGCGGTGGGCGCGCGCAGGATCTCGATGCGCTCGATCTGCTCCGGCGCCAGGGAGTCGATCTCGAAGCCCGGGGGCACGCGCTCGCCGTCGAGCAGGATCTGCGTGTAGCCGCCGCCCAGGCCGCGCAGGCGCGGGTTGCCGCCGCGCCCGGGCGCGCCGTCGAGCGTCACGCCGGGCAGCCGCCGCAGCACCTCGCCCAGCGTGGCGTCGCCGAAGCGCTCGATGTCCTCGCGCCCGACCACGGTCCTGGCCACCGTGGACTCGCGCCGCTCGCGCACGTCGCTGCCGCCGGCGCGGTCGCCGGTGATCTCCACGCGCTGCGGCGCGGCGTCGGTGGCGGGCGGTGGAGGCGGCGCCGGCGGCACGGCGGCGTTGGGCGCGGTCTGGGCCCGCGCGGCACCGGCCAGGCCGCAGGCCATGGCGGCAGCGGCGGCGAGAAGACCCAGGCGGTGGAAGGAAGGACGAAACGACATCGGGGACATCCCGAAATTGTCATTCACCCTTATTGGGGAACTTTGGGGTGCCCCCATCATTCAGAGCCACAAGGCCGGACCTTTGTCCGGATATCAGACCGAAGAGAGAGACCACACATGAGCAAGACGAGGACTGGACTGCTGGGTGCGCTGATGCTGGCCGTGGCGGCCGCATCGTTCACCCCCCTGGCGGTGGAAGCCAAGCGCCTGGGCGGCGGCAACTCGGCGGGCATGCAGCGCAGCACGCCGGATCGCAGCCCGCCGCAGTCGGCCCCGGCACAACAGGCCCCGGGCCAGCAGGCCACCGCGCCCGCGGCCGCCGCCGCACCGGCCGCCGCCGCCGCCGCGGCCACGCCCAAGCGCAACTGGATGGGCCCGATCGCCGGCCTGGCCGCGGGCCTGGGCATCGCCGCGCTGCTGAGCCACTTCGGCATGGGCGAGGCGGTGGCCAACTTCGTGATGATGGCGCTGATGGCCGTGGCGGCGATCTTCCTGATCCGCTTCCTGGTCAGCCGCTTCGCCGCCAAGAAGAACGGCGCGCAGCCGGCCTTCGCGGGTGCCGGCGCCGGTGCCGGCGCCAACTCCATGGCCTCGCCGTGGAACCAGCAGCAGGGCCTGAGCTCGCCGCTGCAGCGCCAGGCCGCCGAGCCCGCCGCCGCGCCGATGGGTGGCGGCTTCACCCCGGCCGGTGCCGGTGCCGCTGCCGGCGCGATGGCGCCCGCGGCCTACAAGCCGAACCTGCCCGCCGACTTCGACCAGGCGGCCTTCGAGCGCGCGGCCAAGATGATCTTTATCCGCATGCAGGCCGCCAACGACGCCGCCGACCTCAACGACCTGCGCCAGTTCACGACGCCGGAGCTGTTCGCCTCGCTGCGCCTGGACCTGCAGGAACGCGCCGGCAAGCCGCAGACGACCGACGTGGTGCGCGTGGACGCGCAGGTGCTCGACTGGGCCCAGGAGCGCGACCAGCAGGTGGTGAGCGTGCGCTACAGCGGCCTGGTGCGCGAGGAGCGCGACGCCCCGGCTGCCGACTTCGACGAGATCTGGCACCTGGTCAAGCCCAACGACGGCAGCCGCGACTGGGCCATCGCCGGCATCCAGCAGTACTCGCACTGAGCCTGGGACAAGGAGCGCTGAAGGCATGAGCAGTCCCGCCGGCATCTGCGCCAACCGCACGCCGCCCGCCGGCGCGGCGCGCGTGCTCGGCGGCGCCGCCGCGATCCTGCGCGGCGTGCCGCTGCCGCCCGGCGTGCCGGGCCGGCTGTGGCTGTCGGCCATGCCCGGGCGCTTCGAGCCGTTCAAGACCTTCCTGTCCGAGGCGCGGCGCCACCACGTCGGCCTGGTGCTGTGCCTGGCACCGCTGGACGAGCTGGCGGTGCTGTCGCCGGCCTACCGCACGGCCGTGACGCAGGGCACGCTGCCCTTCCGCTGGCTGAACCTGCCCATGCGCAACTACGGGCTGCCGCCGGACCTGCCGGACTTCCATGACGGCATCGCGCAGGCGGCCGGCGCGCTGCGCGCCGGCGACGCGGTGCTGCTGCACTGCGCCGCCGGCCTGGGGCGCACCGGCAGCGCCGCGGCCTGCCTGCTCAAGTCGCTGGGCCTGCCCACCGAGGAGGCGCTGCAGCGCGTGCGCGACGCCGGCTCCAACCCGCAGACCGCCCAGCAGACGGGGCTGGTGGAGCGTTTTTGAAGCGCTGAAGCGCTGAAACGGCGCCTCGAATCCCCGCCCCCCGGCATCCGCCGGATTTGCGGCGGACAAGAAAAAACGCGGCCCGCGGGCCGCGTTTTTCATGGGCGAAAGTCCCGTGCTTACAGCGGGCGGATCGCGGCGGCCTGCAGGCCCTTGGGGCCCTGGCGCACTTCAAATTCGACGCGCTGGTTTTCCTTCAGGCTCTTGAAGCCCTTGGCCTGGATTTCGCTGAAATGCGCGAACAGGTCCTTGCTGCCGTCGTCCGGGGTGATGAAGCCGAAACCCTTGCCATCGTCGAACCATTTGACGATGCCGGTCTGCTGAGTGCTCATGGAAATGCGAAACCTTGTTGTTGATCAAGAAACCCGGCCCGTGTTCCGCACGCGCCGGAACAGAAACCGTCAAGAAACGCATTTCGGAAACTCGAACCCAACCCGCCGGAGCGGGCCCGCGCCGATGTCCGCCAGGGACACCGCGCCTGCGGCAGAGGAAAGACCGGCAATAACGAACTTGGCAATCCTGTGCCGGGCATTCTACACAGCGACCCCGGCCGGTTTCGGGCGGTAAATCCGGCGATTTATGCTTGCGCCCCCATGGACGATATTTCCTTGCTGCACGCTGACGATTTCCTGCTCGTGCTCGACAAACCCGCCGGGCTGCTGGCCGTGCCCGGGCGCACCGAACCCGACTGCCTGGCCGCGCGCGCCCAGGCGCGCTTCGCCGACGCGCTGGTGGTGCACCGGCTGGACATGGCCACCTCCGGGCTGATCGCCATGGGCCGCGGCGCGGCGGCGCAGCGCAGCTTGAGCATCGCCTTCGCCGAGCGCCGCGTGCACAAGCGCTACGTGGCGGTGGTGGCGGGCCGGCTCGATGCGCCCGAAGGCGGCTGGGGCGAGATCGGGCTGCCGCTGCGCTGCGACTGGCCGAACCGGCCGCGGCAGATGGTCGATGCCGTGCAGGGAAAGCCGTCGCTGACACGCTGGCGCGTGCTCGGCCACGAGGACCGCGCGGGGGCCGCCACGCGCGTGGAGCTGGAGCCGGTGACGGGCCGCTCGCACCAGCTGCGCGTGCACCTGGCGGCGCTTGGGCACCCGATCCTGGGCGACGAGCTGTACGCGGCACCCGTGGACCAGGCGCGCGCGCCGCGGCTGCTGCTGCACGCGGCCGAGCTGGCGCTGCCGCACCCGGCGCACGGCGCGGTCCTGCGCTTCGCCAGTCCGGCGCCGTTCTGAACGAGGCGCCGGGCGGCGGCATCATGGCCGGCTGCTTTGACGCAACAAGGAGACGGCATGGCCGGCACGAATCGAATGGTCATCCTCACCGGCGCCTCGCGCGGCATGGGGCGCGCGCTGGCGGTGGCGCTGCTGAAGCGCGACGGCACGCGGCTGCTGACGCTGTCGCGCCGGCCCGACGCGGCGCTGGAGTCCGAGACGCACGGCGCCGGCACGACGCTGGAGCAATGGGCACTCGACCTCGCGCAGCCGGCAGCGGCGGCGCAGCGCCTCGAAGACTGGCTCCAGGCCCAGGACGGCGCGCCGGTGTCGGAGGTGGTGCTGGTCAACAACGCCGCGCTGCTCACGCCGCCGGGCCCGGTGGAAGGCGTGGATGCGGATCAGCTTTCAGCGGCGTTGCGCGTGGGGCTGGAAGCGCCGGTGCTGCTCACGCGCGCCTTCCTGCGCGCCACCGGGCCCTGGGGCGTGGCGCGCAAGGTGCTCAACATCTCCTCGGGACTCGGCCGCCGCGCCATGGCCGCCAGCGCGCCGTACTGCGCGGTCAAGGCGGGGCTGGACCATTTCACGCGAGCGCTGGCGCTGGACGAGACGCTGAAGCCCATGGGCGCGCGCGTGGTGTCGCTGGCGCCGGGGGTGATCGACACGGACATGCAGGTGCAGCTGCGCGGTGCCGACCCGGCGCGCTTCCCGGACCGCGAGCGCTTCGTGCAGCTGCGCGCGCAGGGCCAGCTCGACAGCCCGGAAGGCGCCGCCGCGAAGCTGCTGGCCTACCTGGAGCGGCCGGACTTCGGCGCGCAGCCGGTGGCCGACGTGCGCGACGCCTGAGCGCCGCCACCGGCGCCGGCGCTCACACCGCTTCCGCGGTCCGCAGCACCTTGTAGAAACCGCCCTCGGACTGCACCAGCGCCAGTTGCGCCAGGCGCCAGTGCAGCGGCGGCGGGTTGGTGGGCGTCTTGGCGCCCTGGGCCTGGCGCGCCAGCGTCAGGTGCGGGCGCCACGGGCGCGCCTCCAGTGCCACGCCGAGCTGGCGCAGCCGCAGGCCCAATTGCGCATGCAGCGACAGCAGCGACGGCGGCACCGCCTCGGGCTCCAGCACGGCGATGCCGCCGCGCCACAGCGCCGGGTGCGAGAAGGTTAGCTCCGCGGCCGTGAACGAGGCCGGCATGGCCTGCGCCAGCGGCTCGACCTGCGCCAGCGGCACCTCGCCGATGAAGTGCAGCGTCAGGTGCAGCTTGGACGCCGGCGTGGGCCGCGCCTGCGGCGGCCAGCGCCAGAGCTGCTGGTGTGCGCGCGCCTCCCAGCGCTGGGCATCGTCGGGCCACAGCCCGATGAAGAGACGGGCCTGGGCCCCGGCCGCGGCGGGGGCCGGTGCGGAAGAGTCATGGTCGGAAGGCACGGCGGATGCGGACAGCGTTGGCATGCCCCCTACCCTAGCCGGCCGGCGCCCCTGGCGTAAGCTGTTACGTCACATTTCCCTGCCTCTCGAAGGCGCTGCACCGGCTTCGCGCCGGTGCATCCGCTTTCAGGCGCTCCCTTTTCCGTTGCCGCTGCCGCGGGCCGACGCCGCGCGGCGCAGCCGTGCTGTTGCCATGACCGCCGTACCCGCTCCCGCCGCCGACGCGCCGCTGCCCTCGCTGCACTCCTTCACCTCGTTCATGCGCTTCTGGTGGGGACGGCTGGCCGGCACCACGGCGGCGCAGATGCTGATGGTGGCGCTGGGCTGGCAGATGTACGAGCTCACCGGCAGCGCCTGGGACCTGGGCCTGGTCGGGCTGCTGCAGTTCATCCCGGCGCTGGTACTGACGCTGCCCGCCGGCCACGTGGTGGACCGCCACGACCGCCGCCTGCTGCTGGCGCTCTGCCTGGGGCTGCAGCTGGTGGTGGGGCTGCTGCTGGCGCTGGGCTCGGCCGGCGGCTGGGTCGGCCGCGAGCTGATCCTGGGGCTGTCGCTGCTGCTGGGCGTAGCGCGCGCCTTCCAGATGCCCTCGCAGCAGGCGCTGGCGCCGACGCTGGTGCCGGCGGCCGTGCTGCCGCGGGCGCTGGCCTTCAGCTCCGGCGCGATGCAGGCGGCGGTGGTGGCCGGGCCGGCGCTGGGCGGCTTTCTCTATGCAGCCGGCGCCACGGTGGTCTACGGCGCGTGCGCGCTGCTGTTTGCCGTGGGCTGCGTGCTGATCCTGCGCATCACGCCGGTGGCGCGGCCGGCGCATCGCGAGCCGGCGAGCTGGACCACGATGCTGGCGGGCCTGCGCTTCATCTGGCAGCGCCCGGTGATCCTGGGCGCGCTGTCGCTGGACCTGTTCGCCGTGCTGCTGGGCGGCGCCACGGCGCTGCTGCCGATCTTCGCGCGCGACGTGCTGCACACGGGGCCCTGGGGCCTGGGCCTGCTGCGCGCCGCGCCCGCGGTGGGGGCGCTGGCGGTGTCGGTGTGGCTCACGCGCGCGCCCATCGAGCGCGGCGTGGGCCGCAAGATGCTGCTGGCCGTGGGCGTGTACGGCGTGTCGATGCTCGTGTTCGGCTGGTCGAAGAGTTTCGCGCTGTCCTTCGCGGCGCTGCTGGTGTCGGGCGCGGCGGACATGGTCAGCGTCGTGATCCGGCAGACGCTGGTGCAGCTGGACACGCCCGACGAGATGCGCGGGCGCGTGGCGGCGGCCAATTCCATCTTCATCGGCGCGAGCAACCAGCTCGGCGAGTTCGAGTCCGGCGCCACCGCCGCGGCCTTCGGCCCGGTGGGCTCGGTGGTGCTGGGCGGCTTCGGCACGCTGCTGGTGGTGGCGCTGTGGTTCCGGTTCTTCCCGGCCCTGGCCCAGCGCGAGACGCTGGCGACGCCGAAGTGACCTGGGCACGGCGGCGCGAGCGCTCGCGCCGCCCAGCCCTCTCACTCGTGCAGCGGGTCCTCGGGCCCCTGGAAGCCGCCGCGGCGCAGCGTCACCACCAGGGTGTCGCGCCAGCCGGCCTCGCCGTCGGGCTGGATCGGCGTGGTCTCGTGGATGACGCGGGTGTCGTCGAGCAGCAGCAGCGTGCCCGGCTCGCTCATCGTGAAGCGCAGGCCCTGCGGGCCGTGGACGTCGAAGACGCGCGACTCGCCGCCCTTGACGCCCTGGCGCTGCAGCAGCAGCACCGCCACGAGGTCCACGCCGTCGCGGTGCGCGCCTTCGGGCGTGGGCCGGCCGATGCCGTCGGTGGTGTCGATGCGGAAGGCGTGGGCCTCGACGTACCAGGGCTGCGCCCCGCGCAGCGCGTCGGCGCGGCGCGCCAGCAGCCGTAGCAGCGGCTGCCACAGCGGGTGCGCTTCCAGCGCCGGCTCCACCGGCTCGAACCAGCGCTCGATGCCGCCGTGCAGCGCGTTGTAGTCCACCGGCTGCCAGTGCGCGCGGTGCGGCACGGGCTGCACGCGCTCGCCGGTGACGACGTAGTTGGCGTGACGGCGCCGCCGGTAGCGGCCGCCGTCGCGCAGGTAGGCGTCGGGGGGCAGCCGGTCCCAGAACGGGCGCCAGGCGGACAGCGCGCCGGGCGCGGCATCGAGCAGCGACTGCAGCGCCTGCGGCGACAGCACCGCGTGGCCCTGGCTGCGCAGGACGTCGTCGAGCCGGGCGGGATCGGTGAAGGGCGGGGCCAGCATGGGAAGTACAACCTCGTGTCCGAAAAAGCCGTCAAGGATAGGGCGGCACCGCGCGGCCCTGGCCGGCGAAGTACGGCGGCAGCCTCTCGCCGCAGTCGCGGCAGAAGCGCGCCTCGGGGTCGTGGCCCTCGCTCAGGCACGCCGGGCAGGTGCGCGTGGTGGGCCGCACGCGGATGCGCTGGGCCGTGAACTCGGCGCTGACGATGCCCGTGGGCACGGCCAGCGTGCCCCAGCCCACGAGCATCATGGCCGAGGCGATGAAGCGGCCGAACTCGGTCTTGGGCGTGATGTCGCCGAAGCCCACGGTGGTCATGGTCGTGATGGCCCAGTACACCGACACGGGAATGCTGGTGAAGCCGTTGTCCGGGCCCTCGACCACGTACATCAGCGTGCCCATCACCACCATCACCAGCAGCACGAAGGACAGGAACACCAGGATCTTGCGCCGGCTCGCCACCAGGGCCCGGCCCAGCATGCCGTACTCCTCGACGTAGGCGCCGAGCTTGAGCACGCGGAACAGCCGCAGCAGCCGCAGCACGCGCACGTCGATGAGCGCGTGCAGCCCCGGCACGAGCAGCGAGAGGTAGGTGGGCAGGATGGCCAGCAGGTCGATGACGCCGAAGACGCTGCGCGCGTAGCGCAGCGGGTGCATCACGCAGGACAGCCGCGCCAGGTACTCGACCGTGAACAGCAGCGTGAAGCCCCACTCCAGGGTGTCGAAGAGCCAGCCCCAGCGCTGGCGGTAGCTGTCCACGCTGTCGAGCATGACCACCGCCACGCTGGCCAGGATGAGGCCGATGAGCACGAGGTCGAAGGCGCGGCCGGCGGGCGTGTCGGCCTCGAAGATGATGGTGTAGAGCTTGAGCCGCCAGCCGGTGAGCGGGCGGCCCAGCCGCTGCGCCTCGGACTGCGTGGCGGCTTCGAGCAGGGGATGGTGGCGGGACTGTTCCATGGGCATGGGCGCGATCAGGGCCGGATTTTCGGCTGTGGCACAGTCGCGCCCCGCTGTCCCAACGCAACCCCAAGCAGTTTCCCCGATGTCTTCCCGTCCCGCCGGAGCGCGCGCATGGCGCTGAAATCCACCATCTACAAGGCCCAGCTGCAGCTGGCCGACATGGACCGCCATGTCTACGCCGACCATGCGCTGACGCTGGCGCGCCATCCCTCGGAAAACGAGGAGCGGCTGATGATGCGCGTGCTGGCCTTCGCGCTGCACGTGGCCGCCGACGACGCGCACGGGCAGCTCGAATTCACCAAGGGCCTGTCCGACGCGGACGAGCCCGCGCTCTGGCACAAGGACCTCACCGGCCAGCTGCTGCACTGGATCGAGCTGGGCCAGCCCGACGAGCGCCGGCTGCTCAAGGCTGCCGGGCGTGCCGAGCGCGTCACCGTGATCTCCTACGCCGCCTCCACGCCGGTGTGGTGGGGCCCGCTCAAGGGCAAGCTCGCGCGCGCGTCCAACGTCACGGTGTGGCAGGTGCCGGCCGACCAGAGCCAGGCGCTGGCGGCGCTGGCGCAGCGCGGCATGAGCCTGCAGGTCACGGTCCAGGACGGCATCGTCTGGGTCGGCGACGGCCAGCGCTCGGTGCAGATCGAGCCGGTGAAGCTCACGGCCTGAGCGCGGGCCGCGGCGCCTGCAACACCTGCGGCGCCACAATCGCCGGCACCCTTCGCTTTCGAGAGTGCTGCCGATGACCGACCTTTCCGACGCCGCGGCCCGTGACGTGCTGGCCTTCTGGTTCGGCGACGCGCCCTTCGCGCCGCGGCCGCAGTGGTTCACCAAGGACGCCGCCTTCGACGCGCTGATCCGCGAGCGCTTCGGCGCGCTGATCGAAGCTGCGCTGCGCGGCGGGCTCGACGCCTGGCAGGCCGAGCCTGGATCGGCACTGGCGCGGCTGCTGCTGCTCGACCAGTTCACCCGCAATGCCTTCCGCGACACGCCACGCGCCTTTGCCGGCGACGCGCAGGCCCTGGCCGGCGCGCGCGACATGGTGGCGCGCGGCTTCGACCAGGCGCTGGCGCCCGTGCAGCGCGGCTTCGTCTACCTGCCCTTCGAGCACGCCGAGGATCTGCAGGCCCAGGAGGAAGGCCTGCGCCTCTTCGCCGCGCTGACGGCGGCCGACCCGGCGCAGGCCGACAGCGAGGCCTGGGCGCGCAAGCACCACGTGATCATCGAGCGCTTCGGCCGCTTCCCGCACCGCAACGCCGTGCTGGGGCGGGACTCGACGCCGGAGGAAATCGAGTTCCTGAAGCAGCCCGGGTCGCGGTTCTGAAGAGTAACCAATTGTGTTAGCCTGAGACGTTCCGCGGTGTGAAGCGCCGATCACACGCGCGCTGCGCAGGGCCGTGCCGGCCGTGCACCGGAAGGCGCACCGGTGGCGGCCATAATCGGCGGGTTGTGCACCGGCGCCGTGCACCTGGAGTACCCGAGCCTTGAGAGTCCAGAGTTGCTGTCTCACTTCTCCGGCCGGCGTTGCGACCCCGAGGGCGCCGCATCCCGTACCGATCCCGCAGCGCCCGCTGCGGGCGCTCATGCCGTGAACGCCTCGCCCTCGCGCAACAGCCAGCGCGTGCGGCTGGCTCGCTGGCTGGCCGTGGCGCTGATGCTGCTGGTGGGCGTGGGCATGGTGCAGTGGCACCAGCTGCGGCAATTGCGCGGCGTGGCCGACATGCAGGACGACGCGCTGCTGCTGGAACTGCAGCAGCTGCGCACCGACTACCTGGAGCTGCGCAGCCAGTGGCGCGCGCCGGTGGGGCCGCAAGCCCTGGGCGAGACGCTGCAGCAGCGTTATGAGACCTTCTCCGGCCGCGTCGCGCTGCTGGAGCGCGCGCAGCTGCAGTCACTGGTGGCGCGCCGGCCGGAGCTGGAGCACGCCGCGCGCATGCTGCGCGACTTCGTGGCCCGCGCCGACCTCTACCTGGGCCCGAACCCCAAGGCGCGGCTGGGCGAGGAATCGCACCGCGCGCTGCAGCAGGAGCTCGAAGCGCTGGACGACCCCATCGTCGCGCTGGCCGGGGCCAGCGGCCAGGAAGTGGCGGCGCAGATCGCGCAGCGCCAGGACGCCGTGGACGCGCATGGCCGCGTCGAGCTGCTGCTGACGACGCTGCTGGTGGTGGCCGTCGGCGCGCTGGCGCTGGCGCTGCTGCGCCAGCGCCGCATGCTCGACCAGCGCAGCGCCGGCGTGGAGCTGCTGGCGCAGCGGCTGCGCGAGGCGCGCCAGGAGTCCGAGGCCGCCAGCCAGGCCAAGAGCGCCTTCCTGGCCAACATGAGCCACGAGATCCGCACCCCCTTCCAGGGCCTGCTGGGCATGCTGGCGCTGCTGCGCGACACGCCGCTGGAGCCGCGCCAGCAGGAGTACCTGCGCACGGCCAACGAGGCGGCGGACCACCTGCTGTCGATCCTCAACGACATCCTGGACATGTCCAAGCTGGAGGCCGGCACGCTGGCGCTGCTGGCCGAGTCGGTGAGCCTGCGCGCGCTGGTGGGCGAGGTCGAGCAGGTGATGCGCCCGCGCGCCATGGCCAAGGGGCTGGCGCTGCGCGTGCACGTGGCCCCGGAGCTGCCCGCGGCGCTGGAGATCGACGGCACGCGGCTCAAGCAGGTGCTCACCAAGCTGATGAACAACGCCATCCAGTTCACCGACAGCGGCTCCGTGACGCTGCAGGTGCGCCTGGGCAACGTCAGCGGCACGCTGGAATGCGCCGTGACCGACACCGGCATCGGCATGGACGAGTACACGCTGAGCCGGCTGTTCCAGCGCTTCGTGCAGGCCGGCGGCCCGCGCCGCCAGGGCGGCACGGGGCTGGGTCTGGAGATCTCGCGCCACCTGGCGCGGCTCATGGGCGGTGACCTGCTGGTGCAGAGCAGCCCCGGCGCGGGCAGCACCTTCACGCTGGTGCTGCCGCTGGTGGAGGCGCAGGCACCGGCCGCGCTGGAAGCCGACGAGCGGCTGCCGGTGACGGGGCTGCGCGTGCTGGTGGCCGAAGACCACGAGATCAACCGCCGCTACCTGGGGGCGCTGCTGGACCGGCTCGGCCACCGCGCGCGCATCGTGCGCAACGGCGTGGACGCGGTGCAGGCCGTGGCCGAGCAGCGCTTCGACCTGGTGCTGATGGACCTGCACATGCCGGTGCTCGACGGTGCCGGCGCCACGCAGGCCATCCGCGCCCTGCCCGCCCCCGCCGGCCAGGTGCCCATCGTCGCGCTCACCGCCGACGCCCTGCCCGAAACCCGCCAGCGCTGCCTGGGCGCCGGCATGAACGACGTACTGACCAAACCCGTGACGCTGCAACAACTCGCCCAAGTCATGCGCCGCCAGGCGCACGCCCGCCAAGGCCACGGCGTGCCGGCCGAGGGCGGCGCTTCCGCCGCCGCGCCGGCCGCCCCGGCCGCTGCCGCCCCCGGCGCCGCCCCGGTGCTGGTGGACGAGGCCACCGCCAACGGCGTGGCGCAGGTGCTCTCGGCCGCCAACTACCGCTCGCTGGTGCAGCGCTACCTCGACGACCTGGCCGCGCAGCTGCCCGGGCTGAATGCGCAGGTGCAGTCGCTGCAGGACGCGCAGGCCGCGGAAGAGGCGGCCGCAGCCGGCGAGTCCGGCGTGGACCTGGCCGCGGCCGACGAGGTGCGCGCGCAGGCGCCGACGCTGCGCGCCGGGCTGCGCGAGGCCGCGCATGCGGCCAAGGGCGCCGCGCTCAACCTGGGGCTGCCCGGGCTGGCGCAGGCCGCGCTGGAGATCGAGAAGAGCGCCGCCGGCGCCGAGCCGGCCGCGCTGCTGGCCTCGCTGCAGCGCTGGGGCGCGCTGCTGCCGGCCACGCGCGAGGCGCTGCGGCAGTGCGGGCTGCTGGCCGCCGCGCCGGACGCGACGGTTTGAGGGAGGGTCGCCGCAAGGCGCCCTACACCACCACCGGCTCCGGCTCCAGCCGGATGCCGAAGCGGCCGTAGACGCTTTCCTGGATCGCGCGCGCCAGCGTCAGCACCTCCGCGCCGCTGGCGCCGCCGCGGTTGACCAGCACCAGCGCCTGCTTCTCGTACACGCCGGCGCGGCCGATGCTCTTGCCCTTCCAGCCGCAGGCGTCGATGAGCCAGCCCGCGGCCAGCTTGACGCGGCCGTCGGCCAGCGGGTAATGCACGATGTGCGGGTCGCGCCCGATGATGTCGCGGCACTGCTCGGCGCTGACCACCGGGTTCTTGAAGAAGCTGCCGGCATTGCCCAGCGCCGCCGGGTCGGGCAGCTTCATCTTGCGGATGGCACAGACCCAGTCCGCGATCTGGCGCGCGTCGGGTTCGCGGATGCCGGTCTCGGCCATCTTCTTTTCCAGGTCGATGTAGCCCAGCACCGGCTGCCAGGGCCGCGGCAGCCTGAAGCGCACGCGCGTGATGAGGCTCTTGCCGGCCAGGCCGGCGAAGCCGCCCTGCTTGAAGACGCTGTCGCGGTAGCCGAAGCGGCAGGCGCGGGCATCGAGCGTGACGCTGCGGCCGGTGACCAGGTCCACGGCGTCGAGCGATTCGAAGCGGTCCTTCAGCTCCAGGCCATAGGCGCCGATGTTCTGCACCGGCGAGGCGCCCACGGTGCCGGGAATCAGCGCCATATTCTCCAGCCCGGGCAGGCCGTGCGCCAGCGTCCATTCCACCAAGCCGTGCCAGCTCTCGCCGGCGCCGGCCTCGACGATGAAGGCGTCCTCGCGCTCTTCCAGCAGCCGGATGCCGGGGACCTCGACCTTGAGCACCAGCGCCGCCACGTCGCGCGTGAGCACCAGGTTGCTGCCGCCGCCCAGCACCAGCTTCTGCATGCGGCCCAGCTCGGGATGGTCGAGCATGCGGCGCACGTCGGCGTCGCTGCGGATGCGCACCAGCTGCCGCGCCAGCGCCGGCAGCCCGAAGCTGTTGTAGGGGCGCAGGCTCAGACCGCGCTCGATGGACAGGGATTGCTGCATGGCAGAATTTTCGCCGATCCCCTCTTTTACCCCTCCTCAAATGCCCAGTTTCGACACCGTCCTGCAGCCCGAGCTCGTCGAGGTGCGCAATGCCATCGACCAGGCCAACAAGGAAATCGGCACCCGCTTCGACTTCAAGGGCTCCGACGCGCGCGTCGAGCTCGCCGACAAGGGCAAGGACAAGGAGCTCACGCTCTACGCCGACAGCGACTTCCAGCTCGGCCAGGTCAAGGACGTGCTGCTGGCCAAGCTGACCAAGCGCGGCGTCGATGTCCGCTTCCTCGACGACAGCGCCAAGCCGGAAAAGATCGGTGGCGACAAGCTCAAGCAGCTTGTCAAGCTCAAGGCCGGCATCGACGCCGAGACGGCCAAGAAGATCCAGGCGCTCATCAAGCAAAGCAAGATGAAGGTGCAGGCCTCGATCCAGGGCGACACGGTGCGCGTCAACGGCACCAAGCGCGACGACCTGCAGGCCGCCATCGCGCTGCTGCGCAAGGACATCGACCTGCCGCTGAAGTTCGAGAACTTCCGCGACTGAGGCGCGCGAGCGCTTCTTCCCCCGCATCGTCAAGATGGCGCGTTTGTGAAATGCAGGGCGCGCCCACCGCTTCAAGGCTTCAGGCGGCGAGCGTCCGTGCCGATGAAGTGCAGGTCAGGAACACACCGGCGACCGCTGGCGTGAACTGAGCCGGCTTTCGGTGCCTTTGCTTGCCATCGGTCAAGCTTCAGGCGCCGGAAGATGGAGCACCCGCCCTCGGCTGCGTATCAAAATGCAACCAAATGCGGCCCGGACCTGCCTTGACCCTGCGATGAGCCTTTCCCCTTCTCCCGTGAGCGTGCAGCCCGAAGGCGAATTCGCCTTCGGCCATGCCGATTTCGAGCGCGTGCGCGAGCTGATCTACCAGCGCGCGGGCATCAGCCTGCACGCGGGCAAGCGCGCCATGGTCTACAGCCGGCTGTCGCGCCGGCTGCGCGAGACGGGCCACCGCAGCTTCAGCGCCTACCTGCAGGCGCTCGAAGCCGCGCGCGGCCCCGGCGGCGAGGACGAATGGCAGGAGTTCGTGAACTGCCTGACCACCAACCTCACCGCCTTCTTCCGCGAGGACCACCATTTCCACGCGCTGGCGCAGGAGCTGCGCGCCGGGCACGTGCAGCGCATCTGGTGCTGCGCCGCCTCCACCGGCGAGGAGCCCTATTCGCTGGCCATGACGGTGCTGGAGCACGCCGCGGAGCCGCAGCGCGTGCGCATCCTGGCCAGCGACATCGACACCAAGGTGCTCGCCACGGCGCAGCGCGGCGTCTACGACGTGGACGCGCGCGGCCTCAGCCCCGAGCGGCTCAAGCGCCACTTCCTGCGCGGCACCGGCCCCAACGCCGGGCGCATGAAGGTCAAGCCCGAACTGGCGCGGCTGCTGAGCTTCTTCGCGTTCAACCTGATGAGCCCGAGCTGGGACCTGGGCGAGCCCTTCGACACGGTGTTCTGCCGCAACGTGATGATCTATTTCGACGCCCCGACGCAGATGCAGGTGCTGCAGCGGCTGCACCGCGCCATGAAGCCCGGCGCCCTGCTCTACGTGGGCCATTCCGAAAACTTCGGCGATGCGCGCCAGCTCTTCAAGCTGCGCGGCAAGACCATCTACGAGCGCTTGTGATGCTGTCGCCCACGCCCCGCCCCGCGCTGTCGGGCAGCCTGCAGAGCACGGCCCGGCTGGAGCAGCTGCGCGCGCAGCAGCGCAAGCCCCACGAGGCCTCGTTCTTCTTCTACGACGCGCACTTCCGCCGCGAGGCGGTGAAGGTGCTGCCGGGCGAGTACTTCGTGCACGACCAGGACATCCTGATCATGACCACGCTGGGCTCGTGCATCGCCGCGTGCCTGTGGGACCGCGAGCGGCGCATCGGCGGCATGAACCACTTCATGCTGCCCGACGCCGGCGACGGCGCGCGCTACGGTCTCTACGCCATGGAGCTGCTCATCAACGAGCTCATGAAGCGCGGCGCCACGCGCGGCTCGCTCGAAGCCAAGGTCTTCGGCGGCGGCGCGGTGCTGGGCGCCATGACCACGCTCAACGTCGGCGAGCGCAACACGCGCTTCGTGCTCGACTACCTCAAGACCGAGCGCATCCCCGTCGTCAGCCAGGACGTGCTCGACGTGTGCCCGCGCAAGGTCTGCTTCGAGCCTGCCAGCGGCCAGGCCAAGGTCAAGCGCCTGGCTTCCAAGGCCGTGGGCGAGCAGCTGCTGGCCCAGGAGCGCAGCGCCGCGGCCAAGTCGGTGCCCAGCGACGCCGGCTCGATCGAACTCTTCTGACACCGGAATACACAGTCATGGCTTCAATTCGCGTGGTGGTGGTGGACGACTCGGCGCTGGTGCGCTCGCTGCTCAAGACCTTCATCGACCGCCAGCCCGACATGCAGTGCGTGGGCACCGCCGCCGACCCGTTCGCCGCGCGCGAGGTCATCCGCGAGCTCTCGCCCGACGTGGTGACGCTCGACATCGAGATGCCGCGCATGGACGGGCTGGAGTTCCTCTCGCGGCTCATGAAGCTGCGCCCGACGCCAGTGGTGATGGTCTCCACGCTGACCGAGCGCGGCGCCGAGGCCACGATGCGCGCGCTGGAGCTCGGCGCCGTGGACTTCGTGAGCAAGCCGCGCCTGGGTGTCTCCGAGGGGCTGAACCAGCTCGCCGAGGAGATCTGCGACAAGATCCGCGCCGCCGCGCGCTCGCGCATCCACCGCCGGGTGCAGACGGCGCCGGCCGCCGCCGCGGCGGCAGCGCCCGCGGGCACCGCAGCGGCGCACGGCACGGCCGGCGC
>NZ_VIDQ01000042.1 GCF_009760915.1 Azohydromonas aeria
CCGGCCGAGCCCGAGCCGGCCTGAGCCGCGCGCGGGCGGCGGACGGCGGGCGGCGGGCGGGCGCGGCGCTTGCCGACAGGGGCTCCCCGATCCACTCCATCCAAGAGGAGCCCTCTGATGAACACCTCCACGCTGTCCGGCACCGCCCCGTCCTCCACCCCGGCCTCGCGCCCGTTCGCCGTCGTCACCGGCGCGTCCTCGGGCATCGGCTTCGAGCTCGCGCGCGGCTGCGCCGAGCGCGGCTACGACCTGCTGATTGCCGCCGACGAGGGCGAGATCGAGCAGAAGGCGCAGGAGCTGCGCGCGCACGGCACCGAGGTGCGCTCGGTGCAGGCCGACCTGTCCACGGTCGAGGGCGTCGAGAAGCTCTTCGCCGCGGCCGAAGGCCGCCCGGTGGACGCGCTGCTGGCCAATGCCGGGCACGGCCTGGGCAAGGGCTTCCTGGACCAGGACTTCGAGGCCGCGCGCCACGTGCTCGACACCAACGTCACCGGCACGCTGGCGCTGCTGCAGAAGGTCGGGCGCCAGATGCGCGAGCGCCGCAGCGGCCGCATCCTGATCACGGGCTCGATCGCCGGCTACATGCCCGGCAGCTACCAGGCCGTCTACAACGGCTCCAAGGCCTTCCTGGACTCCTTCGCGCTGGCGCTGCGCGAGGAGCTCAAGGACTGCGGCGTGACCGTGACCTGCCTGATGCCCGGGCCCACCGAGACGAAGTTCTTCGAGCGCGCCGACCTGCTCGACACCGCCGTGGGCACCATGAAGAAGGACGACGCGGCCATGGTCGCGCGCCAGGGCCTGGAGGCGCTGTTCTCGGGCAAGCCCGGCGTGGTCACGGGGCTGAAGAACAAGCTGCAGGTGGCCGCGGCCACCGTCACGCCGGGGCCGGCGCTGGCGCGCGCGCATGCCAAGCAGGCCGCCCCGGGCAGCGCGCAGGCCGCGGCCGAGGCCAAGCGGAAGATGAAGACCGTGGCCGGCGCCGTGGGCGGCATCGCGCTGCTGAGCGCGTGGTGGCTGCTGCGCGGGCCCAGCGCGCGGCGCGGGCACGTGACGGTCTGAGGCCCTGGAAGGCGCCGCCATGGCGCCTTCCGCACTGTCGGCCGCCCGCCGCGGTGCTAGGCTGCCCCGTCCGGTTCCCGGCCCCCGGAGGCAGCCTCGCATGCGCATCCGTCCCCAGCTCGTGTTGATGATGACCGCCGTGGTGGCGCCGATGGCGCTGCTGGCGGGCGCGTCCATCCACGCGCTGGGCAAGGCGCAGCGCGAGGCGCATGCGCAGCGCTACCAGGAGCGCGTGAGCGCGCTGCGGCTGGCGCTGGACAACGAGATCCAGGGCACCACGCGCGTGCTGGAGAGCCTGGCCATTGCCGGCGGCGCGGCCGACGCCGCGCCCGGCGGCGCCGAGTCGCAGGCGCTGCTGGAGCGGCTGCTCAAGAGCTTTCCGCTGTGGTCGGTGGCCGGCGTGGTCGATGGCCGCGGCCACGAGCTGGCGGCCGTGCGCCGCGCCGGCAGCGCCGAGCCGCTGGCGGTGGACGCCGCCACGATGGCGCAGCTGCAGGCCTCGCGTGCCACCGTCCTCTCCGACCTCGTGCCCGCGCCCGGCGGCGCGGGCTTTTCCACCTGGATCGCCACGCCCGTGGTGCGCGACGGCCGCGTCGAGCGCGCCGTGGTGGCGCGCATGGACGACCGCGCCTGGCTGGCGTTCCTGCGCGACTACCCGGTGGCCGAGGGCGCGACGCTCACGCTCAACGACCGCCACGGCACGATCGTGGCCCGCACCCTCAACCACGACCAGTGGGTCGGCAAGCCCTCCAGCCCGGCCTTCTGGGAGCGCACCAAGGGACGCGCCGAAGGCACCTTCGAGGTCCGTGGCCTGGAAGGGCAGCGCTTCATCGCCGCCTTCAGCCGGCTGCGCAGCGCCGACTGGGTGCTGAGCACGGGCGTGCCGGCCGAGACGGCGGAGGCCGCGCTGCAGCTGCCCGCGCTGCTGACCGCCGGCGGGCTGGCCGTGACGGTGCTGCTGGCGCTCGGGATCGCGCTGACGGTGGCGCGGCGCATCATCGACTCGCTGGAGCCGCTGGCGGCGCTGGCGCAGTCGGACGGGCACATGCAGCCCGAGACCGGGCGGCTGCCCATCCGCGAGGCCGAGGCCGCGCGCCGCGCGCTGCGCCAGGCGCTGGCCGACCAGGCCGAGGCGCTGGCGCAGGCCGAGCGCCTGGCGCGCGCCAAGGACGAGTTCCTGGCCATGCTCGCGCACGAGCTGCGCAACCCGCTGGCGGCGATCCGCTCGGCCACCGGCGTGCTGGGCAGCCCGCGCGTCACGCCCGAGATGGAGCGGCGCGCGCGCGAGGTGCTCGACCGCCAGGTCGGGCACATGGTGCGCATGGTTGACGAGCTGCTCGATGCCGCGCGGCTGACCAGCGGCACCATCCGGCTGGAGATGGTGCCGCTGGACCTGGCGCAGGCGGTGCGGCGCGTGCTGCAGGCCTTCGAGCAGGCCGGGCGCACGGCGCAGCTGCGCATCGACGCCGCGGAGCTGGCGCCGCTGCACGTGCGCGCCGACGAGACGCGCATCGAGCAGATCGTCTCCAACCTGGTGGACAACGCCGCGAAATACGCCCGGCCCGAAGGCGGGCAGCTGCGCATCCGGCTGCGCGAGCACGCCGGGCAGGCCGAGCTGAGCTTCGCCGACGACGGCAGCGGGCTGGCCGCGGAGCTGCTGCCGCGCATCTTCGAGCCCTTCTCGCAGGGCGAGCGCAGCATCGACCGCGCCCAGGGCGGGCTGGGGCTGGGGCTGCACGTGGTGCGGCGCCTGATCGAGCTGCACGGCGGCTCGGTCGAGGCGCACAGCGACGGCCCCGACCGCGGCGCCACGTTCACGGTGCGGCTGCCGCTGCTGGTGGAGGAAGACGCCGACCCCGCCGCGCCCGAGGCGGTGATGCGTTTGAAACCGCTGCGCATCGCGCTGGTGGAGGACAACCGCGACGTGGAGGAGATGACGGGCTCGCTGCTGCGCCTGGCCGGTCACCAGGTGGTGTGCGCGGTGGACGGCGAAAGCGCCGTGGCGCTGGTGCAGGGCCAGCAGACGGAGGTGGCGCTGGTGGACATCGGGCTGCCGGGCATCGACGGGCTGGAGGTGGCGCGGCGCATCCGCGCGCTGCGCGCCAGCCCGGCGCCGGTGCTGATCGCGCTGACGGGCTACGGCGACGCGCGCACGCGCGAAGCCGCCGCGGCCGCCGGCTTCGACGGCTTCCTGCGCAAGCCCTTCGAGCTGCGCAGCTTCGAGCAGGCGGTGCTGGAGGCGTGGGCGGCGCGGGACGGGCAGCGCGGGGGCGAGGACAGCGGCGGCGGCGGTGGTGGCAGCGCGGCGACGGGGGCGTAGCGGGCGGGCCACGCCGGCTCCAGGCGCCGCCTCACCCCGCCACCGCCCCTTCCCCCGCCCGCGCCACCCGATTCCGTCCCAGCGCCTTGGCCGCGTAGAGCGCCCGGTCGGCGCGCCCCAGCAGCGCCGCGGCATCGGCCTCGCTCGCGGCGAAGGCGGCCACGCCGATGCTGGCCGTCACGCGCAGGGGCCCGGCCGGGGTGCCGATCTCCAGCGCCGCCACCTCGCGGCGCAGCGACTCCGCCAGCACGGCCGCGCCCTCGGCCGGCGTCTCGGGCAGCAGCAGCGCGAACTCCTCGCCGCCCAGCCGCCCGATGCGGTCGCTGCGGCGCAGCCGCTCGCGCAGCGCGGCGCACACCTGCACCAACACCGCGTCGCCCGCGGCATGGCCGTGGCGGTCGTTGACCTGCTTGAAATGGTCCAGGTCCAGCATCAGCAGCGCGCCGGCATGGCCGTGGCGCTGGAAGCGCGCGAGCTCGCGCTCGACCTCGTCGAGGAAGGCGCGCCGGTTCAGCACGCCGGTGAGCTCGTCGGTGGTGGCCAGGCGCTGCAGCTCGGCCTCGTGGCGCTTGCGCTCGGTGATGTCCTGGAACACGCCCACGAAATGGCTGGGCCGCCCTTCGGCGTCGCGGTCCACGGTGATGGTCAGCCACTCGGTGAAGAGCTCGCCGGACTTGTGCCGGTTGACGATCTCGCCGCACCAGCTGCCCTGCGCCAGCAGCTCGCGCCACATCGCCTGGTAGAAGGCCGCGTCGTGCTGCCCCGAGGACAGCAGCGCCGGCGTGCGGCCGAGCACCTCCTCGGCCGCGTAGCCGGTGATGCGGGTGAAGGCCGGGTTGACCGAGACGATGCGGTTGCGCGCGTCGGTGATGAGGATGGCCTCGGCATTGATGGCGAAGACGCGCCCGTTCAGCCGCAGCGCCTCGGCGCTGCGGCGCGCGGCCGTGATGTCGTGCTGCAGCAGCAGCGCGCAGCGCTGGTCCTCGCGCAGGAAGGGCCGCACGCGCACGCGGAACCAGCGCGGGCCCCGCGCCGTGGCTACCTCGTAGGCGCCCTCGAAAGCCTCGTCCCGGCCCGCGAGCACCGCGGCGATGCCGGCCTCCAGCGCGGGGGTGCCCTCGCCGTCGCCGGGCCGGTACAGCCCGGCCAGCGCGCCGTAGTGCAGCGCCTGCGGCTCCCCGGCCGGCAGCGCGGCGTCGCTGGCCATGTCGCGCCAGTCCTGGTTGAGGGCCAGCGCCCGGCCGTCGGCGCCGAACAGCAGCACGCTGGCCGGCAGCGCGTCGAGCAGCCGCGCCAGCCCCGCGGCCTGCTCGGCCTGGCCGTGCAGGCGCCGCAGCGCGTCGCGGCGCAGCAGCCGCCAGCCCAGCAGCAGCGCCAGCGCGGCCAGCGCGATCAGGGGCACGAGCACCAGGGCGCGGCGCCGGGCTTCCTCGCGCGCGTCGGCCAGCGCCGCGGCCTGCTCCACACGGGCCACCACGGCAAAGGGCCGCGCGCGGTCGCCGCGCCAGGCCGTGATCCACGCGCCACGCCCGGGCACGGTCTGCACCAGGTCGCCGGCCTCGGCGCCGTCGTGCCAGCGCTGCACCAGCGCCTGCCCGGCCTGGCGCCAGCCGGGCTCGGCCGCCTCGCGCGTGCTCAGCAGCAGCGCGCCGTCCCAGCGCAGCACGTCCACGGCCCAGCCGGCGCCGGCCTCGCGCGCCATGAGCCGGTTCAGGAAGAAGTCCACGTTGAGCGTGGCCACCACCACCTGCCCGCCGGGCCCGCCCCCCAGCATCACCGGCACGAAGCCCACGTCGGCGCCGATGCTGGCGTCGGCCGCCAGCGCCCGGCCCTCGGCCAGGTCGCGCCCGGCATGGGCGCGGCCCAGGCGCAGCAGCGGCTCGGCCGAGTCGGGGTCCGCTTCGGGCAGCCAGCCGGCCAGGTCCACGCGCACGCCCACGTTGGCCGGGCTGGTGCTGGCCTGCACCAGCCCATGGCGGTCCAGCAGCGACAGCGAGCGCAGGTGCGGCGCGTTGCGCAGCAGCTCGTGCAGCCGCTGGCCGCGCGCGGCCGCGGCCGCCGTCCCGGCCGGTGCCGCCGCGCCGCCGGCATGGGCCCCGGCCCCGGCCCCGGCCTCGGCTTCGGCCTCGGCCTGCAGCAGCCCGCGCAGCGACAGCTCGACCGCGCTCAGCGTCTGCCCGAAGAGGTGGGCGTTGTGGCGCGCCTCCAGCACCGCGAGCCGGCGGTGCGACTCCAGCTGGTCGAGCTCCAGGCGCCGGCCGTGGTAGAGCAGCGCGCCCAGCGCCGCCAGGGCGACCAGCACGATGGCGGCGACGATGAGCACGTCGGCCAGGCGGCTCCACGCGGTGCGCATCAGGATCGGCATCAGCTCGCTTCCGGCACGGGCTCAGCGCCCGATGACGATCGGGTCGAGCCCATGGCGGCGCGCGGCCTCCAGCAGCCGCCCGTCGCGCTTGATGCGCGCCACGAAGGCGTCGAGCTGGCGCAGCCAGGCCTCGTCGCCCGGCGCCACGGCCCAGGCGTAGGGCGTGACGTGGAAGGTGCCCGTGGGCGCCACCAGCCGCGCCCAGTCGGTGCCGGCGAGCATGCGGCGGCTGTAGGGGAAGTCGGTCATGAACACGTCGGCGCGGCCGGACTCGACTTCCTGCTCGCGCGCGTGCGGCGTGTCCAGCACCGCCAGCCGCGCCTGGCGCAGCCGCTCGCGCATCACCGGCTCGTGCAGCGTGCCGCGCGCCACGGCCACCACGACGCCGGGACGGTCGATGTCGTCCCAGCTGCGGATCACGCGGTTGCTGCGCGTGGTGATGGCGTAGATGTCGCTGGCCAGGTGCGGCGCCGTGAAGCGCAGCCGCTCCTGGCGCGCGGGCGTGACGCCGATGGCGAACATGGCCACGTCGCAGCGGTCGCCCAGCACGTCGTCGAACAGCCGCGCGAAGCTGCTGTCCACGAACTGCACCGCCACGCCCAGGTCCTTGCCCAGCGCCTGCGCCAGGTCCACGTCGATGCCGCTGAGCTGGCGCGTCACCGGGTGGCGGTAGGAGATGCCGTAGTAGTCGGGCCAGATGCACACCCGCACCGCGCCGGCCTGGCGCACGCGCTCCAGGCGCGCCGCGGGCTCGGCGGCAGGCACGGCCTGGGCGACAGGCACGGCCTGAGCGACAGGCACGGCCTGGGCGGCAGGTGCGGCCTGGACCAGGGGCACGGCCAGGACTGCGGTGCAGGCCAGGCGAAGCAGGAAGGAGAACATCGGCGCGTTGCGGTGGAACGGAACCCCGCCCTATCGGCCGCCGCGCCCGGGAATTGAGGCCCGCCCGGCCCCGGCGGCCCGCCGGCGCGTGACCGAATTGACATGCTTCAAACACGGAGGCCGCCGCGCGCCGGAAACCGCCGGAAACCCGCGGCGGCCAGCGCCGGCGCCGGCGTCAGTCGCCGGTCAACTCCTCGTAGGGCGGCAGGTTGAGCACCGTCAGCGCGGCGAAGTCATAGGCCAGCTCCAGCTCGCCGGCGGCGCGCAGGTGGTCTTCGAGCAGCGCCAGCTCCTGCGGCTGCGCCTGGCCGGCGGCCACGGCCTCGCGCAGCGCGCGCACCCGGGCGGCGACGGCCTGGATCGCGATGACCAGGGTCTGGGGCGTGAGGTCGGTCATGCGCGGTCTCCTCGCGGTCGGCGGTTGCGGCGGCGGGCTCAGCGCTGCCCGATCAGCTCGCGCTGGCGCGCCACGGCGGCGCGCGCGAAATTGTCCAGGTGCCGCCGGAACGCGAGCAGCGGCATGCGCGTGCGCGGCTCGATCCGATATTGATGCCCTTCGAGCGCCGGCTGGCCCGGACAAACCTGCCTTTCCTTGTCCTTGCGTATCAGCAACTCGTCGGAATACTCGGTACCCTCGGGAATCCAGAATTCCCGAACCGGCCACCAGCCGGGGACATCGCGCAGCAGGGGACCGCTGCCTTCCAGGATTTCGGGATTCGTGTTTCCCAACACCACCGTCGCCTCGGCGCAACCGGCAACCATGCACCGCAGCGCGCTGCTGTAGCGGCTCTTCGCCTCCCAGCACGGATCGAGAATGCCGTCTCCCGGATAAATGCCGACGGTTATTGCCCCGAATTGATCGCCTTCGATCGAGCGATATAGATTCGTGTGAGTTCTTGCCATCGCCTGAACCTCCCCGATGCAGGAGGTGTCAGGTTAACCAGTTCGCGCCCGGAACGCGAGAGGCCCCGCGCGGCGAACCCCCCTTTCCAATCATTGCCCGATCGCCCTTCAATCACCTTTCAAGCGCCTTTCAATTGCAGCCGGCGTTGAACATGCTTTGAAGCGCCGTGGAAACAAATCGGCTCCGGCTTCCATGCGGCGCAAGAAGGAACCGGCGTTCCCCGTTCTTGCCTCAGCCGCCGGCATCGCCCAGGTGGACGCCGATCTGCCGCGCGCAGCGCAGCAGCGGGTGATCGGGTGGAATGCAGCGGCGCCCCACCGCCACGGCGTCCAGCGCGATGCTGGTGAAGGCGCCGTCGCGCAGCGTGACCATGCGGCCGAACTCGCCGCGCAGCACGAGGTTGGCCACCTCGTTGCCGTAGCGCGTGGCCAGCACGCGGTCGAAGGCGGTGGGCGCGCCGCCGCGCTGCACGTGGCCCAGCACCGTGGCGCGAACCTCGCTGGACAGCCGCGCCTGCAGCTGCGCCGCCAGCACGTGCGCGATGCCGCCCAGCCGCACCGGCTCGTCGCGCCCGGCGACGATCTCCTGCACCACCACGTCGCCGCCGCGCTCGCGCGCGCCCTCGGCCACGCACACCACGGTGAAGCGCTGACGCGCCTCGCGCTCGCGGCACACCGCGGCCACCGCCTCCACGTCGTACGGGATCTCGGGCAGCAGGATCACGTCCGCCGCCGCGGCGATGCCCGCCTCCAGCGCGATCCAGCCCGCGTCGCGGCCCATGGTCTCGAGCACCATCACGCGCCCGTGCGCCTGGCCCGTGGTCTGCAGCCGCTCCAGCGCCTCGGTGGCCACCGCCACCGCGGTGTCGAAGCCGAAGCTGCGCTCGCAGCCGCTGATGTCGTTGTCGATGGTCTTGGGCACGCCCACCAGCGCCAGGCCGCGCCGCCACAGCGCGTGCGCAATGGCCATGGTGCCGTCGCCGCCCACGGCCACCACGGCGTCCAGCCCCAGCGCCTGCGCGCTCTCGACCACGCGCTGCACGCCCTCCTCGCCGTCCATGAGCGGGTTGTGGCGGTTGCTGGTGCCCAGCACCGTGCCGCCCAGGTGGATCAGCCCGCTCACCGCGCGCCAGTCGAGCTGGCGCACGCGCCCTTCCTGCAGCCCGGCAAAGCCGTCCTCGATGCCCACCACCTGCGCCCGGCACTGGTGGATCAGCGACTTCGTGACCGCGCGGATCACCGCGTTCAGCCCCGGCCCGTCGCCCCCGCCGGTCAACACTCCCACTCGCATGCGCATGCTCCCCTGATGCCAAGAGCCCGGCAGTGTGCCGCCGTGGCCGGTCCCGCTGCCACGGGCGTGGGCTTTGCAGGCCCCGGCGCCGGCCCCGCGGCAGGCAGCAGTCCGCGTGAACGAGGCCTCCCGGCCGGCACGGATGCATCCTCAAGCTGGCGCCGCGCAGGCCGATAACCGAAATGCATTCCTGTATCCGGACCGGCCGGCCGCGCCCTCCATACTCCAGGCGCAAACCTCCGACCTGCTGACATAAATCAATATCCCGGCCACCGGTCCGGGCCCATTCCGCCCGGCAGCCTGCTTCACGGATTCAAAAGTCCACCAACAGGCTTATACATCAGGTTACTAAAGAAACACCACACAACTTGCTTTCATATTCATGGCGGTTGCCGTGCGGCCGAAACAGGGGGTGCATTGCCTTGAATATCAACAAACCACGCATCGGGCGCAGCGGCGGATGAAGGGTGAATTTCCTTCATGGGCCGGCGGCCGCCTGATCGAAAAAACAAGAGCGGGCAACACAGGTTTTCAGCAGCCCCCATGACGCGAGTTTCAACCATGAACACCCTGAATCTTTTGCCGTTCCGTCGCCCGGCCATGGCGGCCTCCCTGGTCTCGATGGCCGTGATGCTGGCCGCCTGCGGCGGCGGCGCCGAGGACGACACCACCGCCGCCGTGACGTCCGCGCAAGGCGCGGGCGCGGAAATGGCGCAGTCCGCCGAGGACGCCGCGGCGCCGCGCGCGCTGCCCGCCGCCTGGGAACTGGCGGAGGACCCGGCCACCGAGCAGGCCTTCCTGACCAGCCAGCTCAGCCGCGCGGCCCGCGAGACGGCCATGAACCTGGCGACCGACACCCGCACCAAGTGGAACCCCGGCCACTACATCGCCACCGGCAAGCGCGATCCGGCCACCGTGGCGCAGATCCTCAGCGAGATCAAGGACATCCCGCAGGTCAAGGGCCTGCTGCTGCGCTACGACTGGGCGCAGCTCGAAACCGCCAAGGGCGTCTACGACTTCTCCAAGATCGACCGCGACCTGGCCGCCATGGCCGCGGCCAACAAGCGGCTGTTCATCATGGTCGGCACCAAGGTGTTCACCCCCGGCGGCCGCGCCGTGCCCGACTACCTGCGCACCGCCGAGTACGAGGGCGGCGCCTACAAGATCCTGATCGGCGCCCGCGAGGCCATCGACAGCAGCACGCGCTACGGCGAGAACGCCGCACTGCACAACGCCAAGGTGCGCGACCGCCTCATCGCGCTGACCACCGCGCTGGGCCAGCGCTACAACGGCCACAACGCCTTCGAGGGCGTGACCTTCAACGAGACGGCCATCGGCAACGCGCTGGTGCCGCCGACCGCCGCGCAGCTCGACGCCTACTTCGCCAACCTGGCGCGGGTGAACACGGCCACCAAGCAGGCCTTCCCGAACACGGTGGTGATGCAGTTCATCAACTTCCCGCGCCCCTACATGCCGGGCCTGATCGCCAACATGGTCAACAGCAAGGTCGGGCTGGGCGGGCCGGACATCTTCCTGGAGGACTGGGACCACAACACCCGCGTCTATCCGATGTACGACCCGGCCAAGGGCCAGGTGCCCATCGGCCCGTCGGTGCAGCCCGAGAACTACCAGACGACGGTGCAGCGCGGCCCGGTCAACCCGCCGAAGATCGCCGACCTCTACAGCTTCGGCCGCACCCGGCTCAACGCCAACTACATGTTCTGGACGCGCTCGTTCATCGGCACGCCCTCGCCCTACCCGCAAGCGCTGCAGTTCTTCAAGTCCTCGGCCATGCCCAAGGATGCCGCCGGCGGCCTGACCACCACCTGCCCGGCCACCTTCACCTCCTGCGTGCCCAAGCTCTGAGCCCGGCACGGCACACACGGCAAGGCGGGCCCCTCGGGGCCCGCTTTTTCATGGTGCGGCCAACGGAAGGGGAAAAGGCCGGGCGACCGGCTCAGGCCTCGGCCACCAGCGCCCAGGCCGCGTCCTCGAAGCCGTCGTCGCCCAGGCCGGCCGCTTCGAGCTCCAGGCCCAGCTCGGCGGCGCCGGCGTCCTCGATGCAGTCCGGGTCGTCGAAGGCCGGCTCGGCCGGGGCGTCCATGTCGTCCAGCGCCGCCTGCAGCGTGGCGAAGGGGCCGAACTCCTGGTGGCCGTTGACGTCGATCCAGTGATAGCCGTCGGGCCGCGCACGCACGCGCTGCAGCCGCTCGTCGCGCAGCTCGCCCAGGGTGGGCTGCTCGGAAATCTCGAAGTCTTGGAACTTGATCATGGTGCTTGCCGCGGCGCCCGGCGCCGCGCTCCTCTCAGGACTGCCGGGGATGGCCCCACTCTAGGAAGCCCGGGCCGGCGCGCCTTGATGGAGCGCAACCTCGGCGCGGCGCGCCGCGCGGCGGTTGTCACGACACCTTGCGCCGCTGCACCCGCGCGCCGTCCTTCAAGGCCGCCGATGGGTACACCACCACTTCCTGCCCCGGCTGCAGCCCCGACTTGATCCAGGCCTGCGCGCCGTTGCGCGCCGCCACCTCCACCGGCTGCAGCCGGGCGCGCTCGCCCTCCACGCGGTACACGGCCAGCACGCCTTCGTCCTCCACCGGGAACACCGCGCCCACGGGCACCTGCACCGCGCCCTCCACCGACTGCGTGACGATGCGCACGCCCACGCGGTAGCCGTCGCCCAGCGCGCTCCAGCGCGCCGGGTCGCCCGTCAAATCGATGAGCACGCGCACGCGCTGCTCCTCCACGCCCAGCGCCGACACCTTGGTGAAGGCGCCGGGCTCGACCAGCCGCACGCGGCCCTCCAGCACGCCGGCGCCGCCCCAGCGCTCGACGAGCACGCGGCTGCCCGGGGCGGCCTGCAGCGCGTCGGTGGTCAGCAGCTCGGCCACCACCTCCAGCCGCGCCGTGTCGCCCAGCTCCAGCAGCGGCGCGCCGGCGGCCACCGTCGCTTCGCTGGGCTGGTTCACGCGCAGCACGCGCGCGGCCACCGGCGCGCGCAGCACCACGCCGCGCCCGGCTTCCCCACCGCCGCCGCGCACGGCGGCCAGCGCGGCGCGGGCCTGCTCCTCGTCATGCAGGGCGACCCGGCGGTCCTGCTCGGCCGCGTCCACGTCGCGCCGCGCGGCTTCCACGGCCAGGCGGTCGTTGTCGAGCTTGGACAGCGACACGAAACCCTGGCGGATCAGCTCCTCGCTGCGCCCGGCCTCGGCGCGCGCCTGCTGCAGCCCCACCTGCGCGCGCGCCAGGCGCGCCGCGGCGCGCTCGCGCGCGGCCTGCGCCGCACCCAGCCGCGCCTGCTGCTCGCGCAGCGTGCGCTCGTCCTGCAGGGCCGGCGGCAGCGGCGTGAGCAGCGCCAGCGCCTGGCCCGGCTCGACCGCGTCGCCCTCGCGCAGCGCGATGCGCTGCAGCACGCCCGCCAGCGGCGCGCCCACCACGTAGCGGTCGCGCACGCGGGTGCGCGCGTCCTCCTCGATGGCGGTCTCGAAGCGCCCCTGCGCCACCGCCGCCGTCTCCACCGCCACCGGGCGCGGCGCAAAGGCCCAGCCCAGCAGCGCCAGCGCCACGGCCGTGCCCAGTCCGCCCAGCAGCCACGTCTTTCGCTTCATGAGTTCAGTCCCTCGTCTTGAGCACCGCCACCAGGTCGAGCCGGTCGATGCGCCGGCGCACCACCAGCGCGCTGGCCACGCCCGCGGCCACCACCGCCAGCGCGGCCCAGGCATAGGTGCGGGCACGGATCACCACCGGAAAGGCGAACTGGTCGCTGCGCAGCGCCTCGGCCACGCCGTGGGTGAGCGCGTAACCGAGCAGCATGCCCAGCGGCAGCGCCAGCGCGATGGCCAGCGCCAGCTCGCCCAGCAGCAGCGCCGACACCTCGGCACGCGTGAAGCCCAGCACCCGCAGGCTGGCCAGCTCCCAGCCGCGCTCGGCCAGCGCGATGCGCGCGTTGTTGTAGACCACGCCCACGGCGATCACGGCCGCGAAGGCCGTCAGCAGCGTGCTCATGATGCGCACGTTGCGGGCGCTGACCTCCTGCATGTTGCGCAGCATGGTGGCCTTGCTGAAGGCGCCGGCGATGCGCGGCATCTCGCGCGTGGCCTGCAGCAGCGCCGCCTCGCGGTCGCGCGCCACCGACAGCACGAAGCCGGTGGAGACGTCGCCGTCGCCCAGCAGCCGGTTGAGCTGGCGGCGGTCCATGTAGGCGTTGAGTCCCATCATCTCCGGCACCAGCGCGCCCACCGTGAGCATGAGCGTGCGCGGCTCGCCCACCAGCACCTCGGCCCGCACCGTGTCGCCCTCGCGCACGCCCAGCTTCTCGGCCAGCCGGTCGGTGAGCACCAGGCCGCGCTCCTCCAGCAGCAGCTCGCGGTGCCGCATGTCGATGACGCGGTAGAGCTGCGCGCGCGGCGCGTAGCCGCGGATCAGCCCGCGCTCGTGGCGGTGGCCGTGGCTGAAGTTCACCGGCACCATGCGGGTCGATTCCACGCCCTGCACGCCCGGCAGCCGCGCCAGCTCCAGCCGCGCGGCGTCGTCCACCGCGTCGTCGAGCCACAGCGTCACGTCCGCGCGCAGCGACAGCGTGAACTGCGTCTCCACCACCTCGTCGATGGCGTCGCGCAGGAAGTTGCCCATCACCGTGATGGCCACCGCCGCGGCGATGCCGCCGACGGACAGCGCCGTGCGCAGCGGCCGCCGCTCCATGTTGCGCAGCACCATGCGCAGCGCCGGCGCCAGCCGGGTGAAGCCCAGCCGCTCCGCCAGCGTGGGCCGGTACAGCCCCGGCGCGGGCGGACGCATGGCCTCGGCCGGCGCCAGCCGCACCGTGGCGGCGATGGCGCCCAGCGTGCCCAGCACCGCGGTGGCGGCGGTCACGGCCGCGGCCAGCGCCGCCAGCGCCGGGGCCACGTGGTGCTCGAAATGCGGCAGCCGGAAGAAGCCGGCGTACAGCGCCGTGAGCATCGAGCCGAGCTGGCTGCCCAGCGCCAGGCCCAGCAGCAGCCCCAGCGCCACGATCAGCAGCACCAGCTTCAGGTAGTGCAGCGCGATGGCGGCGTCGGCGTAGCCCAGCGCCTTCAGCGCCGCGATCTGCTCGCGTTGCGCGCTCACCAGCCGCGAGGCCACGACGTTGAGCAGGAACGCCGCCACGCCCAGGAAGATCGCCGGCAGCACCGTGCCGAGCACGCGCTGGGACTTGATCTCGCTGTCGAGCATCACGTGCGAGGCCTGCTCGGCGCGCGGGATGACGTCGCGCGCGCCGTACGCGGCCAGGCGCTGGCGCAGCGCCGCGGCCACCGCCGGCGCCGAGGCGCCGGGCGCCAGGCGCAGCGCCACGCGGTTGAAGGCGCCGCGCAGGTCGTAGGCGGCGGCCAGCGCCTCGCGCTCGATCCAGAAGATGCCGTAGCCGCGCTGGTCGGGCATGCCCCACAGCCCGACGAAGACGTGCTCGGGCGACAGCGCCGTGCCCACGATGCGCAGCCGCCGCTCGCGCCCGTTGATGACGGCGGTGAGCGTGTCGCCGAACTTCAGGCCCCGCGCCTGGAAGAAGGCCTCGGACACCAGCGCCGGCAGCGCGCCGTCGCGCTGCGCGCCGGCCGCGGCCTGCAGCGGCTGGCCGGCGCTGGGCGTGACGACGTTCAGGCGCTGCGGCGCGCGCAGCTCCAGCCCCACGAGCTGGCCCAGCACCGGGTCGGGCGAGCCCGGCACCTCCACCCGCACCATGGCCTCCACGCCGGTCTGCACCTCGGCCACGCCGGGCAGCGCACGCAGCTGCTCGGCCACGGCTTCAGGCGCGCGCTTGAGGCTCACGAACAGGTCGGCGAAGCGGCCCTGCACGTAGTAGTCGTCGCGCGCGCGGGCCAGCGAGTCCACCGCCGACAGGCTGGTGATGAAGCCGCCCACGCCGCTGGCCACCACCAGTGCGATGGTCAGCGCCTGCGACCACATCAGGCGCAGGTCGCGCAGCAGCTTGACGTCGAGCGCTTTCACGGGGCGCCCTGCGGTTTCACCATGACAGTGCCGACGCCGGCACCTTGGTCGCGTTCACGTCCACGCGCTGCAGCCGGCCGTCGCCCATGTGCAGCACGCGATCGGCCATGGCGGCGATGGCGGCGTTGTGGGTGATGACGAGGGTGGTGGTGCCGCTGTCGCGGTGCACGCCGCCGATGACCTCCAGCACCAGCTTGCCGGTGTGCACGTCCAGCGCGCCGGTGGGCTCGTCGCACAGCAGCACGGCCGGGCGCTTGGCGATGGCGCGCGCAATCGCCACGCGCTGCTGCTCGCCGCCGGAGAGCTGCGCCGGGAAATGGTCGCGCCGCGGCCCCAGTCCGACGCGCTCCACCGCCTCGTCCACCGCCATCGGGTGCTCGGCGATGTCGGTGACCAGCGCCACGTTCTCGCGCACCGTGAGGCTGGGGATGAGGTTGTAGAACTGGAACACGAAGCCGACGTGGCGGCGGCGGTAGTCGGTGAGCGCGGCCTCGTCGGCGCGGGCCAGGTCCAGCGCGCCGAAGCGCAGCTCGCCGGCGCTGGGCACGTCCAGCCCGCCCAGGATGTTGAGCAGCGTGGACTTGCCGCTGCCCGACGGGCCCAGCAGCACGATGAACTCGCCGCGGCGCACGTCCAGGTCCACCTCGCGCAGCGCGCGCACCTCGGCGGCGCCGCTGCCGTAGGTTTTCGTCAGCCCACGGGCATGGAAGACCGGGAGATCGCTCGAAGGAAAGGCTTCGGACACGGCGCCATCGTGGCCGCCGCGCCGGCGCGCGTCGTTGACGCGGCTCAAGCGCCGGGCGGGCCACGGCTGCCCAGAATGGCTGCGCATTCCCCTTCAGGAGAACCCGATGCGAGCCATGGTGCTGCGCCAGCCGCGAACCCCGCTGGTGCCGGAGGAGCGTGGGGAGCCCGAGCCCGGCCCGGGCGAGGTGCGGCTGCGGGTGCTGGCCTGCGCGGTGTGCCGCACCGACCTGCACGTGGTCGACGGCGAGCTGCCGGACACCCGGCTGCCGGTGGTGCCGGGCCACGAGATCGTGGGTGAGGTCGAGGCGCTCGGGCCCGGCGTGACGGCCTTGCGCCCGGGCGAGCGCGTGGGCGTGCCCTGGCTCGGCCATGCCTGCGGCCACTGCCCCTACTGCGCCGGCGGGCACGAGAACCTGTGCGACGCGCCGGGCTTCACCGGCCATACCCGCGACGGCGGCTTCGCCACGCACGTGCTGGCCGAGGCCGCGTTCTGCCTGCCGCTGCGGGGCCAGGCCGCCGACCCGGTGCAGCTCGCGCCGCTGCTGTGCGCCGGGCTCATCGGCTGGCGCTGCCTGCGCGCGGCCGGCGACGAGGCGCGCGTGCTGGGCCTGTACGGCTTCGGCGCGGCGGCGCACCTGGTGGCGCAGGTGGCGCTGCGCCAGGGGCGCGAGGTCTACGCCTTCACGCGCGCGGGCGACACGGCGGCGCAGGACTTCGCGCGCGCGCTGGGCGCCACCTGGGCCGGTGCCTCGGACGAGCCGCCGCCGCGGCCGCTGGACGCGGCCATCCTGTTCGCGCCCGTGGGCGAGCTGGTGCCGCAAGCACTGCGCGCGGTGCGCAAGGGCGGCCGCGTGGTGTGCGGCGGCATCCACATGAGCGACATCCCGGCCTTCCCCTACCGGCTGCTGTGGGAGGAGCGGCAGGTGGTGTCGGTGGCCAACCTCACGCGCCGCGACGGGCTGGAGTTCCTGCGCGAGGTGGCCGCCACGCCGCTGCGCGTCGAAACCCGCGTCTACCCGCTGGCACAGGCGAACCAGGCGCTGGACGACCTGCGCGCGGGGCGGCTGCAGGGCGCGGCGGTGCTGGTGCCCTGAGCCCGGGCCGGCCGCCTGGCGTCGCACGGTGGCGGGCGGGCCCGATGCCTGACATATCGATACCTCTTCACCCACAATGGGGATTCCATGCCGCGGAAAGCGGCAGCCGTTCCGGACGGTCCCGGCGCTGCCGGTGGTCTTCCGCGCCGCATCACGCGCACGCAACTTCATGGCCTTGACATCGCGACTTCCCACCCGCCTGCCCTTCCCGCCGGCCATTGCCGTGGCGCTGGCACTGCTGCTGGTCGTGGCCGGCGGCGCGCTGTGGCTGCAGGCCGTGGCCAACGACGCGGTGCGCTCGCGCGCCCACACGCTGCGGGTGCGGCTGGAGCTGGCCGAGCTGCGCAACGACGTGCTGGAGGTGTCGCGCGCGGTGCGCGGCTACGTGGCCAGCGCCCGCGACGACTGGCTCGAGCCCGGGCGCGAGGCCCAGCGCCGCGCCCCGGAGCGGCTGCAGCGGCTGCGCACGCTCACGGCCGACAACCCGGCGCAGCAGCAGCGGCTGGAAGCCTTCGGGCAGCACCTGCAGGTGCTGGGCGCGCTGGAGGAGGCCGTGCTGCAGGACGCGGCACGGCATGGGCTGGAGGCCGCGCGCCGGCGCATCGCCGCCAGCGACGCGCCGGCACAGCTGGCGGCGATGCGGACGCTGCTCGACGCGCTGGACGCCGAGGAGCTGCGGCTGCAGACGCTGCGCGACGCGGCGGTGCAGCACACCACCAACCTCACCGTGGCGGGCACCGCGCTGGGCAGCCTGCTGTCGCTGGCGCTGGTGGCCTGGGCCGGGCGCGGCCAGCAGCGCAGCCTGCGCCGGCTGGGCGACACGGTGCAGGCGCTGGTGCAGGCGCAGGACTCGCTGGGCCAGGCCAACGCCCGGCTCAAGGCCCAGGCGGCGCACGCCACCGAGCTCAACCAGGCGCTGTGGCGCACCATCGACGACGGCGTGGCGCGGCCCGCCGCGCCGCCGCGGCCCATGGCGCTGGACGCGGCCGAGCGGCTGGAGGCGCTGCGGCGCACGCAGCTGATGGACACGCCGCCGGAGGAGGAATTCGACCGCTTCACGCGGCTGGCGGCGCTGTCGCTGCACGCGCCGCTGTGCCTGATCAGCCTCGTGGACGAGCGCCGCCAGTTCTTCAAGAGCGCCTTCGGGCTGCCCCAGGAGCTGGCCGCCACGCGCGAGCTGCCGGTGGGCGAGTCGTTCTGCCAGTTCGTGGTGCGCGACGGCGCGGCGCTGGTGGTGGAGGACGCGCAGCGGGCGCCGCCGCCGCGCTACGAATACCCGCCGCCCGCGGGCGTGGGCGCGTACCTGGGCGTGCCGCTGGCCACGCCGGACGGGCTGGTGCTGGGCAGCTTCTGCGTGGTGGACGACAAGCCGCGGCCTTGGAGCGAGGCCGACTGCGCCACGCTGGAGCGCATCGCGCAGTCGGTGCTGGCCGCCATCGCGGTGCGCATGCAGCTGCGCGCGCTGGAGCACCGCGTGGCCGAGCGCACGGCCGAGGTGCAGCTGCTGACCGGGGCGATACGCAACTCGCTCAACGGCGTGGCCATCGTCGATGCGCACGGGCGCCTGAGCTACGCCAACGACGCCTTCGCCCACCAGTTCGGCCACGGCCAGCCGCAGGCGCTGCAGGGCGTGGCGCTGGCCGAGCTGTGCGCGGAGCGCGCGGTGGCCGAGCGCATCGTGGCCGAGCTGCACGCCTGGGGCAGCTGCCGCATCGAGCTCACGGCGCGGCGGCGCGACGGCGGCAACTTCGAGGCGCTGCTCGATGCGCACCTGGCGCACGACGAGGGCGGGCACGAGGTCGTCGTCGCCACCACCATCGACATCACCGAGCGCAAGCGCGCCGAGCAGGCGCTGCGCCTGGGCGAGGAGCGGCTGCGCCTGGCGCTGGAGGCGGCGCACATGGGCGCCTACGAGCACGACGCCGCCACGGGCGAGGTGCGGCGCACCGGCAGCCTGTACGCGGCGCTGGGCCTGGCGCTGCAGGGCCGCGACGAGGAGTTCACCGAGCGCGTGCATCCCGACGACCGCGCCCTGCTGGCGGCACGCATCGGCACGCTCGGCCCGGCGCAGCCCGGCTACGCCCTGGAGTACCGGCTGCGCCGCCCCGACGGCAGCTGGGCCTGGGTCGCCGACCATGCGCAGGCCAGCTTCTCCAGCGGCGGCGGGCTGCTGCGCCGGATCGGCATCAACATGGACGTCACGGCGCGGCGCCAGGCCGACGCGGCGCTGCAGGCGGCGCTGGCCGAGAAGGAGGTGCTGCTGCAGGAGGTGCACCACCGCGTCAAGAACAACCTGCAGGTGGTCTCCAGCCTGCTGCAGCTGCAGCGCCGCCAGCTCGGCGACCCGGCGCTGCAGGCGGTGTTCATGGAGACCGAGCAGCGCGTGCGCGCCATGGCGCTGGTGCACCAGCGGCTGTACCAGCAGAGCACGCTGTCGGCGCTGAACTTCGGCGACTACCTGCGCTCGCTGGCCGACCAGCTCGTGCGCGCCCACGGCGCCGAGCAGCGCGTGCGCATCGAGCTGGCGCTGCAGCCCGTGCGGCTGCCGGTGGACGTGGCGGTGCCGCTGGGACTGATCGTCACGGAGCTGATCACGAACGCGCTCAAGTACGCCTGGGCGCCGGGTGCTGCCGGCGTGCTGGACCTGCGCCTGCGCGCCGCGGACGACGCCGTCCCGGCGCGCCTGGTGCTGGAGGTGCGCGACAACGGCATCGGCCTGCCCCCGGGACTCGATCCGGCCCAGGGCAGCGGGCTGGGCATGCGGCTGGTGACGCTGCTGTCGGCGCAGCTCGACGCCAGCGTGGACGTGGGCGAAGGCCCGGGCACCTGGTGGCGCGTGGTGGTGCCGCTGCCGGGCGACGGCGCCGGGGCGCAGGAGGCGCAGGAGGCGCCGGCGGCGCGGACGGCCGCGGCCGTGCCGGGCTGAGGCACCGGCGCGCGGGGCCCGGCGCTCAGCCGCGCAGGCGCTTGCGCCACTGGTAGGCCGGGCTGTAGCGGCCGGGCACGGGCGGCGGGAAGGGCAGCGTCCAGGGCCGGGCGGCGACGAGGTGGCGGTCGAGCATGTGGTGGATCAGGCGCAGCTGCAGCGCGCCCGCCACGCGCTGGCTCCTGCCCAGCCAGGCCATGAAGTCCGCCGGCGCCGGCGTGGCGCCGAAGCGCGGCACGTAGGCCAGCAGCGCGTACAGGCAGCCGCGCGCGAGCTCGTTGTCGAGCCAGCCGCGCAGCAGGGCCCAGTCCAGCGTCGGGCCGAAGCGGCGCAGCAGCAGCAGCGCATCGACCAGCGAGGGCAGGAAGCTCGGGTGCACGCGCATGTCGCTGAGGTCGTTGAACCAGGACGCGGCGATGTAGGGCAGCTGCAGCTCCGGCGGCAGCCGCCGCACCGGCTCGCCGTGCCAGCTCGACGGTTGCGAGCGCGACAGCAGCTGCGCCGGCGCGAACAGGCTGCCGGCGCTGAAGGGGGAGTCGGACGGGAACAGCGCGCGGTGCAGCTCGACGATGCCGCCGTGCGCGCGGTGGCGCAGCGGCGCGTCGTGGTGCATGCCGGGCAGCGCGGGGAAGTCAGTGCGCTCCCAACCGCCGCCCTCGGCCGTGAGCGCCGCGTCGGCCTCCGAGTAGCGTTGCGGGGGCAACAGCACGTCGAAGTCGGACATCGGGCGCAGGTGCGGCTCGGGGTAGAGCTGCTCGCTCGCGGAGATGCCCTTGAGCAGCGTGGGCTCCAGGCGCAGCGCGGCGCAGGCCGACAGCAGCGCCCGCACCGAGGCCTGCAGCGTGGCGTGGCGCATGCGCGCGGTGAGGTCGGCGCTCAGCAGCGCGTGGCGCCAGGCTTCGGGCACGCCTTGCGGCTGCGCGCGCGTGGCGTGGTGCAGCAGCGGGCCCAGCCCGCCGTCGAGCAGCCAGCGCAGCTGCCGCTCCTGCTCCCCGGCCGCAACGCCGGAGCCGAAGGCGGCGTGCGCGTCCAGCGGCGCGCCGGTGGCCGCGTGCGCCAGCAGCCGCGCCGTCAGTGAGCCGCGCATGCCACACACGGCCTGTAGACGCCTACACGCACCTTCGGGGGGCCCCTTTCGGGCCATGGACGGGAAACTGACACCAACATCCGGAACCAATTTTTTGCTGCCGGGCGTTGCGGCGCCGAAATACAGAGCGCCAGGGACACACCCGCACGGAGGGAGGCAAGCGATGGAAACGATGGATCCCCATGCCGCGGGGATGATAGTTCGCGAAGTGGACGGCGCCCTGCTGATCCTCGACACCGCGTCCAACCACATCCACCAGCTCAACGAAACCGCCAGCATCGTCTGGCGCATGCGCCGCGAAGGCGCAGCCCCGCGCGACATCGCGGCCACCCTGGCTGCGGAGTTCGCGGTGGAAGAGGACCAGGCGTTGAGCGACGTGCACGACCTGTTGCAGCGCCTGGAATCTTTGCACCTGCTCATGCCGCCGCCGCCTGGCGCCGGTCACGCGGGTGTTTCCAAGGAAGGAGGTTTGAATGTCAGTTCGTGATCCGACGCGCCGTGACTTCGTCAGGCGCGGCGCCTATGTGGCCCCGGCGATCCTGACGCTGGCCGCCGCACCGGAGTTCGCCAAGGCGGGCTCCGGCAAGCCCGACAATCCGGGCGGCGGCAAGCCTGACAAGCCGGGCGGGGGCAAGCCCGACAAGCCAGACAAGCCCGACAAACCGGGCAAGGGCAAGGGCTGAGCAGCCCTGACGCAATGCCCGCTGCAGGGCCGGGGCCGTGCCCGTCCAGGCGACGCCAGGCGCCGGCAGCTGCCCCTCGGGCGGCACGAGCGCGAGCCCGACCACTGCCACGCCGGTGTTTTCGCGAATGCGGACTCCGGCGTTTTCCATTCAACCCTCGATGCATCGAGGAAACCGACTCGGAGGGAGGCCGGTGACTCCAATCAATTCGATGCCGTCCTGGCAGGCGCCGCGCACGCCTTCAGGCACGCAGACCGCCATCCGCTTCCAGGCCCTGGGCCAGACGGTGCAGGTTCACTGCACGGATGCCGCCGTGGCGCGCGTCGTGGTGGCCAATTTCGCGGCGCTGCCCGCCGCGGCGCCGCACGCCCGCACCGACCTGGCCTACGAGGCCGGCACCGCCCCGCAGGGCAGCGGCTACCTGCTGCACCGCGCCGGCCGCGAGCCCCTGGCGGCTGCCAGCCTGTGCGAGCTGCTGTTCGACCTGGAAAAGGACCTGATCATCGCGCTGCAGTGGCGCCGGCCCGAGTTGCTGCACCTGCACGCCGCGGCGCTGGAGTACGCGGGGCAGGCCTGGCTGCTGGCCGGCGACTCGGGGGCCGGCAAGTCCACCACCACCTGGGGCCTGCTGCACCAGGGCTTCCGCTACCTGAGCGACGAGCTCAGCCCGGTGGACCTGGAGAGCCTGTGCGTGCATGCCTACCCGCATGCGCTGTGCCTCAAGCGCCGCCCGCCTGCGACCTGGCGCTTTCCCGAGGAGCAGCTCGTCGACCTCGGCCGCACGCTGCACGTGCCGGTGGCGGCCCTGCCCGGCGGCACGGCCGCCACGGGGCCCAGCCCGCTGGCCGGGCTGCTGTTCGTGCGGCACGACCCGGCGCTGCGCGAGCCGGCGCTGCGCCCGCTGCATCCCGCGGAGGCCGGCGCGCGGCTGTACGTCACCACGCTCAATGCCCTGGCCCATGCCCGCCACGGCATGGACGCCGTCGTCGGGCTGGCCAAGAGCATCCCCTGCTGGACGCTGGCCGCCGCCGACCTGGGCGCCACCTGCGCGCTGGTCGAGGAACTCGCGCGCGGGCTGCAGCCGGCGCAGCGCGCCTGCGGCTGAAGGCGCGCCGGGCCGGGCCGGCGCCGCCCGCATCCGATGGCGACGTGCTGCCTGCCGCATGCCGTCGCTGCGGAACCCGCGCGCCGGGCGACGACGTGCCAATTGCGCACGCTTTGCGACCGCGGCAGCGGTGGGAGCGCTTCCTAGAATCCCGGGGTGAAGCTCGCTCCCGTCTCCCCAGTCGATCGGCCGGCCCTGGTGGAGGCGGTGACGGTGCCGTTGGCCACCGTGGCGCTGGCCACCGGCGAGGGACACGCGGCGCACGCCGTGCCGCCCGGCGCCGGGGCCGCCGTGGAACTCAGCCCGCTGGGCCGCGTCGCGGCCTTGCTCGGCGCCTTCGGCGATCCCGTGCTGGAGCTGGCCGAGCCCCAGGAGTCCGGCACGCCGGCACTGCCGGGCGAGACCCATCCCGCCACGCCTGATGCCGCGCCCCGGCTGGAGAAGGCCCTGGCCGACACGCTGAGCCCGCACCTGGCCGGCGCCCCGGCGCACGACGCGCCGGCCGAAGCCTCCACCCCGCTTGCGTCCAGCCTGCCCTCGGCGCCCGCCGTGCCGGAAGAAGCCGCCGCGGCGCAACCGGCGCCCACGGCGCAATCCGCGGGAGCGCTGCTCAACGCGCTGCTGAGCGCAGCGCTCACCGGCCAGGCCGCCCTGGAGCTGCGCCGCCCCGACCAGCCCCCGCTGCGGCTGGAGCTGGAGCGGGAACCCGACGGACACGGCGCCTTTCGCGTCAGCCGCGTGCGCATCCGCCACGAGACGGCGGATGGCGTGCTGGAGGCGGCGGTGCAGCTGGGCAGCGCCGCGCACGAGCGCGCGCCGCTGGGCGTGGACATCGCCGCCAGCGGCGCGCTGTCCGAGGCAGTGGCGCAGCGGCTCGACGAGCTCAGGGACGCGCTCGGCGCCCGCGGCCTGAGCGCCGCCGTGCGGGCGCGGCCGGCAGCGGCAGCCCCTTCACCACCGCTGCTGCCGATGTCCGGCGACTGAGCCACAAACCGCGCCATGGACGACTCAAGCCCCCCCTCCCCCGCGCGGCGCCGCGCCGCCGTGGCCATGAGCTACGACGCGCACCAGCGCCTGGGCGCGCCCAAGGTCGTGGCCAAGGGCTACAACGCCACGGCGCAGCGCATCCTGGCGCTGGCGAAGGAGGCGGGCGTGCCGGTCACGGAATCGGCCGAGCTGGCGCAGGCGCTGATGCATGTCGAGCTGGACCGGGAGATCCCGGCCGAGCTCTACGCCGCGGTGGCGGAAATCCTGGTCTGGATCTGGCGGCTGCAGCCGAAGGCGCCGCGCGGCTGAAAGCCTGCGCGCTATGCGGCGGCACGTGCCGCGCCGGGCAGCACGGCGCGGCGCCACGGCATCGGGCAGTGCCTGTGGGCCACGCACCAGGTCAGCAGGAAACGCAGGCCCATGCTCAGGCTGAAGGCGATGGCCGCGCCCTGCAGCCCGAAGTGCCGCACCAGCACCAGCAGCAGCGCCACGTTGACCAGGCCCGCGCCGACCGTGGCCAGTGCCAGCGAGCCCGTGCGCCGGGCGTAGAAAACGTAGTTGGTGACCATGAAGTACATGCCGTTGAAGGCCTGTCCCAGCGCCAGCCAGCCGATGACCAGCCCGGCCGCGGCGAACTTCTCGCCGGCCACCAGCCGCACCAGCGCCGGCCCGGCCACGCAGGCCAGCGCCGCGCCCAGCAGCAGCGCCGCGAACCAGGCGTAGGTGCGGCGCACGATGAGCCGCTTGTCCTGATCGTCGCCACGCTTGAGCCGCTCGAACAGCCACGGCCCGTAGGCCTTGTTGAGGGCGTCGAAGACCAGGCTCATGGCGTTGCCCAGCTGCACCGCCACCATGTACACGCCCGCCTGCGCCAGGCCCAGCTCGTCGTGGATGACGAGGCGGTCCACCGCGTTGAGCAGGAACAGTCCCGCGAAATGCGGCACCAGCGGCAGCCCGAAGGCCAGCGCCTCGCGCAGGAAGTCCGGGCGCCAGCAGCGCAGCCGCAGCAGGCCGTCGCGGTGCAGCAGCGCCAGCGCCAGCAGCGCCGACAGTCCCGCGGCCACGACCTGCGCCTGGATGCGCCCGCCCGCGCCCTGCAGCAGCACCACGACCAGCAGCAGCGACAGCGCCATGTTGAGCGCGCCCTGGCCGATCTGCAGCGCGCCGAAGCGCCGCGCCTGGTGGCGCACCTGCCACAGGCCGAGCCGGATGCCCGTCACGGCCGCGCAGGCCGACGTGAACACCGCCCACGGCAGCCATGGGGCCGGCAATCCCAGCCACTGCGACAGCGGCGCGCTGAACAGGAGCACCACGCCCAGCACGGCCAGGGCGGCGGCCAGCACCAGCTGCAGGCAGCTGCCCACGAAGCGGCCGAGCTCGGCTTCGTCCGCGGGCAGGTCGTAGTACTTGCGCCCGACGGCGCCGGCCACGCTCAAGCCGACGACGGCCTCCAGCGCGGCCAGCAGGGTCTGGAACATCGCCACCTCGCCGTAGCCGGCAGGCCCCAGCACGCGGGTGAGCAGCGGCAGCAGCGCGAAGGGAATCGCCGCGTTGACGAGGTTGGACAGCAGGTAGACGGAGGCGCCCGACAGCAGCGTGTTCGACCTGAATCGGTGCAGCATCGCGCCTCGCCTCCCCACAACGTCTCGCCGGGACCGCGCGTGGCGCCGCGGCGTGGCCGGTGCCGACCGGCGCGACGGCGGCGTGCGCGTCGAATGTCAGGCCCTTATATCAGCGCACTGCCAGCAGTTCGACCTCGAAGGTCAGGGTGCTGTTGCCCGGGATCACGCCCGGGATGCCTTGCGGCCCGTACGCGGTGGCGGGCGGGCAGGTCAGCTTGGCCTTGCCGCCGACCTTCATGCGCTGCAGCCCCTCGGTCCAGCAGGGAATGACGCGGTTGAGCGGGAACGTGGCGGGCTGGCCGCGCTTGTGGGAGCTGTCGAACTCCTTGCCGTCGGCCAGGGTGCCGCGGTAGTGCACCTGCACCGTGCTCGTGGCCGCGGGCTGCGCGCCCTGCCCCTTGACGCTGTGCTCGATGGTCACGCCCGACGGGAGCTTCTCGTTATCGGAGGCGGCCGGCGCGGCGGCCGTCGGCTGGGCCGCGGCGAGCTGCGCGGCGAGCGCCAGCAGCGCGGCGCCGGCCAGGGAAATCTTGTTCATGAGGAGGAGCCCGGCGCGGGGCCGGCGGGTTGCGGGAGAGCGCAGTGTCGCCGCTTTCGCCGCCGCTCCTGGCCCGCGGCGCTCAGGCGTGCCCGGGGGCGTAGCTGAAGCCGCCGCCGCGCTCGCGCTCCAGGCGGGTCTCTTCCATCAGGTCTTCCTGCACCGGGTCGGGCGCGCCGCCGCGGCGCAGGTGCTCCTCGTACCAAGCCGAGATCAGCGCGCAGACGATGGGCTGCGGGCCCTCGGTGAGCTCGTCCATGTCGAAGCCGCTGGCCTCGCAGATGGCCTCGATGGGCTGGGTGTCGAAGATCACGGCGCCGTCGCGGACGTCGCGCGACAGGCGCAGGTCCTCGAAGTTCACGCCGTCGGGAATGGTGGCCTGCAGTCGGATCAAGCTGGCTCCTCTCTGGACTGGCGCCCGCGCCGCGGCGGGCCTTCCTGGGGTGGACCCGTGCATGGTGCCGGGCCGTTCGCACAACTGGAGCAGGCTGCGCGCCCGGGCCCCCGGACGGACGGTCCGGCCACGTGGCCGGACCCGCCCGGATCAGTCACGGATCTCCCGCACCTCGGCGTCCACGACCTCGCCGCGGCCGTGCCCGGCACGGCCGCCGCCCCAGGGCGCCGAGGTACCAGGATAACCGGCCCCGCGCCGCGCCCAGTGGAAACGCAGGTCGCCGCGGCGCAGGCGCCGGCGCGCCACCAGCGCCACCACCAGCAGCACGCCGGCCGCCACCAGCCCGGCCAGGAGCGTGAAGGCCATCAGGAACAGGGCCGCCACGCCCAGCGCCAGGCGCCGCAGCAGCGTGGCCAGGGTGTCGAGCAGGCGCGCCGGGCCTTCGGTCCGGCGCGCGGAGTGCGGCAGATGCATGGAGTCGTCGCCTTTTTGAAGTCGTGTGTCGAGGGCCCAGTATCGCCGCAGGGTTTCCTCAGTCGTCGTTGCCGCCGAAGATGCCCAGCAGCGCCAGCAGCGACTGGAAGACATTGAACAGGCTCAGGTACACGCCCAGCGTCGCGGTGATGTAGTTCGTCTCCAGCCCGTCCTGCACGCGCTTGAGGTCGTGCAGGATGAAGGCCGAGAAGATGCCGATGGCCATCACCGCCACCGTGATCATCAGCGCGCTCGACTGGATGAACACGTTGGCAACGCCCGCCACCAGCAGCATCACCGCGCCGATGAACAGCCACTTGCCCATCGACGTCAGGTCGCGCTTGATCACCGTGGACAGCATGGCCATGCCCAGGAAGATCGCGCTGGTGCCGGCGAAGGCCGTCATCACCAGGCTCGCGCCGTTGGACAGGCCCAGCACCGTGCCCACCAGGCGCGACAGCATCACGCCCATGAAGAAGGTGAAGGCCAGCAGCACCGGCACGCCGGCGGCCGAGTTCTTGGTCTTCTCGATGGCGAACATGAAACCGAAGGCGCCGGCCAGGAACACCACCAGGCTCACCATCGGCGACAGCGCGCTCGACAACCCCGTGGCGATGCCCAGCCAGGCGCCGGCCACGGTCGGCACCATCGACAGCGCGAGCAGCCAGTAGGTGTTGCGCAGCACGCGCTGCTGCTGCGCAGCGCCGGCCATCGTGCCGGCGGTGCGGGCGTTGAGGTCGATCTGCTGAAGGTTCATGAGGGCTCTCCGAAGACGCTTTCGTGCCGCCCCCGCGGCGAAGGCCGCGGGACTTGGGCGACAGCGTCAATCTAGGGGCATCCTGACTTCGAAACAATCAGAACGTTGCGATGCGTTTCATCGAAAAAACTGGATCGTCAATCGCCCCGGGCGGGGAGGCGGCGGCCCCTTGGCGGGGGTGTCAGGGCGTGATCGCCACCTTCAGCACGCCGTCGCGCTGGTGGCCGAAGAGCTCATAGGCGGCCTCGATGGCGTCGAGTCTGAAGCGGTGCGTGACCATCGCGCCCAGGTCCACGCGGCCGGCCTCGATCACGGCCATGAGCCGGCGCATGCGCTCCTTGCCGCCCGGGCACAGCGAGGTGACGATGCGGTGGTCGCCCAGCCCGGCGGCAAAGGCGTCCAGCGGGATGCGCAGGTCGGTCGAGTACACGCCCAGGCTGGAGAGCGTGCCGCCCGGGCGCAGCACGCGCAAGGCGGCCTCGAAGGTGGCCTGCGTGCCCAGCGCCTCGATGGCGGCGTCCACGCCGCGCCCGCCGGTCAGGCGCAGGATCTCCGAGACCGGGTCCACGCGGCTGGCGTCGATGACCACGTCGGCGCCCATGCGCTGCGCCGTCTCCAGCCGCGCCGGCAGCCGGTCCACGCCGATGACGAGGCTGGCCCCCGCCAGCCGTGCGCCGGCCGTGGCGCACAGCCCGATGGGCCCCTGCGCGAACACCGCCACCGCGTCGCCGATGCGGATGCCCGCGCTCTCCGCGCCCGCGAAGCCCGTGGACATGATGTCCGGGCACATCAGCACCTGCTCGTCGGTGAGGCCGTCGGGCACGGGCGCGAGGTTGAACATCGCGTCGGGCACGAGTACGTACTCGGCCTGGCAGCCGTCGATGGTGTTGCCGAAGCGCCAGCCGCCCATGGGCTTCCAGCCGTGCGCGGCGCCGGCCGCGCCGTCCTGGGCGCAGAAGCCGCACTGGCAGGCGTTGCTCCAGCCGCTGGGCGTGATGGCCCCGGCGATCACGCGCTGGCCCTCCCGGTAGCCCTTGACGGCCGAGCCCAGCTTCTCGATCACGCCCACGGGCTCGTGGCCGATGGTCAGCCCGCGCGCCACCGGGTACTCGCCCTTGAGGATGTGCACGTCGGTGCCGCAGATCGTGGTGGTGGTGATGCGCACCAGCGCGTCGAGCGCGCCCACGTCCGGGACGGGCTTGTCGTCGAGCACGATGCGGCCCGGTTCGACGAAGACGGCGGCTTTCATCATCGGCATGGCAGAGCTCCTTGGCAGGACCGGTCGAAGCCGCCAGCGTGTCCCCGGCCCGCGCCCGCCGCCTTGCGCCAGCGCAAGCGCGCGCCGCCGCCGCCGCCGCCGCCGCGCGAGTGTGGGCGGATGTCAGCGCCGCCGCGCCGGCGCCGCACGCGGCTTGGACGGGGCCGCAAAGAACTCGTTGCGCGCGGCCTGCGTGATCGCCACCACGCAGGGGTGCGTGATGCGCCGCTCCACCGAGATGGCGAAGAAGTCCTCCTCCACGCCCTGGGCCGTGCCCACGGCCTGCACGCCGAACTGGGCCTCGATCTCGGCGCCCAGCACGGCCGGCGCGGCGAAGAAGCCGACGCTGCGGCGGCCGAACTCCTGGATCAGCGCGCTGTCGTCGAACTCGCCGACCACGCGCGGGCGAATGCCCTGCGATTGCCACCAGGCGCGCAGCCGCTGGCTCATGGCCGAGTCCTCGCCGGGCATGAGCAGCGGCGCGCCGTCGAGACAGCCGGGGAAGTCGCCGGGATGGCGCTCGCGCAGCGCCGCGCTGGCGAAGATGCTCAGCGCCGAGCTGCCCAGGCGGTGGCTGAAGGCGCGCACCGACACGCCGGCGGGAATGGGCGCGTCGGCGATCACGAGGTCGAGCTTGTGCAGCGCCAGCTCGGCCAGCAGCAGGTCCAGCTTCCACTCGCGGCAGACGATGCGCACGTCCTGCACCGCGAAGGCGGGCTCGACCAGGTGATAGGCGATGGCCTTGGGCACGGCATCGGCCACGCCGACGCGGAATTCCAGCGTGCGCCCGCGCTCGGTGCGCTCGCGCACGGCCGCTTCCAGCTCGGCGCCCAGGCCGAAGATCTCCTTGGCGTAGTCCATCACCACGCGCCCGGTGTCAGTGAGCACCAGGCGCCGGCCGCTGCGCGCGAACAGCGGGCTGCCCAGCCGGTCTTCGAGCAGCTGGATCTGGCCGCTCACCGTCTGCGGCGTGAGATGCAACTGCTCGCTGGCGCGCGCCACGCTGCCGGTCTCGGCCACCTGCAAGAAATACTGAAGGTGCTTGTAGTTCATGCCGTGATCATCAGATTTTTCCTACAAGCAAGCGAGGAAGAACCGGATTTACCAAATTTTTTGGGCTGCCTAGAGTGGTCGCGTCGTCACTTGCCCGCCGGACGGGAGAGCATTGAATGGAGATCCGAGTGCATGCCGCCTGCGCCCGCGCCGCCGCGCTGGCCGACCACGCACGCCGCCGCCTGCTGTACGTGCTGCGCTCGCACCAGCACCAGGTCGAGCATGTCGAGGTACGGCTGGGCGACACGCGCAGCCGCCGCGGTGCGCAGGACGGCTACTGCAAGGTGCAGTTGCGGCTGGTGCATGCCGGCGTGGCCACGGTGGTGGATGTCGCCCACGACATCCACGAGGCCATCGACCGCGCCATCGACCGCGCCGGCCGCGCCGTGACCGAGCACCTGGCGCAGCTGCGCGGCGCGCAGCCGGCCGCGGCCTGAACGGCCTGCCGCGTTGACCCCCTGACACCCGCGCGTCGCCTGGGTGTCGCAGACCAACCACCCCGCCGCGGCGGGGTTTTCGCTTTCAGCGCCCCGGCGTCCCGCGACCGGACGCTTCATTCGCTCCGCTGCTCGGCCAGGCGCTCGCGCAGGCTGCGCGCGGCCGGGCGCAGCGGCGTGCGGTGGTCGGTCCAGCCCAGCTGCGCCGTGGGCAGCAGCTCGCGCAGCCGCCCGCCCAGGCGCAGCGCGCCGCCGTAGAGCGCCGGGCGCTCGTTGAGCCAGGCCCAGGCCTTCCAGGCCAGCGCCTCCTTCCAGTCCTTGGCGCTGGCCTGGCCGGCCAGCGGCGCGTGGCCCGCCTCGGGCTCGTGCTTGGCGGCGTGGCGCAGCTGCATCAGCAGCTCCGGGATCGGGATGCCCACCGGGCACACCTCCGAGCACGCGCCGCACAGGCTGCTGGCGGTGGGCAGGTCCTGCGTCGGCTCCAGCCCCAGCAGGTGCGGCGAGATGATCGAGCCGATCGGCCCCGGATAGGTCGTGCCGTAGGCCAGGCCGCCGATGCGCGCGTACACCGGGCAGTGGTTCATGCACGCGCCGCAGCGGATGCACTGCAGCGTGGGACGGAAGTCGGCGTCGCGGTAGGCCTGGCTGCGGCCGTTGTCGAGCAGGATCAGGTGCTGCTCGGCCGGGCCGTCGAGCTCGCCCGGGCGGCGCGGGCCGCTGATGGCGTTGAAATAGGTCGTCACCGCCTGGCCCGTGGCCGAGCGCGTGAGCAGCGAGAACAGCGGCAGCACGTGCTCGAAGCGCTCCACCACCTTCTCGATGCCGGTGATGGCGATGTGCACCTCGGGCACCGTGGTGCACATGCGCCCGTTGCCCTCGTTCTCGACCAGCACCAGCGTGCCGGTGTCGGCCACCATGAAGTTCACGCCCGAGACGCCGATGGGCGCGTCGCGGAACTCGTTGCGCAGCACGCGGCGGCCGATGGCGATGAGCTCGTCCACGTCCTCGGTGTAGGGCGTGTCGGGGATGCGCTCGCTGAACAGCGCGGCGATCTGCTCCTTGGTCTTGTGGATGGCCGGCATGATGATGTGGCTGGGCCGCTCGCCGGCGAGCTGCACGATGTACTCGCCCATGTCCGACTCCAGGCAGCTCACGCCCTGCTCGGCCATGCGGTGGTTCAGCTCGATCTCCTCGCTGACCATCGACTTGCCCTTGATCATGCGCTTGGCGCCATGCGCGCGCGCCAGGGCCAGGAAGATGGCGTTGGCCTCTTCCGGCGTCGCGGCCCAGTGCACCCGCACGCCGCGCTCGGTCAGGCGCTGCTCCAGCCGCTCCAGCAGCTCGGGCAGCTTCGACAGGCTGTACTGGCGGACGGCCTCGCCGACGTGGCGCAGCGCCTCGAAGCCGTCGCGGTCGGCGAAATGCGCGCCGCGCTTGGCCTGCAGGAAATCCATGGCGCTGCGGAAGCTGCGGCGCAGGTGGGCATCGTCCACGGCCTCGCGCGTGCGCGCCTTGAAGGCGCGCGGGTCCACGAAGTGCAGCGGCGCCTCGGCGGCCGCGGCTTCATTCGGCATCAGTTGCGCGCTCATCGCTGCGGCTCCCCGGTGGCAGGCAGGTCGTTGACCAGGACGATCACCAGCTCTTTCGGCCCGTGGGCGCCGAAGGCCAGCACCTGCTGGATGTCGGCGGTCTTGGACGGGCCGGTGACCAGCAGCAGGTTCGTGGGCATGTCGTCCTGCGTGGCGGTGACGGCGCCCAGCGCCGCGGGCAGCCCCGGGTGGAGGCGGCTGGCGCGCAGCACGGCCACGTGCAGCGGCGGCACCAGCGACAGCGTGCGCGGCTCGTGCGCGCCCGGGCGCAGCACCAGCGTCCCGGTGTCGGCGATGCCGGCCTCGGCAGCGGTGACGCCGGCATCCACGGCGTCGAAGAGCTCGCCCTTCCACTGCGCCAGCGGCTGCTCGAAGCGGCGCACGGCGAAGCCCTGCAGCGCGGCGTCGAGCCCCGGCTGCAGCGCGCTGGCCGCACCGATGGCCACGCGCGTGCAGCCGCGCTGCGCCAGCGCCTGGCGTACCACCGCCGGCCAGCCGGCTTCGTCGGCGTGCAGCACCTCGGCGCGCCAGCCGCGGGCAGCGGCTTCGAACGGGGCGATGAGCGTGGCCGGGTCCACGCGCGGGCCGCGGCTGCCACGGCCGTAGGGACCATCCAGGTACGGGGCAAGGTCGGGCGCCGGCAGCGGCGCGGCCGGCGCGGCCGCGCGCAGGGCGCCCAGGATGGCGCTGCGCGCGCCGCGGGTGTCGGGCAGGTTCATGCGGGGGCTCCGGGAAAGCGCTTCAGTCGGTGACCTGGCGGGCGGCGTCAGCCGCGCCCTGGCGCTCGCGCACGAAGCTGGCCAGGTGCACGCAGCGCGGCAGCGCTTCGCCGGCGGCGCGGCGCTTCTCGGCGGCGTGGTGCAGGTTGAGCAGGCAGCCGCAGTCGGCGCTCACGAGCACGTCGGCGCCGCAGTCGCGGATGCTGTCGAGCTTGTCGCCGACCATGGCGCCGGAGATGGCCGGATGCCGCGCCGAGAAGGTGCCGCCGAAGCCGCAGCACTCGGCCACGCGCGCCTGCTGCACCACCTCCACCCCGGGCAGCGCGCGCAGCAGCGCCTCGCCGGGCTCGTGCGTGCCCATCTCGCGCCGCGCCGAGCAGGAGGTGTGCAGCGCCACTTTCAGGCTCAACACGGGACCGGATGCAGGCGTCGCGGCGGCCGGTTCGGCCAGGCCCAGCACGTCGCAGGCGAAGGCGCTGAATTCCACCACCCGCTGCGCCACGGCGCGGGCACGCTCGGCCAGCGCAGGATCGTCGGCAAACAGGCGCGGCCAGTGGTGCACCATCATCCCGGCGCAGGAACCCGAGGGCACGACGACCGGCCAGGGCTGCGGGAACAGGTCCAGCTGCGCCCGCGCCACGCGGCGCGCCTCCTCGGTGTAACCGCTGGTGTAGGCCGGCTGGCCGCAGCAGCTCTGGGCCGGGGGGAACTCGACCTCGATGCCGGCGGCGCGGATCAGGCTGATGGCGTCCATCCCGGCCTGCGGCGCCACGGCGTCCACCAGGCAGGTGGCAAAAAAGTAGACCCGCTGCGGTCGGATCCGGCTCGGCGGCGCGGTGCTGTACATCCGTTTCCCTCGTCATCGCACCGTCGCGGCCTCGTCCGGCCCGCTGACAGCAACGCACTGCTCAATGCGGTCGCGCACCGGGCGACCGCTCCTGTTGCCGGGGCCGGGCGCCCCGCAAGGGCGCGAGTGTAGGAGAGGCCTGCACGCCACCGACTTGAGGGATATCAATCCGGCGGCAGACGCCGCGGCCCGTCATGCCGACTGCCCAATGGCACCACCTTCGATACGAAATAAAACATATTTAAAACAAAAAGCAACACTGGCCGGCTCGTATCAATTTTGAAACGTCGGCGCGCCCATGTTGCAGGAACCCGCGTTTGCGGGTTCGCAAGCGCTGCGAATTCCCGGCAAAAATCCACCCACGCCGTCTTCGGGAAGGTCTGGAGGGCAGCGTAATTTGACAAGACCACAAAAAGACCTTGAGGGAGGTGCCCGGGCCATGCATTACCGCGACCACCGCGATTGCCGCGCCTGCAGGCGTGCTCCCTCGACCAGGGAGTGCACATCGGCTGAAACCGCCCTGCTCAAACTTGTTTCAGCCATGTGAAAGCATTTGCCATTCCTGCCCTGAAATCTCCTGGCTCCAGGATGGAGAAGTTTGGGTGGGCACGTTCATCCGAAAAGGCAGGTACTCATGCCCATCAGCGACAACGTCAAGCTTGGACACGAGGTCCAGATTTTCCAGCCCACGCTGGTCAATCTCTACGGCTGCAGCATTGGCGACGGCACCCGGATCGGCGCCTTCGTGGAAATTCAAAAAAATGCCTGCATTGGCGCCCGCTGCAAGATATCGTCCCATACCTTCGTGTGTGAGGGCGTCGATATTGCAGATGAAGTATTCATCGGGCACGGCGTCATGTTCACGAACGATCTCTACCCGCGCGCCACCAATCCTGAAGGCGGCCTGCAGACCGAAGCGGACTGGAAGGTCGAACCGACGTACGTCAAGCGCGGCGCTTCCATCGGCAGCAACGCCACGATCGTCGCGGGCATCACGATTGGAGAAGGCGCGCTCGTAGGCGCCGGCGCCGTGGTGACCAAGGATGTCCGTCCATTTGCCATCGTGGCCGGCGTACCCGCACGCGTGGTTGGAGATACCCGGGAACGAAAAAAATAGCCCAGCGCCTCCGGGCTGGAATTCCGGGTCCGGCAACGGCCCACCCGGCAAATCAGCCCATCGACACGCATCGCTCCGACCCGGCCTGAAGCCGGGCGCCATGGAGCCCATGGTCAACTGTCAAAGCAGAGAGGGAAGCAAAATGGTCAACATCGGTGTCATCGGATACGGCTATTGGGGTCCCAACCTGGTCCGCAATTTCTCCGAAACGCCCGGCCTGAACGTGACCATGGTGTCCGACCTGGACCCCGGCAAGCTGGAACTGGTGCGCAAGCGCCACGGCTGCGGCACGACGACGAACTACCGCGATTTGCTCGACGACACCTCCATCGACGCAATCGCCATTGCCACGCCGGTCAACACTCACTATGAATTGGCACTGGCGGCCTTGCAGGCCGGCAAACACGTCTGGCTGGAAAAGCCGATGACCGAAACCTCGGTGCAGGCACGCCGGCTGGTCGAGGAAGCCGAACGCCGCAATCGGGTGCTGATCGTGGACCACACCTTCATCTACACCGGTGCAGTCCGCAAGATGGGCGAGATCATCCGCAACGGCGAGTTGGGAAAAATCTATTACTACGATTCTGTACGCGTCAATCTCGGGCTTTTCCAGCGTGACGTGAGCGTGATTTCCGATCTCGCCGTGCACGACTTTTCCATCCTGGATTATCTTCTGGGCGAGCATCCCGTGGCCGTCACGGCCAGCGGCACGAATCATTTTCCCGGCACGCCTGAAAACCTGGCCTACGTCACGCTCTTCTATGACTCAGGCATCATCGCCCATGCCAACGTGAGCTGGCTGGCACCCGTCAAGGTACGCCAGATATTGATTGGCGGCAGCAACAAGATGATTACCTATGATGACCTCGAACCCAGCGAGAAAATCAAGGTTTATGACAAGGGCGTGAGTTTCACCGACGACCCGAACCAGATTCGCGAAATGCGCATCGGTTACCGCACCGGCGACATGTGGGCACCAAAGCTGGCTGTTGCCGAAGCCCTGCGGGTAGAGAGCGAGCATTTCGTCGATTGCATCGAGCATGGCCGCAGGCCGATGACCGACGGCCATCTCGGCGTGCGCGTCGTCGAACTGATCGAGGCGGCCAACCGCTCCATGCGGTGCCGCGGCGACACCGTCAACATTCAAAAGCGGAGCTGAACCCCATGATTCCCTTCGTCGATCTCAAGGCGCAGTACCTTTCCATCAAGGACGAGGTCAACGCCGCCATCCAGGGCGTTCTCGACCGCTGTGAATTCACGCTCGGCAGCGAGGTGGCGGCATTTGAGAAGGAGTTTGCCGCCTACTGCCAAGCTGAACACGGCATTGGCGTCAACACCGGCACCAGTGCCCTGCACCTGGCCTTGCTGGCCGCGGGCGTAGGTCCCGGGGATGAAGTGATCACCGTGCCCTTCACCTTCGTCGCGACGGTGTCGGCCATCGACTACACCGGCGCCCGGCCCGTGTTCGTGGACATCGATCCCCGGACCTTCACGATGGACGTGAACGCCGTGGAAGCAGCCATCACGCCACGCACCAAGGCCATCATCCCGGTCCACCTCTACGGTCAACCCGTGGACATGGACCCGCTGCTGGAGATCGCGCGCAAGCACGGCCTGATCGTGATCGAGGATGCCTGCCAGGCCCACGGCGCCGAGTACAAGGGCCGCCGCGCCGGCAGCATGGGCGACATGGGCTGCTTCAGCTTCTACCCAGGCAAGAACCTGGGCGCTTACGGTGAAGGCGGCATGGTGGTGACCAACCATCCCGAGTTCACGCGCACCATTCGCATGCTGCGCGACTGGGGTGCGGAGAAGAAGTACCACCATGTGCTCAAGGGCTACAACTTCCGGCTCGAAGGCATCCAGGGCGCGGTGTTGCGGGTCAAGCTGAAGTACCTGGACGGTTGGACCGAGGCACGGCGCGCCGCTGCAGCCCGTTACGACTCGTTGATGGCCGGCAGCAGCGTGCCCACGCCCTTTGCCCGCGCGGACGTGCGGCATGTCTATCACCTCTACGCCATCCGCACACGGCATCGCCAAGCTTGGCAGGAAGCGCTGCTGGCGCAGGGTATCCAGACGGGCATCCACTATCCGACCCCCGTGCACCTGCTGCCGGCCTTTGCCGACCTGGGTTACCAGCCGGGTCAGTTCCCGCATTCGGAACAAGCCGCCAGCGAGGTACTGTCGCTGCCGATGTTCCCCGAGCTGACGGCAGCGCAATGCGATCAGGTGGCGCAGGCTGTCCTGGCGCTGGCCGAACCGGTGGCTGGCGCGCCGGCGAACACCGCCCTGGCCGGCGCCATCTAGGGCCGCGCGCCATGGACAGCCACTCCAGCGCAACGGCCCCGGCAGTGGCGCAACCGCTGCTGATCTTCCCGTACAACGGCAACGGGCTTGAAGCGTTGGACTGCCTGGAACCGGTCCATCGCCTCGTGGCTTTCATGGACGACACTCCGGGCAAGCAGGGCGTGGACCGCCATGGTTGCGTGGTCACCGGCCGCGATGCCATGCACCGCTGGCCCGAGGCGCAGGTGCTGGCAGTGCCGGGCAGCCCGGCCTCGTACCGCTCCAGGCGTCAGACCATCGAGGCGCTGGAAGTGGCGCCGCAGCGCTTTGCCCGGGTCATCCACCCGAGCGCACGGGTGTCGCCTCTGGCCACGATCGGGCGCAACGTGCTGATCATGGCCGGCGTGGTCATCACCAGCAACGCCGTCATCGGCGACCACGTCTGCGTGCTGCCCAACACCGTGATCCATCACGACGCGCGCATCGGCGACTGGAGCCTCATCGGCTCGAACGTGACGATCGCGGGCAACGTCATGGTGGGAGAGAACTGCTACGTGGGCAGCGGCACCAGCATCATGAACGGCATCGAGATCGGCGACGGTTGCCTGGTCGGACTGGGCAGCAACGTGATCCGCAGCGTGGCCAGCGGATGCTGCGTGGCCGGCAACCCGGCAAGGGCGTTGAAGATCTAGGCATGGACCCGGACGCGCTGCGTCCCTCGCCGCAGAGTTGTGTTGGTGAGTCGTGTTGAGCCCGCTGTGGCTGTGAAGCCCGGCGGGCTTTTTCTCGACCCGGTGCGACGCCGTTGCGTCAGGCGTTCGTGCAGTCCAGCCAGAAGCCCCGACTCAAGGCAGCGTGATCGTGACCTGGGCCGGCAGAGGCGCAAGCTGGACGATGTCGCCGTAGGCCGCCAGCTCGCGCTCGGTGGAACGATCGAGCTGTATCCGCAGGCCGAGAAAGGCTGCCAGCGCCAGCGCGGCGAACACGCTGCCCATGACCCACAGGGGGATCTCACGCTGCAGCTTGTGCGCCAGCCGGTCCGGCGCCAACCCGTGCGGCGCGAATGCGGCGCGCCGTCCCTGCAGGTGGACGATCTCGTCGCCGAGCCGGGCTGTCAGGTAGTCAAGCTTTTCCGGGCCTTCGAGCACGTAGCGACCGCGGAAACCCAGCAGCAGGCACATGTGGAACACCTCCAGCAGCCCCAGCCGGGCAGCGCCTTCGCGGCGCAGGGCCTCCAACCGGTCGAAGAAGCGCTCGCCCGCCATGTGCTCGCCGAACAGTTCCAGTTGCAGAGGCTGGCAGGTCCATTCCCGGCGAATGTCGAGCTTCGACACCAGCACCACTTCATCGAGCAGGGCACAGAACGCAAACCGTGCGTCCACCGCGTCACTGGCAGGCAGCTGCAACCGCCGCGCACCCTGTTCCACCGAATCCAGCAGCGCCTTCACCTGCCTCCGAAACTCGCCGGCTTGAGACGGCGCATGGCCGCTGCGCAGCAGGAACACCATGTAGAAGCCGGGATAGAGCAGTTCCATCAGCGTCCGCGCATCACCGGTCGCTGCAGGCGGCTTCGGCATCTGCACCGTGGCGCCGGATGCAGATGGAGGCATGTCTTTCATCGGGAAGGCTCCTGGTGCACGCCGCGATGAAGTTCCGGGCTCACTGGCCATCGTTCAAGGCAAAGAGTTCAAGCTGCAGATCCGGCAGGCCACTGGGCGCATAGAGCGTGAGCGTGCGTGCCTGCAACATGCGCTCGTACAGCGGACCGCGCGGCTCCAGACCGAAGTACAGGGCACCCGGACGCACGGGAATGGCCGATGGCACCTGCGGCGCATGCACCAGCCTCACGCCCTGCATGGCCGACAGCAGCAGCTTGTCCACATCGTCGGGCGTGCCGAGCTTGAGCTGCTGCGGTATGAGCTGCACCAGCTCTGCCGCCGGCACCGCGGCCTGCACGCCCAGGAAGAACCGGGTGCGGGCATCGATCTTCTGCGAATCGAGCCGGGCCTGGTGGAAGGACGTGCGGACCTCCTCCAGCGTAATCGAGAAGCAGCGGGTCGAGATCACGGTCTCGAGCAGGTCTCGCACGATCGTGTCGAGCTGGTGGAAGCCGGCCTGTGGCGCCTGGTGCTCATAGGCAGGCAGGTCCGACAGGCCATGCGAGCGCGAGAACGTCATCAGCGCGCCGGCAAGCTCCAGCAGGCGCTCGAACAGCCGCTCGGGATGGAGCAGCGGGTGGCGCTGCAGATGCGACAGCCCGGCAAAGGCGGCATTGCAGGTGTGCAGCAGCCAGAAGGATGCGATGTCGCCGGAGCGGAACTCGATGACGTGGCGCGACGGTTCCCGGTGCACGCCGTACAGGGCATCGGCCTTGGCCTTCAGCACGTCGAGCAACGTGTCCAGCGTCCTCTTCAGCGCCGGCGCCGCGGCCAGCGTGAGGACCGGCGCCACGAAATCGGCGTCGACTTCGAATCCGCCGCCGGCCAGGCGGCGCAGCCGCAGCAGCGGCAAGGACACGAGATGGGCCCTGGGCTCCGGGTCCGTCAGCAGCTGGGCTCGGCGCCGCAACGTCGTGACGCTGGCCTCCACCGCTTCCGTGAACCAGTCGCCGGCGGCCTGTGCCCGCTGCACGAAGCGCACGCCGCCGCCGTCGTCGCCTTCCCCGGCGAAGTTGCTGCCGGCCTCGCGCATGGGTGCCAGCGCCAGGTGCAGCGTGACCTCGCCCATTCCGGCGGGCAGGGATGACAACGACAGCGCCGCAGGCAGCTCGTCGTCCTGCGGCGCGCAATAGAGATCGCCATCGGGAAATATGGCCTGCAGCCCGGTGATGCGCACCATGCCCGTTGCCAGCGCACCGGTGTCGAGCTGCAGCTGCCGCAAGCCCCAGCCATGCGGTTGCAGCGCCAGGGAGCGTTCAGCCTGCCGCCACTCATGGTAGGCATCCTGGCGCTGAAAATGCTGGGGCCGCAGGAACAGCCCTTCGCCCCATAGAATCTTGGCTGATCTGATCATTTCATCTCTCGCGCGGTTGAATTTACCCTGAGCTCCCGGCTTGGCATTTTCACGACTCCAGGACCACCCCCGACGTTGCAGCCATCCTGGCGCCGAAACAACCTGAAATCAGCAGCCCTGGAAAATCTCGAAAAACCGTGGACGCCCACTTTGGCATCAAAGCCGCTGGTTCCACAGTCTTATGGTTTTTATCAGTAACAGAATCAATTCTCTCGTTCCAGCGGCACCCTCAGCCCACCGTACAAACAGGGCGGCATTTGCCATCCGCGATATTCATCAACTCATCACCTTTACCAAGCCTGTTACACAAGTCCGGCCGGCCAGCAATGAGTCATGGCACTTGGGACAGCGCGTCCACGCCGGCCATCCACCCTGCGACCGGCTCGACAAAGATACGTCTTGACGCATCTGATCTGATCCATGAACGCTCATTCGTGGGGTGTAGGGTGCTGAGTTATTCAAGACATTCTCCTATTCACCACGAATCCGAAACTTGATACCCCTTGAGTGCGGGTTGCGCACGACGTCGTTTGTAAACGCCAGTGTCTGCGCCAGCCGGTGGGAAAGCCCGTCCCGATGGTGTGCCGCAGACGCGCCGGCCCCCTTCCCCCTTTGGTGTGAACCCCCCATTTGTAAGCGGCTGGAGCTTTCCCGATGGACGACGGGTGAGTTTGTCGATTGCAATTGCAAGCACCGGCCGGGCTTTATGCGGGCGGACTGCAATAGGCGCCATGCAGTACGGCTGCTTCGATGAACGCAATCTTGGCAAAGCGGAGGAAATCTCGGCATGGATTCCCATTGTCTGCTGCACCCGATTCAGGGAAAACCAAAACCTTCACCCATTCCGGCCGCCACGCGCGCAGCCTTGCGCCTGGCCTTGAGCAGTTGTGTCGCCTTGTGGCTGGCTGGTTGCGCAACGGCACCTCCACAAGATCCACTTTCCGCAACGGCAGCTCCAAAAGTAATTCCCATGGAGGAATGGCTGGGACAGGCCCGAACGGCACTGAATGAAGGAAACCGTGAGAAGGCACGCGCCGCATACCGCGCCGCGGCACAGAGCCACCCGGCCGAGAAATTGCCTTGGCTGCGTTTGTCCGAGGACTACTTCAACGCTCAGGACTACGGCAATGCCGTCATCGCCGCACAGGAGGCGCTGCAGCGTGATGGCCAGGACCATGTCGCGCACAGCATCCTGGCCATGAGCGGCCTGCGGCTCGCGGCAGGCTCCCTGGTGGCACTGCGCCAGGACACGGCGTACCCGGTGGGCTCGCGCGATGAAGCCATCACGGTGGCGCGCTCGCTGCGCGACGCGCTGGGGGCCACCGCGCTGCTCGCACCGGCGGCTTCGGGCAGTCCGGCCAACCGTCCCAGGAAGCCGGCGCCGCCGCCCGGTGCGGCGGTCATGCCGACAGTCCCAGGCCCGGCCACGGCAGCGGCCGGAGCGGGGACGGCCCACCGCGCGGCGGCAACCACGCCTTTCGCCGCCCCGGCTGTCGTGCCTGTGTCGGGCACGGCGTTGCCTGCTGCCCGGACCGCTGCGCCGGCGCCGTCGGGCAGCCCGCTCGACAAGCTCAAGTAAGCGGCCCCCACCAATCCACAACCTTCAGGAAGGATGCGACATGTCTCGAAACGACAGCGTGCACAAGCGGCTTGAAAAGGTGCGGCCGCCGCGCGTGCAGCTCACCTACGACGTGCAGGTGGGTGATGCCATCGAGAAGAAGGAACTGCCTTTCGTCATCGGCGTGCTGGGCGACTTCACCGGCACGCCCGACGCGCGCGACGTGTCCACGCGGCTCAAGGACCGCAAGTTCGTCAATGTCGACGTCGACAACATCGACGACGTCATGTCCGGCATGGGGCCCCGGGCCTCGTTCAGGGTGAAGAACCGGATCCTGCCCGAAGGTGGCGAGTTCGCGGTCGAGCTGCATTTCAGGGCGATGCGGGACTTCCAGCCCGAGGCCGTGATCGGGCAGATCGAGCCGCTGCGCCGGCTCATCGAGATCCGCGCCCGGCTGTGCGACCTGCGCAACAAGATCGCCGGCAACCACCGGCTCGACGACCTGCTGTCCGAAGCGCTGTCCAACACGGAGCAGCTGCTGCGCCTTGGCGCCGAGGCTGCTCCGGCGAAGGAGGTGCCGCATGGTTGAGACCGCGACTGAAGTCATGGCCGCCGCGCCTGCGGCCGACATGGGGCTGCTGTCGCAGATCGTCACGCAAAGCAAGGTGGCGCGCTCGCAGGGAGAGCATGACCGTGCCCGCGACCTCGTCGCCGAGCTGGTGCGCGAGGTGATGCAGGGCACGGTGCAGCTGTCGGAGAACCTGGGCGCCGCGCTCGACGCGCGCATCGCGCAGCTCGACGAGATCGTGTCCGCACAGCTCAGCGAGGTCATGCACCATCCGGAGTTCCAGAAGCTCGAAGCCAGCTGGAGCGGCCTGCACTACCTGTGCCGGCAGACCCCCACCGGCAAGGGCATGAGGATCCAGGTGCTCAACGCCACCCGCAAGGAGCTGGTGAAGGATTTCAGGTCCGCCATCGACTTCGACCAGAGCACGCTGTTCAAGAAGGTCTACGAGGAGGAGTTCGGCACCTTCGGCGGCGCGCCGTTCGGCGCGCTGATCGGCGACTACGAGATCACGCGCCAACCCGAGGACGTGTACTTCGTCGAGCAGATGTCGCACGTCGCCGCGGCCGCGCACGCGCCGTTTCTCTGCGCGGCGGCGCCGGAGCTGCTGGGGCTGGATGCCTTCACGGAGCTGGGCAAGCCGCGCGACCTGTCCAAGACCTTCGACACCGTGGACTACGTGCGCTGGCGCGCCTTCCGCGACTCGGAGGACGCCCGCTACGTGGGCCTGACGCTGCCGCGCTTCCTGGGCCGGCTTCCCTTCCATCCCAGGGAAGGCAACACGGTCGAGTCCTTCAACTTCGTCGAGGACGTGGACGGCAGCGACCACGGCAAGTACCTGTGGATCAATGCCGCCTATGCCCTGGGCACGCGCCTTACCGCCGCGTTCGACAGCCATGGCTGGTGCGCCGCGATCCGCGGCGTCGAAGGCGGCGGCCTGGTGGACGACCTGCCCACGCACTGCTTCAAGACCGACGACGGCGAGATCGCGCTCAAGTGCCCGACCGAGGTGGCCGTGACGGACCGGCGCGAGAAGGAGCTCAGCGACCTGGGCTTCGTGCCGCTGGTGCATTGCAAGAACACGGCCTACGCCGCCTTCTTCGGCACCCAGTCGGCGCAAAGGCCGCGCAGGTACGACAGCGACGCGGCCAACGCCAACGCGGTGCTGTCGGCGCAGCTGCAGTACATGTTCAGCATCTGCCGCATCGCGCACTACCTCAAGGCGCTGATGCGCGACAAGGTCGGCAGCTTTGCGTCGGCGCGCAACGTCGAGGAGTTCCTCAACCGCTGGCTGCGGCAGTACGTCGTGGAGGACGACAACGCCACGCAGGAAACCAAGGCCACGTACCCGCTGCGCGAGGCCAGCGTGCAGGTGGCCGAGGTGCCGGGACGCCCCGGCGTCTATCGGGCCGTCTCGTTCATACGCCCGCACTTCCAGCTCGATGAGTTGTCGGTTTCGCTGCGCCTGGTCGCCGAGCTGCCCCCGTCCCAGAAGGGATGACCCACCCAAGGAGATCGTTCAGCCATGAAAGACATCTACCTGAAGTTTGCCGGCGCCACCGAGCTGCAGGGCGACAGCACCGACAGCGCGCACCTCAACGAGATTGAGATCACCTCGTTCAGCCAGCTCATCACCCAGCCCAAGTCCTCCACCGCCTCCACCGCCGGCGCCCACACGGCCGAGCGCACCGAGATCGGCGAGCTGGTCTTCACCAAGGACATCGACCGCTCCTCGGCCAAGCTCAACCGCGCCTGCGCCGCCGGCACGGTCTATCCCAAGGTCTACGTCACGTTCTACCGCGCCTACGGCGGCAAGAATGCGACGGCGACCTCGCAGACCCGGGTGGACTACTACAAGATCGTGCTCGACGACGTGGTGGTGTCCTCGGTGGCCACGGAGATCGGCGACGGCGAGCTGCCGCTGCAGCGCTTCGGCCTCAAGTGCAGCAAGCTCACCTGGGAGTACAAGCAGCACAAGCACGACGGCTCCTCGGCCTCCACCGGCATCGCCGGCTGGGACCTGGCCCGCAACGTCGCCGTCTGAGCCGGGCGGCACGCTGCGGCAGCGGGAAGGAAGCCACCATGCACCGATTCAACCCCTCGCTGCTGGACAAGCTGCTGGGCGCGCCGCAGGGGGCCCCATCGGCAGCCGCGCCCGGCGCGAGCCTGGAACAGGTCAAGGCCTCGGTGGCCCGGGACATCGAGGCCCTGCTCAACGCCCGGCCCGGGCTCGTGCCGGCACGGTTGCCCGGTCACCCGCAAGCCGCCTGCTCGCTGCTGACCTTCGGGCTGCCCGACATCAGCGCCGCGTGCCTGGCCAGCGATCGCGACCGGCGCAGCATCGTCGAGGCCATCACCGACACGCTGCGCAGCCACGAGCCGCGGCTGCGCGACGTCCAGGTCGGCGTGCGCGACGAGTCGCGGCCCGGCGGCGGCCTGTGCTTCAGCATCCATGCCCACCTGCAGCTTGCCCCCTACGTGGAGCCGGTGGCCTTCGACGCGGTACTGCAGCCGGGCTCCAACCGCTACGCGGTGTCCAGCGGCTGCCGTGCCTGGCGTCCGAGCTGAGACAAGCCCTCCCGCGATGCAACGGCTGCTCACGCACTACGAGCACGAGCTCACCTTCCTGCGCGAGGAGGCGCCTCGTTTCGCCCGCGACTACCCGCGCATTGCCGGCCAGCTCGCCGACACCGGCGACACCGCGCACGACCCGCATGTGGAGCGCCTGCTGCAGGCCTTCGCGATGCTGACCGCACGCGTTCACAAGCGTCTGGACGACGACTTTGCGCTGGTCACGCAATGGCTGTTGCAGCTGCTCCAGCCGCAGGCGCTGCGGCCCTTTCCCGGCTGCGCCATCGTGCGCTTCGAGCCGGGCGGGTCGCTGGACCGGCTGCCCGGCGCCACGGCGCTGCCTCGCGGCACGGTACTCGAGGCGCGACCGGTACGCCGCGTCGCCTGCCGCTTCACGACCACGGCGCCGGCACAGCTGCTGCCCGTGCGCGTGGTGTCGGCGGCTTACCGCGCCGGCGTGTCCGCGCCGCCGGGCACGGCGCTGCCGCAGCGCGCCACAGCGCAGCTCTCGCTGCAACTGGAGCTGGGTGCCGCGGTGCCGTCATGGCAGGCGCTGGGCACGGACCACATCCGGCTGTTCCTGGACGGCGACCCCTCGCTGGTGACGCTGCTGCGCGAGACGCTGTGCGGCCACGTCGCCGCGACGCTGGTGCAGACCGGGGCGCCGGGACCGTGGCGGGCCGAAGCCGGGGCTTGCCCACGCCAGGTCGGGCTGGAGGAGGGCGAGGCGCTCATCGATCCCGAGGCCCGCGCGCATCCCGCCGGCCGGCTGCTGGGCGAGTACTTCGCCTTCGCGGAGAAGTTCAACTTCATCGACCTGCCGCTGCCGCAGGCCGCACGCCACGCGCAGGAGCGCCGGCTGGCGCTGCATTTCGTGCTGGCCGCCCCGCGCGGCGGCCACGATGCCGCCCGGCTGCTCAGCCTGGTCACGGCCGCCAACTTCCTCACCCAATGCGTGCCGGCCATCAACCTGTTCCGCCGCCATGCCGTGCCTGTGCGCATCAGCCACCGCTCGACGACGTACCCGGTGCTGGCCGACGAGCAGGCCGCGGCGGCCCACGAGGTGTATTCGATCGACCGCGTGACACGCGTGCGCCAGACGCCGCTGGGCACGCAGGTGCAGCCGGTGGCGCCGCTGCACGCGCTGCGGCACGAGGCGCTGCTGCGCGGCGACGGCGGCCGGGCACCGTACTGGCACGCGCAGCGCAACGAAGCGGTGGCGCGCGTCAGCCCGGGCTACGAAACGGAGATCGGGCTGGCGGACCCGGGTTTCGACCCGGCGGCACCCGGCACCGACACGCTGTCCATCGAGCTGCGCGCCACCCAGCGCGAACTGCCCAGCCGGTTGCGCATCGGCCATCCCGGCGGAGACCTGCGGCTGGCTGGCGAAGGCAGCGACACGAATCCGTGGGAAGCGATCCGCCTGCTGCGCAAGCCCACGCCGCCGCAGCGCCTGGAGCTGGCGCAGGAAGGCTTGCGGCGGCTGCTGTCGCGGCTGTCGCTGGGCCACCTCTCGCTCGCCGGTGCCGGCATCGACGGGCTCAAGGAGCTGCTGCGCCTGCACGCCCCGTCCGGCAGCGCCCAGGCCGAGCGCCTGGTGCAGGGACTGCTGCAGGTTGAATACCGCACGGTGCGGGACTGCGTGGCCGGCAACCCCTTTGCCACCCTGGTGTGCGGGACGGGCATCCGCCTGGTCGTGGACGAGCAGCACTTCGTGGGCAGCGGCCTGCGCCTGTTCGCACAGGTGCTGGAGCGCAGCTTCGCGCTGCAGGCCAGGCTCAACACCTTCACGCGGCTGGTGCTGGTGTCCGCGCACACCGGCGATGTCCTCTTTGCCGGCGCACGCCGCAGCGGCCACGGCGTGCTGGCATGACGGCGCGGCCCGTCGGACCTTCCGGGCCGGCGGCCCCGGCCGCGGTGGACGCCGCGCCCATCGCGCGGTTGCTGCAGCAACCGCAGCGCTTCGAGTTCCACCAGGCCGTGTGCCTGCTCGAGCGCTGGCTGGGCGGCAGCGCCGTCCCGCAGCGGCCGGCGCTGCAGTTCCGCAACACGCTGTCGCTGGCCTTTCCGGCCAGCGAGATCGCCGCCCTGGCGCTGGAATCCGACGCGCGGGCCGATGCCGCCACGCCTGCCGGCGACACCACCCGGGAAGTCGGTGCCCCTGCCATGCCCGATCCGGCCACATGGCGCCGCATTGAACTCACGCCGGCCTTCATGGGGCTGCTGGGCACCGGCGGCGCGCTGCCGCTGGCCTACAGCGAAACCCTGGCCGGGCACGAGGCCCGGCAACGCGACGGCGCCGCGCGCGCTTTCCTGGACATCTTCCAGCACCGCGCCGTCACGCTGTTCCATGCCGCGTGGCGCAAGCACCGGCTCCCGCTGCAGGCCGGGCTGGGCGAGCCCGATCCGGGCCTGTGCGCGGCGCTGAGCCTGGCCGGCCTGGGACAGCCCGCGCTGCGCGAACGGCTGCGCGCGGCCGAAGGCGGGGTTGCCGACGACGCGCTCGCCCACCACGCCGGCACGCTGCAGCGCCGCTGCACCGATGCCGGGCAGCTGCAGGCGCTGCTGGCCGACTACCTGGGCGTGCCGGTGCAGGTTGAACAGTTCGTCGGCCGCTGGTGCGCGCTGGCACCGGACAACTTCTGCAGCCTGGGCACGGTCCACGCCACGCTGGGCGCCGACACGGTGCTGGGCGAGCGCGTGTGGCAGCGCGACCTGCGCCTGCGCGTGGTGCTGGGCCCGCTCGGCCGGGAGCAGCAGCGGCGCTTCCTGCCCGGGCAGCCGGGCGCGCTGGCGCTGCGCGAGTTGCTGACGCTGATGGCCGGCGTCAGCCTGGAATGGGAAGTGCGCCTGCGGCTGCGCGCGCAGGCCGTGACGGCCGCGCGGCTGGGCGGCGACGAGGGCGGCGGCGCCGCACAGCTGGGCTGGAGCGGCTTCCTGCTGTCGCGGCCCAGCGCTGCCGAGCGCGAGGAAACGGTGCAGGCGCTGCACGCCGCGGCCGCCTGAGCCCGGCGACCGGCGCGCGCGGCGCCTTACAGTGGCGGCCGCCGATCGCCGGCATCTTTCCTGCATTCCCGGCGTTTCCCGGCCTTCCCGCCATTCCTGCCATTCCCGCCGTTCCTGCCCGGAGACTTCTGCCCATGTCCGATTCCAACGCCCTGCTCGTGCTGCGCCACTGCGACGTGCTGGTGACCATGGACGCCGCGCGCCGCGAGATCCGCGACGGCGCGCTGGTGGCGCGCGGCGCCGTGGTGCAGTGGGTCGGTGCCAGCGCCGAGCTGCCCGCCGAGGCTGTCGAGGCCATCGCTGCCGGCCGGGCGCGGGTGCTTGACATGCGCGGCCACGTGGTCACGCCGGGCCTGGTCAACACCCACCACCACATGTACCAGAGCCTCACGCGCGCGCTGCCCGGCGCGCAGGACGCCGAGCTCTTCGGCTGGCTCACGACGCTGTACCCGGTGTGGGCCGGCCTCACGCCGGAGATGATCCGCGTCTCCACGCTCACCGCCATGGCCGAGCTGCTGCTGTCGGGCTGCACCACCAGCAGCGATCATCTCTACATCTATCCCAACGGCAGCCGGCTCGACGACTCGATCGAGGCCGCGCGGCAGATCGGCATGCGCTTCCACGCCGCACGCGGCAGCATGAGCGTGGGCCGCAGCCAGGGCGGGCTGCCGCCGGACGCCGTGGTCGAGAAGGAAGCCGACATCCTGCGCGACACCCTGCGGCTGATCGAGACCTGGCACGACGCCTCGCGCCACTCGATGCTGCGCATCGCGGTCGCGCCCTGCTCGCCCTTCTCGGTGTCGCGCGAGCTCATGCGCGAGTCGGCGCTGCTGGCGCGTGCCCACGGCGTGTCGCTGCACACGCACCTGGCCGAGAACGACAACGACGTCGCCTACTCGCACGAGAAGTTCGGCATGACGCCGGCGCAGTACGCGCAGGACCTGGGCTGGACCGGCCGCGACGTGTGGCATGCGCACTGCGTCAAGCTCGACGAGGCCGGCATCGCGCTGTTCGCGCGCACCGGCACCGGCGTGGCGCACTGCCCCTGCTCGAACATGCGCCTGGCCTCGGGCATCGCGCCGGTGCGGCGCATGCGCGACGCGGGCGTGAAGGTGGGCCTGGGCGTGGACGGCAGCGCCTCCAACGACGGCGCGCACCTGCTGGGCGAGGCGCGCCAGGCGCTGCTGCTGCAGCGCGTGGGCCACGGGCCGGCGGCCATGGGCGCGCGCGAGGCGCTGGAGATCGCCACCCTGGGCGGCGCGCAGGTGCTGGGCCGCGACGACATCGGCGCGCTGGCCCCGGGCATGTCCGCCGACTTCGCGGCCTTCGACGTGCGCGGCGTGGCCCACGCCGGCGCGGGCGAGGACCCGGTGGCCGCGCTGGTGTTTTGCGCGCCCGCGAGCGCCTCCACCGTGGTCGTCAATGGCCGCGTGGTGGTGAGCGAGGGCCACCTGGCCACGCTCGACCTGCCCGTGCACCTGGAGCGCCACCGCGCGCTGGCGCGCGAGCTGGCGCAGGCGGCGCGCACGCCGGGCTGAAGGCGGCACCGGCGCCTGGCGGCCCGTGGTCAGGACCTGAACAGCTCCAGGTCGATGGCGTTGGCCAGCGCCTCGTGGCCGGCGGGGCTGGGGTGTAGCGTGTCGCCGCTGTCGTAGGCCGGGCGCAGGCGGCGCGGCCACGCCGGGTCGCGCAGCGCGGCGTCGAAGTCGATGACGGCGTCGAAGGCGCCGCTGCCGCGGATCCAGCGGTTCACGGCCTGGCGCGCGGCCTCGACCGAGTCGGCGGCATTGGCGTTGGGCAGCAGGGTGCCGCCGTAGGCACGCAGGCCGCGCGCATGCGCCCGGACGGCGAGCTGCTGCAGCGCGGCGATCACGCGCTCGGCCACGACGCCGGTGCGCAGGTCGTTGATGCCCAGCAGCACGATCACGTACTTCACGCCGGCCGCGTCCAGCACGTCGCGCTGGAAGCGGGCTTGGGCGTTCTGGCTCAGGTACGTGGTCCACAGCGTGTTGCCGTCGATGCCCTGGTTGAGCACCCCGCGCACCAGGCCCTCGTTCTGCAGGCGCCGCGCCAGCACGTCCGTCCAGCGCTGGTTGGCGTTGTCACGGGTGCCGGCGCCGCCGGTGATGGAGTCTCCCAGCGCCACGATGGCCGATACCTCGGCCGGCGCCAGCACCTCGACCCCGTCCAGGAAATACCACGGCGAGCTGCATACCTGCTTGCCGCCCTGCATGACGCAAAAGCCCGTGGATTCCACCGGCAGGCTGGCGGCTGCCGTGAAATTGCCGGGCGGCGAGACGTAATTGGTCTGGCGCGAGCGAAACCGCAGCGTGGGCGCGCCGGTGAAGCCGGGAAAGAAAATACTCACGGCCAGAGAGCGCCTTGCCGGGACTTCGAAGTCCACCGCATCGCTCAATACGCTGGCGCCGGGCGCCATCGCCACGCCGCTTTTGCCGTCGAAGGTCAGCGCGCGGTCCGATCCGGGCACGATGGCCGCCCCGCTGCCCTGCAGCGCGATGCGCGCCGCGCCAATGTTCACGGGCGCGGTGCCGAAGGCATTGGAAAAGCGCACCCTGACCCGTTGGCCGCCGATGCTGGTGAACACGATCTGGCGCAGCGTCCGCCCGGGAAAGCCCTGCGCCACGGGCGGGTAGCGCGGCGGCTGCATCCCGGTGCTCCAGGTGCCGACCCAGTGCCCGCTTGGCAACTGCCCGGTGCCCTGGGCCCATGCGCAGGTCCCCACTGCCAGCGCCGGCAGTGCGAGGGCCTGGCGGCGTGTCAGGACGTGAACGGCAGGCAGGTATTTCATGGAAGTGCTCCCGGTAACTGCAGGGTTTATGCACAAGCCGGTGCCGCTTATGACGTTTGCAAATGAAAAAGCCCGCGCAAGGCGGGCTTCGGGAGGCGGAAGGTGCGGCCGCGGTTTCAGTGGCGGCCGGTGCGTTCGGAGCGCTCGGGCAGGATGTCTTCGACCGTCAGCTGCTGCGCCCGCATGATGTTTCGAATCTTGACCAGCGCCTCCAGCCGCGACGCTTCGCGCATGTCGGCGGCCTGTTGTTCCAGTGCCGTCAGCTCGGTACGCAATTCGTCGATGCGCGCCAGGATTTCCTCGTACGTGGGCGCCCTTTGCGGCTTGACCCAACCGGTGTGCTCAACTGCTGCCATATTTTCAATCACCCAGAACAATGACTACCTGCCCCAGGTTCCCGATGGTTTTGTCCGACCCCGCGGGAATCAAGAGGCGCTCTGTTGTTTTTCTTGACTCACGGCGCTGGCGCGCCCTTTTGCTCCCGGCAGGAGCAAACGGCATTCGCATGACCGGCGAGAAGTGGACGGCACCCTGGAATAAGGTTCCTGCCTGACGCGCCGGTGCAACCACTTTTCGGTGGACCCACGCGGCACGAAGCATAACAACAGCAATTTGCCGAAGGTTTCGTGATGGTCAAACACGGCCGCGCGCCGGGCAGGGACCGCGAGCCGCGACGCGACAATGCCGCCCCATGACACGTTCCGCGGCTGCATCGAAACCTCCCGCCTGGCGGCGCTGGATCGCCATCGTGCTGCGCTGCGCGCACCTGGCCGGCCTGGTGCTGCTGGGCGCGGCGCTGCTGGGCGCCCCGCTGTCCGTGCGTGACGGCGCGCTGCTGACGCTGGCCAGCGGGCTGGCGCTGTTCGTGGCCGAGTTGGCCGACACGCGCATCCGGCTGGGGGAACTCGCCGGCCTGGTGGTGCTGCTCAAGCTGGCGGCGGTGGGCTGCATGGCGTTGCGCCCGGCGGCGGCGCCGCTGCTGTTCTGGCTGGTGCTGGGCGTGTCCGGGCTGATCGCGCACGCGCCGCGTCCGCTGCGGCACTGGCGCCCGGGTCGCGGCGGCGCCGGCCAGGGCTGAAGGCGCCGGCACCCGGCCCGATTCAGGCGCGCCGCACCGCGGCCCGCTCCAGCAGCGCCTCCCAGCCGGGATAGTCGCGCGGCGCCAGCGAGAACTTGCGGGCCAGGTCCTGCGTGGACTCGCCTGCGGCCAGCGCGCGCAGGTAGCCCGGGCCGTCCGTGACCCAGCTGCCGCCCAGCAGCGTGATGCCGCGCGCGAACAGCGGGTCGGGCGGGCAGCCGACGCTGGGCCCGACCAGCGCCAGCGCCCGTGCACCGCGGCAGTGCGCCAGTGTCGCGTCCAGCGTGTCGTTGAGCAGCAGCGTGCCGGTGGCCAGCACCTTGGCGCAGCCGGCGAGCTCGGCCGCATCCAGCGTCACGCGCACGCCGTCGCGCTCGCCGGCCAGGTCCGCGCGCAGCTCGACCACCAGCACGCGCGCGCCGCGCGCCACGATGCGCGGGATCAGCGGCGTGAAGTAGCCGACCATGCCCACCGTCTCGCCCGGCTGCGGGTCGAGCGCGCCCAGCGAGTCGGCACTGGCCGGCGGCACGAAGCCGGCCTGGTCGAAGAGCCGGCGTGTCAGCGCATTGAGCGCGGCAAAGCCCAGCGTGCGCTCGACGGGGTCGCCGCCGGCGCAGCCGCGCGCCAGCGCCAGCGCGTCCGCGCCGGCCAGGTCGTGCCGCTGCGCGTGGCGGCGCAGCCCGGCCCAGGTGTCGCCCAGCAGCACGTAGGACAGGCCCAGCGACCCGTCCTCCAGCTCCAGCGCCGCGAACTCGCCGCGCATCGCGTCGGCGGCCGGCAGCGGCGGCAGGTGCAGCGCGCGCACGCGCGGCAGCGGCCCGAAGTCGGCCAGGGCCTGGACCCGGGCCAGGGCGTCGGTGGCAAAGCTCATTCGTTCTTTCCGGAGGAAGTGCCGTGCCGCGCGGCGCGCGGCGACAGGGCGTTGGGGAAGTACAGCGCCGTCAGGCTCTTGCTGTGCACGGGCGAGAAGCCGCGGCCGTCGCCGCCCTCGGCCGCGTCGGCGTAGCGGCGCCAGTCGCGCACCCAGTGGATGTCGTCGCAGACCTCCAGCAGCCCCATGGTCTCGCGATCGCCCACCAGCACGCCCTGCACGCGCAGCCCGAAGCGCGACTGCGCCTCCTCCAGCCGGCGCAGCGTGTGCGGCACGCAGCCGAACTCGCCGTCGCTGACCAGCAGCACGTCGGCCTGCTGCCAGCGCGCCTCGTGCACGCGCTCGATGGCGCGCTCGATGGGGGTCTGGATGTCGGTGCCGCCGTCGAAGCTCTGGCCCATGAGCTCCAGCAGCGCGCGCAGGCCTGCGGCGTCGCCGCCCAGGTCGCGCTCCAGCACCTCGCCGGGCCCGCCGAAGGCGATGAGCTTGCAGCCGCGGCGCTGCTCGTGCGCGGCGCGCAGCGCGGCAATCGCCACGGCCTTGGCGATGTTCTCCGGGGCGCCACGCATGGAGCCGGAGGTGTCCAGGCACAGGATGATCGGCCCGCGCTGCAGCGCCTCGGGCTCCGCCTCGGCGCTGCGCCGGCGCGGCGGCGCGTGCGGGTCCGGCCGCCAGTCGGTAAGCACGGCCTGCGTCTCCCAGCTCAGCAGCCGCGCTTCGGCATGGCGCGCGCGCCAGAGCTTCTTCAGCACCGGGTGCGTGAGCATCACCGCCTCGCCGGCGAGCATGCGCTCGGGGCGCGACGAGAAGCGCACGCCGACGATCTCGCCCGGCGCGTCGGGCAGGCGGGTCTCGACGGCGCGCAAGCCCTGCGGCGGCGCGGCGCACGCACTCTCCACCGACTGCGGCGCGGGCGTGCCGCCACTGCGCTCGGTGCGGCCCAGGCGCTGGATCAGCGCCACCAGCGCCGGCAGCTGCTGCAGCCACTCGCTCGCCTTGCGCGCGGCTTGCCAGGAGCGCGAGTGCAGCTGCCCGTGCAGCTCGTCCCAGCGCATCTGGCCCAGGTCGCCCAGGCTGCGCAGCAGCGCCAGCTGCTCCTCCAGCCCGGCGCCTTGCAGCTGCCATTCGGCGCGGAAGTCGGCGGCGGCGCGCGCGATGGCTTCACCCCGGGACAGCCGCGGCTGGTGATCGACGATGCGGTCCAGGTGCCACAGCAACGTGCGCAACACCTGCTCGGCCAGCGCCGGCACGCCGCGCGACAGCGCCGCCAGCCCCAGCTCGCCCACGGCCTGGCGCAGCGGCGCGGTGGCCGCGGCGTCGCCGAAGTCGGCAGCTGCCGGCGGCAGCGCGCCGGCGCCCAGGCTGTCCAGCCAGGTCCGGGCGTCGGCCAGGCGCTGCCCGCGCTCGCCGGCGCTGGTGATCAGCGCCGGCAGCCACAGCGCGCGCGGCAGCGGCTCCAGCCGGTCGTAGGGGCGGTCGATCGCGGCGGCGTCCATGCGCGGCTCAGGCCGATGCGGTTTCCACCAGCACCGGCGTGGGCGCGGCGGCGTCGAGCTGCGCATCCAGCGGCAGCGCGCCGAAAGCGTCGCGCGTGCGCGCCAGGCGCTCGACCAGGTCGGCCAGCACCGCGCAGGTGTGGCCGTGCGCGTCCAGCAGGCGCTGCGCCAGCTCCGGCGGCAGCCACAGCCGGCCCTGCAGCCGCTGCGCCAGCGCGGAGCGGGCCTGCGCCGCGGCGGCGTGCTGCGCCCGGGCCTGCGCCAGGATCTCGTCCACCTGCGCCACGCGCGCCTCGACATGGACCGGGCTGTAGCGGCGGCGCAGCTTGTCTTCGAGCGTGTCCGAGACGATGCGCAGCATGCGCGCGCCGTCCTCGCTGCCGCTGATCGAGCGCGCCAGCGCCAGCTTGCCCGCGGCATTGGCGGCGTCCGGGTCGTCGGGCGCGGACTGCTCGATCTCCAGCTGCTTCTCGAAGGCCTCCACCGCGCGCGTGAGCCAGGGTGCGTCCTGCGGCACGGCGCCCAGCAGGTCGCGCTCGAACCAGGCCTGCAGCCGTGGCACGTCCTCGGGGCCGGCGCCGGCCACGAACGGAGCGGTCCACAGGTCCAGCGCATCGACCTCGGCGCGGCCCTCGGTGGCGGCGGACACGCGCAGCAGCTGCAGCCACTGGCGCCAGCGGCGGTCGGACATCGGCAGCGACTGCGCCCGCAGCCAGGCGCGCAGGGACCGGAAGGCGGCCAGCGACTCTTCGCCAAGCGCGACGTGCGCCGCGGCCTGCAGCGCCGCCCCGCGCTCGTCGGCCGACAGCGGCTGCTCGACGGCGAGCGCCTGCGGTCGCAGTTGCAGCAGCGCCGTGAAGGCGTCGTCACTGACCGGCAGCACCGGGATACGCAAGATGAAACGGTCGAAGAACGCCTGCAGCGCCTCGTCGCCGGGCACCTCGTTGCTGGCGCCCACGACGCTGACCAGCGGCGTGCGCTCACGGCCGCTGCCGTTGTCGAACTCGCGCTCGTTGAGCAGCGTCAGCAGCGCGTTGAGGATGGCCGAGTTGGCCTTGAACACCTCGTCGAGGAAGGCGATGCCGGCGGTGGGCAGGAAGCCGTCGGTCAGGCGCTCGTAGCGGTCGTCCTCCAGCGCCTTGAGCGACAGCGGGCCGAACAGCTCTTCCGGCGTCGAGAAGCGCGTGAGCAGCCGCTCGAAGTAGCGCGCGCCGTCGAAGGCGCGGTGCAGGCGCCGCGCCAGCTCGCTCTTGGCGGTGCCGGGCGGGCCGATCAGCAGGACATGCTCGCCGGAGAGCGCGGCCAGCAGGGTCAAGCGAACGGCGGTCTGGCGCTCCAGCAGGCCGGCTTCCAGGGATTCGAGCAGCGCGGCCAGGCGCGCGGGGGCGGGCGGTGTCATGGGCCGATTGTCGCCAGCCGGCGCCGGGCCCAAGAAGGAACCGGGTCAAGGATTCGCGCAATCGTGCGCGCCGCGGCGAACGTCCGGTTTCAGCTGGCTTTACCTGGGCTTTACATGGCGGCGGTGAACCGGCGCCGCGCACGCGGCGTTTGAACTCCCAGCACGGCCGGGGACATGCTGGCCGGCAGCCAACGAGGAGTGGATTCATGAGCAGCAGAAGCATCGTCGTCGCGGCACTGGCCCTGGCGGGCGTGCTGGGCGCCGGCATGGCGCAGGCGCATGGCGGGAGCGACGTGCAGTGGTCCGTCACCATCGGCACCCCGGTGGGCGTGCCGGTGTACACGCAGCCCGCGCCGGTGTATGCGCCGGCACCCGTCTACGTGCAGCCCGCGCCGGTCTACGTGCGGCCCGCGCCCGGCTACTACTACGTGCAGCCCTCGCCCTACAGCCGCCCCCGCGGCTACCACCGTGCCTCGCGCTGGGACGCGGACGGCGACGGCATCCCGAACCGCCGCGACCGCCTCTACAACCCGGCCTGGGACCGCGACGGCGACGGCATTCCCAACCGCCACGACCGCTACAACAACCTGCGCCACGACCGCGACGGCGACGGCATCCCGAACTGGGCCGACCGGCGCGACGGGCGGCGCTGAGCGCGAACCGCCGCGGCATGCGGCGGCCCCATGAAGCGCAAAGGCCGTGCCCCGCGAAGGGCACGGCCTCGAACGACGGCCGGGACCGTCGCGCCGCGGCTCAGGGCGACGGCTCGAACACGATGTCCACCCAGTAGTTCGTCGCCTGGTACGACGCGTTCGGGAACTGCACCTCCGTGCCGCCGTAGGCATAGACGCCGTTGCCGCCGCTCTCCCCGTTCTGCAGCAGCCGGATCGGCCCGCGCGTCACCGCGCTGGTGCTGAAGTACCCGCTGTCGCTGGAGTAGCGGCCATTGGGCGCGCGGTACGAGGCCACGTACACCGTGTTGGCCGCCACGGGGATGGGCGTGGCAAAGCTCTGCTGCTGCCAGCCCGTGGCCGTCTCGTTGACGAAGGTGGTGCTGCCCAGCAGCGCTCCGCTGGCCGACCAGATCGCGCCCACATGCGTGCCGGTGTTGCCCGCGCTCTTGTAGAAGCGGATCGCCGTGATGAACCCGGCTTGCGTGGTGCGGAACTTCACGCCCAGGTTGGTCACGACCGTGTCGTTGTCGGCCAGCACCGTCGGGACGGCCGAGGCCGGGAAGGCGGTGCACGGGCACGAAGCCGCCCCGACCGTGAAGCTGCGGCTCGCGGGCGTGCCCTGCAGGTTGCCGCTGTCATCCACCGCGCGCGCCAGGATCGTGGCCGTGCCCGTGGTGCTGGCCGGCAGCGTCCAGCTGTAGCTCCAGCTGCCGCGCCCGCTGGCCGCGCGCCACGTCGCGCCGCCGTCGGTGGACACCTCCACCGCCGCCACCACCCCGCCGCCGGCATCCACCGCCGTGCCCGACACCGTCACGGTGCTGCCCGCGGCCACGCTGGTGCCGGCTGCCGGCGCCGTGATGCTGGCCGTGGCCGCCGCCGTGTCGCTGGAGGCGCTGGCCGCCACCAGCGGCGACTGCAGCGTCGCCGGCTGCACCCCCATGTCGGCGAACAGGTTCACCGTGGCCTGCTGCATGCGCGCATCCACGGGCACGCCCGCGCCGTTGTCGTGCACCGCATCCAGCCCCCAGGACCACTGGATCGTGCCCGCGCCGAACACCAGCGCCCCGCTGGCGTGCCGGTACAGCGTCAGGTAGTGCGTGACGGTGCCCGTGCCGTAGCTCGAGCCGTGGTCCAGCAGCATGCCGTTGGAGGTCACGCTCGTCTGCGACAGCCGCATCAGCCCCGGCGGGCGCGCGCCGTTGTCCAGGTCCGAGTCCCACTCGTAGCCCAGCACCCCGGTGGGCAGCGTGGCGCTTTGCCCCGCGCCCAGCGTGGCCACGCTGGTGTGGCGCCAGAAGCGCAGCTGCCCTTCGGCCTGCGGCACCGTGATGGCGTAGGAGCGCCCGGTCCAGTTGTTCATGAACGCCGTGCCCGTGAGCGCGTTCTCGGGCCGCCCGCCGTCGGCCGGCGGCGAGAAGCGCGGGTCGCGCCACGTGCCCGTCCAGATGCCCGTGGGGTCGATGCGCGCGTTGGCGTGCGTGTCCTTGTAGCTCACCAGCGTGCGGTACGCCGTGTTGCTGCCGTCGATGCTCGCCTCCCAGCGCGTCTTCCAGAACACCTCGTTGCCGCTGAAGAACGCCAGGTGCACCCCGGCATTGCGCGCGGCCTCGACGTTGGCGCGCTGCTGCGCCGACCAGTACTCGTCGTGCCCCACCGACACGAACGCGCGGTGGTTGAGCAGCAGGCTGCCCGAGCGGTCGGTGTCGATGCCGCTGATGTAGCTCACGTCATAGCCGTTGGCCTCCAGCCAGCGCACCATCGGGTACTCGGCATGGAAGAGCCAGTCCTGCCCGCCGTCCACCGCGCGCGTGTTGAACGGGCGGTTGTAGCTGACCTTGTAGGCCCGGCTCGGGCTCGTGCCGGGCCCGCCGCTGTAGAGGCTGTTGCCGCCGTAGTCGTTGTAGGCCTGCCACGTCGTGTCGGAGGTCTGGAACAGCAGCGCCGAGCTGCCGGCGTCGTCGCGCACGACGAAGACGATGTGGCTCGCCCCTCCGGTGTCGCTGCGCACCAGGCGCGCGATGTAGATGCCCGAGGTCGCCGTGGCCGGCACCGCCCAGGACGCCGAGACGGCCCAGTTGCCGCAGTCCACCAGCCCCGTGGCCGCTTGCGTGAGGCAGCCGGGCTGGTTCTGCGGCAGCTCCGCGCTGGGCTGCACCGTGGCCACCTTGCGCGCGCCCTGGCCCCCGTACCAGCCCAGCCGGTAGATGTCGAGCCGGTAGGCTGCTGCCGTGGTCCTGACCTTGAAGAACACCGTCGAGCCGCGGTTGACGCTCATCTGCGTGGCATAGCCCTGGATCGACGCATCGCCCGCGCCGGAGACGTCCCACTCCGAGGCCGGGTTGCCCGGCAGGCAGTTCTCCGCCACCACGGCGTTGGCCGGGCTGGCGCAGCCCCCGCCGCCCGGGGACGCCGCCGCGGTGGTGAAGCTCCAGCTCATGCTGCTGGCCAGCGCGTTGCCGGCCGCGTCCTTCACGCGCGGCTCCGTCGTGCCGCCCCGCACGGTGGCGGTGTAGCCGGTGGAGCCGGCCAGGGCCGCGGCCGGCGTGAGCGTGGCCGTGCGGCTGGCCGCGTCATAGCTCACCGTGGCGCTCACCGCCGTGGGCGAGCCGCTGGCGCGCAGCTCGAAGCTGCCGGCACCGACGCTGGCCGCATCCATCGCCTCGCTGAAGGTCGCCGTCACGCCCGCCGTGGCCGCCACGCCCGTGGCGCCCGCGGCCGGGCTTGTGCCCGTGACGGTCGGCGGCGTGGTGTCGCCGCCCCCGCCGCTGCCCCCGCCGTCGGGCATGAACAGCACGTCCACCCAGTAGTTGCTGGCGCGGTAGCTCTGCGACGGGAAGCTCGATGTGCTGCCGTAGGCATACACCCCGTTGCCCCCGCTGTCGCCGCTGCGCAGCAGCCGCACCGGCGCGTTGTTCACCCCGGTGCTGGCAAAGAAGTCGTAGTCCGCGGCATAGCGCCCGTTGGGCGCGTGGTAGCTGGCCACGTACACCGTGTTGGCGGCAACGGCCACCGGTGGGTTGAACTGCACCTGCTGCCAGCCGCTGGCGCTCTCGTTGACGAAGGTCGCCGTGGCCAGCCGGGTGCCGTCGCTGCTCCAGAGGTTGCCCACGTGCGTGCCGGTGTTGCCTACTCCCTTGTAGAAGCGCACCCCCGTGACCAAGCCCGCCACGTCCACGCGGAACTTCACCCCCAGCTCCACCGCCCCGGGGTCGGCCACCGACGCCGTGGCCGGCACCGCCGTGCTGGTGCTGCTCCACGCGCCGCACGGGCACGCGGTCGCGGCCGCGCCCGTCACGGTGGTGAAGTTCCACGTCACGCTCGCGGCCAGCGCGTTGCCCGCGGCGTCCTTGATGCGCGGCTCGGCCGCCCCGCCGCGCAGCGTGGCGCTGTAGGTGGTGGAGCTGGCGAGCGCCGCCCCGGGCGTGAGCGTGGCCACGCCCGTGGCCGGGTCGTAGTCCACGCTGGCGGCCACCAGCGCGCCGCTGGCAGCGTTGCGCAGCTCGAAGGTGCTGGCATTGATGCTGGCCGCGTCGAGCAGCTCGGTGAAGCCGGCCTTCACGGTGGTGAAGCTGCTCACGCCGGCCGCACCCGCAGCCGGCTGCGTCGAGCTCACGCCGGGGCCGCTGCTGTCGCTGCCGTAGCTTGCGGCGTAGCTGCCGCCGTCGGCGGCGAAGAAGGCGTACTCCACGCCCTTGACGACCTGCAGCGTGAAGGGCACGGGCGTGCCCGCGCGCCTGATGCTGCCCAGCACGGCGCCGCCGGCGGCCCGGCGCGGCAGCATCGCCTGCAGCCCGTTGGCCGCCGCGGCGCGCGTGATGCCAAAGCTCAGCGTGCTGCCGCTCCAGGCGAGGTTCGTGAAGGCGGAGTCGTTGCGCGCGTCCAGCCAGGTCAGCAGCTGCTTGGCCGAGACCACCGGCACCCCGCGCGCCTGGGCCGAGGCCACCACCGTCTCGGACTCCGTGATGATGGCCTCGTCGGTGTGCGCGTTGACGACGTAGGCGCCGTAGTAGCCCTCGGGCCCGACGGCGCGATCCAGCAGCGTGTCCACGGTGTAGGGATAGCTCTGCCCGGACTCGTCGGTCATCTGCGTGGCCGCCTGGTACACGTCCAGCAGGCTGCCGTCCAGGCGCGCGAAGCGCATGGGCATGGCCGAGCCGGTGAAGACGCCCGGCACGTCGCCAACCCAGCCCGGGGGCCAGAAGTAGTAGTTCGTGTCCAGCCGCATGCCGTACTTGGCCTGCACCTCCGGGCCGCTGGTCC